>DATNQO010000261.1:0-17727 GCA_036704005.1 Leptolyngbyaceae cyanobacterium | reverse complement strand
TGTTGTTGTTCGTAGTGTTCGCGTAGCGTCTGTCTACGACACGCTACGCGAACGGAGAGAGCGATTTATCGCTCTTTTGCTGGGTTTGAGAGGACTAAAGTCCTTACTACAAACTTATCTTTTATTAAGTCTCTCTACTTACTCAATTTCTCCTTAATTACTTTCTCATCTCTAAAGCCTACAGCTACTGCTGTGCCATCCTTAACAAAAAGTGGGCGTTTGAGTAGCATGGCATCTTTTGCAAATGCTTCAATCCATTGTTCATCCGTCCAATTCTTTTTTTCATCACCCAAAGCGCGGTAAGATTGACCAGAGGTATTTCGCATGGGTGCAGCGCCTAAAGATTCTACCCAATTTTTGATTATCTCTCTTGTGGGTGGAGTTTCTTTAGTGTTGATAAATTCATAGTCAATGTTATTAGCTTGTAGCCAGTTAAAGGCTTTTTTACAAGTACCGCAGTTAGGTATTCCGTAAACTTGAATAGACATTACAATATTAAGTTTGGTTACTTAATTATACAGTGTTTCGTAGTCTGCTAAGGTACAAATTTATCTGCGTCCATCTGCGTTTATCTGCGTTCAATTATTCTTGCTATTGAGGAAAGAAAAGCTATTATATACTTGCTTTGCTCGGTAATAGGTAATTAATGGCAACAAACAATTACCGACTAAACCAACCATATCGTAAGTAATTAGCCTGACTTGATATAATAGGTAATGGTAGAAAACTTATTTTAACGACTTGAATGCAGATAATATTGTAAGGATTTTCCAGGCTTACCTGTAATGATAAAAGCTGTCCAATAATAAGGATGAGAGTAGAGTTTTCTATCTGCTGGCATTTTGCTGATTCTATAAATATGTGTTGCTAAGTAAGCTCTAATTTTCAGTTCTTGTGGATCGAGATTTTTGAGCAAATCTTCATACCATTGTGTGAGTTCTGCGGCGGTTAATTCTCTTAGCCAAGCTGTGGCTTCTGCTAAAGCTGTGGTGACTGATTGCACTGACTGTAATCGGCGGTAAAATTCAATGATGACTAAAGCACTGGCAGATGATTCTACTGTCCAGAGGGTACTAACTATGTGGGGAACGCCTCTAGAGAAGAAAGCAGTAATTAAATCTACATATTCACCTGTAGTTGTTTGGTTAATATTAATTGTGGTTTCACAAGCGGAAAGAGTAACTAAATTATATGTTGATAAGTTGGTTTCACAGATTTCTTCTAAGGTAAATTTATCTTTACCCGCCAATACTAATTCTGATGCTTGAGGCTCAATCGGGCTATTAATTGCCTGACCTGTGAAATGCAGAATATTATAATTTTCAAAGAAAGCTTCTTCAAAATTAATTTTATTTGCTTCGCTACCTTGCAGACGCAGGCGATTTCTAAACATTTGACTGACAACTTCGGCTTCTAGGTTAGCAAACCTCAACGTGGGATAATCGATATTATCAGGGTATTCAACAGTTAATAATGTTTGGTGATCAAACTGGGCAATGTCTGTAATACTTGCGGATAAACCTGCTTGAATATTTGGCAAATATGTGATATTTGTTATTTCTTCAGATGCAGAATTAAAATGAAATAATGAATGAAGAGGCAATCTAAATAAGTCGCGGTGGGGAACTAATATTAGTTGGGTAATATCTTCAAGTTCTTGTAAAATTGTCTCAATTTCTAAAATATCTCTCAACTGCAATAATCTCTCTTCCATCTCCAAGCGCCAAGAATGATTTGTTTTGCTTTGTTGGTCTTGGGCTTGCTGGCGATATTCTTGATAGGTTTGTTGCCAATTTTCTAGCCAATTTTCAAATATAATTAGCCTTCTGTTAGCTTCGGGTAGGGGTAAATCTTGCAGGGGTGTGGCGGCGCTAATTGTGCCTGTATTTTGAACGGGTGTAAAAACGAGAATTGGTGAGGGTGCTTGGTCTTTGATAATGAAGGTGTGTAGGGCAACTGGGCTAAGATGCCAGTAGATAATTGCGGTGTGGGGATTGAGTAGTTGTTGAACTGAGCGATAATTTAGCGATCGCACCTCTGCATCCCACCCATACAATTGCCAAGTTAAACAAGCGTTTTTTCCCTGTTCGGCAATTTCCCAAGCTTCTACTAAATCACCATATTCTACACATATATCGACGGCTAATTGGGTAAATCCCGCAAATTTCCAGGCTAGTTGTTTTTTAATTTCCGCATTGCGCCCCGGTTCATTGAGTAATTTTTGTAATAAGTTCGCGCCCCGTTGTTGTAGTTCTTGGGCTTGTGCTGTTTGTCCTAGTCCTAGTAATGCTTTAACGAGGGATTGTAAAACTTCTAGGTGTAACTGCGGAAAACCTACACTTGTGAGTGTTAATAAGGCTTGATTGTACGCGGTGACGGCTTTGCGCCAATAGTTACGCGATGTAGAATGTTTTTTACCTTGTTCGTAGTATGTATTGGCGATCGCCAGATACAATCTTCCCCAACCTTCAGGGTGTGTATCTGGGCGGATATGTTTTAACCCTTCCTGATAACTAGCTAATTTACCTTCATGGCTAGCCAACTTTAAGGTAGAATTATTAGTGGCGATGACTGTCAGTAAATTTAAGGGCGTTTCTGTCTCACTTATATTACCAACCGCCGTCCCTCTACCAATCCAAGCTTCCCAATAGTCTGGCTTAAATTGTAAGGCGTTGTCATAACAAACGATCGCCTCTAAAAATCTTTCTAGGTAAAATAGCGCCACGGCTTGGTTATACCAAGCTAGGTGGAAATCTGGCTTAATGGCTATGGCTTGCTTGTAAGATGCGATCGCCTCTTCACGCCTACCTAAGTTTTCTAAAGCCACACCCCGGTTATACCAAGCTAGGTAAAAATCCGGTTGGGTTGATAGGGCTTGATCCCAAGATGCGATCGCCTCTGACCACTGTTTTAAGTTAAATAACACCACACCCCGGTCAATCCACACCTCGTGGAAGTCGGGGTAAAGTTCTAAGGCTTGGTCATAAGATGCGATCGCTGCTTCGTACTGTTCATCGATACCTAAAGCAATTCCTCGATAATACCAGTTTTCCGGGTCTTCCGGTGATAAAGCCAAGGCTTGGTCATAAGATGCGATCGCTTCGCTAATTTGTCCCACCTTCAACTCCGCCCAACCCTTACTAGACCACACCTCCGGCGTATCCGACTGAATGCTGATTGCTTGTCCAAATGAGGCGACAGCTTCCTCATACAGTCCCAATTGTCCCAAAGTCCCGCCGCGATTGTACCAAGCCTTGTAGTAATCTGGTTTCAGTGCGATCGCTTGGTCATAAGAAGCGATCGCTTCCACAAACCGTTCTAAATGGAAGAGAGTTAAACCACGATTAAACCAGTATTCGTAGGAGTTGGGGTATAATTGGATGGCTTGTTCATAAGATGCGATCGCTCCTGCTAAATCGCCCGTTTTAGCTAGCTGCAACCCTTGGTAATATAGTGCCTGTGCCTTAATAAAAGCATTCGATTGTTCACTAGTAGTAGTCGGCGACTGGTTTTTCTGCATAATCAAATTAGCCGCCAACTGCTGGACTAAATTGTTACTTTGTTCCAGTCGCACCATCAACTCATCTAAGGTATTAGCAACATTGGGATCTAAATTAACTAAAGACTGATCCCAATTACTTTGCGTTGATACTATAGCGGCTGAGTTTTGTTGCCGATAATCTAATATCAGTTCACCTAAATTGTTGATAACATCTTCTTGTGCCGGGATTTGTAAATCCGGTGCTGTAAATTCTACTTCTTGATATCCCCAACTGATTTGTTGTAAATTCTCTGCCGTTTCAGCCACTGATTCAGTCGGGTTTGTTTGATATTCCCAATTTAATTCTGTTGTAGTTGCGTCCTCTAATTCAGTTGCACCTGTTTGATATTCCCAACTTGGTTCTCGTAGGTTTTCGCTTCTATCTTCGTCAACAGATTGATTTTGGGTAATTTGATATTCCCAACTCAATTGTTGTAAATTTTCGATTGTCTCTTCATAAACTGACTCCGTTGGGGTGATTTGATATTCCCAACTCAATTGCTGTAAATTGTCAATTGTGTCTTCATTAACAGAGTTAATTTCTGATGTTGTTGTGGGAGTATTAACTTGCGGTTCTTCCGACTCCCACAATAAGTCTCCCAAACTGCGGATTAATTCTTGTCCAGGGGAATCTAGAATATTGGCAGGTTCTGGGACTTTAGCCGATGATGCTTCCTGCGCCTCAACCAAGCCATTCAGTTCAATAAAATCCTTATTTAGCAAGCGAATACCAATATCATAAGCAAGTTCTCCTACCTGCCCGATACCCAATTCACCCAACTGCACCATCTGTCTACCTAAATATTGATTTGGTGCAGGTGAGATTAATAGTTTTTCACCAAACAATAATAACCAATCTATCCAGCGCTCAACACTAATCCGGTCTTCCATCCGTTGCAGAAACTTGATTGCCCATTGCTGACCCCTTCCTTGTTCCACACCTTGCAGCAGCTGAGTAAACAATAGTTCCAGATCCGCATTAGTAAGTTCAGGTGGTTGTTCTGCCACCTGTTTGTTAACACCCTTGAGAAAATCAGTTTGTGGATTATCAACAGGGTGTTTGTCAAAGTTTTTAAGCCACTGAAAGAGCCGAGTGAGCATTTGTCATACTCTGTGGATTTTACATAACCTAGATTGTAGCGATCGTTGTGTTTTAGCACATCATCATAAACCACAATTTCCGTGAAATCTAGGAAAATTAACATATAGCAAAGTGGGGAGATGAGGGAGTGGGGGGAGATGAGGGAGATGAGGGAGTGGGGGGAGAATAAATTCGTCAACTGTCAACTGTCTCCCGCTTCCTGACCAGCCTGATATTGACTCATTAAAGTCTCGACAATTGCTTGCGGATCGTCGGTTTCCAGCCCTAGCTGTTCTGCTATCTGTTGGCGGAGGTTTTCATCCTGTTGCAACATGACAAACAACTGATCAAGGGTGACGGTTTGATATTGTCCCTCTGGGTTTTCCTCGGTTGCAGAAAGGTCTTCTTCTGTATATAATACATTTGTACTGTCAGCATCTGGGCCATCATATTCCCAGATAGGTTCGCCTTGATTGCGGTTTAACACCTGCATACCGATATCGTAGGCGACATCGCCGATTTCACCTACGCCCAGTTCACCCAGTTGGACTAATCGAGATGCTAATTCATTATTTGGTGAGGAGGATGCTAGTAATTTTTCGCCAAAGCGCTTTAACCACTCTACCCATTGTGCGGTTGTTACACGATGCTCAATATTTTGTAACCACTTGACAGCCCAAGCTTCGCCTCGCGCCTGATGCACTCCTTCGAGAAGTTCAGTAAACAGAAATTCTAAGTCTGTATCACTGAGGGGTGGTGCTGGTTGTTTTGTGACGGTAGGACTAGTTCTGACCGCAGTCTGTTTCTTACCACCGCCAAACAAGCCTTGAAAGAAGCTTTTCAACCATTGGACGAGCCGCCTGAGCATTTGCTGTACCATCAACTATTGTTTCCCCTAAGATTGTAGCCGCCGAGTTGGCGATCGCATTCACTGAGTCGATATAAGTGAATTTCACTATTTCTCTTCTAGGTTATGCCACAGTTCACAAGATATGTGGCAAAGTTTAAAATGGTTTAACTTCATTCACCATTAAAAATGCTCAGACTCTTCGGGGAGAAAAAGGATCATGATGGGGTGTAAGTAAATGTAAGGCACAACCACTTACCAAATCAACCCTGGAAGGTATTGACTTTTTTTGACCCATGTCGTATGAACCCCTGCACCACAAGTATCGCCCAAAGAGTTTTGCTGAACTGGTGGGGCAAGAGGCGATCGCTACCACGCTCACAAATGCTATTCGTACAGCTAAAATAGCCCCAGCCTATTTATTTACAGGGCCTAGAGGTACAGGTAAAACCTCTAGCGCCCGAATTCTTGCCAAATCCCTCAATTGTCTCAAAAGTGACAAGCCCACGGCTGAACCCTGTGGCGTATGTGATGTTTGTCAGGGAATTACCAAAGGCTACTCCTTGGATGTAATTGAAATTGATGCTGCCAGTAATACAGGTGTAGACAACATCCGCGAATTGATTGAGAAAGCCCAGTTCGCGCCTGTACAGTGTCGTTATAAAGTTTACGTGGTCGATGAATGTCATATGCTCAGTAGTGCGGCATTCAATGCGCTACTTAAGACATTAGAAGAACCACCTAAACACGTAGTCTTTGTCTTAGCTACAACCGACCCACAACGAGTATTACCGACAATTATTTCTCGTTGTCAGAGATTTGATTTTAGACGCATTCAAATAGAGGCGATGGTGAAGCATTTAACTGCGATCGCCTCCAAAGAAAACATTAATATTTCCCAAGAAGCGGTAACATTAGTAGCCCAATTATCCCAAGGTGGATTGAGAGACGCAGAAAGTTTACTTGACCAGCTAGCCTTATTACCTAATGAAGTTACACCTGATAAAGTATGGGATTTAGTCGGTTCAGTCAGTGAACGGGACTTGTTGATGTTGCTGGGCGCGATCGCCGACGATAACCCAGAAGTAGTATTAGACTGTACCCGGCAAATATTAGACCGTGGTCGAGAACCCTTAACCATTCTGCAAAACCTAGCCGCCTTCTACCGCGACTTACTCATCGCCAAAACCGCCCCCAACCGCCATGATTTAGTAGCTTGCACAGGACAAACATGGAAATCACTAGTTGAGTCTGCCCAATCATTGGATATGAGTAAAATCTTGCTAGGACAAAAACACCTACAAGAAGCAGAACTACAAATTAAAAACACCACCCAACCCCGTTTATGGTTGGAAGTAACATTACTAGGATTATTACCCAGCGCCAACATTCAACCCACAGCGATAATTACACCACAGCAATATCGCACACAATCAGCACAAACAGTTCCTCAAAAACCAGCCGCACAAAATCCTCCCCCCCAATACACCCCCTCAACCCCACCATCCTCCAACCAGCCAGAACCTAATCACAGGTCTGTATCCCCGACTCCACAGGAAGTTAACACTACCCCAGAAGCCAAAACACCGCCACAGAACCCAGTTCAACCTACTTCCCCTGCAACAGAAGAAGTAATTGATACAGGAGAACTTGATTTAGCTCAAATTTGGCAACGAGTAGTTAGCAGTATTGAGCCAATATCTAGACGGTCTTTACTAGGTCAAATGTGTAGTCTGATTGAGTTTGATGGCGCAACAGCTCGTGTTGGTGTCCAACCTAAATGGTATGACAAAGTTAAATCAGACTTACCAACGATTACGGCTGCTTTTCAACAGACTTTTAATCGTGGAGTTCAGGTGACTTTAGAAAGTAATAACGCCACCAAAGCTTCCACAGTCAAGAAAGCACCGCCAGCCACCAACAATAACGGTAACGGCCATAACGCTGCTTCCACGGTCAAACAGCCGCCTGCACCAACCAATAACAACGGGAAACCAGCTACACCTCCTCCACCACAGCCAACTACACCGCCTCCTGCACCAAAAACACCTCCAACACCCGCAAATACAGCAGGGGTAAAAACACCGCAACCCACCCCAAACAAAGCACCTCTACCTGAATGGGAAACTGACGAAGTTGCGATCGCTGCCCAACGTCTAGCAAAATACTTTGATGGGCAAATCATTCGATTTACCGACGATGGCGAAGGATTCTCAGACTTGGCTACATCTGAGTGGACAGATGAATCGGATTTGGAAGATGAATGAGGGACTGGGGACTGGGGACTGGGGACTGGAAATACATGAGTAGAGACTGACCAATTACCAATTACCAATTACCAATTACCAATTACCAATTACCAATTACCAATTACCAATTACCAATCACCAATTACCAAATAAAAAAATGCAAAATCCAAAAGCGTATTTTTGGACTTTGCATTTTAACTTTTAACTTCACCGTAGTGACTATTCGCTTGTTCCCGTATGTACGGTTTTTACCCACTTTAAACGCTTGGGTCTGAAGGACATCCGCGCTGTGGTACTGCTCATGACTACTAGCCAGTGCAACATATATAATGTGCCGCGTACTGTTTGCAGTAGGAGTACAAAAGGCGTGTGAACTTGGAATTTTTGCTCTTGGCGGATGCGACGTAAACCAGCAAACATTCCCACAACGGACATGGTGACAGATAAGCCTGTTACCGGGCCTAACATGGGTGGACGATGGCGGGCGATCGCCATTAGTACGTCGGGAATTGCTGCTGTCGGTAAAATATACATCGTCAGCATGAACATGAGCATATCCCAGGTTTTCCGCGTCCCCATGCGGTTCTTGAGAATCAAATCCCAATAGTCTAAATAGCGTTGATAGCCGCCCTCCGCCCAACGGTTGCGCTGATGCCAAAGGGCGATCGCTGTTGTTACGCCTTCTTCTTGTACTGCTGGGTAAAATAAGCATTCAATGTCCCATTTGTCAAGTTGCAGGCGGAAAGTTAGATCCAAATCATCGGTGATCGTTTCTTCATTCCAACCGCCGCAGCTGTCCAAAGCTTGGCGGCGCACAAATTGACCGTTACCCCGCAGTTCTCCAATTCCTCCCAAGGCTATACGCTGTTGCTGGAACCAAGTGTCCAGAGCCATTTCCGCCATTTGCCCTTTTGTCCAGAAATTTTCTTTGGCGTTGGCGATCGCTTTTCGCACCTGCACCGCCCCCACCTTTTCCCGTTGAAATAACGGTATTACATGGAGTAACATATCTGATGCCACTTGAGCATCAGCATCAAACACGGCGATGATTTCACCCTTAGTTAATGGTAAAACCTGATTTAATGCCCCCGATTTCCCACCAGTAGCTTGAGGAGAACGTCGCAAGACTTTGAGTTTGTCGTACTCTTTTGCCAGTTCTGCTAAGACTTGGGGGGTTTGATCGGTACTATTATCGTCAATTATCCAAACTTCGTATTGCCCGTTAGGATATTCCAGATTACAAAGATTTTTCGCTAATTTCGCAATGACAGCTTCTTCATTTTTCGCCGCTACCAGTATAGATACATAAGGTAAACTACCCTGAATCTCTTTTTGATAGTGGCGGGGGCGAGCAAAAACTACTCCTAAAGCATGAATGCCTAAAATGGTAGTCAGCCCTAGTATAAAAATAGAACCCCAAGAAGCCAAATGTAGAGCGATCGTGCCACTCCAGACGATTGTTAAAACTAGAGCAGCCTTCCCTCTACGTCCTTGAAACCGGGATGGACGAGATAAATCCCCTGTTTCCACCACTGCTTCCTCAGTTACTGATAGGTCAGATAACAAGGAATTGAGTGGATCAAGCTCTTTGTAGGAATCGTTATCGGGCCAGGAATTCGCTGGCATAAGTTACTTGATTCAAAAACCAGTATTTGTCTACACTCAACAGAAGCTGGGAATTATGTAGCAATAAACTGTGTCAGCTATCTTGTTCATCTTGAGCCATTCCAGAAATCAGGACTATATAAATAGTGCTGATGATTTTCCTGAGTTGAGCTTGAGATTAGGCAAGCGCGATCGCATAGCCACAGTTGATTGTTGGCAGAACTTGCAATACCAGTATCCAACACCTGACGGAGCGGATCTTAGCAGTTATTGCGCCCAGCTTCAAAAAAGCTAATGCTGACCTATTTTAACCGACATTTTAATATTTCTTAGCAGTAACTTGTATTATCACTCTCGTTCTTGTGAATTAGTCAATAGCCATTAGTCATTAGTCATTAGTCATTAGTCATTAGTCATTAGTCATTAGTCATTAGTTTTTCCCACCTGCTCCCCTCACTTCCACCCTTCCCTACGGGACGCTACGCGAACGGGAAGCAAGTTACATCCCCCTCATCTCCTTCATCTCCCGGTTGGTGAGCGTAGCCGAACCACATCCCCCGGTTGGTGAGCGCAGTCGTACCACTCCGTGGAAGCAAGCTACGCGGAGCGTCTGTCTACGACACGCTATCGCGAACGCAGAGAACCACATCTCCCCCCACTCCCCATGTAAACAATCAAAAATTTTTGGGAATACTATTGACAACGACTAAGATCCCTAGTTGTCGATTAACTTGAGGAATAGCCAAAGATGTCTCTTGAGCAACTCCAGCCTGCCACTCAACAACAAGCGAACGTCTACTTACCTTATATTCAAGGTAATAAGCGTAATTATTTACCCCTTGCTATCAGCCTTTATCAAAAAGGCATCCTCGAAGGGCATCGGAAAATAGAAGCAGGTGAAAATGTTCCCTTTGTCGCTTCTTGGAACGTTGCTACTTTACCTTCAGATTTGACACGTTGCCGGATGCAGTTTGATGGGAACGCTGAGTTAAGTTATGAAGTGATGATGGCAAGTTTTGAATTTATCAATTTTTTAATTGAATTAATGGAAAATCATAAACGTTACAAGCTGACTGATTTCTCGCAATCTTTTTACCGCAAGCTCCTGCGTATAGATGAGTAAAAATCTGTATGTATATATCAGTATAGGAGTTTAGAAACGGAAATATATTCCTTGAGCTATGCTCTTATACTTTTATTTATTCATTTTTATTTAAAAAGAATTAATTTTTTATATTTAAAATTATGAATTTTTACCCACAAGGGAACTGTTAATTTTGCCCGTATTCACTGGTTCAGTAGCCAGTAGCGAAGAAGATTGTAAACCTGTCTACAAGCAGGCGGAGCATTAACACATTCCAAAAACAACTGACATCGATAGCGCAGTCAAGTTACTTAGCATTTGATGAATTTAATTACCTAAAAAAAGTAGATTTCAAGAAAATACCTTGTGAAAACGTCTGAGGTTTCCGCCGGAACCAATTAAAATTAGTAAACACCTGGCTGGGTTTGATCAAGAAGGGGGAAGGGGAAAAGGTGAAAACCTCGCCCCTTGTGGGCGACCTGTTCATTCCTTTTCCCTTTAACCTTTAACCTCATTTTTGTTGCCTTTTGAAATTAGGAGTGCGCGTGTGCCAAAGTCTGCTAAATATTTGCTGATTGGCTCAACTGAGACTTATAGCGGTAAGTCCGCAACAGTTCTGGGATTGTCTCATCAGTTACAGCAAAAGGGATTAGACATTGCTTACGGCAAACCATTAGGTAATAGTTTGAGTACATCTGAAGGCACTGTAGTTGAAGAAGATGTCCAGTTTATTACTCATAATCTCAACCTATCGGCAAACCGCATTGCGCCCACAATACTGGCTTTAGATGAAGCCAGTATGCAGAAGCGTCTATTTGGTGAAGACACAACTGATTATCGTCAGACTTTAGTAGAGCAATATTTACAGATTCCTCGTGGGGATTTAGTTGTGCTAGAAGGCCCTGGGGATTTATCTGAAGGTTATTTGTTTGACTTGTCTTTGCTGCAAGTGGCAGATGTTTTGAATGCGTCTGTACTATTGGTAAGCCGTTACAGTTCGCTGATTTCTATCGAATCTCTATTATCTGCTAAACAACGTGTAGGCGATCGCTTAATTGGTGTTGTCATCAATGATATCCCGCCTACCCAGTTAGAAACGGTGAATAATTTTGTCCGTCCTTATCTAGAACAGCATGGTATCGCCGTGCTAGCAATGCTGCCGAAAAACGATTTACTCCGCAGCGTCAGTGTAGGTGAATTAGTCAAACAGCTAAACGCCGAAGTTCTCTGTCGCAGCGATCGCTTAGATTTGATGGTAGAAAGCCTAGCAATTGGCGCGATGAACGTCAATGCGGCAGTGAAATATTTCCGCAAACGCCGAAATATGGCAGTAGTCACAGGCGGCGATCGCGTAGAAATTCAACAAGCAGCCTTAGAAACTTCTACCCAATGCCTCATCCTCACCGGACAATTACCCCCACCACAGTTTATTCTTAGTCGTGCCGAAGAATTAGAAATCCCCATCCTATCGGTTGACTTGGATACCCTGACTACTGTAGAAATTGTTGACCGCACCTTCGGTCAAGTGCGAGTCCACGAACCGATTAAAGTACACTGCATCCGTCAATTAATGGCAGAGCATTTTGACTGCGATCGCCTATTATCCAAACTAGGACTAACGCCAGTCATTAGTCATTAATCAGTTATCAGTTGACAGTTGACGGTTGACGGTTGACGGTTGACGGTTGACAATTGACAGTTGACAGTTGACAGTTAGTTTCTTCCTTTCCCCTTTCCCCTTTCCCCTTCCCCCTTCCCCCCTTCCCCTTTCCCTTCACAAAATTATGGCTCAAGTTCGCTTCGGACTTACACGCTCTTTGGTAGAATAACTTGGTTGTTTAATCTGAATATTTCCGTCTTTGAGCCAGTCAATAGACCTTATTAACCTCGATACGTTAGCCCAAGAACTGGCGACAATCCAGCAAACAGGTTCTAAACGAATTGCTTTGCTGGGTTCCCGTCACGTGCCAATTACGCATCAAAATTTGATTGAGATGATGACTTATGCCTTGGTTTTGTCAGGGAATCGAGTCATTACCTCTGGTGCTACAGGTACTAACTCAGCTGCCATTAAGGGCGCAATGCGTGCTGACCCCAATTTACTGACGGTAATTTTACCGCAAAGCTTGGAACGTCAGCCCCAAGAATCGCGCCAGCAACTAGAACAGGTGATGCACCTAGTAGAAAATCCTAGTAATGATAGCTTGTCTCTTGCTGAAGCCAGTTACTTGTGCAACAAAGAAATTGTCTCCCGATGCCAGCAGCTTATCTGCTTTGCATTTCATGACAGCCGAACTCTGCTACAAACCTGTGGAGATGCGGAAGAACAAAGAAAGGTGGTAACACTTTTCTACTTTGATTAGTCAACAGTCAATAGTCAAACATCTGGACTATGGACTGATGACTAATGACTAATGACTAATAACCACAAAACATGATTATTCTGTTATATTCTATTGCCGCAGCTGCGGTTTTAATTTATCTGCCATTTTTGGTGGTAGGTTATGCTCGTGCGAGTGTTGGGTATGATGTTTCCGCCCCACGCGCTATGTTCGATAAGTTACCACCTTATGGGCAACGGGCTACATGGGCGCACCAAAACTCCTTTGAGGCGTTTATGGTGTTCTCCGCAGCCGCACTGATGGCTTATGTTACTGGTGTAAATTCTGTGACTGCGGTGTGGGCAGCGATCGCTTTTGTTGTGGCTCGGTTGCTATACTCAATCTTCTATATTGTGAATATACCGCTTTTGCGATCGTTGATGTTTGCCATTGCCTCTGCTAGCAGTGGGACTCTTTATATTTTGAGTATCATGCAGGCTAGCAGTTAACTGAGGAATAGAACTTTCCTCAATCTATGTTCTATTCTTCATCTAAAATCCAAAATCGCAAATTACACATTTCTTATGGCTTCCACTTATTCCTTTGACATTGTGAGCGATTTTGACCGACAAGAATTAGTTAACGCTGTCGATCAAGTCGTCCGAGAACTTAAAAGTCGTTACGACCTCAAAGATACTCAGACAACTGTTGAGTTGGGTGAAGAAAACATTACCATTGGTACAGATAGCGAGTTTACCCTAGAGTCTGTTCACAACATTCTTCGGGAAAAAGCCGCCAAGCGTAATCTTTCACAAAAAATCTTTGATTTTGGCAAAGTAGAATCAGCCAGTGGTAATCGCGTCCGTCAAGAAATCACTCTCAAAAAAGGTATCAGTCAAGATATCGCCAAGCAAATATCTAAATTGATTCGCGATGAATTTAAGAAAGTTCAAGCCTCAATTCAAGGTGATGCTGTGCGAGTGTCAGCTAAATCTAAAGATGATTTGCAAGTAGTCATCCAAAGGTTGAAGCAAGAAGATTATCCTGTGGCGTTGCAGTTCACAAATTACCGTTAACTAGCAAATAGCAGGGGAGAGGGAACAGAGTCCGGCTAATTAGTTGCGATATAGTTGGTTTAGTCGGTAATTGGTAATCGGGAATTGGTAATTGTTTTTTACTATTACCCATTACCAACCCCCAAGATATGATAAGTATTTAAGCGGACATGATATCATCTGTGTCCTCATCTATCTGACAACTGCTATCAAGCTTAAAAAAGCGGGTAAAATATCATTATTTCCCCGCTTTTTTATTAGTTAACAAGCTTTAGGCGGCAAAATTGATTTCTGGAAATGCCCCCAGAATCAAGCTATTGATAGTGAATTATATCAAGTCCGGCTAATTACTTACGATATGGTTAGTTTAGTTAGTAATAGGTAATAGGTAATTGTTTTCTCCCATTACCAATTACCAATTACCTATTACCAACCCTGACGTGTTCACTACCGTTTGCCAATACTTTTTTGAAAAGCTGGTCTTTCATTCATTTGCTTGATATAGTTGGCTACTGCTGGATACTCGCTTAAATCTAGTTTTAACATGACAGGAATGTAAGCTAAGATAGACCCGACAGCAACATCAGCAACAGTAAATTCATTGCCTAGTAAAAAGGGTTGACGCTGGAAAATTTCATTCAGGGGAGTCAATAAACGAGGCATTTCCTTTTCTCGATTGGCTTCCACAAAAATACCAGGGCCAAGGGTGGCGTTGGCAAATACTACCCATTGGGAGAGTATTCCCCGCTCCTCTGGTGAGAGAGAAGTTTTACCATATTTGTCATTGAGATAGAGCAAAATTGCGCCTGATTCCCAAAGTTGAAAATCCCCGTCTACAATTGCGGGTACTTTCCCAATAGGGTTAATTTTTAGGTATTCAGGACTGCGGTGTTCTCCAGCCTGCATATCTAGCAACACAAACTCGTAGGGAACTTCTAGCTCTTCTAAATACCACTTGACAATTGAAGCGCGGCTAAAAGCCCCTCCATAAAGTTTCAACATAACTACCTGAGATTAAAGTACTTTGTGAGTGTGAGAATGCTGTTTGACGTTATCGTCTTTTGTCACTACTCTACTAGCATTTAATACCCGCTTCCTGTCAAGGGAATATTTAAAATCTGTATAGGTTGTGCCTAGAGGAATTAGAGATTTTGCACTTTCTCGACGCTTGTATGTACGCGCTGCTGCAAATACTCGTAGGACAAATTCATCTGCGAACTGAGCCGAGGAAGGAAAGTCGGTTGGTAAGATTGGCTCATCTTTGTTCACTACTGAACCTAAGTTGGTTGCACAAGCATATTTATACGAAGTGGGTATACCTTTTAACAGCGCTTCTAAAGACGCTGAGGGAATTGGTTCAATCACATCGACTTGATGAACTTCACCATCTTCTTTAATAAAGCAAGTAGCTAGACCGATGACAATATAATCATCAGCATTTAAATCGACTGCGTTTTGTTCAGAAATCATAGGGATTGGGGATTGGGGAAGGGGGAAGGGGAAAGGGGAAAGGGCAAAGGAAGAAGCCTTTAATCTGTGTCAACTGACAACTGTCAACTGTAAACTGTCAACTGTCCCTTTTACCTCTTTGGCATTTTACCGAATTTGTCAGTCTTACTACTTGAATAGTCTTATAGATTAATATTTCTTGTTTCAGGAATTTACCCTAAGAATGACGTATGTATTACTAGATTGGGGTGTAAATAGTCTGTATCAGGTTTGCTTGTCTTCAAAAAAATTTATGAACAAGCTACTGCAACAACTCTAATTTGATTTCCCAGACCAAGCAGCTAAGGTAGAAGATATGAACACTCACCCGTTTTTAGCCTCCGGTGATCAGCAAAATGGCTGTTACCAATTTCTGACTAAGACTACACTCGACCCTCACAAGCAAGATGCTGACTGTGATGAGTCGGGTTTGGCTGACGGATATCTACGGTCTTGTGCTTTGAAGTCAGCACAACAGGGAAATTATCACGAAGCGATCGCACTCCTCAACCAATTGATTAATCGCCATCCCTACAATGCGGTTGACTACAACAACCGGGGGTTAATTTATTTTCAAAGTGGTCACAGCCAACAAGCACTACAAGATTACAACACCGCTCTACAGTTGAATCCTGATTTAGCTAGTGCTTACAACAATCGCGCCAATTATTACGCAGCCTGTGGAGAGTTAGCAGCTGCGCTGGCTGATTATGACCGCGCTATTGATTTGAATCCTCGTCATGTACGGGCGTGGATTAATCGGGGGATTACTCTGCGCGATTTGGGCGAGTATGAGCAAGCAATTGAGAATTTTGATATCGCGCTGGTTTTCGGTCAACTAGAGGGGCATATTTGGGCGGAACGTGGCAGAACTTACCACCTTTGGGGGGAATGGAATTGTGCGATCGCCGACTATCGTCGCGCTGTGGCTCAATTACCTTCTTTATATAGTCGTAGAGATGTTCCTGGCTACCGTTTACGTTTACAACTGGAAAATTGGATAAATGAATTGCTACCTTCGTGGTAATTCGTAATTAATTTTTTAAAATAGCTATTTTTGCAAAAAGCTGACAATCAAATGTAAATTTTTCTTTTCCCTTCTCCGTACTTGCTGCTAGCGTGGCTAACAGCTAATAGATGATAACTAAAATAATTTAACCAAAATGAGCTATTAACTATTAGCTGTTAGGAGTCTGGATGAGAACCCTGTATTATAAGCTATCTGCATTTGTAAATAATTTATATAGCGAGCAGCTATGCTCTTGCAGAACGCCAACGCCCGATAGATTAGGACACAAACTAACCAGAAAATAAAACTACTAAGCGACTTACAAGCCTGTTACCTGTCCTTTACACCCTGTCCCTTAATGATATTTGTCTTAGGGCAATTCTGAGGTTTCGTTATCTGGTTGCTCTTGCTTGGTCACTACAATGGGAATTTGATTAGGTTCAAATTTGAATGCTTGTTCTTGTCTGATACTGTTAACTTGACGGGGATCAAGATTACGGCTCAATTTTTCTTGTAAATCACTGACGCGCTTTTCCATCTGCTTGACTTCAACACGGACTTCACGCAACTTAGCTTGTTGTGATAAGTGATGAGGTATAAGCTGCACCAAAGCGGCGGCGGCGGCGGCGGAAATGGCGACGTTAACTCCTATCTTGGCTGTGGCTTCTACAGCCATTAGCCGATAGGAGCGTTGGCGTAGATGTCGTTTTGGGCGCGGCGCGGGCGGACGATGTTGTGGTGTGGGTTGTTGCGGAAATTGGGAAGGTTGAAAAGCGTTCATGATGCTCTAGAGAAAATTGCCTGATTGTATAGCCAAGCCATCACGAGCCTACTGGCGTTGATAACGGCTAAGATTAGCTGACATATTACTTCATTTTTTCCAAATTGCTACACGTATTTTCTTTGTCAAAACAAAACAAAACATACGTAGGTAACTGGTTGGCACGATTTTGTAGGATTCAACCACCAGTATTTGGAAACTGCACCTTGTATGCCAGGATTATTATTCTTTTAGGTGTCAATGTCAATTGCAATGTGCATCTCACTTGTGAAGCACAAGTTGCTGTATGATATTGAGTTTTGGGTGTTTTGATTTCTGAGGGAAATTAAACCTCTCTAAAGTATCAAGCGAAACTTGCTTTTGTCAATTTTGATTTACTAATACTTGTCTAGTATTTAATAGGACTTACGCAAGTGTCATAATCAAACTAACTGTAGGGTGCGTCAGCCCCAATAATTTCGTACACATTTAAGGATTTTCCACATCTGACGCACCCTACCCCATGTGCCAGTTGCGTAAGTCTTGTTTAACGTTGCGCTATTCATCCCCACCTTCAACGAAGTAAGGTGGGGATGAATAGCGGGCTACGACGAAGCAGCATCTTTGACCATCATCAACCGTAGGTTGGTAAGGAAAAAGATGTATGTTCGCGTAGCGGCACGTAGT
>DATNQO010000260.1:0-10025 GCA_036704005.1 Leptolyngbyaceae cyanobacterium | reverse complement strand
GTGGGAGGAAAAGCTTTATAGGGAATCAATATTACGGGATGAACAGCTTTATAGAGATCAGGATGGATGCTCAACCATCAATCTACTCAATGGTAAAACCAAAAAAATACAACATCGACGTAGAAAGAAAATTGTAGCAGTTGCTACACCTATTGCCCAATCAAATCAAGTAATAGAATCCATGCAAGCACCACACAATCATCCAACGCCAGAGAATCTAGTAACTCAAACACCACCCTTAACAAACCAGAACAGTGTAGCAGTACCAACCGCAGCAGTTGCCCAACCAAATCAGACTGATGCCTCATCACCAAAAATTGCGCTGCCAGAAAATCAATCGTCGTTGGATAATGTAGCAGTTAAGACACCGCCCAAACAATCGTCGTCAAATAATGCAACAGTCCCAACAGCAAGGGAGCAATCTAACGCTGATCAGGGAGCTACTCAAATTCCATCTAGAGAAACAAACAAGGAAAGTGCAGTTTCCACTACAGCAAACCAATCTATCGACAATAGTCAGCCAGAGCTTGCTACTGAATTAAAGATTTCCCCTGCTAAAGAGAAGATTGAGCAGTCATCAAATCCTGAGTTTAGTCAATCAAAACAGCAATTTTCATTACAAAACAGTAATACTCCTATCACACCAACTCAATTAAAAGAGCAACAAACTAACAATACTACTGCACTGATATCAGACTCAAAGCCACAATCTCCATCGTCAACTACTACCAATTCACAAGTTACACCTACCCAATCAGAACCACAATCGCCACCAAATACCACGGAACCAACCCTTGAGCAAACACCCTCTAACAATCAAGCCGAAGAACAAGAAACTAATGGTTGGTTCCGTGGGAGGCGTAAACCGGATGAACCAGTGCCACCGCCCACGCTAAACTGGACTAAAAAACAGGATGTTACTCTTTACCAACGCTCAGGGCGACGACGAGAACTAGAGGATAAAGAAAATAAAGCGATCGCAACTGCGGCTGTACAGTTAGTGAAAAAGTATGGGATTAAAGCCGACAAACAGGGCAAAGAGCTAACTTATCAGTCCGATGCTTTCATTATCAACAAAAAAGGTGACGATTACACGATTTCTCGTCGCCACGATGGTAAAGAGTTGATGACCTTTATGGCAAATCGTTGGGGTGAGGTGAGATGGGTAAATTTAGAGCGAGACTTAAGTACCAATAAATACCCCATCAATATCCTACCTATTGAAAGGCAAGAGTTTTTGTTAGTCGCAGATTACCTCAAAGCGGGGAAAGAATTACCAAGAATCGATGAAGATCCACGCAAGCTTGCTTCTGTGTTGAGTTCGGTTTCACCTAGTGGCACACACAACGTTTTAGAGAGTTTCAAGCAATCTCAAGTATTGCAAATTATGATAGGGGCGATTGGTAATTTCAAGAAGAATGACTTAAGTTTGGGTAATTACCGCATTGTGTTTCGGGAAGGAAAAGACAAATCTACACTACAGTTATTCAAAACAGAACTTAATGGTTCGGTTAGGGAAGCTGTTCACTTTGAGCTATTACCCACTCCCAATGGTATGACTCACCAAGTTACGAAAATAGGCATTGATGAGGCTGATTTGGAAAAATTAGGTTCATTGGCAAGAGGACTGTATATCAATTACGACCCTTTGTTCCCTAAGCTAAATGCAATCCGTGACATTGATCTGCCTGTTCACCCGGCTATAAAGAAAGAACTGGACAAACTCCAAAGCGAACAATCTCCTCCATCTCCCCCTCTGACTTCTGCATCAGTTAATTCTTTGTTATCTCAGCAAAAAAGAGAGGCACTTAGTGCAGGGGGAGAAATACCAATTCGCAATTCGCTGCTTTTCGCAATTCACAATTCTCCAAACTGCGAATTGCGAATTGACAATTGCGAATTGTCTTCTGCCTCCCCTGCCTCCCCTGCCTCCCCTGCCCCCCTTGCCTCCCCTGCCTCCCCTGCTCCCAATGCGGAGCAGTCATTGGATGATTTGCTATCTAAATTGCAGAAAACTGGTAAACTTACTATTGGGGAACAGCGTCAGCTTTACAATGAACTAATCATTGAAAGTGAAACTCAAAAGGAAAAAACAGGAAAAACTGATATCTCCCTCCCGCCGCTTGATGCTATTATTCTTGATTTGAAATCGCAGCGTCAAAATATTATTAACGATACTTACTCAGGCAAAGTTGAAATTGTTTCTCAGTCTCGACAAGAGATTCCACAACACACAACGACTACTAATTCACCAGAATTAGAATTTTAATTAACAATGCAATCTACCTCATTGATGGAAACAATCTCTACCATCAACCGCGACAGTGGCCTTTCTCACAACCAGATGGCATATAGACTGGCGCTGATGATGGAGAAAATTCCCCCTTCGTCAATACAGTCAACCCCTGTACTAGACTCCGCAAAACGTGACAATATTATTAGTGAGATGAGAAATACTCTATCTCTATCCCACAATGCTCAAACTACTGAAGATTATAGGCGATCGCTCAAGGAAAAATATCTTAAAGAGTACACCCAAAAATTTGCTTTGGCTCAAGCTGAAAAAACACCAATCTTCAACTCCACAAGAGTTGAAAATTTAATCGCCGAGAGGAAAAAGACTTTCTTAGAGCAAATGTTACAAGCTAAAGAGCGCAAACTACCTCCTTCCGATAGACAACAGCCAACACCAGTTGAGAGTGAACAGAACCAAGCGGCTAAAAAATCTCTGATTCCCGCGTTGATGAATATTGTCATGACGAAGGGACAAGATACTGTTGGCGGTCGCATTTATGAGGGCATCGCTTATCGATTACAGTTATTGATGAGAGAGGGGATGCAACGTCTGACTGTTTGGCGCAAAAGTGATAATCAGTCGGCTTTTAGTGCTTATAAAGCTGATGGTAAGGAAGAATACAAAATTATACATAATCATCTTGACCCACAAGAAACACAAAAGCTGATCAATTTTGATACAAGAGTGCAACAGCAACAACAACAGTCGTCACCGCCACCACAACAGCCAGAACAAAACAATCAATCCCCAGAAGGGCCTGAGATGGACTAATGAAAATATCCCACGAACAGACCCAGAAAGTATACTGTTACCAAGACATAACGCTTCTTTACACGGTCTATCCCTGACCAGGGTGAGATGACCCAGGCGAGTATTATGTAAAAAACTGCTTGGAGAAAATCGTTGTGTACTAGTTTGATGACACAGGCTATCATCAAAGCCACAAAAATTAGAACTTCTACAACAGTTTCAATCCTATCCCATAGTTTCACATCATATAGGTAACGCATCTTGTCTCCTGTGTGATTCACGAAGCATCTTACCATCAACCCCATAAATACCATTTTCCTTGTAAGGAAATATGATGGTGAATTTGGTTCCTTGCCCTACAACAGAATCTACCTTCATGCTCAATCCGTGAGCATGAACGACACACAAGACAATGTATAAGCCCATTCCTACGCCAGATTGATTGCTTTCTACAGTAGGCGATCGCCAAAAGGGAATAAATATATTTGATAATTGTTCGGCGGCAATCCCACAACCGGTATCCTCAATCTCAATAACTAGGTTATCTCCTTGATTGAGGAGTCTTAAAAAGATATCTCCTTGTTTGGTGTACTTAATAGCGTTAGTAAGAATATTACATATCATCCGGTCAATGTTGACTAATTCAGCCCTCACCTCGGTTCCTTGTGTATATGATTCCTGAGTTTCATAGTGCAGATTTAAAGAATGATACTGCGCTATTGGCTTAAATAGAGAATAGATTTTTTGTAAAAAATCTAACATATCGAATCTTGTCACTTCTCTGACTTCTTCAGAGCTTTTCTTAGCTTCAACTAAGTTGATACCTCGTTCGTTGGTTTTCTGTAGAGTCATCAGTAAAGGACGGATTTCTTCTAACGATTGCCCGTAAGCTCCATCAATTATCTGATTGACAATTATCGATGCTCCTTTAAACGCATTTGAGATATCGTGCAATAATCCCGACAACTCTAAATTTTTTGGGAAAATTTCCGGCTGCATAGTATGCTTTCATCCTAATTGTCATTTTCGCTACTTTTCAAGATGAAGAAGTTCAAATGACACTGTAAATTTTGTATATTTTTATTCTAGTACTGACAATACTTAGAAACAATCTGACTTGAGTATTAATATTTATTTAAAAAATACAATGCTTGTCTGATAAATACAAGTATGATGATATAAATATCTAGTTAATTTAAGTCGAACCTATATATATGATTCGATTAGTAACTATTGAGGATAATGATCTCCTCAGAATCGGCATCACCACCGCCATTAATGAACAAGACGATATGAAGATGGTAGGAACTGCCGAAGATGGCACTAATGGAATTAAATTAGTGCAAGAGTTAAACCCAGATATTGTACTAGTTGATTTGGGTTTACCTGATATTTCTGGAGTCGAGGTTATTCAGCAAATTAAGTTTAATAATAATAGCATTAAGATTGCTGTTCTTTCATCTTATTGTGATCAAGATTTTGTTGAGTCTGCTTTAAATGCGGGAGCTGATTCTTACATTCTTAAGAAAACTAATGTCGGGCTTATAGTGGAGGGCATAAAGGCTACCCATAATAATAAAAGGTTTTTTGATTCCGAAATTGCTAAACGAGGTTTTCACTCATTTTCCAAAAGCAAGAGAATAAAAGGAAAAGTATTTGAGGATACACTGACTTGCCAGGAAATTAAGGTTTTAGGATTATTAGCTGCTGGCTTTTCAAATAGAGAGATCGGAAAAAAGCTATTCATTGGCGAAAGTACCGTCAAGAACCATAATCGCAATATTTACTCAAAACTCGGCGTTGAAAGTCGGATGGCAGCTATTGTCAAAGGTTGCGAACTTGGGTATATCTCAAGTGATATTCTTAAAGTTAGCCAGAGTTCACTTGCCTACTTGAATTAAACAATAGCCTTTAGTTTTATCTTCTTTTTCTTGACAGGCTTCAATTGCACCTTGATTTTTTAAAATAATTTGATACATCTGTTTTCCTTGTGGGGATTTTGCCCATTGCAATATTTGCAAATCATTTCGGGAAACCAACACTGACTGATTTGTTCCTAAGTTGGAGACAGCATTCCACGTTGTCAACGAACCAAGCGCCGCAGAGGTGGCGGCGACTAATCCACAAACTAAAGATACCGCCCCTAATCCCCATCCCCCTTGCACTTTTATATCGGTTGTGCCAGGGGTTTTGTTTTTTTTCATCTCATCACGAACAGCGCTTGACACTACCGTATAGTGCATGGATTCGGCGGATTTAGTTGTCTTGTCCAGTTTTCGGTCAAATTCTACTGCCCAACTTTCTATCATTGCCTCCATCCTTGCCTGGAGGTCTATGATCGTTTCCTCGTACCTGCCCAGCGTCGCCATCATCCTAAAAGTTGGATCATCTGGCGTGATTCCTAGCTGATAGGCTCCCTCAACTATGCGCTTTTGTTCTGATGGGGAATAGCCTTGTAATACTTCTTGTACTGTCATTAGTCTAACCCTAAATATTTAATAGCCAAATTATTACTCATCACTGATTCACGAAATTTTTTAATCCATTGGAAAATAAAACTTCTCCAGAACAACATTATTGAGAGATCATGGCTGACTTGTGAATATGGTATCCCGGCTTTCTCCATTGCTTCATAGTGATTTCGATGTAGAGCAGTTAATTCTACCTGTGTACCTCCTATCATCAACAGATTTTTCGCCATTTTTTGCTCATATTCTCTAAAATCTGGAGCGAAATGATAATTCTTTACTACTAAATAGCTAGCATTGCTAGTGGCAGTTTGAATGATTTGATTTAGGTAGTCTATACAGTCTAATCTATGAGAAATAGGTTGGAGAAATGTCAGGTTCCAACCATACTCAGGCAATGCGCTTAGTAGTTCTGATTCGCTCAGATACTGACAAATTTTATCTATGTACTGTCCAGGCATATCGACTAGTATTATGTCTATATCATCAGCCACTAAATCAATAAACATCCTATCAGTTTGCTTATTGAAGAAGTCTACCTTTTCAATAGGCACTAAGTCTTTATAAGCCAAAAACCTATCACGGTTATCATGGTCATAAACTTTTATCCTTTTATTCTGCAATTGATAAAGTTCAATCAATAATTTAATAACTGTAGACTTGCCTACACGCGAATCGCCTACAGTCCAAATCATTCTTTTAGATGAATTAAACATCTATACTCTCCAATCCTAAAAGATGCCTAACATGATAAATTTGTTGCTTGAACGTTTTTAGCCAACTTTTCACCCGCATTTTCACTCCCGGTAGTTCTTTTTGGCTTATTCCTTCAGAAAATGTCAGTGAATGTTCATCCAAATAGTCATAAGCATATTCAAGCAAATCTGGCATTACAATGTCAAATATTGGTACTCCTTCATCTAATAACTCTTGTTTTATTTCTTTAATTCTTGCTGAATTACTGTATCTAGAAAATTCTGATTCCTCACCATAAAATAAATTCTTTACTACTATATAGTCAGCGTTAATTCCGCAAAACTCATATAAGTCTATTAATTGTTTTACTGAATCTGACACACGACTAATAACCACAACTATTGTTACTCTGATGTCGTAGTCAATAGCGGCTGTCTCCAGAAAATCTTGCTCTACAAATCTTTTAAATATTTGTCTAGATTGTGGCGGCAACTCTAATAAAAACAGTGATTCTGGTGGTGGTAGTTGATTATAAGTATCTAGCTCCGGCTCAATCATTGTCTTTATCTGGTCAAAAAATCTCTCTATGCTACCATCTTTAAAAATATTTAACTGCTGTATCTGATAATGCTCCCCATGTTCTCCGTAATATCTCAACAAATCAGGATTAGAATTATCTGCATCTACTGCCATAATTTTTCTTTTCTCATCTATACAAGTTTGTAAAAATCCTCTCGTCCACATTGACTTACCAACTCCACCTTTCCCACCATCTACTATTACTAATCTTCTAGGTAGAGGTTTAGCTACTACTTCTGTTTCCTCGGCAACTTTTGGTACATCCTTATTTGCACTGTTGGCTATCTCTGTATTTACTACTGAGGTTTCTAACTCTAGCTGCTGTTCTGGGGTTAATCCTTCTAACTCCTGTTCTGGTGTTAAAATAATCGGCTGCAAATCAGCTTTTCCATCAACATTCTGATTGTTCTCGATAGTATCTGTCATTCGCTTTTTCCTGGTTTTCATTTACAAAAAATCTTTCTGAAAAATAGGTAATATGTTGCTTCTTACCCATTGGGTAAAGATATTAATTGATTCTTCATCTACTATCCCTTTTAAATTATAAATAGCCGTAGAGTTTAAAGTTTTCACTCTTTCTACTTGCGACTCGATAACCACATATCTTTCTTGGCTTTGGATATGCAAAAGCACTATTTTTTCATTATTTAATTGTGGGGCAAGAACCATAAATACATCTTCGGCAAATATTTCTAGCCCTCTGGGGGTTGAGATTGCCCTCACTTGCCCCAGTGGATGGTCAAATTCCCAATATGTGCATACTCTTGTCATTGATAACTTTTTAAATGTTTCTACGCCATGCTTATGTATGACATATTTGGGATAACAAAATAAAGAAACTTTGGTACTGTTTTTTTTAGTAAGAAAGTGACTTGTTCTTTGCGCCTAATTGGTATATAATTCTTTATTCCCTAACCCCGACATCCTATTCCGCTTAACTTAAGCGATAGCACAAGCCTCCAGAACGACATCGCCAACCACGATTTAGCGCGACAAGATAGGACTTGCGTTCTGTCTATTTAAAAAAATCGTTAAAACCTAATTGCATAAGTAGAACAAATATATATAATACTTGCAGCTCGTAGTTGAACAGTTTCAAGAAGTAGATATCGCCTTAAACGAGAAATTGATAAGCAATTTTATTAATCATTTTTTGGAGTTTTTTATGAAGAAAATAGCTCTATTCACAGCCCTTGCTTTGATAGGTTCACTCTTAGGCGCTTGCCAGTCTGATGCAGACAGGGTAGCTCAAGCAGAGAGGGACTTGAGAGCAGCTTATGCAGCTAAGTTGGATGAAGAGCAAACTCAGAAGGAGAAGGCTGTAAAAGAGCAAATCAGGCAATATGTTGAGGAAACGCCCGACTTGTACAGAATCAGTTGGAAGGTATGCGGAGATTATAGAAGTCGTTTACGCAATGGAGTAAGATGTAGCGAAACTAAAATACCCAAAGAAAAAGGATACGTTGATCCTGTTTACGTGTGGGCAGCTAATGGAGTACAGTTTGTTAATAAGCAACATTTCGTTGATAGTTATTGGGCTACAGGATTGTTTGTCAAGTCTAAAGGATGCCTAAACGCAGGTAAGCCGCAACAAGAGCAATTGTACAATGTGAAAAATTTCACAAGAGACAAAACCAGTGCTATTCCTACAGCATCTGACGTGAAAGTTGAAGTTTTGTCGAGAGCAGAAAAGCAACAAGTAGTAGAACAAGCATTTAAGGATGCAGAAGTAGAAAACTACGCACTCACCAATTTTGGTGTGTCCGCGACTACAGGATTAATACCTACTGGAAAGAATTGTTTAACGATCAAAGAGTGGAAAAAACGCAAACCTAAAAACATATCCGATTGATTCCTTCGAGAAAAGGTTATAGTCTTTTATCGCTCGAATTTTTCGGGTATTGGGTTTGACAGGGAATATACGGTATTGAGAAGTTGAGGGACTTTAAAATTAAAACCCCTCCATCGGCAAGACATCCTCACTCAAGAGCGAGTAAAATTCCGGCACAAGTTGTTCAAGCGATCGCAGTTCCTCCTCAGCGACATCCTCGAACTCCAGCACGACCAGCCAACGCAAGTCCCTATCCCAGCGCCGGAGAATGCCCTTGACCGCTTCTAACCCAGAGGAAATACTGGAGCGCAGCATTTCCACGCCGTGAAGTATGACATTTTTAGATGGCAATTCTCCCTGGTTCCCCGGCTCACTTGCCGTATTCGCCCCTTCACTAAAAGGGGAATTGACTATAACATTTTGGGGGGGGGTGAATACCACAGCTTCCGGGTGGGTTAACTGATACTGTTCTTGATTTGCAGCACGTTTAGCTATTCGATGAGCAATGACTTGTTGTGCAAACTCTAATTCTTTTTTGGACAAAGAGAACAGTTTCACCTGTTGACCGCGAGGCCCCTGCTTGCGGTAAGTTAACTTTAAACCCAGTTGATCTAATAAAATCCCCAGCAGCCAAATCGGTTTGGGGTCAGGGGGAATGGTAAAGCCGAGAATGGCTTTGATATGAGCAGCGCAATCAACAGCGATCGCAGTCATCTTCAATAGCTGTTGGTCATCCGCCCTAACTTCCTCCCCAGCGACGAGCCGAGTGAGAATATGGTGCAACCCCAGGTTAAAACGAGCCAGCCATCGCGCCGAGTAGTTGCCCCAGTCCATACAGAATGGTAAGTTGTCTCTCTCAGCACGGTCTTTGTTAGCGACTATTGCCGGGGGAGTGGGGTATTTGTCATCAATCGTTGATTCTGGTGGTGAAAGGATGGCTTCAAGTGCAGCGATCGCACTAACTAACCGACCACCATTATCTTGTTCAACAAGTTCCGGGGTAACTTCCATCCCGTAGGAGTCCCAAATACGGAACTTTTCGCATTCATAGACTTCTTCGGGGGACAAATAATCCTTACTTTGACGAGCGCGGTACTCGCTTTTGGAGATGTTATTTGCCCTGGCGACGGCTTGATGATGAGCCGAGTCGAGAGAGTCAGATGCCGCCTTCAACAATTCCCAAGCTGGGGCATCATTCTCATCCCCTACTGGCACAATCTCATTACCCATCTGCTTGAGCAATTCGCGTAAGTCGGTACGCAAGTTATTGATAGATTGATGTCGCGCCGATTTGATTTTACAATAAGCCTCAAGCGCCCAATCCTTTTCAGCCCCACGCTTACCTGTTTCTCGGTCAATCCGTAATAGAAAAGCTGTTACCTCGTTGGTTTGCAGCAGCTGTTCT
>DATNQO010000259.1:0-9123 GCA_036704005.1 Leptolyngbyaceae cyanobacterium | reverse complement strand
AGAGCGTTTGCGCCACCACATGGTTCTTTCAGATATTGTGGAAGAGCGTTTTCGCCGTATAGAAAGAGAATATGTTGCTCGTGACCGACTGGCTCATCACGGTTTACGCTACCGCCAAAAAATCCTACTCTACGGTACTCCTGGCTGCGGTAAAACGATGGGGGCTGAACGTCTAGCTTGGAATACAGGACTGACTCTTGTGAAGGTGCGCTTTGACGCAATGGTTTCTTCATTTTTGGGGGAAACAGCAACTAATTTGCGCGAAGTGTTTGAAACAGCATCTCAAACTCCTTGTTTATTATTTATTGATGAATGTGATGCGATCGCTAAATCACGGGAAGACATTCAGGAAGTTGGCGAAATAAAGCGCGTAGTTAATACTTTTTTACAATTACTTGATGAATACGAAGCCTCAAATGGGTTACTTGTTGCTGCTACAAACCTAACTAAATTTTTGGATGAAGCGGTATGGAGAAGATTTGATGATGTAATCGAGGTGCCAAAGCCTACAGCAGCAGAAATTGAGGCTATATTAAAACAGACACTTTCCTCGATTGAAGTTGGCATAATCAACTGGGAAATAATAGTGCAGAAACTGGATAAATTTTCAGCAGCACAGATTGTTCGAGTTGCTCAAGATGCCGCAAAACGCGCCATCCTTGATCGAGAAGAACTTGTCATCCAAGAACACTTAGAGGCATCTATTCAAGACGTTGTAGTTTCTCATGTCTGAGCGATCAAATCAATTTTCTCATTTACCCCTACGTTTAACAAATCAAGGAACTGCTACACCTTCAGGTCGTGGGGGCAAACCCTCTGCACAAACTGTGGCTAATCGAGGCAATGCAGCTGGACACAGTAGAAAACTAAACTCTTCCATTTACTCTCTTATCTCCAGTTGGGAAGCAGAACGGGAAAAGCGTAAGGAAGAGGGTAAACCTGAGCTTCCAGATGCTATTTCATTCATTTTGCAAGTAGATCCTAATTTATTTGACGCAGATGCACTGAAAAGTTTCGGGATTGAGGTTGTTGCCGATTTGGAGGAAGGCTACATCATTGGAGCTTCAGCAGACATAGAACTCTCGGAACTCAGAAAAAAGATTCAGCAATTTATTGACTCTGAGCGGGGTGGCGGCAAGGTTCCAGAAATATGGGAAATTTTGGAAGGGACTAGGCGACCAGAGTATATTCTTTCTCCTAATCTTCAATCCCAGTGGGATCAGATTTCAGATTGTCAAGAATATATTGTGGATGTAGGTATTTCTTGTATCAACATTCAAGAACAATATTCTAGATGTCCTAAGCGGGAAGGCTTTAAGAGTGATGCCAGTTTTCAGAAAAGCGTTAATAAATGGCTGGATAAACATAATCTCACCCCTGAAGAATGGGATAATCTGTATTTTGTGAGATACGACCAGTTTGAGGAATTTATTCAAAATCCGCTATATCGTGGAGAAATTTTGCGGTCTATTCTAGGTGATGAAGTGGGGATTTCACGCCTACCTGATAGCTTTTCCTGCCGAATTCGTATACTTGGTAATGGATTGAAGGATCTTGTTCTTAATTTTCCATATATATTCGATGTCAGTGAAGTCGATGAATTTATCACTCCATCCGCTACACAGAATAGTTCTGAATCAGATCACGAACAGTTTGAATTAGAAGCACCTGAGCCAAATGCACCCAAAGTTTGTATTATCGACAGTGGTATTCAACAAAATCACCCTAAACTTAGAGTTGCGATTGACGCTACTCTCTCTACATCTTGGGTGCCTGGAGAAACAAATATCACTGCTGATTATTGTGGAGGTGGTGGACATGGTACTAGAGTTGCAGGGGCAGTTTTGTACCCACGAGGTATTCCTAAAACGGGTCGTCAGCAGGCAGTGTGTTGGCTTCAAAATGCCAGAATTCTCAATGCCCGAAACGAACTACCTAAACTTATATTCCCACCTGACGTTTTAGAGGAAATTGTAACTATTTATTACCGCCAAACTAAAACGCGAATTTATAACCACTCAATAGCTGGAATTTCACCATGTCGCACACAATCAATGACACCTTGGGCAGCAGCCATCGATAAATTAAGTTGGGAAAATGATGTTCTCTTCATTGTTGCTGCTGGCAATATTGAGGCAGTGAGAAGCTTTGTCACACGCCCTTCAATTGCTGCTCATATACAAGCTGGTCGTTACTATCCAGAATATCTGCTGCGACCTTCTGCACGAGTGGCTAACCCAGCACAAAGTTTTCAAGCTCTAACTGTTGGTTCTATTGCTCATCATACTTACTGTAGTCCGCCCCTCATCTCGATTGCAAAAGAAAATTATCCTTCTTCTTTCTCCTGCTCAGGCCCAGGCATTTGGGACACTATTAAACCAGAAGTAGTTGAATATGGTGGTGACTACGTAATTGACTCACCAACTTCACCCAATTTCACTACACCAGAATCTGTTTGCCCGGAATTGATTCGTTCAACCCGTGATGGTGGTAAAGCTGTTAGTGCAGATGCAGTAGGAACATCATTTGCTGCGCCTAAAGTCACCCATATCGCTGCCGCATTAGAAGCAGCATTCCCTCAAGAAAGTACACTGCTTTACCGCGCACTCATTGTTCAATCAGCACGTTTACCAGCATGGACAAATAGTTTGAATGCTAAGGAACTCTATCATGCCATTAGGACTATGGGTTATGGACTTCCAGATATCAATCGCGCTCTGGGCAATTCCCCAAATCGTGTAACCCTAACTACTAGGGGGTTAGAACGCATTAAAGCCCGACAAGCTAAGGTTTACCAAGTAAAAGTGCCAGAAAATTTCCTGCCTCAAGGAGAAGGGTTTGACATTCTGATTGAAATCACACTTTCCTATGTGGCTGAACCTCGTCGTACCCGACGTAATCGCCGGAAATATTTATCAACTTGGTTAGATTGGACTTGTAGCAAACGAGGAGAAGATCCAGATCGGTTTCTCGATAGAGTCCTCAGTGAGTACGATGCACCAGAAGAGGCTGAGAAAGGTGATAAACTATTCCGATGGACACTAGGGAAAAAACAGTTTAAACCGACTAATGGACAAACACAACCAAATGGTATTGATGGCATAGTTAAGGAACTGTCCCGAAGTACAGGAACTGTTCAGAAAGATTGGGCAACTGTAAAATCTTATGAGCTACGCGAAGGCTTTTGTATTGCTGTAGTTGGTCATACAGGATGGAACCAGGATAGTAATGCTGATGTGCCTTTTGCACTGGCTGTTAGTTTTGAAACTGTAAATTCAGATATTAATTTATATAGTTCATTTGTTGAAGCAGAAGTTAAAGCTGAGGCTGAAGTACAAGCAAAAGTTAGGGCGCAGCAAAAAATACAACTTCAGCAGTCTGTTTAGAAATCGAAGTATATTTTGCTATTACTTAGTTGTAAGGAGTAATACAAGGGAATATACCAACTAAAACATAAAATATTAATTTTTGACAAAAAACGCCAAATTTTGGTTCAAATCGGAAGCTTATCTATTTCGATTTAGTAACTCAATCTGCTTGTGATACTTTACCATCTCCGCAAACGGCAGAAAACACCTGTGACAACAACCGTTCACCCACAAAGCCGGAATTTTAAACCTTGCTCCAAAGTTGGGGCATTCTGAGAGCAAGCGTAAATTGTGAAGTTCGCATCCCTGTGTGATTTTCAACTGCCATTCAATCTTGTGACATGGCGACTCGGCATAACAAGCACTACACAACCGAATTGGCTCCATTTTCATCCCCACCCCAGCAGGTGGTAGCATTTGCGCTAACCTATCGGCATCAACCCCCACAACCTTAGCCAAAGCCTGCAACTGCTGGCGAGATGGTGGGGGATTAAACCGAAACTTTTCCCATCTGGCGTAGGCGAAGCCCGCCGAAGGCATCGCACCCCCAACTCCTGCTGCTTTACCTAACCCAGTAGGCGTTAAATCATTTGCCCGTCGAAAGCGTCCTAAAAAGTGGCTCAGACTTTCTCCCTCTAACGATTCTATTTGAAACAACCAAGGTTGAATGTTTGGAACTTCCATCATTTGTACTCTTCTGTTACTTCCTTCAGGGTTGCCAAATCCACCTTTTGTAATCCTTTCTTCAATGCCCGGATTGCTGATTCTCTCAGAATCATGTCCAGCAAACCAATGTAACCCCCCGTTGCCTCACCTAAAGTCTTCAGCATAGTTTTACTGGAAAGATTAGAAGCAACTGGTAACTGCAAAACCTTCTTTTCCCAAATGTCCACTATCCTCTTAAATTCATCCCCAGAAAACTTCCCAAATCGATGACAAGCCCGAAAACGGTTATACACTTGTTCGTCCCGCTTAATTACTGCATCTAAGCGGTCAGTGCCTACCAAAATCACTGCTATTTCTAATTTGTCAAAAATGTCCCGCACCTCAGCAAAAGTCTTGGGTTTCAAGCGGTCAGCCTCATCAATAATCAGCATTTCCACTCCACACCCCTTAAGAACTCGTAGCGTTCTGTCCCTGATTTCTGCTACCGTTCCCTTTGTCATTTGGTACTTCAAATGTTCAAGAATGACTCCAAACAATTCCTTTGCACCACATTCCTGTGGGATTTGAATGTAAGCAACAGGAACAGTTGGAGGTCGTCCTGGTTCTTGCTTTGGTTTATGTCGTAATCTGTAAGCATCACAACCCATAGTTTTGCCTGTTCTTGACTCTCCCACCACTCGACCAGACTGCCGTGATTGTCGCTTCCCATCTAACCAATCATGGAGTATTTGTACTTGTTCCAGGGGAATAAAACTCTTCCGGTTCAATCGTTGAATTTCGGCTTGTATTTTTTCGTCATTGACCGGAATATCACCTAATTCTTGGGCAACTGCTTGGGCTTGTTTTGAAGTCATTTTCTACCACCCGTAATCTTCACGCATTTGTTCGTAATCAAATACTTCTGGCATCTGGTATTCTGACTCACTGTCAACAGATGCAACTTCAATTTCTTCCTCTGGTTCAACAGGCACAGGTTTTTTAGCCTTTTGAACTATAGTCTGTTCTGCTTTGTGGCGTTCCTTCTTGGTTTTCTTTTGGTTCACAAAAATGTCGCGATCGCGTACCTCTGCCAAAATAGAGTGATTGCTAATTGTCTTCCCTGCCTGCCTAATTTTTCGACTACTAGCTTTAGCCTCATCCAAAGACAATTCCTCAGTCTCCAAATCCTGAGCAAATGCCCTAGCTAAAAACTCTTCTTTATTGCCCTTCTGACGGTAAACCAATAAAGTTGTAATATCTCTGGGGTCATAACGCAGTACAACACTTTCACCTGCATAACCTGCTAAATTTTCTCCCCGATAACTGAGATTTTCAAATTGTAAATATCCACCCCTGTAAATGGAGCGTCTAGTTTGCTTCATCAGGCAGATGCGTAATTCTTCTTCTGAAATCAAATTAGGCTCAACAATTAATCCTGCTTCCCAACGTTGATAACGAGTTTGGTCGCCTAATCGAGCATCAATACTTTGGTTGTATTTATCTACGATGTAGCGTACCAGCAGACGTTCTAATTCTCTCAAAGTAATACAAGCTTCTTTCTCAGCTTGTTCAGGACGTTCCTGTACATTTGAGCCTGTGTATCCTGGCAAGGTAGAAAACAAATCGGTATTAAAAGTGCCAAAAGGACGCTCAACAATACCACCTTCACTGGGGCGATCGCGCAGATGGCAAACAAAACCTAACTGCACACCTATCTGTTGCAAATGGTTTGAGCGAAAATCTTTACCGCCATCAGTATAAAAATGTTCTGGTTTACCATAGGTTCCCCATTCTTCATGAAGTCCATATTCTGACCCATACTGCTTTGGCAAAATTGCATGACGCAGTGTCAAAGCCACTACCTGAGAACTTGGAGCATCAAAACCCAAGTTGATCCCCATGATGCAACGAGAATAAGTATCTACAACTGTTGTCAGCCAAGGACGACCCAAAAGTTCGCCGTGCTGATCTACCAGCAATAGGTCTACAAGAGTATGGTCGCACTGCCAAACATGGTTGCTGTGTTCTACTGATAGGTCTTTGCCATCACGAGTGTTGACTGATAATCGAGAACCACTCCAACCCCGACTTCTGATACTGGCTTTTTGCTCTTGCTGCTCAATAATCGGCTGTAGGACTCGATACACCGTTCTATAACTGGGATATTTTTCTTGGCCCAATTCAGCAGCCCTGGCTTGTACTCTAATCGCAACTTGTTGGGGAGTAATACGCTTACTCCCTTTATTACCTTCTTTATATGTATTGATAATGAACTGCTTCCAGTCAGAATCTATTCGATGTTTACCTTTATCGGCCCGTGCCTTAGTTTGAAGTGCGGGTAAACCTTGTTCTTCCCATTTTTTGACCAGCCGTCTTACTGTCCGCACAGACTTACCTAGTTTAGCTGCAACCTCCCTTTGTCTTTCTCCATAGGTGATGCGATCGCAAGGTTCTAGTAGTTTCTGAATCATTTCCAACAAATGCCTATCATCTGCTGATAGTTCATTCACTAGCTCATTAGTTTCTGGCTCCTGATCGCCTTTGTGAGGATCATCCAGCATATTTACGTATATGTTTAATACAAACGTAGTTGTATTGTACTATTTGAAGGACATTATTTTGTCAATTTCAGTAAAAATGTTTGCTTAAGCCACTTTTCAAACAAGGACAAAGATTTTGGCAAAATTTCAAAAGAGGACAGATATTTTGGCAACAACTCTCTGCTATGCTATTTTGAAGCTAGAATAGCAAAACCCTTACTAAATAAGGGTTTTAAGCTAAATATTTTTAAGGACATTAATTTGTCAAGTGGTCAAATAATTTGGCAATCGACAGCATAATATTGCCGCAACGGCAACTTTATGGTTTAAAACTTCCCCGGCAAAGTTATGGTTTAAAAATTTGACATTCAACTAAACCTAGTCTTGACCATTGTGAGTGAAGAATCTGCCTAGCCAGAGAGATTTGTCTGTACTTGCTGCAATGTAGCACGGACTTCTTTATATCTCAAGTATCCAGGCTTGGTCATAGACTGAGATACAAGGTTTTCTGTCGGATAGATTTCTTCATTACACAGTCTTATTGCAATCTGTTGCACTTCCTTGCAAGACAGTTCTATATTTTCCAGACGTAATGATTTGCGGTAACTAAGGTGTTTAGCAGAAATAGCATGACACAAATCTGGAAAATGTTGTAGGATTGTTCTCCTATCATATCCAAGTTGCAAAGCTACTTCTCTCATTGCTGGTGGCGGTATTTCGTCACTTCTAACTACAGCTAGTAAAGCATCCTGTATCTGCTCTGAGTCAAACAACTTTGGAGATATTCTTGGTTTACGCGATCGCTGGTAAGGTGGCTTTATTGTTATCTTGATACAACTGGCAATATCTTCTGATGTGAGGAAATTTAATAAAGTGACTCTCAAAAAGTAGCAGATTCTCAGCAGTAAATCAATTTGGGGTATAGCTTTACCATTTTTCCACATCCATACTGTATTTTTTGGTAGTCCAAGTAGACTGGCAAAAGCCGCTAAATTTCCCTCAGAAACCATATCTATCGCTATACTAAGAGATTTTGCAATCTTTTCTTTTGGTATTGGAGTTTTTAGATATGGGATAGCAGCAATTAATTCTCCAAGTACCTCTGCTACCCACGTTTGCCACTCCAACTCTTCTTTGGATAAAAATCCTTGCTGAGAAAATTCATCTGTAGAGGTTTTACTGTCATTAAGAAATGGTGCAATTTCTCTTGAGATTAAAATTCCTGGAAATACGCTGTGAGAATCTGCCAATCTAGCAATGTAGCCAGTTAAGCTTTCTACCATTGCTGTTCCAACACCAATGGGTTTCAGGTGATGAAGGCGACTACGTTCTGTAATGAAGGGCTTTTCTAAATCCCATAACTCAATACTGCTTTGAGTTAACATATTTAAACCAGACAAAATGTATAAAGGCTTCTACTAAATGAGAATTGTTCTTAGCCTATGTAAACTTTTTATGACTTGATGATTTTAGGTATATGATTTTTCATAACCCAATTCAAACCTAACTTTACGTAAAGCAGCTTGAGCGTTTTTATTTTTCAATATTCCAGTCTTGTCTAACCGTTTGCTAACAGTATGATTCGTGGGTTCAATTCCTGTGGAATATAGTTCAAGAGCTATCTGCCGTATTTGTTGACACATTTTTTCTGACAGTTCAAGCTTATGTGCTTTACGATAAGCTAGATATTTGTCTAAAATTCTGCGGCACAAATCTGGAAAATATTTGTTCATTTTGTATTCACTTCCCACTCTTATAGCAACATCTTCTAGAGAAGGAGGTGGATATTCGTCAGCCAGTAATATGTTAATAAGATCAGATTTTATCTGTTCCCTTTCAGCCTTTTGGTAATCGAGATACCTTTCTTTTAAAGCTTTAGTTAACTCAGGAAAGCGTGTATAAAACCTTGTTGTTGGTATAAATCCAAAACGTTTAATTACCTCTGTCATTCTAATTGGCGGGTATTCTTCCAGAGCAGTTATTAAAGCTTGTCTAAAAGGTTCCCAGTCAAAATTTTGTGTATGAGGAAGGTATAGTTTTTGTAATTTCTGCCTTTGGCGTTGCTTGGCAATCCACGCGCGATTAATGCAGACAATTTCTCCCATTAAAAAATCTAATAATGATATGCCTAAAACGTGGGAGATTTGAACAGATGTAGTAAGTTGGGGAATTTTATTGCCCCAGACCCATTCATAAACTATAGTGTCAGATTTGCCAATCAAAGCAGCAAAATCTTTACAACTACCAAATATCTGACTTACATATCTACGAATTGTCATCTGTAAATCTTCTTGATTTAGAAAGTATTCTAAACTAGGTGCAGTAGCAATTACTTCCCCTATGCTATCTGCTACCCATAATTGCCAATTCAGTTCATCTTGGCTTGGTTTTTGTTTAGTTTCTAAACAAGAACCAAGCCAGCCCCGACATTTTGATACCAAGTTGCAGTCAGATATAGTAGGGTAGTAAAGGAGATAAACAAAATAGAAATGAAACTTTACGGGTACAGATGGCTCTCCAAACACAAGCCTTTCCTCATCTAGATTTAGAAACGGTAAAGCAAAAAGTAA
>DATNQO010000258.1:0-40332 GCA_036704005.1 Leptolyngbyaceae cyanobacterium | reverse complement strand
CTGCACCCCGCCCCCCTGCTTCTTTTTCTCCCTCATCCCCCTCATCTCCCTCATCTCCCTCATCCCCCTCATCTCTAACCTCTAGCCTCTAGCCTCTAGCCCCTATAATCAACTATCTGATCTAACCCATCTTCCAAACTGGGCGGTGCGTCGCGGAGTTGGCGGTGCATTCTTAGGATTACTTCTTCGGGGACTTGGCGTAGGCGTTTTTTGTTACGTGCTAGGCACAACCAGACTGGTGTTCTGACCCAAATTCCTGTGATGTGAGTGAAGCCTAAGTTACGGGCTAGGGTGATGATTTCGCGGCGATACTGGCGTTGGGCATTGGTGGCATCAAAAAGAGCTATTTTTTCAGTAATAATACTTTGCTGGAATTGTCGTTCTATTTCTTGCCAAATCAGCAGCCATGACCCTTGAATGGCTTCTGAGCCAAATAATTGCCCCCTGATGGCATCCGTGGAAACCAGCTGCATCTGGGGGCATTGTGATACTAATTGTTTTGCTAAAGTTGACTTACCACTACCAGGAAGGCCAATTAGCAAAATTAGTTTAGTCATTGGTCATTAGTCCTAGTCATTAGTCCAAGGTTCAAAAGCTGTTGACTGTTGACTGTTGACTAAATAATTGTTCCATCTGGTATGACTGCGTTTTTGAGGACTACAACAATGCCACTGCGGATATAAAATCCTTGACTTTCCCGGTCGGCTTCTTGTACGTTGTCTTTGTTGATGATTTTGACATCATGACCGATGCGGGCATTTTTATCTATGATCGCACGGCGGATGATTGTGTCTGGGCCGATGCCTACGGGGACTTCTCCTTTTTCTATGCCGCCTTGACGTTCTACGGAGGCTTGGTAGAAGTCAGCGCCCATGAGTAGGGATTCTTCGATGGTGCAGCCGCTTTCAATGCGCGATCGCACTCCTAATACTGAGTGTTGAATGCGACAATTTTTGAGTATGCAGCCTTCGCCGATAATTGACTCTGTGACTTGGCAATCTAATAGTTTTGTCGGTGGTAGGTAACGAGCGCGGGTATAAATTGGTGCTTCTTCATCGTAAAAACTAAAGGGCGGTAAGGGCTGCTGAGTCAAAGCTAAGTTAGCGTTATAGAAAGCTTCAATTGTCCCGATATCTTCCCAGTAGTCATCAAATAAATAAGCTTGAACGTTGTGATCCTTTGCGGCATCAGGAATAATTTCTTTGCCGAAATCTGTACGTTCTACAGCTTCTTTCAAGAGTTTGAACAAAACATCTTTTTTAAAGACGTAAATGCCCATTGAGGCGATGTAAGGCTGTGTTGCTGCCTGTTCTGGAGTTAAGCCTAAAATGGTGGTGTCTACACGCATTTGGGCTAGGGCTTCGCCTTTGGGTTTTTCGCTGAAATCAATCACTCGCCCAGAGCTATCGATTTTCATTAAACCAAAATCCGAGGCGCGGCGATCGTCGATGGGAATTACAGACAGTGTAATATCCGCATTGGTTTCGCGATGGCGCTGGATAAATAGGCGGTAGTCCATCCGGTAAAGGTGATCGCCGGATAGAATTAAAATATCCTCAACGTCCCACTCTTGCAGCATCCACAAATACTGACGCACAGCATCGGCCGTACCTTGGAACCAGTTAGGGTTTTCTGGTGTTTGCTGGGCGGCCAGCACTTCTACAAACCCCTCGCTGAAACCACTGAAGTTGTAGGTACGGGCAATGTGGCGATTGAGAGAAGCTGAGTTAAACTGTGTTAAAACGTAGATTTTAAAAATTTCCGAGTTGATGCAGTTACTGACAGGGATATCTATTAGACGGTACTTCCCTGCCACTGGTACTGCGGGTTTAGCACGGAGTTTGGTGAGTGGGTAAAGGCGAGTACCCGCACCACCACCAAGAATAATTGCTAAGACTTTTTTCACAAGATTTCTCCCGACTGCCTTTCGACTCCCACCTACAGTTTAGGACTGTCTGTAGCAGCTGGTAAGGGGGATCAATGAGAATCTTGGATGAATTTTCAAAAACCTTACCGACGACATATAGTGCAGCCATTGATATAAGCACAATTTATAGAGTCTCGATTTTAAACATTAGATATATTAATCAAAATAGTCTTAAGTACGGAAAAATCGGTGTTGGTGATTATTTAGGATGCGTAATTTTTGCGATCGCCTGAACAAATTCATCTAAGCTTGTGTCCGTAATTTGTAGTTCGTAGTAAGGACTTTAGTCCTGATAGTTCTCAGCACTAATTAGCACTAAAGTGCTTACTACAAACCCATTTAGGGTCAAATTTACCCGTAGGTTTACTCTGCTAAAGATTTACCAGTCTTAGATAGCAACTTACCTAATCTTTGCAGAGGCCCTTTAAAACCTCTCTTGGCTTCTTGTCCTGCGGCTGTTGTTTGTTCTCCTAGTTTTTCTAGGATATTGCTAATGTCGGAAGCTTTAGCTGTTTTGCGGTTTAAAACCTGCTTCAATTCCTTCAGTCCGTTAGCAATTTCCTGTAGATTTTCTGCATCTGAATTGTGCAGCAACTTATACCATTTATCAATAGAGCCTACTGCTACACCTGTATCAACTTGCTCTAAATCTTCTTCCAGGGTTTCTACAACAGCATCGATTTCTTCAATCTCTTGATGCTCTTCCGCTTTACCTAAAGAGTTGCCAACTTTGGTTAATTGTTTACCTAATTTCCTTACAGGCGTTCTGATGTCTTTCTCAGCATCAGATGCAAAGTTAGCTGTTTGCTCACCAATTTCTATTAGGACTTCGCTAATTTCATGTCCTGTAGCTTTGTTGCTTTTTAGGTGTTGTTTGAGTTGCTTTAATTGATTAGCAATCTCTTTGATTTCTGGCTCTTTAGCCTTATGCAGCAAGTTGTACCATTCATCAATTAAGCCATTAGCATCTTCACTAGATAGGGTAGATAAATCTCCATTAAGTGCAGATTGTAATGTTTCTAGTTTTTGACTCCAATCATCATTACCTTTTGCATCTGCACCATTTTTTTGAGATGCTTTTGTGCTGGTATTTTCTTGATCACCTGCACTACGCTTGCTTTGATCTTCTGCTCTGGTTGCCATAAATTAAGATTAGCTTCATAAAAGTATACGTATCAGTGTAAAAAGCTAATTCTGTAATTCCCTCGTTCTTAAGTGCAAGATCAGACACTATATATTTGAATCATTTGACAGAGGATTTTATGGGGAGTGAGGAGTAAGTGTTTCAATGGACAGTGAACAGTTATCAGTGGACAGTGGAAATAACCTGATAACTGATAACTGATAACTGTCAAGTGGAATATTTGCCGTTAATTTCTACGTAGCCTTCTGTCAAGTCGCAACCCCAAACGGTGGCTACGGCTTCACCAATGTTGAGGCTAACATGGATGTTAACTTTCTCTTGGGACATGATTTGTTTGAGCTTTTCCAAATCTTCGGTTTGAAAGGTATTAGGATATACTTGCACGTCATCAAATCTAATTACTACTTGGTCTTGATTAATGTCGCGCTCATCTTCACATTTTCCTATGGCCATTGCTACTCTTCCCCAGTTGGGGTCTGCACCATACACCGCAGTTTTCACTAATGGGGAGTTGACGATCGCTTTCGCAACTCGTTTAGCTTGGGTATAATTAGCGGCTGAGTCTACTGTCACTTCAATTACTTTAGTAGCACCTTCGCCGTCACGGGCAATTTTTAATACTAAATCATGGGCTATCTCTTCTAATGCACGGGCAAATTCGGCTTCTGGAACTTCACCCGCTAAACCATTCGCCAAAATTACGGCACTGTCACTCGTGGATGTATCGCTATCTATACTTAAACAGTTGAATGTTTTATCTATGGTAGACCGGAAAACTTTCCGCAATGTGTTTGCAGGAAGTGCCGCATCGGTAAAGAAAAAGGCTAGCATTGTCGCCATATTCGGCTCAATCATGCCGACACCTTTGGCAATGCCTACTACCTTGGCATTACCAACTTGTCTGGCAGCGATTTTAGCTACGGTGTCTGTAGTCATGATACCGCGTGCTGCTAAGTCGAAATCAGCAGGGGTCAATTTTTTCCCAATCCCTGACAAGCCGGCGCGGATTTTTTCCATTGGGTAACGTCTACCGATAACTCCAGTGGAGGCGATCGCCAAATTTTCGGCGGCAATCCCAGTTTCTTGTGCCACAAGTTGTATAATCTCTTGAGCATCAGCAAGACCAACAGCACCATTGGCAACGTTGGCATTTTTGGAAATGACAATAATGCCTTGTGCTTGACCATCTTGTAAATTTTGGCGACTAATTGTCACGCTAGGGCCAGCGAACAGGCTTTGAGTGAATACGCCATCCGCAACGCAAGGGACTTGCGATCGCAAAAATACGAAATCCTCGGTAGCATCGCGGATACCTAAATTAGTAATAAATGTACTAAACCCTTGAGGCGTGGAAGATGCAGTTAGTGACATTTTATCTATAAAAACTAGGGACGAGTGATATCATATCCGCTTAAATACTTATCATAGATTGGGGGTTGGTAATTGGTAATTGGTAATTGGTAATTGGTGAGTCCACTCCTGTAGGTGGGTTTGCCGCCGTAGGTAACTGGCGTAGCTTGCTTCTGGTGTAGGAGTACCCGGAGGGTAATGGTAGAAAACAATTACCTATCCGCTATTACCCATTACCGACTAAACCAACCATATCGTAAGTAATTAGCCGGACTTGATATTAGTAGCAACATCTGAGTAAATAATACCAGTCCCATCGCCAATGCTTTATTTTTTGAGCAAAATAAAATTTCTTGGAGAGCCTCAAGCCCTTATGAGATATAATATATCGCACTTTTATTAGCTCAAAAGACTGATGAGCCGTGTTTAGAATGAATGAAATAGCAAGCAGCTGATTCTACACACAGAGCTACAGAGGAACGCAATGCTGATTTTTGAGGAGCATTTTCAAGATAATCACTGTAGTTGGGTAACACGGGATAGTGCCGAGTGCAGCCTTTGCATGGAAGTGAGTCATTATGTATTTGACCATAAACGTGCGGGTGATACATATTGGCTATCGTGGAACTCAGCCGAGTTCTTTTACGAAAGAACTAACTTTCATATTCATGTGGTGCTGGAAAAAGCTGCTGGTGTGGAGGATCACGGTTTTGGTTTTGTGTGGGGACTGTCAGATGTTAGCAATTTCTTTGAGTTCGTAATTGCTGGAAATGGTCACTATCGTATTGCGGAAGTTAAAGCAGGTAACTTTATTAATTACACAGATTGGAAACGGTGCGATCGCATTCATCGCAGTGATGCGGTGAACCTATTAGAAATTACCCGTGTGGGTGATACTGTTGAGTTTTATATTAATAGCACTTTGGTAGACAAGTTTCCCGCCGACAAGGTGATGGATGTACCAGGGAAAAATTTTGGCTTCGTCATTCATGACAAAATTAAAATGAGAGTCCACAGCTTGCTTATCAGCACTCCTGATACAGAAACAGAACCTGTGGATACTCATCATGATACCCGTGATTCTAAACCGGAAACTAGAGCTTCCTTTGTTGAGCATGACCCCCCAGAAAAAGATACCCTGGAGGCAGTATTTGGTGACTTAAAGGCATTAGTTGGGCATGAACAAACCAAACGTCAACTGTTCTCATTGGCAAATTACTTGAAAGTGCAAACCGAACGGCGAGTGCGAGGGTTAAAAATAGTAGATACTTCACTCCACCTGATGCTGTACGGCCCTCCAGGTACAGGTAAGACAACCATCGCCCGTTTAGTGGGACGTTTATATAAACAATTGGGATTTTTTCCACGGGGACACGTTGTGGAAACCGATCGCGCCGGCATTATTGGCGGTTATATTGGACAAACTGCCCTACGTGTGGAAAGTGCTGTACAGCAGGCTTTGGGTGGTGTATTGTTCATTGATGAAGCCCACGCCTTAGCGCCGGAAGATACACCTAACGACTTTGGCAAAGAAGCATTGCAGATATTAATTAAGCGGATGGAAGATTGCCGCGATCGCCTGGCGGTAGTTGTCGCCGGTTACACTGATGAAATGGATCGCTTATTAGAGTTAAACCCTGGGTTGAAATCACGTTTAAATCGGTTATTCTATCTCGACCATTATACCCCGAATGAGTTGTTAGCGATTTTCAAGAAATTCTGTTATGACAACGGTTATATTTTAGACCCCTCAGCCATTATTGTATTGCAAGCCACCTTTGAAGTTGCCTACGCCAAACGTGACAAGAGTTTTGGTAATGGACGTTTTGCCAGGACGCTGTTTGAGCGTAGCATTGAACAACAAGCTAACCGTATTGTCACGCATCTACAAGAGTTGGATGATTATCAAATTAACTTGATTATGGCTGAGGATTTGTCTTTTATGTAGGTACTGGAAAGAGGGTATAGGGGAAAAACAATTGACTAGTAACGTATTTATATCATATTTTACTAGTTCACTACACTAGTGTTATGTCAAGAAAGCTTTGCTAAGTATCAGTAAATTTTAGGAACTATCCTTTAAATATTAAAACGAATCAATGAATCAGTCTCAAAATGAATTACACAGGTTGAGCGATCGCCAAAATCAAAAAATATCCTTATAGATAATTGTCGAAGATTATTTTAATTTTAGACAATGCTAGTTTTCATAAACACAAAGATATTCTACCTAAAATATCTGAAGAGTTTCCAAATTTTGTTTTGGGTTTTTGCCTGCTTACAGCCCTTCCCAATCCCCAATCACCTATGCTCAGTGTTTACCATAAGAAAAAAGGTTAGCAGGAATCTCTCATGAATTTATTGACTTACATGATGCACCTAGTAGGTTCTGGTGCTTTTGCCTACTACTCTGCTGCTCAGATCCGTGACTCTAAAACTCGCCCTAATATCCTTGCTGGGTTTCAGCTAGCGGAATCTGGTTCTGTGCCTTTTTTGACAGCACTAAGCGATCGCGCCGCCGCAGAAGGCGATACATGGTTAGCCGAAAAGCTGCAACAACACGCATCAGATGAAACTAGGCATGGTCAAATATTCGCTCACGGTCTAAAACAACTCAATAAACAAGTTATAGATTTTAAAAGTCAACCCCAAACTACATCTACAGATAAATCACAACAGCAGCGTAGTCCATTTTTTGCAGCTTTCTTTGAAGGTTACACCGCAGAACAACTAAAACCTGCTGTTATTGACTGGAATGTCTTCATGGGTAGCACTTACATTCTGGAGTTAGATGCTAGCAAAGACTTTGCCAGGATGGCGAATGTCTTACCCGATGATGAACCTGTTTCTCGCAACTTAAAACTGGGCATTTTGAGTGTTGCCAAAGATGAAACTACTCATGCTGCTTATCTTTATGAAGCAATGACACGGCGAATGTCTCTTACCCAAGTACAAAAGTTGATAGATGAGTGGCGTACTCGTAAAGTTAACGCGACTTTTGCATTTGCTAGTAATCTTTTACAGGGCAAAGCACCAAATCGTTCTCTAGTACAAGATAGTATGGCTTCTTAAAATTCTTCGTCCCCTTGTGAACGAGGAATTTGGTAATAGGTAATAGGTAATAGGTAATTGGCCCATTACCCATTACCAACCCCCAACATACGATAAGTATTTAATCCCTCATCCTAAAAACAACTGATAAGCTGGATTTTGACTCTCATCCCAATAACGATAGCCAAGGGTATCGAGAAATGCTTGCCATGCTTCCATCTCTTGGGGTGGAACCTGCATTCCTACAACAATACGCCCGTAGTCTGAACCGTTGTTGCGGTAGTGGAACATACTGATATTCCAGTTGGGACTCATAGAGGCGACAAATTTCATTAACGCGCCGGGACGTTCGGGGAACTCAAACCGATAAAGTAATTCATTGTGGGCTAGGGGAGAATGTCCACCTACCATGTGCCGTAAGTGTAGTTTAGTCAGTTCATCATCAGTTAAATCTAGGGTTTCAAAACCGCAGTCTTCAAAAGTCTGCACCATTTTGAGTCTATCGGCACGATTTTGAATCTGCATACCAATGAAAATATGGGCAATTTTTTCATCAGCGATGCGATAGTTAAACTCTGTGAGGTTGCGTCTGCCAATACATTCGCAAAACTTCCGCAGACTACCGGGAGTTTCAGGAATTGTGACTGCAAAGATGGCTTCACGCTGTTCACCAAATTCTGCTCGTTCGGCGACAAAGCGCAGACGGTCAAAATTCATGTTAGCACCGCAAGCTACAGCAATTAGGGTTTGTCCTTCGATTTGCTCACGTTCTGCATAGGCTTTAGCGCCAGCGATCGCCAACGCCCCCGCCGGTTCTAAAATAGAGCGGGTATCCTCAAACACATCCTTAATCGCTGCACAGGTATCATCTGTATCCACCAATATAATTTCGTCTACATATTCTTGACACAACCGGAAAGTTTCTTCCCCCACTTCCCGCACTGCTACGCCATCGGCAAATAATCCCACCTGTGATAAGCGTACTCGATGCCCAGCTTTCAACGATTGGTGCATGGCATCAGCATCAACAGGCTCAACCCCAATAATTTTAATCTCTGGTCGTAAGCGTTTGACATAGGCGGCAATTCCGGCAATCAAACCACCGCCACCAATAGCAACGAAAATTGCATGGATGGGTTGCTGAAATTGGCGGAGAATTTCCATCCCAATAGTTCCCTGTCCGGCAATTACATAAGGATCATCAAAGGGGTGGATAAATGTTAAGCCTTTCTCTGCCTCTAATTGCCGCGCATAGGCATAGGCATCGTCATAGGTATCCCCATGCAGCACTACCTCCCCACCTCTGGCTTTAACTGCATTTACCTTCACCTGGGGAGTGGTAACAGGCATGACAATAATTGCCCTAGTTCCTAGCTGCTTTGCACCTAGCGCCACACCTTGGGCATGGTTCCCCGCAGATGCAGCAATTACACCCTGTGCGAGTAAATCTGGCGGTAGGTTTGCCATCTTGTTGTAAGCACCCCGTAGTTTAAAGGAAAACACAGACTGCATATCTTCACGTTTCAACAGCAGTTTGTTATTCAGTCTGTGAGAGAGGTTGGGGGCATACTCCAGAGGAGATTCCTGGGCAACATCATATACACGAGCAGTCAGGATTTGTACTAGGTAGTCGCAAAGCATGGGTAGATGGAATGTGCAAGGGCTGGCTCAAGATTAATTTTACGTTAAGTTTGTCCCGATACTTTGGTAGTTTTGGCGATCGCTCCCATACTTTTCAGAATTTACACAACTGGCACTTGGGGTAGGGTGCGTCAGATGTGGAAAATCCTTGAATATGTACGAAATTATTGGGGCTGACGCACATACTGGTTCCCATACTTTTTTATTTGCCTACAACGGTAAACGAAACAGAGGACGCAATTTCACACCAATTGCCGTTCCTAACAAAGCACAAATAATCCAAACCCAACCATGCAGGCTAGTGGAAGCTATACCACTGAAAAAAGCACTGACATTACAGCCAAAAGCGGTAAAAGCACCATAACCCATGATTAATCCACCAATGACTGTAGCAATAACTTTGGCTGGGGTAATTTGAGTTTGTGGTGAAAGTTTCCCAGCTAGGGCGGCTGCTAATAATGCACCTAAGATAATGCCCAGATTCATCACGGAAGTGACATCGGCAAACACACTATTTGCTAATGCTGTATCGCCATCCCAAAACTGACTTGTGGCGGGATTCCACCCCAAAAATGTAGCAATTTTAGCTGTCCACAGCGCAAACCCCCAGGTAATTCGCCAAGGTTCTCCAGAAATTAGCAGGGTTAACCAATTGAGTACAGCTAGGGCTATAGCGCCTGTAAATAATGACCAAGGCCCAAGGAAAAATTTAGGGTAAGTTGATGAGGGAAGTGTTGCTGATGCTGGGTGATTTTTTTTACTCCACAACCAAAGCAACCCCGCTAACAATAAAAATATTCCCAACTGTAAAACGACTGCACCTGTCCAACCTAGAGTTTCACCTAAGACTATAGGTTCAGTCGTTGGTAAACCTGCCCAAAGATGTCTGGTTAAACTAGCCCAAAATGCACCCAAACAGAATGTAACAAGGGTGATGAGCATGGTGTAACTACCACCGCCAATTGTGTAGAGTGTACCGCAACCACAAGCTCCGCCTAATTGCATTCCTATGCCAAAGATAAATGCGCCGATCGCTCCTGATATTCCCACAGGTGCGATCGCTCCTGCAACTTCTTGACCGAAAACCTTACCAGCAGATAACACTGGCGCAAACAATACAGTAGCGATCGCCAACATCACCAACTGAGCATATATCCCTCGCACATCTCTATTCACTACCAGTTTACGGTAAGCAGAAGCAAAGCCAAAACTAGAATGATAAAGGCTCACACCCAACAAACCACCGATGATAAATAATACACTTTGTTTCCAGCTATATTCACTTAACAAGACTACTCCGGCGGCAAAAATAGCTAATGCGATCGCCACAACTAATTTTTGTGGGCGGGGTGGTAACAAACGAGATTCAGACGGATATATATTCTCAACGCCACTATTCATAAAACAATTCAAAATTTGTTTCGCCAGATATAGCTTGCTTTTATTATAGTTATCAGTTAACAGTTAACAGTTATCAGTTACAGCATATTTTGGGTAAATCAGGTACAAGCGTAAAACCCAAAACCATGTAGAGAAGTTACATATAACGTCTCTACAGTATTTCACGAATAGCGAAACTGCTGTATCAGTCCTGACGGCTTATGGTGGGGGATAAAGAAGCGCCTCCCTACACCTTCCACCAATTGGTGTGGTGTTTCACCAACGTATTTAACTGATAACTGATAACTGATAACTGTTCACTGTTAAGCTCTAGAACGGTCTTTATCTTGGTCTGCTGGTTGACCGTCTTTACTACGTCTACAAGCCACTAAATTGTCCTGATTATTTGCAGCCTGACTAGCTTGGACTGTATCTACTACACCGAAACTAACTAGTAAAACAGCAAAAAATAGCATTGCGAATTTCATCATCTTGATCCTCTAGATTGAAAAGAACACTTCCAAATATATACAGCCCAATAAATTATTCTGGACTTTAATATCAATTTCGGCTAATTACTTATAACATGGTTGTTTTGGTCGGTAATGGGTAATAGCTAATCGGTAATTGTTTTGAGCCATTACCGATTACCTATTACCCATTACCAGCCCCCAATATATGATAAGTATTTAAGGGAACTTGATATAAGCTCTCATTGAAAATTATTTTGCACTCTTATCGCTTCCCATGCTGATTTTCATTACCACCTAGCTTACCTGTTCTGGCCCAGTAGCAACAGGTAGGTCTGAGTGAGTACTGTATTCTGTCCAAGAACCTTCATAAACCCGAACTTTGGGATAGCCTAGCAGATGCTTTAAGACTACATATTGCAGAGTTGCTTCTCGTCCTGTGCTGCAAGTAACAATAATGTCATTAGCCGGAGTAATTTTTTTATCAGCTAAAATTTGCTTGATTTCCTCTAAAGATTTGAGTTTGTGAGGATTTTGAGCATCTGTAAAAGTAGGCCAGGGAATATTTCTTGCACCAGGAATGTGTCCATTCCGTACCCAAAGATTTTCCTTTCCTTGGAATAAATCTGCGGGTCTAGGGTCAATAAATGTAACGCCTTTTTTGCCAATCAGTTTTCTGACTTCATTTAATGAGACACGCACAGCAGGATTATCTCTAACTGTAAACCTACTTATTTTGTACTTAGGAAACTCCTTAGTTACCTTCTGCGATGCAGCTTCATAACCTTTATAGCCACCATCTAATACAGCTATATCCTTTACTCCAGAACGTTCTAGCAAATAAGCTACCATTGTGGCTCCTAAAACGTCTCTGCCATCGGAGTAAACAAGAACACGGCTATTATTGGTGACTCCTGAATTAGCAAATATTTGTCCTAATTTTTGATTGTCCCAATACTGTACAGGTAGGCCTTCCCTGGGGCCTCGAAAGGCCGTATCAGCAATATTGACTGCTCCAGGTAGGTGTCCATCTATATAGTCAAGAGGTAAATTTCGGACATCTAAAATCCTCAGATTTGGATCTTTGGCGTTCTCTGCTACCCAATTAGGCGATACAAATTGAATCTTAGTATTAGATGTAGACCCCCACGCTGGCAAATGTAGCCAGGGAGTAATTAACAAACAAGCACAAATGGCTACTCCTAAAGCAAATAGTTTGTTTCTTTTAAACTTTGCCCAGATAAACTTCCGTGTTTTCATCATTGTCTTAGCTGTCCACATATTCCTACTGCAACTTGCCAGATTTAAGTTACATCAAAATTTACTGTAAATTGAGCGGCAAACAGTATTTTATATTTATGTATATAAGCATTCCATATACACAAACGGATTACAAGTGCTAAAAATGCCAATTTTATAAGTATATTATATTTTATATATAAATATATAAAAGAATTACTTATAGAAATAGCAAGACTTTTTTCACCAGAAAGTGACAGAAGAGGGATATACCAACCTAAAACAAAAGCGCGATAGCTATCTGGCTATACGCGCACTTCTGCATATTATAAATATTTAAGTGGTTTATTTATCTACTGCATCTACTTGCTGTGTTCTGTGCAAATGAGTGTAGACTTTAGCTAATAATTCCTCAATATCAAAAGGTTTGCAGACAAAATCATCAGCACCCACCTCTACATGACGATCGCTGAGTTTTTCTTGCGTCGCTAGTAATATTATGGGTATGTTGTGAGCATGACTCCGTAAGCGGCGGCAAATTTCCCCGTCCGACAAAGTAGGTATCATCCAATCTAAAATTATCAAGTCTAGCGGCAATTTCTGTGTTGCTATCATTGCTGTCAGTCCATCGTAGGCGACGCTAACCTCATACCCTTGATAGTTCAGTTCCAATTCTAAAGATCGCGCTAATTTGACTTCATCTTCAATCACCAAGATGTGCGTCATGATAGAACAAAAGTAAAAGGGTAAAGATAACCATTATGAGATCCCGATACTGTGGACATTGATAATGCCTACAGTGCGTTTAAGTCTCTTATTATGACCACTGTAATATAAACGCTTGTAATTAATTCTAGGTTAACTTATTATACTTTCACTTAAGCAAAAACCGTAGCTTCTGTCAATAATTAATTTTAAGTCACAATTGCTGCGAGGGTGGCGAGGTAGAAGTCTGTGATGAGTCAACTATCTTCATCGCTAATTTCTAACTTTCAGTCTCAAGGCTACTGATATTTAGCAATAAGCTGTTACATCTTCGCCGCATTCATCAGCAAGATAACACAGTGCTTTGAAACGTAAGCCTACCACTTCTTCGTATAAGGGGTTTAATTTGCACATTGGGGGGATATGAAACAATATCCGACCAAATAGTTTAACATCTCTTTCAAAAGGACATTGAGCAGGGATGGCTTTACATAATAAGCGAGCTTGTTGAGGGCTATGAATTTCGATTCCTTCTAACCATCTACGAATAGGATAGAGTAAGTCTTTGTGAGAGTGAACTTGAGTTAGAGTTATCATAATCAATCACCTTGTTTTGAGTCTTTGAGCCTCTATAAGTACATACGGTGGTACTATCGGTTTTTATGCAGGAATTATTTGTGATTCCAGTCTATTTCGAGTTAACTGTTATATCTAATAACACTGTTAACTACAAATGCCAATGCGGGGATTACGGAATGTGCGATCGCACATTTTCATCGTTATCCCCGTGCTTTCCGCTTGTACTCAAATCTGTTGGTGCGATCGCAACTCCTACACCCTCTTAGTTTTACCCTATCTTTCTTGAGGCTGTATTTGTGTTTTCGTCTGCTTTATTTTTCTCATATACTGCAACAAGCTGCCCATCCTTTTGGGCGAAATAATTATCACTAATAAGATTTTAATAATTAACTTGTAAGTGTACATATCTTTTAAGGTATCTGGCTTGTAACGGATGTAATTCCATAAGTTCTCAATTACATATCTAATATCAACTGTTGAATTATTATTAATACTATCTAGATATAATTCCACATTATATCTATGTATATTCGATAAGCTATGATTTTTCAAATACTGTAATTCTAGGGGAGTTTCTTTCATTGCTTTATCCAAAATAGCAATACAAGACTCCTTAATTATTGCTAATTTAAAAGACTTTGATGTTACAGAACGACGATAAAGAATTTGATGCTTGGGTACGACGACGAAAGGCCATTTATGTGCGAGACGTAACCAATAATCCCAATCTTCTCCTGACCTCAATGTAATATCAAACTTACCTACAGATTCTATCGCGGCTCTACGAATTAGAGGATTCGAGCCATTAGTTAAAAAATTCGCTAATAACAACTCAGCATATACATTACCTTGATATGTAGGCTCAAGAGGTTTTAATAATTCGCCTTTGTCATCAATTGTATAAGTCCAGCTATAGGCAACACCAGCCTCTGGATGATTATTTAAAGCAGCTAATTGCAGTTCTAGTTTATCAGTTGTCCACAAGTCGTCAGCGTCAAGGAAGCTGATATAATCTCCAATTGCGTGATCAATTCCATGATTACGAGCGCCAGATGCTCGACTATTTTCATAGGAGAATACTTTGAGGCGTTCATCTTGAATATTTTGCAAAACTTCTACTGTTCCATCTGTGGAACCATCATTGATGACTATGATTTCCAAGTCGGAGAATGTTTGTTGCAAAACTGAATTTACCGTTTCTGCAATTGTACGTTCAGCATTATAAGCTGGAATAATGACAGATATTGTGGGCATATGGTGAACCTCCTGAAAATTCGTTACTGACTCTGTTTAGCTAAATCTTCTAAACTTTGCTCACGAAGCGAGTATGACTATGAAAAATATGTCTATAACTCCAGATGAAAGAAGCAGGGATAAATAGCATATGAGATACTAAAACCCCCACAGCTACCCAAAATACTCCCCAATGCACTGTTAATAATATAGTGAGAGCAAAAAATGTAGTGAAGAGAAGATTAATATTTAAGTTAATATGAGTTTTATCTACAGCATTTAGTAAGAGCGTATTAGCCCAGGCAAATACTCTAGGGATAACTGATAAACAAATTAAAATTAAAATTGGTATAGCCGTTGACCATTTTTGACCAAAAACTATAGGTACGTATATAGGCGCTAAAATAGATTGGGCTAGTATCAGGGGAAACACAACTGTTAAAACTTTCTTTAAACCATTAAAATATCTTTGTTTAAATGCTGTCAAATCTTCTCTGACTGCACAAATATAAGGATACAAAGCAGACATAAATGTATTAATTACATTTATACTTATGCCGGAACCTGCATTGAAGGCAAAAAAGTACATACCTAACTGTTCTGCACCCAAAAATCTCCCAACGATTAAATAATCTAAATTATTTCTTAATTTGTTAAGAAATTCTACTAGGAGCATATTTCTACCAAAGCTGAAAACTTCCCGCCACTTATCAAGGGAAAATTGTGTCGGAGGTCGCCAAGGATTATTCATCCAGGTGATAATTACCCAGACTGGTGTTGAGAAAACTATAGGGAAAACTACAGCCCAAACTCCCATACCTAAAAGAGCAAGAACAACTGTAATAAGATTGCCTACAAATGCTTGCACTGCATTACATATTGCAGTAATTTTCAGGCGATTATTTCGTTCAATCAGGGCAGAGTTAACCATAAAAACAGGGTATATAAGATATACACCTGCTAAAACGCATATGGGTAAAGCTAGCTGTGGATTACCGTAAAATTGGGCAATGGGAAAAGCTGCAATACATTGAAAAAAGAAAACGGAAACGCACAGAATTAGATTGATCCAAAAAGCGGTGTTACATATTGTTGCCACATCTTGTTCATCGGCTTGAATAATTTTTGCACCAATACCACCTCTGAGGGTAAAAACATTAGCAAATTCAAAGATTGTATAGATAAGAGCCATTGCTCCGTAATCTTGGGAGCTAAACATTCGAGCTAGCGTGACTGTTGTCCCTAAACGGAAGATGCGATTTGCTAGCTCTGCTGTTCCTAACCACCCAACATTGCGAATAAATTCACCCGATAATAGTTCTTTGACCCTTTTAACTAGCATGATATGGTGAGATGGAACAATTACGTGAACAATGACTCTTGACTAGATTAAGTAGCAGCGCCTAAGACAAATCTCCGCAAGTTGCGTACGAGCGATCGCAAGTTATCATAGCCTTGAGAACCTAACAACTGCATAATCAAAATTGCTAGACTCAGACGCAAAAAGTAATCTGTAAAAGCCACTTGCGGATAATGTAAAAGAGCTTGACGGCGATATTTTATTGCTTCTTGATAATTTTTTTGATCCATACAAGTCCAAGCTACGTACAAATTTACCCAGCCGTAGCTACGGTTTCTTAAATACAACAACTCCATTGGTACTGATGTAAAAGTTTTCTCAAATACACGGCGGATATCTAGCAGCATTTTTTGCCGATTTTGGCTCATGCTTGAGGGGTGTCTACGATATAAAGTTAGTGGCTCTTTCACTACAGCAAACTCATAACTTGCTGCGAGACGAATCCACATATCGCGGTCAGCACAACCGCTTAACTCGCGGTCAAAAACTCCCACTTGATCAAAACAAACGCGGCGAACCATCGCAGAGCTACCATTAGAAATTTTGTCATTCACCACGATTTGTTCCCAGACTTTCCCTTCTAAATCAGAAGAGACTACCACACCTGTAGGTTTACCATGTTCATCAGTCCAAGCTGTCCATGTATAAACCAAACCGGCGGCGCGATAGTTATCTAGAGCTTGGACTTGTTTTTCTAATTTATTGGGTAGCCATAAATCATCAGCATCAATGAATGCTATGTATTCTCCAGACGCATTCGCAATACCTGTATTTCGCGCTCCAGATATACCTTGATTTTCTTGCGTAATTAGTTTTACTCGTGGGTCTGTATTTTGTGCAGCCCATTCGATAATATTGTCTGAACTACCATCGTTGATGATTAAAACTTCGATGTCAGTTAAGGTTTGTTGCAAGACGCTCTCCACGGTGGCGGGGAGATATTTCATTGCGTTGTAGGCGGGGATGACTACTGATACTTTTGGCATAGGTTTTTGTTAGTTTTAACGCAGAGGAACGCGGATGTTTTAGGGGATGAAGGCGAGAATATTTCTGCGTAGGGTGCGGCTAATGTTTCTCACTCCATCTAAGGCGGAGGAGCCGAAGAAGCGGGTAACGAGGATGGCGAATTGTTGGGAGAGTCCTGATTTGGAATAGATAACTTTGGGGTCGTTGATGTAAGCTTGTTGGCGATAGTAAATGGCTTGTTCGTAGTTGCTGTTATCTAAGGATCTCCAGGCTAAATATAAGTAGACTAAAGCGTAAGCGCGTTGTTTGAGGTTTTGTAATTCTGGGGGGACTGATTTGAAGGTTTTTTCGATGACGGCTTGGTTTTCTCGAAATACGCGATCGCAGTTTTTCGACATACTGCTACGATGTTGACGATACAGGGTCAATGGTTCTTTAATTAAGGCAAAATTGTATCGAGATGCAATGCGCGTCCACATATCCCAATCGGAGGAACCACCCATTTCTGGATCGAATAAACCTAGTTCTTGAAAACAAATTTTGCGGACTATAGGCGAACTACCACAAACAACAGTAGGACATTGAATAATTTGTTGCCAAACATTACCCTCGGCGTTGGTTTTTATGACTGTTCCTGTAGATACTCCATCCTCATCAATTAACATTACCCAAGTATCTACTAAGCCGACTTCGGGATTTTTATCTAAGCAAATTACTTGTTTTTCTAATTTGCTTGGTTCCCATAGATCATCAGCATCTAAAAATGCAATATATTCACCTTGTGCTTGAATCACACCTGTATTGTGTGCGCCAGTTAAACCTTGATTTTCTTGGGTAATCAGGCGGATTCTGGTATCTGTGAGATGGGAAACCCAATCAACAATATTATCAGAACTACCATCGTTAATTATTAAGACTTCAAAGTCGGTAAATGTTTGTTGGTAGACTGTTTCCAGCGTGGTTGGTAGATAATCCATTGCATTATAAGCTGGAATCACTATGGAAACTTTTGGCATAAGGTTTGTGTTTAATTGATTAACGAGATTTTTGACGAGAGTGAATGGTTTCTAAAATTAAATCACGATAGCTTAAGGCGATGTTTTCCCAACTGAAACGTAAAGCATTTTCCCTGGCGCGGACTTGCCAATTTTGAGTTAAAATTTCTCCTATAGCCGCAGCATAAACATCTGGATTAGTCACATCACAAAGTCTACCAGCATTACCCACAATTTGCCGACGCATTGCATCATCGGTAGCAACTACGGGTAAACCGCTAGCCATTGCTTCTACATAAGCTAGTCCAAAAGGCTCATCGATTGATGGTAAGGTAAATATATCGGCACTGCGGTAAACTTCAGGCATTTGTTCATAAGGGAAACTTTGAATTTGAAAACGTTGTTTCCCTAGTAACTCATCACCCTTAACTTGAAAGTAATCACGGTCAATACCATCGCCGCATAATAATAGACTAGCTTGGGGTAAACGTGCTACTGCCTGCATAGCCAATTCAATGCGTTTATGGCTATTACGCTTGAGCGAGGCGACACAAAGAACGATAGGTTTTGGTAAACCGAAATCTAGGCGATCGCCTACAGGTGTAAACTTATTTATATCTACACCATTAGGAATAATTCTCACTTGTTGCTGAGGTTGTACATCACTCACAAATGTTGCTGCTTCTTGTGAAAAAACCACCAGTTTATCAGGATGAAATCGCAAGTTACGTGTTAATGATTTACCTCCACCCATTAACCCAACGTGTTCAGTGAAAAGTATCGGCGTACCTTTAATAGCTCTCACAAAAGCCGCCATTGCTAACCCGCCATAATCATTACAGGGAAATATCAAATCAGCAGGTTTAGTTAATAGGTGAATAGCACAAGGTAAAAAATTTGTGAGGTGTTCAATTACTATTTCTGGATGACTAGCAAACTTATGCACCAGTCCAGATAAAAGCGGATGACGAACAATGTTAAAAGCTTGAGTACGTGAGATCCCACCAGATGGTGAGGAGAAAGAACCACATTCAGCACCACTCAAAAGTTCTACCTCAAAGTAGGAATTGAGATATCTGGCTAATTCTATGGCAAAAATTTCTGAACCACCGCTCCAATTTACTCCCGCACTGGGATGTACCAACACAACTCGATAACGCTTTTGAGTTGATGATGGTAAATATTTGTTAGTATCAATTACTTGCTGTGTCATGTTTACATCTAAAATAAGCTTTATTGACTACTTAAGCATTGGCTATTTTCTTTGGCTTAAAGCTGAAAATTAAAGGTTTTTCAATCAAAGAGAAAACTAAGCAGCCAAACACAATAGACAATAAAGCAACTACTATACCTGTAATACTCAATAGAAAAATATTTTCAGTAACATTTGGGTAAATCCTTTGCACAATTTTACTTAGATTATTAATAGCAAATCCATGTGCAAGATAGATTGAATAAGAAGCATCACCCAAATAAACGAGTAATTTAGGGACTTGGATATTCTTAGTTACCTCTACATATGCAAAGCCTAATAGCAGCAGCACTGAAGGAATACCAAAAGTAATTACTGGGGAAAAATTAACTATTTTGTGGTAGTAATTGATGGCTGACAATGTATACAGAAAAGCGCCAATTGATAGTAATACCATCCCCCACTTTATTTTATATTTGAGAAATAAATAGGCTGCTAAACAACCCATAGCAAATTCAATGTTATAAGGACTAAAAACAAAATTCAGGACTATGCTTTCTTTGGGTAATTGCATAATCCCTACAAAATTAGCTAGGACACCTAAAAACCAAATAGAAATAAGTGAGTAAGCGATTCTGGCTGGGAAAACAATCAATAAGGCGAAAACTATATAAAATAAAATTTCATGGCTTAAAGTCCAACTGACACCCAAGAAACTATTTGATAAAATTTCTCTATCCTGGGGGAACAAAGTAAAGGCTTTAATAAATTCAATCAGGTTTCTGTTAGTCGAGTCTTGGTCATAAGAAAATAGAAACGAAGCTAACAGTTTTAACGTTAAAAACACCCAATAGATGGGGTAGATGCGAGTGAATCTTCTGAAGAGGAAGGGAAATAATTTTTGAGATTGTCCAATTTCATCTTTGTGGACGTAGATCATGATAAATCCACTCAGGACAAAGAAAAAGTCTACGCCTGAACCACCAAAAGTAAAGTAACGGAAGAAAAAGCCTGTACCGTAATTTTGACCAAAAATTAGGTCACAATGAGCAACTACTACTAGGACTGCGGCTAAACCGCGTAATAATTGGAGAGTATATAGTCGTTTTTTAACATGGGATTTTTCAGGCATGAGGTGTCCTTATTTTTTTAATTTATGAGTAGAAGGGTATAGATGAAGATTAAAGGTTTGAAGAGGACTAAAGTCCTGACTACGAACTCAATGGCTTGGTGTGCCAATCCCAACCTGCTACTGCGATTAAACTAAACCAATAAAAGAAAAGCATTGTATGACTCCAAATATTTTCGGTAATCATACCTACGGGCATTGTTAAAATCAGTGCTAATAAAACCAAGCAAAAACTATTCTGTTTTTTATTAGTGAGCGATCGCTTCATTAATTCCACAACTCGCCCTATCTGGAAAACAAAAAAGGCGATGAAACTAACTAAACCGATAATTCCCCCTTCTGTTAAAGCCCGGACATAATCGTTATGGGCATACAAACCATTGCTGGCAATGTGTGTAGTTACACCTAGCCCATAACCGAGAAGTGGGTATTGTTTCCAGGCTTCCAGTAATTCATGCCACTGAGCAATCCGCCAGTTGAAACTGTTATTGTCACTATAAGACAGCAGAATCGCTCGCCATATATCTATATTTGGATTTAAAAGCGGTGTTTGTCCTATGGATTCGAGGCGTTGTTGTCCAAACTCTGTACTGGCAAACAGAAATATCACTAAACTCAAGAAAAATATTGTACCGATCAGCTTTAATAAACTTAATCTAGGAGCAATTAACACCAGCATAAATACAGCCAACATCATCAGGCTGAATAACGCTTTCGCGCTGACATAAAAGAAAGCAAGTAACCCCAGCAACAGCAGCCAAGGCCAGCGTTCTTTAGTTATGTTTAGCTTCCAGGTGGTCAGACCAATAAATAATAATAAGAAGGTGGCAAAACTGTTAGGATGCCCAATACTGCCTCTAATTCTAGAGCCTTCCGATAAAGCGTCACCAGCACCAGATAAAGCCGCAAACTGGGATGGCAAAATACCAGGGGCAAACATTTGCAAAAATGCGATCGCTAGAGGAATTACCAACGCCCAAAATAATAGATTAATCACTGTTTCCGGGTGAGTTCGTTCTTTTAGCTGCATCACCAGTAAATAAACCATCACCCAAGAAAACAAGCGCACCCACTCCCGCAGACTTGTTCCCAACACCGCAGCATCTAGCCCTAGTCCACCTATGGGCATAAGCACTAACCACATGGCCTGGAAAATCACCCAACCCAAGAGAAACCACCACAACCAATCAGTATGTACAGTACGTTTTTGAAATAACAGTAGCAACACATAAAATATGGTGAGGATGTCAATGGCGATCGCAAAAGCTGAGGGTAGCGGCGGAGAAACAATCCCATCTATCGCGCTGCGAATAATCAAAGCGCTCAATATGGCTTGCTCTAAGTTTCGGAAAAATAAAACCAGTACCACTGATGAAACTAGCACTAACCCAGGTAAAACTGGATTAATACCCACCGCAAACCCTACGGTTAAACCAATAATCACCACTCCTAGCCAGAGAGCTAGAGCAGGAAAGTTAATTAAGCGCTGATAATTCCGCATCTTCAGTTCAAGCGTGAATCGTTAGACGAATTTCTGGCGCTACTAGCCAGAGATTTGATCCGTCGCAAAGGTCTAGATAATAGTGAGGGATATTCCTCTGAGGGATAGCGGTAGTATTTTTCCGTCCCGCTTGTCATCCCATTAACAACTACACCTAAAACGGGGATGCGATTTTGGTTAAGTTCTGATACCGCGCGTTGTAATACCTCCTTGAGGGTGAAACCGGGTCTTGTAGTCAGGATGACTCCATCACTCATTTGGCTCAAAGTGGAAGCATCAGCACAAGCACTTAAAGGCGGAGTATCGATAATTACTAAATCGTAATATTCTGCTGCTTGCGCCACCAAGGCTTTCATCGCCGGAGATTCCAGTATTTGCGAGGGTCTTCCCCGTAATTCGCCGCAAGTCAATACCGAGAGATTTTCCACGGCTGTTGACTGCACCGCACTTAATAAAGGTCTTGTACCATCAATTACATCGGTAATTCCTGGTCTAGGAGCTAGATTAAATAGTGTGTGTTGTGAAGGTTTACGCAAATCCGCATCAATAATTAACGTCCGCCGAGATAACATGGCGGAAACTGCTGCTAGATGGGAGACGATGACTGACTTCCCTTCTCCAGAAAGCGGACTGCTAACGACTATAACTTGCAAATTGTCAACATTGCGGAACTCTAGATTCTTCAACAACATTCGGTAAGGTTCAACCAAAGCTAAATCATCAAGAAACTGTTCCGCAGGTTCTAAACTCAGTTTGGTAGCGGGGAGACGTGGTAAAACTCCCAACAATGGTAGTTGTAGTAACTCCTCGGCTTCCGAAGCATCGCGGAGAGTGTTGTCCATCAGTTCTAGTAGTAAGACCAAGCCTACAGCTAAGATGCTGCCAAAGAACCCAGCCAGGACGAGAACAACGCTACGTTTAGGCGATGAGGGTAACTCTGGTGCAACAGCTGTTTCCAGAATGCGGATATTACTTACTTTCTGCGCCTCAGCAATTTGTGCTTCTTCCAGTTTGCTTTGGAGGAATTTAAGTGATTCGGCGGCTTCTTCCCGTTGGCGAGTCAGGACAGTTAACGGTTGCTGTTGAATGGGGATGAGTGCCAAACGACGCTGGATATTAGCTCTCATTTGGCGGATAGCATTCAGCCTGTTTTCTACAGCTAAACGTGTGATGTCGTTAGTGATTAACTCAGAGATGAGGTTTTGGCTGATTTGGTCATTGGCTAAATTCTGAAAATTAGCCGTTTGATTGTTAGATGACACCCTAGCCATTTGCCCTGCATACAAAGCTCGAATTTCATCTCTTTGTTGAGTTAGATCCAGAACTGTGGGATGTTCTTCTGTAAATTCAGTCCGCGCTTCGATCAGCTTCGTTTCTATTTCAGTTAACTTGTTGCGGAGAACTTTGAGTTGTTCGTCTTGACCTTCTCTCACAGACTCATACGCTGTGGTGATGTTTTTCGCATCTGTCACTTGGCGTAAAGATGCGTCACGCGATCGCGCTTCTTGCAGTTGTGCGGCTAAGGTGCGCTCTTGATTCTCCAAGTCTGCCAAACTACCCACTAAGCTTTTAGTTTGGTCATCGGCCGCTACCACACCACTTTGTTGTCTGTATCTGGTTTCTGCTAATTCTGCTTGTTGCAGACGTTGACGTGCTTGGGGGACTTTTTGGGATAAAAACTCTCTGACCTTAGTCGCCTCAGAACTAATGGTTTTGATATTCTCCTCAACCATCGCCTCAGAGACAGCATTCAAAATCTGAGCAGCTTGTTCTGGATTGGGACTTTGATATCGCAACTCTAAGATATTAGTGGCGGGAACAATCACCACCTTCAGCTTTGATTTAATATCCGCAGGTGTTAATTCCTTTCCGGTTGAATTATCTTTTTGGGGCTTGAGTTTATCAATTGCCTGTTGCAATACAGTTTGTGACTTCAGCAATTCCGCTTGGTCTGCTAACGGGTTGCGTCCCACGCTTGAAGAATTAATCTGAGTTAAGTCACGACCTAACTCAGATACACTAGCCTTTTTATCATCCAACATCAATCGTGCTGATGTTTCATACAACTGTGGTGTCACCTTCAAATAGGCGAATGACGCTCCTATGACAGCAGCAAAAATAGTAATAGCTGGAAAGCCTCTGCGTCCCAAGACTGCTAGTAAGGTTGAAATGCCTTTTCCCATTACACGTATCCTAGTTTCTTCCAGAAACAATAGTCATTCGTTATTAGTCCATAGTCTGTAGTCAACAGTCAAGAGTCCATAGTCAACAGCCTATAGTCATTAGTTTTTCTCCCTCACTCCACACTCCGCACCCAACTATTTTTTGCTTCCCGCCCTAGCTAAACTAATCTCTTCAGGCTGCGATATACCTACAGATTGAGGCGAGTTCAACAAGGTTTGATACAGCTTTAAGTTTTCCGCAGTGATATGTTCCCAACTGTAATTTACTTGAATATTTCTTTGGGCATTCCTTGCCATGCTGGCTATTTGTTGGGGGTGATGAATTGCCCAATCTAAAGAACTAACTAAAGAGTCTACATCACCAGATGTAAATAGGGTTCCCATACCGCCATTAATCAACTGTTGGTGTGGCAGAATATCACTAGCTACCACTGGTACACCTTCCTGCATTGCCTCCAACATTGCTAATGGCAAACCTTCTAAATCAGAGGGTAAAACAAACATTCCTGCACCGCGCACAATTTCCCACAGCCGGGGGCCACGCAGTTCACCAGCAAACATAATATTGGGGTTATTTGCGACTTTTTCTAATAATTGGGCGGTGTATGATTGAGTATCACTAACACCGCCAGCCAAAACTAATTTCCATCCAGATGGTTGTAATTTGGAGAAGGCTTCAATCAGCAAATCGGGACGTTTTTCGGGAACTATCCGCCCGACGAATACCATATAGCGTCCTTGCTCCAAACCCAGTTTTTTCCCATAACTAAATTTGGGGTCTGATTCACCGTAGCTAGCGGGAGCATTGGGAATATAAACTGTCTCCCGTCCGTAAGTTTGCGCAAAGTAGCTTTTGAGTGCATCGGAGACAACTACTATGCCGTCAGCAAACCGGACTGCGGCTTTTTCGCCAGTTTGAATCAGACGAGTGGAGAAGCTACCCCATTTAGCACGTTGCCAATCTAATCCCTGACAAGTGACGACAATTTTGGCTGAGTTGGCAATTCTGGGTAAGAAGGTGAACAGCGAGGGGCCAAGAGCATGAAAGTGGACGATATCATATCTTTCTGCTGTGGCAGCGATCGCACCTAATGCAGAGGTGACAAATGCGTCTGCACCTTTGACATCCATCCCAGGTAAGGAAATTACTCGCACGCCTTGAAAATCATAATTCCCCAGCCAACGAGTATCCGTATATGAAGACCTAGCATATAGGTCTACACTATGACCTTGTGCAACTATCCTTGGATAGACTTCTGCACAGTAATGCTCGATGCCACCTTGCTTAGGGGGAAGACCTTTAGCTCCAATTACAGCAATTTTCATAGTCATGTTGTTGAGTTGTTAACGAGAAAGCACACTATCAGTAGCAGTTGGATTAGCCTCTGCCACTTCGTCAGCCAATGACTGAGAACTCTTTGAGTTCCCAGCGACTTAACATATCTCCATAAATATCTTTCACGACAGTACGTGCCGCAAAGGGTTGTGCCGTACGTACACAGGCTTCACTGGGATAATCTTGTGGTTGCAATAGTATCCGACGTAAAGCATCAGCTATACATTCGGGTGTCCTTTGCTCACATACAATCCCACTATTAGGATTAAGTAATTTTGGGGTTTCACCACATTTGGTTGTGACTACTGGCGTACCACTAGCTAGTGCTTCTAGTACCACTAGAGGTAAACCTTCAAAAGCACTACTGAGGACAAAGGCGCTACTCAACCGATGTAACCTAGCCAATTCTGGTTGTTTTAATGCTCCTAGCATTGTCACCTGACTGGACAATCCTAATTTTTCGATTTCCTGGCGTACTGGTGTTGCTAATTCTCCATCACCTGCTATCAACAGGTGTGTGTGTGGTTGATTTAAAGCAGCAAAAGCACGTATCAATAATACCGGGTCTTTTTGGGGATGTAGTCTGCCCGCAAAAAGAATAAAACGTGTTTCCTCCTCCAGTCCCATTTGCACAGCCAGTTCGCGCCGATTAGCTTCCCTTTGTGACTGACTCCAAGAGTAGAAGACCTCATTATCAAAAGAGTTTTTAATAAATGCTACACGGTCTTGCAATTGGGGGTAACGTTGCCGATAAAACTTTGCAGCATCACTATTGCAAGATAAAATCTGACTAAACTGACGTATCAATATATTCTCTAACGCAAAGTAAGCAGCCGGAAATCTACGCCACAATATTGCCTTGCGGTCAGCCACAGTTTCCATCTGTGTGTGAATATCATTGTGGATAAAGATAGTCTTTTCTCCCTGCCAGTTCATCGCTGCCAAACTAGGCTCAAGTCGATGAAAGTGAAGAAAATCTGAAGACAGGGAACGTCCTAACAACGCTGCCGTATATTTAACTGTAGTAGGGATTAAACCTCGGACGTTATCGTCTTCTATCTTCAAAATTGGTAAAAAATTTATCTTCCTACCTGCAAATTCTGCTTCTTGCCACTGACCAAGAGTCTGACTAGAATCACTGGCTGTGCCTACAAGCCGCACTTCAAATTCACTGGGAGCATATTTAATAAATGTATTGATTAATGTCTGGATTCCTCCGATAGAAGTGTGCCAGGGATTATACTGATAAAAAATTGTCAGAACTGGTTTACGCATTGCTCACACCCTAAGCGAATCTACAAACACGCAAGTTTGCGTTAGGCTATTTAGGGAAACTACTGTAAAATAGTTATTAAAATTTATACTATTTTACTTAGAAACACACAGGTATATGGTAGTATCTCTAGGTTTAAAAGTCACCTAAACATTCATCACTTTACAAAAGTTTTACATTTTTAATAGTATATAGAGTTATTAAGAACTTATATCATGTTCTGTTAAAAACTAATTATGAAGACACCAAGAGGCAACCCCCCAAGGGGGGGAAGGGAGTAGTAGGAAAGAGGGTTTGCCTACTTTTGCACAAATGTCCTCATAACTACTAATTAACGGGACTTGATATTACACAAGAGACAATTCCCATTCATTAACTTAAATCAACTTCATCGTAACTTTATCAAACTTTATGTATTGGCTTGGACATTGGGGAGATGAGGGGAAGGGGAAGGGGAAGGGGAAAGTGTCAACTGTCAACTGTCAACTGACTAATTTCCCATCGCCACACCTGCCAAATAGCCTGTTGTCCAGGCGCTTTGGAAGTTAAATCCTCCGGTAACGCCGTCTATATCTAAAATCTCTCCGGCAAAGTAGAGGTTGGGGACTAGTTTACTTTCCATCGTTTTGAAGTCAATTTCTTTGAGATTGACACCGCCACAGGTAACAAATTCTTCTTTAAAAACTCCTTTACCATTAATTAAATATTTTCCCTGTGTGAGTTCTTGAACTAGCAAATTTAAAGTTTTATTTGATAATCCTGCCCAACGGTCATCTGTGGTAATACCGACACGGGCAATGATGTATTGCCAAAGACGATGCGGTAAATCAACGCCGCGATGTAAAGCGATCGCCCGCTTTGCCCATTCATTTTTTACTGCTAAAATATTTTCTCGTACTTGTTCTTGGGTAAAATCAGGCAACCAATTAACTAATAAAGTTGCTTGATAATGATTGTCATGCAGCAATCTTGCACCCCAAGCGGAAAGTTTGAGAACAGCCGGGCCACTCACTCCCCAATGGGTAATTAACAATGGCCCTAATTGTTCCAATGGTGGTTTATCGCCAACGCATAACCGTAAGCGCACAGGGTTAACGCTAATACCAGCTAACCCCCGCAACTTGGCTTCAGGAATATTAAAAGTAAATAATGATGGGACTGGCGCTTCGATATGATGTCCTAATTCCTGGGCTAGTTGATAGCCGATGCGACTGCTACCTGTAGCTAATAATAGGCGATCGCATTTTATCATCTCTCCCGACTTGCAGAAAATCTCAAACTGATTGCCTGTATGCTTAATTGAGACAACAGCCGTTCCGGTTTGTATTTCCACACCCTCTGCTTTGGCTGCATTCATCAAACAGTTGACAATGGTTTCGGAACTATCTGTAATGGGAAACATCCGCCCATCAGCTTCCTTTTTCAACGGCACACCTTGGGCAGCAAACCAAGATACAGTATCTTTAGCTTGGAACCTAGCAAAAGCACCCCTCAGTGCTTTCCCACCTCTAGGGTAATAGCGGACTAACTCATTAGCGTCAAAACAGGCATGAGTTACATTACAACGTCCACCGCCAGAAATACTCACTTTCGCCAGTATTTGACGACTAGCTTCAATTAACGTGACTGCTGCTTGTGAGTTGACTCTAGCACAAGCGATCGCCCCAAAAAACCCCGCGGCCCCGCCGCCAACAACTACAATTTTCGCAGGTAGCAATTTTCTAACTTTCTTTTCTAGATCACTTACTTTCTAGGCTAGCAGTGAAATGGAGGTTAGGGGTTAGAGTGTGTTTTCCAGCTACTTAAATTTTGTAACTATAAATCAAGGTTTGTAGTAAGGACTTTAGTCCTTTTTTGAGGACTAAAGTCCTCACTACGAAATCATTTGATTTATTTTCAACGGCTTACTTAAGAATCTGCTGGTTCAAATAAATCTTTTGTCGCACCACAGACGGGACATACCCAATCCTCTGGAATATCTTCAAAAGCTGTACCCGCAGCTATCCCACTATCTGGGTCGCCTACTTCTGGATCATATTGGTAGCCGCAAACGGTACATAAATAAGTCTCCATCTTCGTCACCCCGAATGATTGCACGGTTTTAGTATATGAAAGGCTAGGGGCTGGAGGCTAGAGACTAGGGGCTAATATTTTTTCGTACCACTGATTACCTTTCTACCCAATTCATCATCCTCAAAACTGACAAGTAAAGACAAACAAACATCCCTTATCTCTAACCTGTTACCTGTAACCTCTAGCCTCTAGCCTCTCAATTAGTGTCAACTTATACTATTTTAAATTTTTTTAGCCGTTATACTCATTCTTAGGTTCTACCTGGGAAATCTGAAGTGGCAAAGCCACTTCTTTTTATGGGTGCAAATTGCCATAAGGAGAAAAGTAAAAAGTAATTTGAGGAAACTTTTTACTTTTTATCTTTCTTTAGTCGTTGGTCAATTCGTCTCTCCATTTAGTCTGATTTTCCTTGATCTCTGTATCAGGCGATCGCGCTAATAGCCAAGTCTTCCAAGTTAAAGGTTTTTGTCGCTCCACATGATTAATCAACTGCATAATCGATTGATCAACTTTGATAGGAGTTTTTAAATTAAACTGCATATTCTGCAAAACTTTTACATCTTTATTTAGCAATTCCTGCATCACCGAATTACTCAGCCACAACATAAAACGGGTGAACAACCAACCAGAGAAACCTTTGCGTTTTTTAGTAAAGAAAATAGTTTGTATTTCTACTTGTTCCTTTTCGTTGAGACGCGCAGCAAACATAAAATAGCAACGTCGTAAATCTGTTCCTACAGTTAATGTGAATGTACTCCCATACCAATAGCAAAGGCTACAAATAGGGTTCTTATATAAAGGACGAAATATTTTTTTAATTAGTAAATCATGGTTTTGTCGCCTATACTTACTAAAAATAATGGCATTGGGATTTAATTCTTGTTTTTCAAAGCCAATATCTAAAGCTTGAATTCTTTGGAAATACTGAGTATCAATAGCGCTGAGCATCATGATATGAGGATGACAATTCATCACTAATTGAGAACCCAAAAAACTTTCATATTCTTGAAATTCCAACTCTGGGACAAAGGGTAGAGGTTGCTGTGGATTTTCGCCAGTCCAAATCCAAATTAGTCCATACTTCTCCACCGTCGGCCAGGTTTTTAACTTCAAAGGAAGGGGTTGTTCTAAACAGGGAATTTCTACACACACACCAATAGCATTAAATTTCCAGTGATGCAAAGCACAGCGTAATTCATTACCTTCTACCGTACCTTCTCCAAGATGAGCGCCCATATGTGGACAGTAAGCATCACAAATCACTATCTGTTTATCTTGTCCACGATAAATTACTAATTTTCTCCCTAAAAGCGTGATAGGTTTGACTTCACCTATGCCTAAATCATTAGATGGTATTACCCAATACCAACCCTCAATAAAACTTTTATAATTATTAAAAATTTTAGGTTTATGAGGAACTTTGTTATCTTGAAAGCTTGCATCCATTTGATATATTTAGCGCACTGAAGCATTTGCTTTACAAATAACATAAGCAACTGATTAAAACAGTTATTTTAGGTACTGGCAATAGAATTAGTAATAATCTTTATGCAAGCTTAAGACTGCGTAGCAAAGACTAACACCTACGCAATTTGTAATTAATACTTACTGTAAAAATGTTGAGGTAGCAATAATCAAGATTTAAATTTGTGGCTCGAATAATAATACTTATTTCCATTAGATATTATGTGCTTGCTATTGAGAAATAAGTAGGTAAGCATAATTAAATAGAAAATGAGTGTTGTTCGTAGTAAGCGATTTATCGCTCTATTGCTGGGTTTGAAAGGACTAAAGTCCTTACTACAAACTTATATTTAATTAAGTGTCTCTACTTAAATCTTTTTTTTATAGGAAGATACAGGTGAAGTGGACATTGCCTACCCTATAAATACTTGATGGTCAAGTTTTGGGTAAATTAGACTATCTTGCCATAGGTTTTGACCAAAAAAGTTATTTGTTAGTATTAGTTTCAACTGATTGATGTGATATCTAGGTAAAATTTATCGTTTGTAAAAATAAAGATTTAACAGTAAAAGGTAAGCAGTTACCGAGATTTGTTATGATAAAGGTGGAGAAAACGTAAAATATCTCCAATTTGTTCGATTATTCTAGCCACTGCATTCTTCTTCAACTTGATTCTGTCTAAGGACAATAAAGCCATCTACAATTAGTGAGATGACAATGTAAAATTATTGTTGTAAGAAAAGATAAGTCTGACCAAAGCAAAGGTATAGTATCAGCCATGCCCGACGACAAGCGAATCCGGTTTTTTTTCGTAATGCTAATGTGATTGATTTAACAGGAATCCCTTATGGAACCAGGGTTAAGATTATTAATTCAGCTAGTCCTAGAATTTGCTCCTGTATTTGTACATATAATCAACAAGAGAGGTGAAGCAGCTTTAACTGCCACAAAAGAGCAATTACCCACCTTAATTGAAGGATTCCTTGAAACTGTCAATACTTTTAATGAACAAAACTCTGAAAAAATCAATGAACAAGAAAGATGGGAACAGCAATTAGCTGCATATCAACGGGAAACCCAAACGCAAATAGCCAACCAACAGAGGGATACAGCGCTAAAGTTACCAGAAGTTAATAAAATTCTCGATAGTTGGCCGTTAAGACTATATCCGTCACAAATTCTAGAATCCCATCATGGTTATGCACGAAAACCCCTGAAGGTTTTCATCGCCCCCCCAAAAATTCAGTTTGACCAGTTTGATAATAAATTAGAATCTGCTTCTGACATTGAGTTAATGCTGGCAGAAGGTTTACGGAATTTTATTAATAAAAATTACTCTCTTCATAGTTTGACTAGACCTGTAGAATTTTTGGCTGGTGCTTGGGATAGTAAGAGATTTCATAGTGAATCGAGTATTAAGGCTTTGTTTGGAATGTTAAAAACAGAGCCAATATTAATTTTAGAGTCAGAAAATGATGGAGATTATCTAAATTTTCGGATTGCTTATTGGGGTTTGGGACAGGGAACCTACTATTACAAAACAATATCTCGCTTATCTTATAAAGAAATTATCCAGAACTCAGCTAAGAAGCGGGCTTTAGATTGGAGGCAAATTAGAGATGAATTGCAAGAAATAGGTGTAGATGCAGAAGAAATTAATCAGTTGGGTCAAGATAATGTTTATAATCTGGCAATTTTAGAGAAAACGGAAAAGTGGCAAGCCCAAGGTATTGATATTACAAAATTAGCTTTACCATATCGAGTCAATCAGCAGGATATTGAACAATTATGCCAAGTATTAACTACTTGTCATTGTTTAGTTGCAGCTTGGGTAGCAGATATTTACCATTTAGTTCATCATGATGTATCACCGCTACTACCAGAGTTACTACCAAGTTTGCTCAAAGATGCTATTGATGTACAATCACTCAAAGCAATTACCACAAGTTATAAGCAAGTTTACGCGGCTTTAGAAAAAGAGCGACTCCACTGGATACCAGAGTTGTCTGTGCAGTTAGCCCAGAGTTTATCTCACCTACCGGACAGTTCTTGGGCGCAAACGGAGGTTGACTACTCTATCACTACATGGTTAGAACTGCGTCAAGTTTCACTACAGCAGTTCGCGCATCCTTTAGAGGCGATGCAGTCAGCCATCAAGATAGAGGATGAAGAATATATTCAAAAACTCAGGCAGTATTTTACGATAATTAACGATCGCCACAGTTTACAATTACTAGACAAAATAGTTGATGCGATCGCCACACTCAAATACAAACGTAGTCTAGAATGTCCCAACTTAACCAAAACCATCACCGGACATTCCGGGAAAGTCACCTCCATCGCCGTTAGTCCCGATGGAGAAGTTTTAGTCAGTGGCTGTACCGAACAAGCGGTGAATATTTGGAATTTTCCTACAGGTAAACTCATCCGCACCCTGACAGGAAATTTAGGAGAAGTTTCATCCGTCGCCATCAGTCCCGACGGTAATTTTTTAGCTGTGGGTAGCGGCGTACATCCCAGAAGTAACGTCAAAGTTTGGCACTTAAAAACAGGTAAACTACTGCATACCCTCTTAGGTCATCAAAAACCAGTCAACGTAGTAGTTATTAGCCCAGATGGACAACTCCTCGCCAGTGGGAGTAATAAAATTAAAATCTGGAATTTGCAAAAAGGCGATCGCATTTGCACCCTTTGGCATTCCTCATCCGTTCACGCCGTAGCCATCAGCCCCGATGGTACAATCCTGGCCAGTGGGAGTTCCGACAACAAAATCAGACTGTGGAACCCCTTGACAGGCGACCCATTACGCACCCTCAACAGACATGATAGAGAAGTAAAAGCGATCGCCATCAGCCCAGACGGACAATTTTTATTTAGTGGTAGTGCAGATACTACCATTAAAATTTGGCATTTAATTACAGGTCAAATTCTGCATACATTAACTGGACACACAGGCGATGTCACATCCCTAGCCACCAGCCCCAACGGACAAATTTTATTCAGTGGTAGCGCCGACACCACCATCAAAATTTGGCGCATTTCCACAGGCGAACTACTACACACCCTCACCGGACATACAGCAAAAGTCAATTCCGTAGCCGTCAGCCCAGATAATAATTTTCTCGCCAGTGGTAGCGCCGATCAAACTATTAAAATTTGGCAGATAGATAAGATTTAGGGGAAGGGGGAAGGGGGAAAGTTAATAATTTCTTCCTCATCTCCCTCATCTCCCTCATCTTCCTCTCTCCGCGCCCTCTGCGTTTAAAATCCCCCCATTCCTCCCTCAGACATCAACTATAAGGATGAAGCTTTTACTTTTATGCTCCGCTTCAATGGAACTGCATTAAGTAAAACCATCCTATGAAAACAGAACCAAGTATTACTATAAATACTAATCCGCCCAAAAGTGAACCGCAAAAAAAACGATGGCGCACTATTGGCATCTTTTTATTTTTAATCTTTATAATTAGTTTCTTCGCCTACAGATTAGAAATTGTTTTAGGCAAAACCCCCAGCTTAGACAAAACATTTACACCCATAACCCAAGCTGCACCCCAAGAAATTGGTTCCTATGATATCTTGGGCTATGCCGTTAATAAAGAAGAAGCAACAAAATTACTGCAAACCGAAGAGGGACACAAACAACTATCACCAGAAAATGGTGCATTTGCTGTTACTCAAGAAACATTAAAACTAGGACGAGACGCTTTCTACTCCGACACCTTTGGCAATGAAATCTTCCAAACTGATGTAGTAGGGGCGCTGAATGGGCCGATTAATTTGATCACCGTGGGACAGGCGATCGCAAAATTAGGCGGTAAGCACACAACCAATTTGCAAATCCCCCTCAACAAAGATGTAACAATAGGCGATCGCACATTCAAAGCCGGCACATTATTAAACACAGGCTTAGATGTACCCGCCAATTCCCTCGTTCCCTTGGGTATGCGTGCCAGCTTAACTAAAGGTAAGCTGAGATTTGGTATCACCTGCGCCCTATGTCACGCCACCCTTGACAGAGAAAACGGACGCATCATCGAAGGCGCACCCAACAACGACCTAGATACAGGCTTAATTCTCGCCTTCGCCACTAATTCCGCCGCCATGTTCCGCCAAACAGATGTCAATCCTACCCAATTCCCGGCGGGAGAACATACATACATCAACGCCAACGGCGAAGAATCCCGTTTACCAGATGCTAAAGCTGTAGAAGATGCAGTTGATGCCAAACTCCTAACTTGGCCGCCGGGAAGCTTTGATTCTACTGGCACTTTAGTAAATAACCCTTCACAAATTCCCTCATCCTATACCTTTGATGCTTGGCCTTATGGCTGGAGTGGTCATTCCGCCGTCGGTTGGTTTCACGGTTTGACCACCTTAAACAGCAACGTCTACGCCACCAACTCAGACGGGACAAATGGTGCTGATGCCAGTCAAGCAATATTAGGTATTGACAAGGAAACATATTTAGGCATAGTTCTGCAAAACGCCGCTAATCCCGCCTTTAAATTACCAGAAGGCGCGAAACCATCACAATTTTTCGACAAAATCGACCCCACCCCAGGCGAACCCGCAATTAACGAAGTCATCAGAATGCCTGGATATCCTCAAGGTTCGCCATTTATGTTAGATGGTTTAATGGCATCTTCCCCAGGCTTACCCGTAGGCGACCAGTTAAATGGGATGTCTGCTTGGCAGAATACCCTTGCACCCCCACCCATACAAATTAGTGATGTTGCTTCCCTAGAAAGAGGTGCAGCTGTATTTAACCGTGCTGGCTGCATAGAATGTCACAGTGGACGCTACTTTACTAACCACGATGTCATAGCCCAAAACGAAATCGGCACTCAACCATCACGCGCCCCCACATTAAGACCATTTGCAAAGAATTTCACCAAAGCCGAAACCTATTTTAACAGTGTCTCTGTTCCCTTACCATTTAACCCCCCACTGTTAAAAATTCCTACAGACATCACCCCCCAGAAAGCCCAACAGTTAGCTTTTGGTCTTAACAACCCAGTCGGAGGTTACAAAGTACCTAGCTTAATAGGCTTGTATCTGACTGCACCATATTTACATGATGGCGGTGTGGCGGCTAGTGCTGAAGCAATTAAGCAAGATAAAACTGGACAATTTGTGGTAACTACAGAAGAATTAGGTATGGCTGGTACATTAATGCAAAATATTCTACCAGACCCAGAAGCCAGCTTAAGGGTATTAGTTGACCAAAATCTGCGTCAAGCCACAATTGCAGCTAATCAAGCTAATTCAGACTTGCAACAGTCCAATGTAGATGGTTCAGGACACGCTTATTGGGTAGATAGTAAAGCAGGCTTTACTACGCAAGAACAAACAGACCTAATTAACTTTCTTCTCAGCTTAGATGATCAGCCAGAAGTTTTACAGTGAACAGTTATCAATTATCAGTTATCAGTATGTTCACTGTTCACTGATAACTAACTCACTTAGCACTTTTTGAAAATGGAAAGAGAAATTCAAGACTCAGATAGCATCACATGGACTTGTCTGCAAGCATTTTCCGGTCTTTCTGATATTGCAGAAGCGCAAGAAGCAGCACAAGTTAAAGGCGAAGACAATACTTATTGGGTTGTATGTACTCCCAGTGGCGGCGCACAGTCTGTGCGGCTAAAGCTAAAAGGCGAATGGTACAAAGAATACTCTGACGAAGAGTTATTACAAGAAATCAAAACACAACAGTAGTAATACCAGACAAAAATGTTTTTTTGCAACTGACAACTAACAACTGACATTATGACTAACACAGTAATTATCACCGGCGCATCACAAGGAATTGGTAAAGCTACAGCATTATTATTTGCTCGTCACCAGTATGAGGTGGTGTTGGCAGCGCGTCAAGCTGACCGTTTAGAAGCGACAGCCGCCGAAATTAGGGAACTGGGACAAAAAGCGATCGCTATCCCCACCGATGTCACAGATCCGGTGCAAGTTCAGGATATGATCCAAAAGGCGATCGCACACTTTGGTCGCGTAGATGTCTTAATTAATAATGCCGGCATCTTTTGCTTAGGCCCTGTAGAAGCTTTTAGTTTAGATGATTGGCATAAAATCATCGATACTAATTTATGGGGTTACATCCATACAATTAACGCCATCCTCCCTTATTTTCTAGAACGTGGTCAAGGAACTATTGTTAACGTGAGTTCCATCGGTGGAATAGAACCCATTCCTTACCATGTCCCCTACACAGCCAGCAAATACGCCGTAACTGGGTTAACTAGATCCCTACACGCAGAGTTAGCACCAAAAAACATTCACGTAGGTGGCGTTTATCCCAGCTTCATCAGTACCCAACTCATGGAAAGAGCAATTTTTCGCGGTAGAAGTGAAGAAACAGCCCAAGCGCGGACAGAATTAGTAGGTAAAGCCATTCAAATGCCTGTATTAGAAAAACCTGAAGATGTAGCTAAGTCAATTTGGACTGTAGTTAAAGATAAACGTCCTGATGTAGTTGTTGGTTCAGCCAACTTTTGGAAAGCAGCTTATCAATTAACTCCTAGTTTAGTGCAGTCAATGGTTCGCCGCGTTTTTGGACTAGAAGAACGCAAATGATGTTTGTTTGTAGGGCAGGTATCTTGCCTGCCCATTTTATTATTTAGCAATAGCTACCGACTTTTTCCGGCTAGGACGCTTACGATCTGATTTTTTCTTCAATCCTACCGCTTGCGCTTGATCACTATCTGAGCCATATTGACCGCGTACAGCTTCTTTCATAGCTAACACAGCATTGTGAAATTCCCACTCTGCTAATCGAGCCGCATCAGCCGCAGCGCGGTACATAGCTAGTTTCTCATTTTCCGCCTGTTGCTGCGCCAACATATTTTTATAAGCTTTTTGCAAATTTTCTTCTGTGGCATTAACACGACTAGTATTGTAATTGCTTATAGTTTGCAAACCGTGGAATGAGCTAACGTCTTGACTAATAGTTGATGGGCGCAAACGGCGCGTTGTATCTTGATTTGGCATAATCGCATACGTAGTAGGCTATATATTTAATGTTCCCATTGCCACATAAAAGCTAACAGTAAAGCAAAATTTTAGGTAAGGAAAGCACAATACTTATTTATAAGATTCATATTTAATTTTTGAAAGATACGTAAATACGTAGGGCGCTACACTGCTCACCAAAACTATGATACTGTGAGCTACAAATACTAAATTTTTTGACAAATTAGATTCCTCTAGTGCTAAGTACCATTTAAACTACTTGTAAATAATTATGACTAATGAAATCATTACTAAACTACAGCAAGCTGCTGATAATCTGTTAATGCTTAGTGAATCAGAATATCCTTTTGAAGTATTTTATTGGACTGGTGAATCTCAAGAAAGTTTAACTAATCAGAAAATTCTTCAACTTACAGGACATTTTCCAGAAACTTCAATTGAAACAGTAGAACTAGATTACTTTTTTCGTAATTGCGCTCAAGAAAAAAAATGGCACGATGAAACACAAAAAGAAAACGTGTCAAAATTTCAATTGCTTGTAAAAACGCTCAAAGATAATCTTACAAATATTCAAGTTTATCGTTTAGGTACAATTAATATTGATGTTTATATTGTTGGTGCAACTTCAGCAGGAGATTTAGCTGGCATTTCTACAAAATTAGTAGAAACATAATTTAAAAATTTTTAGCTTGTCTTTATTTAAAGACAAGCTAAAATCAAAATTTATGCTAACACTTTAAAAGTTATATCAATAATATATAAAGTTGCATCTCATATAAAATTCATTAATTTATCCGCGTTTATCTGCGTGCATCTGCGTTCAATTAATCTTTATATATGCTATGCAGCTTCATATTAATTTGGTATTACTGATTATCAACTCTAGCTTCAATTACACTTTGAACAGATGAAGAAACATTAGACAGCAGATTGTAACCAGTTTGTCCTTCAATGTAGTCAACACTAACTCTATAATTTCTCCAATCTGCATTTCTCACACCCTGTGTATTAGGTATATCTACAGCAATTACTCTAGTATTAGTAGTAACACTACTAGCACCATTATTTGATCTATCTAATACAACAATAACTTTCCAAGTTTTTAAAGGAACTGTAACGTTACCATTAGCAATTGTAGTTCTTGTGCCATTAGAGCCAGTTCCACCGCTACCATAGGAACCGGAAATAATATAAAGTTCTTTACTTTGTCCCGTTACTAAACTGCGAGAATAATTTTCTAAATTCGCCCATACACCTTGATTATTATCAGGTGCTTGAGGAATTATATTTGTCATCAAGAAAGTAGCAGAATTGTTTGTTACTGTGTCTGTTCTATCAGCAGAAGGAGCCATGTGTCCCCTATCAAAACCACTACCAGTGTAATCACTAGAACTAACTCGATAACAACCAGAGGGTAATGTAGTATCTGGACGAAAATCATCTTGACGGGGTGTGCTTCCTAACCAAGATGTATTTAATTGCCAACTTACCCAATTTGGTGTTCCTCTATAACAATTATAAGAAACAGCATATTGAGATTTGTTCAATAACAGATTACTGTAACTAGTGTTAGCACCACTAGGATTTCCCATTGTGAGATGAACACTAGAAGTTTGAGCAGTTAGTGGCTTTTCTGCATAATTAAATAAAGCAAACACTGCTACTGGTAAAGTAATAGGCAGTAGAGCTTTAAACAATTTAATTTTTTTCATTTGTAGATTGTTTTTAAACAGAGCAAATTAGTTTCTGCAATAACTTACAGAAACAAAATGTAAAGCAGCATTAAAGCCACCACTCTGTTGTAATCAAACAAGGTAAAGATATCGTAAACGCTAAATTAAAATTAAGTACGTAATTTCACATATAAAGCTAAAGCAAAGATTAAGTTTTTTAAATTAAAACCATGTTTAAACAAAAATATACGTAAATCAGCAAATGCGTTAACAATGCAGACGGTGGCCTTAAGATTGCATTGCACTGCATTAACAATGCAGACGGTGGCCTTAAGATTGCATTGCACCGCATTAACAATGCAGACGGTAGCCTTAAGATTGCATCGCATTGCATTAACAATGCAGACGGTGGCCTTAAGATTGCATAGTTATGCAATTACAGCGATTAGCGATCGCCATACATCTGTCAAAAGATTTATTTTTCTGCTTCCCACTCCCCAGCAACACCCATCAATGCAAAAATCAAAGCAGAATACTAGATATCATTCCGCAAAACCTGAAATGGCTGATTTTTGCTCTCCCATATACAAATCTCAGAATATATTTCTGTCTCCCGGAAATACGCCTCTTCATAAGCCAGCCGCAAATTACGCTCAAGGCTGTTTGGTTCAACATCACTAGGCTTGCTTGTTCCCAGCGCTTTGCATAAAGCAACAGACAGAATCTCTACCACATGATGACCACAACACACCTGCCAAGGATCATAATTTTTGTTTCTATGGCTTAAGATTTTTTGTTGCAGTTCTTCATCCTTTAAAGAAAAGGCTTGAGATTTATTTTTTACTTCTTTAATTAGTTTGAGTTCATCAATTAGCAAAGTATTTTCATCAATAAATTTACTATATTTAATTCCCTCAAACTTGAGATTCAAGTCCTCAGTTAAAGAAATCAACAGTAAACACCCTACCGAAGTTGCAGCTTTAAGTAATGCTAATCTAATATCTCGCTTAAACTGAGTAATTTTTTCCTCAGAACCAAACTCAGCAATCACTTTCTCCAATGCTGGTGATTTAATCACCATAGTTTCTACATCATTGGTGTCAGTGCGGAGTAAATTAGGACTGTCATATAACAAATTTGTCAACCGCTCAAAATCTGCGTCAACAATTGCTAAAACACCCTGAAAATTATCTTTCTCTAAAATTCCCAGCACAGCAATAACACGCTGTTTACTAGAAGGCTTTCCTGAAACTGTAACTAATTTACAGCATTTATCAACAAATCGCTCATAGAAAATTTTATCAGAACCACCTTCTACTAATAAAAAAGTGCCTGAATAAGTTTGCCTGAGTAATCTAATTTGATTAGCCTCGCGGTCAACTGTAATAAACTCTCTCACTTTTCTGGCCTTTTCAGTTCAACCGTTAAATCCCACCGATCTTGAATAATATCGGGTGAATGAGTAGCCATGAGAATATCTA
>DATNQO010000257.1:0-11299 GCA_036704005.1 Leptolyngbyaceae cyanobacterium | reverse complement strand
AGATTAACTTTTGTTTGTGGTTCTATCCAAAATCTTTGGCGTTCAAATGGATATGTCGGTAGAGGAAGGCGATAACAACGCTGGGATTGATAAAACTCTGACCAGTTGATTTCAACTCCCGCTTGCCAAAGTTTACCAAGGGTGTTGAGTAAAACGGCTATATCTGATAGTTGCTCTTGGGGATGACGCAGAGAAGTTAATATAGTTTGTGATACTTCTAGCTGTTTTACTAAGTTACTTAATACCTTTCCTGGCCCAACTTCTAAGAAAATTTGTTCTGATTTTTTCCCTAACTCAGCAATACCCTCAGCAAAACGGACTGTTTGTCGCAAATGCTGTCCCCAATAGTCAGAATCAGTTGCTTGGGCGGTGGTAATCCAAGTACCTGTAACATTGGAAATAAAGGGAATTTGGGGAGCTTTTAAACTAATTTTGCTTAAATAATCCCTAAATTCCTCAATGATGGGGTTCATCATTTGGGAATGGAAAGCGTGGGATGTGTGTAAATTACGACACTCTACACCTTTAGCTAAAAGTTGTTGCTGTAGTGTATTTATGGCTGCATGAGTTCCCGAAACTACGCATAAATTAGGGGCATTATTGGCAGCTAAAGCTAAATTTTCGGTTAATAATGGTTTAATTTCTGCTTCTGGCAAAAAAACAGCCAACATTGCACCTGATGGTAGTTGCTGCATCAATTTTCCCCGCATTGCTACCACTGCTAAAGCGTCTTCGAGGCTGAAAACACCAGCAAGACAAGCTGCTACATATTCCCCAATACTATGACCAATCATTGCTTGTGGGTTAATTCCCCAAGCCATCCACAATTTAGCTAGTGCATATTCAATGACAAATAATGCTGGTTGGGTAATAGCAGTTTGGGTTAATTGTTCTGTTGTGGTGGGATAGATTATTTCGCGTAAATCTAACCCTAAATGGGGTTTTAGTAGTTCACAACAATTATCAATTTGTTCCCGGAAAATGGCTTCTGTTTCATATAATTCCCGACCCATGTTGACATATTGGCAACCTTGACCAGGAAACATAAATACTACAGCAGGCTGTTCGGTTACGGGAGATGAAGTCAATTTTTCGATGTCTAAAACTTGAACAGCATCTTCAATGTTTTGACATATGACTACATGACGATGTTCAAAACTCCGGCGACCGATGCTGAGGGTATATGCAACATCAGCGATGTTAGTATGAGGATGCTGCTGTAAATAATTAGCTAAATTTTTGGTTGCAGTTTCTAAGGCAGAATTTGTTTTAGCTGAGAGTGGTAACAACTGATATTTTCTCCCGCCCCTGCGCCCCTGGTCAATAATTGGTGCTTCTTCCAACACAACATGAGCATTTGTCCCACCAATACCAAAAGAACTGACTCCGGCGCGGCGTGGTTGTTGTGGTGAATGCCATTCTTTTAGTTGATTATTGACATAAAAAGGACTATTGGCGAAGTCAATTTGGGTGTTAGGTGAAAGGAAATTTAAACTAGGGGGAATTTGCTGATGTTTTAATGCCAAAACTGTTTTAATTAAACCTGCAACACCAGCCGCCGCGTCTAAATGTCCAATACTAGTTTTAACTGAACCAATAGCACAGAAATTCTTTTTTTGTGTATTGAATGAGAAAGATTTGTTTAAGGCGGAAATTTCAATTGGATCGCCTAAAATTGTGCCTGTACCGTGAGTTTCTACATAGCTAATTGTTTCGGGATGCAGTCCTGATACTGCTAATGCTTCGGCGATGACTTTGGCTTGTCCATCAATACTAGGTGCGGTATAACCTACTTTGAGAGAACCATCGTTATTCACAGCCGTACCTTTGATGACGGCATGAATGCGATCGCCATCTGTGATAGCATCTTGTAAACGCTTACATACTACAATACCCACACCATTACCGTTGACAGTACCTCTAGCTTGAGCATCAAAGGCGCGACAATGACCATCAGGTGATAAAATTCCCCCTTCTTGATAGAGGTAGCCTGTTTTTTGATTTGCAGAGATAGAAACTCCACCAGCTAAGGCGATATCACATTCATGGTTGAGTAAACTTTGACAAGCTAAATGAATGCCAACTAAGGAACTAGAACAGCCTGTTTGTACATTAATAGCTGAACCTTTCAAGTTTAATTTATAAGCTACTCTTGTGGCTAAGTTATCTCCACGATTGTTATGCCGAATTTGATCAAGTCCGATTAATTTTATTAGTTCGGAGTTGCTAAGAATATTATATAAAAAATATGTATTGACGCTACAACTAGCGTAGATACTAATTTGTCCGGGATATTGTTCTGTATCATAGCCTGCGTTTTCTAGGGCTTCCCAAGCAACTTCTAAAAAGATACGTTGCTGGATATCCATAATTTCTGCTTCTCTGGGGGAGTAGTCAAAGAAGGAAGCAGCGAATAATTCTACATCTTCTAATACAAATCCTGCTTTGATATAGTTGGGATTATTGAGTAATTTTGTATCTACACCTTGGGCTTGTAATTCAACATCTGTAAACTGGGTTAAAGCTTCTACTCCATTGCGGAGATTTTGCCAATAAGTATCGAGGTTGTTGGCTTGGGGAAATCTCCCAGACATACCAATAATAGCGATATCAGTTTCACAGATTTGATTCATATTCATGGGGTGGAGGGAGGTTTTTTTTAACGCAGAGGGACGCGGAGGTTAGCGCAGAGGAGTGGGAGGTTTTATGAGGATATTTGTTTGCGGGTTGGGCGGGCGTTGCGGCGGTTTGCGGCTCTTTGTTGAGTTTCTAATAATGTGGATGTTTGTGGTTGGGCTTTGGTTAAATATTGGGCTAGGGAGGCGATGGTTGGATATTCAAATAAATGAGTAATGGCAATATCAACTGGGAAGATATCTCGCAGTTTGGCATGGAGTTGGACTAGGAGTAATGAATGTCCACCAATGTCGAAGAAGTTGTCATTAATGCCGACTTTTTCTAGTTGGAGGAGTTGTTGCCAAATTTTGGCGATCGCTTGTTCTATTTCTGTCTTTGGTGGTTCATAATTGGCTGTTAATTCGCTAGATAAACTTTCGATTTCTGGTAATGCTTGACGGTCTATTTTACCGTTGGTTGTTAAGGGTAATTTTCTCAGGATGCCAAAGGCTGAGGGCAGCATATAATCTGGAAGTTTTTGTTTGAGGAAACTCCGCAGTTCGTTAATATTTATTGCTGCTTTTTGCTGAGGAACAATATAAGCTAATAGGCGTTGGTTATTTTCTGATTGTTGCAGGGTAACTACAGCTTGTTGTATGGCTGGATATTGAGTTAGAGTGAGTTCGATTTCTTCTAATTCAATACGGAATCCCCGAACTTTTACTTGATTGTCAACTCTACCGAGAAATTCTATATTACCATCTTCTAAATAACGCACGCGATCGCCTGTTTTATACAGACGCAATTCTTCTCCTAGTAAGGAGTAAGAAATAAACCGTTGTGCTGTTAATTCTGGTTGGTTTAAATAACCGCGAGTTAAGCCTGCACCACTTATATAAAGTTCACCAGCTACACCTAGAGGTACTGGTTGTAATTCCTCATCTAAGATATAAACTTGAGTATTCGCAAGTGGACGACCTAAAGGAACTGTCTCAGAAATTAAATCATCTGTTTGATTTTCCACTACATAAGTTAAAACGCCAACGGTAGTTTCTGTAGGGCCATAATGATTAAATATTTGACAGTTTGGTGCTTGCTGTTGAATTTGGGAAATTAATTTCCAACTAGCAGCTTCACCACCCAAAATTAAGCATTGGCGGGGGAGAATAGATACTGCGGCTGGAGTTGCTGCTAGGAGTGCGGCGAGGTGAGAAGGGACAATTTTTAAACAGTCGATGGGGTGTTGGCGACAATATTCAGCCAACTCTAGCGCATTCCCTACCCGCGCCGAGGAGATGATATGTAAACAGCCGCCTCGACAGAGGGAAGGGAAAATCATTGTGTTTCCCAAGTCTGCACTTAAGCTAGAGACGGTGGCGTAGTTGGCAGTTGTGGGTAAGTTGAGTTGATGAGCGATCGCACTGATATAATTGCACAGTTGGCGGTGTTCTGTCGCCACCCCTTTAGGTTTACCTGTAGAACCGGAAGTAAAGATGACATAAACCAGATTTTCTGGTGTTACTTCGGTGTGAGGATTTTCATCACTTTCATGGGCGATAGTTTCCCAATCTTGATCAATAGTAATTACTTTGGTTTTTTCAAAACGGTTAACTAATGATTGTTGAGTAATTATTAATGATATTTGCGCTGCTTGTAAACGTAAATTGAGAGCTGCTGTTGGTATAGGCTCAAGTGGTAAATATGCTCCACCTGCTTTGAGTATACCTAATAAGCCAACAATCATTTCTAAGGAACGTTCTACACACAACCCAACTACAAAGTCTGGTTGTACTCCTTGCTTTTGGAGATAGTTTGCTAGTTGATTGGCTTTGCGGTTTAATTCGCCATAGGTAATTTGTTGATTTTCATAGACAAGAGCAATTTTATGAGGATTCTTTTCTGCTTGCTCTGTGAATAATTCATGAATACACTTATTGTAGGTATCGTCAATTTTGTTCTGATTGAAATCAACTAATAGTTTTTGGCGTTCGTCAGCACTGATGATTTCTAACTGACTAATAGGTGTTTCAGAATTATCAATAATATTTATCAATAACGTTTGAAAATTTTTTGCCAGTCTTTGGATTGTTTCTTTAGAGAAGTAATTAATATCATAGTAAAACTCGGCAACTAAACTATCATGACGTTGCAAACAAGTGAGTTTTACCTTAAAAGGTTCAATAATACTGTAGATGTTCTGTACAGTGAATGTTACTTCTGTGTTGTCAGATGCAGTTTCCGAGATATTTGTAAATTCAAAACCAATAGGAAAAGCGAGAAAACTATCCTGTTCTACCGCTTCAGGAATAAAATAATCTTGCCATTCAGCAGCATTTTCTAACGTTTGTGCTACTGCTGTTAATACTTCTATAAAGTTGAGGTTAGGTGTAAATTTAGTTTTAATTGGTAGCCAAGTTGCTAATAAGCCAAGTACATTATATAGCTCGTCATAGTCGCGGCGATCGCTTGCTGTGCCAATGACAATTTCTGCCTCCCCTGTGAGTCGCCAAATTAATATTTTCCAACAGGCTAATAAGATAACATCAGGCGTTTTATCGTATTTTTGAGCCAAGTAGCAAATCTGAGCAAATAATTCTTGATTAATAACCAATTGACAACTATCAGTTATAAATTGCTCACTCTTGCTTTGTCTTTCATTAGGTAATCTTAATGCTGATAATGAGTTGATTTTTTGTTGTTGCCAATATTCCTTAGCTTCTTCTCCATCTTCATCCTCAAGTAATTGATTCTGCCATTCAGAAAATTGCACATACTGTACGTATTCTTCGCTAAATTGCTGACCTTGGCAGCATTGAGAGTAAGCTTGAATAATTTGATTAACTAAATTTTTGATAGTGATATTATCTGCACATAATGCTGGCAGAGAAATAATTAAAATATGCTGATTATCTAACTGCTTAATTAAATATAAACATAGTGGGAATATTTGATATTCTTGTCTTGCTTGCCAGAATAATTCTTGAATCTTTGTAGAGATATCTTCCTGAGAAGAATCACTTAAATCTAGATATTCCCAATGTAAGGAATTCTTATCAGCAACTACCATAATCGGAGTTTTTACTCCAGGTGGGCGATAAAAACTCGTTCTGAGGATGTCGTGATGATTGACAATTTGTTCAATAGCTTGTTCTAGAGTATCTGTTTTCAGATTTCCTTCAATCAAAATACTAGCTTGCGTGTAGAAAGTGGAACTAGTTTGTTGTAAATTCCACAGTCTTTTTTGTTGAGGCGCAAGTTGAAAGCCGCTAATAGTTTTAGTTTGCATATGGATGTTTTTAAACGTTGAGGAGACACAGAGGCTTAGTTTTTAGTGGTTTTGATATCTTTACTATTAATCATTTGTGCCATTGCAACTACGATTTTACGCTGTCCAATGTATGGATTTCTGCCGTGAGCAGCTAGCATATTATCTAACATGATGATATCGCCTTTTTGCCAAGGGAAGCTAATTTGCGATCGCTGATATACTGCATTAATTTCGGCAATTTCTGTTTCGGTAATTGCTGTACCGTCACCAAAGTAAACATTACGAGGTAACTTTGATTCACCAAATATTGATAGCAGTGATTCTCGAACGTCTGTATCTAGGTAAGATATATGATGTAATTGGATTTGGTTGAAGAATACAGGTTCCCCAGTTTTGGGATGTACTCCTAAAGCTGGGCGAATTTGGCGAGTTACTAAACCATTATTATCATACCATTCAAAGTCCATTCCTGCTTGACGACAGTAATTTTCTACCTCCTTTTTATCTGTGGTTTGGAAGAAGTTTTGCCAACTTACATCTAAACCTTCAGCGAAATTTCTCACATACATTAATTGTTTTGTAGCTAGTTTTTCTCGTAATTGAGGACTGAGCAATTGATAAGCTTTACGACAGTCCACAATTGGGGTTTCTCCACCTTCCGCCGCAGGTTGCACACAGTAGAACCAAATCTTTAAGGGGAAGCAATGTAAATGTGAGCTTTCATTATGAAAAAGAATAGCTTTATCTGCTGGATAAGGAGTAGAACCGTAAACTTTTCCACCTTCACCTGTGCGGGGTAAGTCGCCATATTCAGCAAATAAATTAGGACTAATTGTTTGAGCAAAGTTCTCAAACTCTGAAACTGATTTTACCTGAAAATCTCTAAATAAAATCGCTCCATGTTTGAATAACTCAGTCTCTAAATAATCTCGATTATTCTCAGCCCAAGAAATTAAATCAACTTCTCCACTATTAGGCTGAATTACCAGAGGAAAGTTTTGTCCCGCTTGCAAATAATCTGTTTTAATTAATTGCTCTACTAATAGACTCACTGCTTTCGGTGCAATGCTCATAAACTTTTGTCTTTTAGCTGCTTTTCGCTCCTGTTGCTGCATAGTTTGTTGTACCTTTTCTGCTTCTGTAAGCATTTCTAATGTATTGATACGGCTTTGAGGTTGGCTAACAATACTCTTGATTAATGTTTGCCAGTGATTTGTCAAGCGAGTGATAGTATCTGGGGTAAATAAATCAGCGTTATACTGCCATTTACCTGCTATACCTTCCTCGGTTTCTGTGAGGAATAGAGCTAAATCGAATCTAGCTGTTTTGTTCTCTACTTCTAGTAATTTTAAGGAGACTCCTGGTAATTCTAAAGCAGAATTTGGTGTATTTTGCAGGACAAATAATATTTGAAATAATGGAACATTGTTACTTACCTGACGCTCAGGTTGTAACTCTCTCACTAACTCATCAAAGGGAAAATCTTGATGAGCATAAGCTGCTAATGTTTGAGTACGAACACGTTGTAATAACTCTAAGAAAGTGGGATTTCCACTTAAATCATTGCGTAAAACTAATAAGTTAATAAAGAAGCCAATTAACTGTTCAATTTCTGCTTGATTGCGGTTAGCAACATCAGTACCAACAACAATATCATCTTGATTGCTGTAGCGTTGCAATAGAATGTTGAAACTCGCCAGCAGTGTCATAAATAAGGTAACACTAGCTTGCCGTGATAACTGTTGTAATTGCTGTGATATTGTGGCAGGTATCACAAAACTATAACTAGCACCTCGGTGAGTTTTCACTTCTGCACGGGGACGAGTTGTAGGTAGTTGCAGAACAGGTAAATTGGCTAATTGCTGCTTCCAATATGTGAGTAAAATTTCTCTTCTTTCACCTTGTAATTGTTGACGTTGCCAAACTGCAAAATCTGCGTACTGAATAGGTAAGGCTGGTGAACAAGCAGGTTTTCCAGCAGCAAAAGCTGTGTAAAGTGCTGCTATCTCCTTAATTAATATACCTTGTGACCAACCATCAAAAACGATATGGTGAATAGTAAATAGTAAGATATGTTCTTGTTCGCCTAGTTGCAAAAGTGTACATCTGAGCAAAGGTGCTTGGGTAAAATCAAAGGCAAGTTGAAACTCTTTAATACAAAAATGTTGTATTTCTGCTTCTTGTTCAGCTTTTGGTAATTCTTGCAAGTTAACTACAGGTATTTTTATCTGCACATCGGGACTAATTACCTGTAAAGGTTGCCCATCTACGGAAGTAAAGCTAGTACGTAATACTTCATGACGGCGGATAATTTCGTTTATGCTTTGCTCTAATACTCCTACATTCAACTCACCCACAAGGCAAACTTTTGCAGGCATATTGTAAATAGCATTATCAGGGTTTAGCTGTTCTAATAACCATAATCTTGCTTGGGCAAAAGATAAAGGTAAATTCCTATCACGGGAAACAGATGTAATTGCATAAACACCCTGAAGATTGGCTTTTTGAATATCCTTAGCTAGTTCTGCAATAGTCGGAAATTCAAATAAACGCTGAAGTGATGTATCCACACCAAAAGTTTTGCGAATACGAGAAATAACTTGAGTTGCTAATAAAGAATGCCCACCTAATTCAAAGAAATTGTCATAAATACCAACTTGGGAAACACCCAAAACTTGAGTCCAAATTCCCGCTAAAACTTCTTCGACTGGATGACGGGGAGCAACAAAAGTGATGGCTAATTCCGAGTTATTATTTTCTGGTGCGAGTAAGGCGCGGCGGTTTACCTTACCGTTAGGAGTTAAAGGGAAAGAATCTAAGATGACAAATGCATTGGGTATCATATACTCAGGTAGCTTGCGCCGTAAATACTGACGTAGTTCATCAGGAGCAACATTTTCAGCAACTAAATAAGCAACTAAACGCTTTCCTGATACATCTTCTCGCGCCATCACTACACATTGACGGACTAGGGAATGTTGTTCTAACACCGCTTCAATTTCGCCCAATTCAATGCGAAAACCTCGCAGTTTAATTTGATAATCAATGCGTCCTAAATATTCAATTTCTCCATTAGGAAGATAACGGGCTAAATCACCTGTTTTGTAGAGTAATGTATTTGAATTAAATGGGTTAGGGATGAATTTTTCTTTAGTTAATTCTGGCTGATTAAAATAACCTCTTGCTACACCTGCGCCGCCAATATAAAGTTCTCCAGCAACGCCTACAGGCAGAGGTTGTAAATTTTTATCTAAGATATAAATTTGCGTATTAGCTATAGGTCTGCCAATAGAAACTAGAGTTTCATGCTTATCTACTTGATGAATAGTAGACCAAATAGTGGTTTCTGTAGGGCCGTATAAATTCCAGACAATACTCGCCCTTTGATTTAATTGTGAAGCTAAATTTTCGGGTAAGGCTTCACCACCACAGAGAATTTTTAATTGGGAATTTCCTTCCCAGCCTGCATCTAATAACATTCGCCAAGTTGCAGGAGTTGCTTGCATAACTGTGACAGCAGAATTGTTTAGTTGTTGTAATAATTCTGCGCCGTTTATCGCAACTTGCTGACTGACTAAAATTAATTTAGCTCCGGTTGTTAATGGCAGGAAAATTTCTAAAACCGCAATATCAAAAGATAAAGTAGTTACTGATAGCAGTTTGTCTGTATTTTTTAACTGCAATTTTTGCTGCATTGCAGTGAGGAAATTTACTACACTGCCATGAGTAATTTGTACACCTTTAGGTTTGCCTGTAGAACCGGATGTATAAATTATATAACTTAAATTGCTGGAATTAATATTAATTTCAACTGAATTATGTTGATGTTTGGTGATGTTTTGCCACTCACTATCTAAACAAATAGCTTGAGCATGAGGTGGAAGAGTTTTTAATAAATGTTGTTGAGTTAATAATATTGAGATTTGGGAGTCTTCCAGCATGAACGCCAAACGTTCTGAAGGGAAACTAGGATCTAATGGGATATATGCGCCACCAGCTTTAAGAGTTGCTAACAGAGCGATAATCATTTCTAAACTTCGCTCAACACATATCCCTACTAATACCTCTGGTTTTACTCCCAGGTTTTGCAAGTATTGTGCTAGTTGATTTGCTTTGGTGTTCAGTTCCCGATAGGTCAATTGCTGATGCTCAAATACCACTGCTACAGCATCAGGTGTTTTCTCTACCTGCGCTTCAAATAACTGATGAATACATTTGTCTTGCGGATAATCAACTTGTGTATTATTCCATTCTTCTAATAACTGATAACGCTCGGTAGCTGTTAGTAACGGCAATTCACCCAAACGTTGTTGAGGATTTGCCACCATCCCTAATAGTAAGGTTTGCAAATGCCCTAACATCCGAGCGATCGCATCTTCGTTAAAGCGATGGCGATCGTAAAAAATTTCCAGCGATAATTCTGTATCTACCTGTACTGAAATATTAAGTGGATAATGAGGATGAATAAAACTATTAATATTAGATATTTGGCAATTATCTATAGGTTGTAAGGATGAATTAATCGGGTAATTCTGAAAATTAAATATAGTTTCAAATAAAGCCTGTCCAGCCTTTATTTCACTCCATTTTTGAATTTCTATTAACGGAGTATATTCATATTTACGCACCTCATTTTGTTGTATTTGTAATTCCTTGAGCCAAGGTATAATAAATTCTTGAGGATTAATTTTAACTCTTACTGGCAAAGTGTTGATAAACACTCCGACCATTGATTCTACACCTGCTAATGTGGCGGGACGACCAGATACAACGCCCCCAAACACAATATCATCCTCACCACTATAACGGCTCAGAAGCATTGCCCATGCTCCCTGAACTATGGTATTTAGTGTTAATTGTTGTTGCCGAGCTAAAGACTGCAACGCACCTGTTTCTGTATTTGATAAGCACAATACCTGAGTAGCATAATTTTGGTTTTCACTAACCTGCTGCTCAACATTATGATCCCATCCCAGAGAAGTGACTGTAGTCAAACCTTTGAGATATTGCTGCCAAAAAGTTGCTGCACTTGATAAATCTTGCTTTTGTATCCAAGCTATATAGTCTCGATAAGGACGTGGTTTTTGTAACCGTATATCTTTACCTTGGCTTAATGCTTGATAACAAGCAAATAATTCCTGAAGTAGTAAGGAAGAAGACCAACCATCTAAGAGTAAGTGATGATGTGTCCAAATGAATTTGTATTGTTCTTTCGCTAATTGAAGTAACGTTAAACGCATCAGTGGCGCTTGAGAAATTTCAAAACCTTTGTCCCTTTCTCCCACTAAATAAGTTTCTATATGCTCTTGCTGTTCAATAAATTCTAATTGAGATAAATCTTGTTGCTGCCAAGGAAGTTGCACTTGTTTATGCACTACCTGCACAGGTTCTTTAATCCCTTCCCAAATAAAAGAT
>DATNQO010000256.1:0-17581 GCA_036704005.1 Leptolyngbyaceae cyanobacterium | reverse complement strand
CAGTGCCGCAGTTTAAGCACAACACTGAGCGAACAGACAAATCAATCTTACCCCAACGATACCCACAGCAAGAGCAAGTTTGGCTTGTAGGTTCCCATCTATTAATTACTCTGAAATCCCGATTAAATTTTTCGCTCTTTACCTCACAAAATACCCGAAATTCTCGCAGGCATAAACGAAAATCAATACCACAAAGGTGAGGATTGACCCTTGCTGTGCCATCCAAAAGCCAAAAGGCACACCGAAAAAACGTAAACTGTTTAATGGTTGAACTAACAGAATGCTGAAAACTATAGAAACCAGCACCCAAATTATTAAAAGATTTTTAATTAAACCAGTATTAGCACGCCAATAGGAGTGCCGTTGATGATTATTCATTTTTGTCTAGCGTAACTGCATCAAGAATAATAACAGTAACCATTGATTACGCTAATAGTTGTGTATAATTATTTATAATTTTTAGTAAAATTTATCAAGGAAAAAGTTAGTAATTCATATCTTGCACAACTTCTTTATTGCGAAAATCGCAGCCAGAAATCCCTATAGTTTCGTAGGGTGGGCAATGCCCACCAGAGGCTTCTACAAGGGAGGTGCAAGATGTCAGGTAACTAAACTTTATAATTGTCCATAGTTTAAAGGACAACAAAATATAAAAATTCCTTGTCTGTTGAAAACAAGGAATTTAAAAAAATATTACTGCACAGTTACAGCCGTTTGTTGACTATAATATTCAAGCTGAGGATATACGCTGATAATACTATCGCCAACTACAAAAAATGTACCAGCCTGCTCATATTTAGAGAACTCTAAATCGGGGTATTGAGTAGCAAGTTCTTCAGCCGTCATTGCTGGTGTTACCATTGCATCGGGTAATTTACCTGTGACACCAATATAAAATACTAAAGGAGAAATCTTCTCCTGGTAAATTTGCTCTGTATATTCATCTAACCTTGTTTTAGCCTCTGTTAATGCTGCGACCATCTCTCCTTTACTTACACTCTCGCCAGCATTTTTAGACTGTAATATTTTTCCCAAACTATCAGCACCAACCTTAACAAGAATATCTTTAACTTTGCCGTTACTATCTAAACCCAGAAAATCATCAGAAATCGTCTGCATTAACTCATCGGCTTTTGTAATTTTCATCCGGGATGATAACAGCTTATGTCTAAACGCCAGGTTTTCGTTAAAAGCCATCACAAAATTAGGCTTTGTGAAAATTTCTCCCGTTTCTTTATCGTAAACTCGATACATCCGGTCAAGGAATTTATTAGCAGAATAAAACTTATTCAGGTTCAAAATTTCTTTACTGCCAATATCAATTTTATAACTAATGCGTGATTCAAGCTGACCGCTATCTATAGCTTGTTGGCGATTTTCGTATTCCTTAGTTGTCGGGAAGTTGATATAAACATTACTAGAAAGGTAGTGAGATTTAAAATCATCTAGCTGGGGTGGCACAAATACATCAGACTCACCTTTAAGATGAGCAGCAATTATACTAGATAATACTTTGATTTCTGCTAATTCATCAAACAATCCATCAAGGTTGGTGTATTTTACATCATTGGATATGAGGGGTAATGTATCCAGGTGGATAGTATATTCCTGGCGAAAATCAAAATCATCAGCATCTACAACATTTTTTTGTTTGAGTATTTCAAACAATTTCTTACTACTAATTTTCACTTGTAATGACTTGATATTTAGCCTACCATCACAGACAATTGTGTAATTATTAAAGCTATTCAATTCATTAACTAATAATCCTGCAACCTCAAGCACTGGTGTTTTATCTTCAGCTTTCACCAGCTTAACTTGACGTTGAACTAACATATTCAAAGTGGCTGTGTTGCGATTTAAGTCAAATTTACTTACACGCACATATTCAACATTATCTAAATATTCTGTCCGCAACCAAGGCTGGCTAATTTCTCCATTTATATCTCTCACACCTGGGATTCGTTTGATACTTGTTCTTTGATAATTGTCTCGTAGATGCTTGATATTGATAATGAAGTTGTTGCGGTATTCTGTCAAAATTCCGATGAGTTCTAGCAGAGAGATTTTATGATGATTTGTCATACTGCTATTCTCCATGTTCGGTGTATAAGCAAATAAATTTGAGTGCAATTAGGTGTTACTAAATGCTCTCAATTGCAATATTCATATCTATATAGTACATTAGTACCATCAAGATGTCAAGAGCATACAGGGTGTATGGTATACACCTTTGCAAGACAGCCAAATTTCTATTAAAAATTACCGGACTCTTTCAAATAAAGCGCGATAAACTGGTTCACCTCTACTTTGCGTTGTGACTTCTCTTTCTGTGGGGACTGGGAGGGGATTTTCGGCTAACCATTCGCCTGTTCCCACTCTATTAAAAGCGGGATTTGTAGCAAAGCGATCGCACATTTCCACAGCCACAAATTCCATATCTGATTGCAGAAAGACAACACCACCAACAGCCAAGTAATTAGCTATATCTGCAACTAATTCTGGTTGTACCACACGCCGTTTAGCATGACGGGTTTTAAACCAAGGATCGGGGAACTGAATAGTCACACGCTGTAGAATCCCTGTAGGTAAAGAAGATAATAGCGGTTGTAATGAATTATTGGCGTTGCAATACAAATAGTGGAGATTGGTTAAACCCAACTGAGAACGTAACTGATTAGCCTCTACTACCAAAGGTTCCCTAATTTCTAAACCCAGAAAATTCCAATTGGTTTCTACCTGCGCCATTTGTAAGACAAATCTACCTCTAGCACAACCAATATCTAGGTGTAACGGTTGCTGGGAATTGCTATAAATTTTCTCCCATTCCAGAGGATTAGCTGGTTGACTATATTTTTTAGCTAGTGGGTTAACGTGCTGACGAACGCGGACAAATGGCAAAGCTAACTCTCCTAAAATCACAACTATAAATATAGCAATTGGTTAGTTGACAGTTGACAGTTGTTATTCTCCCTCATCCCCCTCATCCCCCTCATCCCCCCACTTCCCAGTGCAAAAACCGCACCTAAAGGGACGGACACCTCTACAGTGGGAAATATTAAATTGGCTTAACACTTCGTTACACTATGAAGAGTGAGTGAAAACAAGTACAGAACACTCACACAATGCAATTCAAGGTGAACGACATGAATGGAACAATTCGCGTTGGTAATCTCTTCGGGATTCCTTTTTATATCCATCCGTCGTGGTTTTTAGTTCTGGGTTTAATTACCTGGAGTTATAGCGGTGGACTCGTAGCCCAATTTCCTCAACTATCTGGGGGGTTGGCTTTGATAATGGGATTGATGACGGCGCTGTTATTGTTTGCTTCTGTCGTCGCCCATGAATTAGGACATAGCTTTGTGGCTATGCGTCAAGGAATTAACGTTGATTCGATTACACTATTTATATTTGGTGGTTTGGCTAGTTTAAAACAAGAGTCAAAAACACCATCTGAAGCCTTTTGGGTAGCGATCGCTGGGCCTTTAGTCAGTCTATTATTATGTGGTATCGTCACACTGATTGGTTTAACTACCCCAGTCACAGGGCCATTAGCGGCGATTTTGGGAGTTTTGGCTTCTGTAAACTTAGCATTGGCCTTATTTAACCTGATTCCTGGTTTACCATTGGATGGGGGAAATATTCTTAAAGCCATTGTGTGGAAAGTCACAGGTAATCCATATAAAGGTGTGGCTTTCGCCAGTCGAGTTGGACAAATCTTTGGTTGGATTGCGATCGCCTCTGGTATAATTCCCATACTATATTTTGGTAGCTTCGCCAACATCTGGAATTTATTAATCGGCTTCTTCCTCCTACAAAATGCAGGTAATGCAGCCCAATTTGCCAGAGTGCAAGAAAAACTCACAGGCTTAACAGCCGCAGATGTAGTCACCACCGATAGTCCCATCGTTTCCGCCAATCTCAGCTTGAGACAATTCGCCGATGAACAAATCATACAAGGGCAGAACTGGCGACGGTTTTTAGTCACCAACAACGAAGGACAATTAGTAGGTGCGATTAACCTTGATGACTTGCGAACCATCCCCACCGCATCGTGGACAGAAACTCCAATTCAACAAGTGATGCGCCCAATTCAGTCCACCACCATCAACTCAAATCAACCATTGTTAGAAGTAGTGCAACTACTAGAACAACAAAAATTGTCCGCCCTCCCCGTAATTTGTGACAATGGTGTACTAGTAGGAATTTTAGAGAAAGCCGCCATTATCCATCTATTGCAAAGCGGAACCCAACCCAACCCTGCATAGTTTTCTCATCGAAAAAACGCTCCTTCTCTAATATCTGTTGATCAGTCCCTCAGAAATTCTGAGGGATTTTTTATAGTAGAGAACAGCGACAGTAGGGGCACACAGCTAACTTGCGCCCCTACGATAATGGATGTGTTGCAAAGATTTTTTGAATTAGTATTATTATCACATTTACCCAGACTTAAATACTATCCAGAGAGTGATGAACTCGTAAGCTGAAAGAGTTAAATTATGCAGATAGATTCTACTTCTACTTAAGGCTTGGTGACAAACCAAGTCTTTTCCCATTTATAAATTCGATTTCTAGAAATATCTCGGTATTTGTAGGGTGGGCATTGCCCACCACAAATGATTAGACTTTAAACTTTTCGCTAATTCGCTTCATTGCTTCTTCTACATTTTCCCGACTGTTAAATGCAGAAATGCGGAAGTAGCCTTCACCAGCCGCACCAAAACCAGAACCAGGGGTTCCCACTACGTTAACGGTTTGTAATAGCTTGTCAAAGAAATCCCAACTGGAGAGATTATTGGGGGTTTTCACCCAAACATAAGGCGCATTGACACCACCGTATACTGATAATCCTGCGGCTGTGAGTTTTTCACGGATGATTTTGGCATTTTCCAAATAGAAATTGACAAGCGCTTTGACTTGTGCTTGTCCTGCTTCTGAATACACCGCTTCCGCTCCCCGTTGGACAATATAAGATACACCATTGAACTTGGTAGACTGGCGACGGTTCCACAATTTCCATAGTTCCACATCAGAACCATCGGCGGCTTTGGCTTTTAGGCTTTTGGGGACAACAGTTAAGGCGCAACGAGTCCCGGTGAAGCCAGCATTTTTGGAGAAAGAACGAAACTCGATCGCTACTTCTGTTGCCCCTTCAATTTCATAGATAGAATGGGGTAAAGTCGGGTCGGTGATGTATGATTCGTAGGCAGCATCAAAGAAAATAATTGAGTTATTCGCTTTGGCATAATCCACCCACGCTTTGAGATGTTCTTTAGTGGCGGTTGCACCTGTGGGGTTATTGGGAAAGCAGAGATAAATTAAGTCTACTTTCTGGGAAGGAATTTCCGCAGTGAAGTTGTTCTCTGCGGTGACGGGTAAATAAACTAAACCAGCAAACTCGCCTTTGTCGTTAGCAGGGCCAGTATGTCCTGCCATAACATTGGTATCTACATATACTGGATAAACAGGGTCAGTGACAGCAATAATATTGTTATTGCCAAAAATATCGAGAATGTTGCCTGTATCGCACTTAGAACCGTCGGAAATGAAGATTTCTGAAGCATCTACCTCTGCACCCCGTGCTTGGAAATCTTGGGTAGCAATTTTCTCCCGTAACCAAGCATAACCTTGTTCTGGGCCGTAACCTTTAAAAGAAGCGCGATCGCCCATTTCCTCCACTGCCTTAATCATGGCAGTGCGGCAAGCTTCCGGCAAGGGTTCTGTCACATCACCAATACCCAAGCGAATAATCTTAGCATCCGGGTTAGCTTCCGCAAAGGCATTTACCCGCCGCGCAATTTCAGGAAATAGGTAGCCTGCTTTCAGTTTGAGATAGTTATCGTTAATCGTTGCCATACTAAAGTTGAAAAAATCCCTAGATAAAACAGCTTACTGTGAATTAGTTATGAATGTTTTCCCTTTCTGAAAGCAATTTTTAAGATAGGAGGCAGTTGACAGTTGTTATTCTCCCCAGCTCCCCCCACTCCCTACTAGAAGTAGAATTAGTAAACACGACTCTTGTTAAGGCAGCGTTATTATGAGCATCCCACTTGTAGACCAGCCCACAGAAGAAAAATTAGTAACGCTCAAAGATGTTTCCTGGGAGCAATTCAAAGGTATTGAGGGACATCTTCAGGACAACCACAGCGTTAAACTAACTTATTTGTCGGGAGTGTTGGAAATCATGTCCCCCGTAGGCGATAAACATGAGAAAGTGAAAAGAACTCTCGGATTGTTGCTAGAAACTTACATGAGAGAGTTAGGTATCCGCTTTTATGCCCGTGGTGGTTTCACCCTTGAGGAACCTGGGTATGCTTCTGGCACACCAGATGAATCTTACAGCATCGGCACAGAAAAAGAAATTCCTGATATCGTTCTAGAAATTATTGTCACCAGTGGGACTATTAATAGAAAAGAATTATACAAACCCAAAAAAGTGCCGGAAGTTTGGTTTTGGAAATCTAATTCATTAAAAATATTCAGTCTTAACAACAGTGGTGAGTATGAGAAAGTAAATCGCAGTAGGTTTTTTCCCAGTTTAGACCCTGCTTTGTTATTAGATTATATTGCTATGCCTGACCAGTATGATGCAGTGGCTGAATTTCAACAGGTTATCCGCAATCAACATTGATAGCGCATCAGTGGATCAATTAATCGCATCTAGCTTGCAGTTTCAGCTATATCGAAGTGGGGAGTGGGGGGGAGCATGAAGTCACATAAGCAGGAACCTCTGACGCTGACCGGGGGAGCAGGCGAGAATAAAAACTGTCACCTGTCACCTGTCAACTGTCAACTGCCAACTGATAACTGTCAACTGCCTCCTACCTAATCTTGCTGCGGCAGTGGTAGTAATACGGTAAAGGTTGAGCCTTGCCCTTCACCCAAGCTTTCGGCTGTGACTGTACCACCATGCTGCTCGATAATATATTTGACGAGTGCTAGTCCTAAGCCTAAACCTTGTTTAACTGTGGCGTTGTGCTGATCCTGGCGAAATCGCTCGAAGATATGGGGTAAAAATTCTGGTCTAATACCTTGTCCAGTATCGCTCACTTGTATGCGAACCTGTGAGTTGTACTCATTGAGCCGGATTTGCAGATGTCCCCCAGTTGGGGTAAATTTGATGGAGTTTGTAAGCAAATTTAAAATAACTTGTTGCAAGCGAGAAAAATCTCCCCAAACAGGGGCAATATCTTGTAGTTGCGTTTCTATTTGCAGTGACTTTGCCTCGCTAGTGGGACGGACGGTTTCAACAGCCGTCTCCACAATATCTACTAAATTAACCAATGCGAAATCTAACTGCAACGTACCGCGCACCATACGGGAAACGTCGAATAAATCTTCAATCAGTTGCACCTGTGCCTGAGTATTGCGCAGGATAGTTTCCAGTGCCTTTTTTGTTGTTGCTGCATCAAGCTGACGGGTTTGTAGGAGTTGTGTCCAACCTGTAATTGCGTTGAGGGGAGAGCGTAACTCATGGGCTATCAAAGCCACAAACTCGTCTTTAGAGCGGTTTGCCGCTTCGGCTTCGGCGCGGGCAGCCTGGGCTTGAGCTAAAAGCTGTTCTCGTTCGATTTGGGCTTGTTTGCGTTCTGTAACATCAAGTGCCGCTAAAATTGCATAGCTTGGGCGTAGTGAGTCACCAAAATGCTCAAAGAATACCTGCTTACGTACATTGAGCCAACGCACTTCGCCATTGTCCCAAACTACGCGGTGTTCATGGGTAAACCATCCTGTTCCTTGGGGATCAAGTAGCTGTTCAATTAACTCGGACATGATGACGCATTCTTCGGGATGAAAAGTGGCGTGGAGGCGATCGCGCGTTACAATTAACTGCTCAGGGGAAAGCCCGTATAAAACCGCCGCTTCTGGGGAAAGTTGCACGGTATTGGTGATATAATCTACTTTAGCTAGGGCAATCCCTGCTACCTGCATTCCCAATTGCCATCGTCTCTCAGACTCCTGTAATTGCTGTTCATAACGTTTGCGATCGCTGATGTCCTGCACCATCACGTTGATACCCAAGACTTGACCTGTGGCATCTTTGAGTGGGTAATAGCTGGCAATCCAATCTTGCTCTATGGTGGGCTGTGCTTTGGTGGTTCCATGAATCTCAACATTGAGAATAGGTTCTCCAGTTTCCATCACTTGCTGATGTAACGGTTCGAGGATGTGTGCGAGTTCCGGGATGAATTCACGAACAGTACGCCCCAGATGATCAGCCACACTAACACCGTTGATTTGGGCTAAACGCTCATTAATACGGACATGACGCAAGTTGCTATCGAGAAAACACAACCCTACGGGAGCGGTGGCATAAATACTTTCCAGTTCCGCCAACTGCTGACGAATGGTGGATTCGCGCTCGTGTAGGGCTGTCTGAGCGAGGATAATATCGTTTATATCTGTTGCTGCACCCACCCAAGAAACTAGATTGTTTTGCTGGTCGCGCATCGGCAAGTCGCCAGTTGGTACTTCCTCTCCATTGCGGAAGGCGCGATAAGCAGGTTGTTCTCCATCAGGTGCGCTTTTGGAAATATTAGCATCATGGCTGACACCGAGCAATTTTCGCAGGTAAGCATTACACTGCATTTGGGTACAACTGGGGTCAGGAGCGATCACCGAAGGTGGGGCGTAGCCCATCGCAATTCCCACAGGAATAATATCGATTAGGGTTTGCAGCTCGGTGACTTTCTGCTGCAACTCCAACTGGGAGCGTTTATAATCGGTGACATCACGCCAGGAAAGCACCAATCCGTCATCAAGCTTGTTAACGCGGATATCATAAGCATGGGTGAGACTTTGAGTGCCTAATACATCGGCGTAAATTAATTCTTCTTTGACAAGCGCTTCTCCCTTCTCCACAACCCGACAGCATTCTTCAAACAGTCCAGTTTCTCTATAAGCTGGGAAGAGTTCACAGAGACTTTTGCCAATGTCATCTGCACTCATCTGATGGCTTTTGAAAGCGACCGCATTTAAGTAGTCAATCCGAAAGTCGAGAATCTGCCCTGTTTGATCTCGAATGGCACAGCAGATACCAAAACAGTCCAGCATATTTTCAATAGAAATGCGAAACCGCTCCTCTTGGTGCTGCAAATCAAGCCGCAACCGGGCATTTTCGATCGCACTCCGCATTGATAACTGAAGCTGCTCTGGGATTAAGGTTTGCTTGATTAAATAATCTTCAGCCCCTAGCTTGATAGCACGCACAGCGATCGATGGGTCACTATCACTGCTGACCATGACTACGGGGGGATGAGTACCATCAAATCTGGTCTGCAATTCCTGCACGAATTTCAGCCCCATCACATCCGGTAGCCCATAATTAACTAAAATTCCGTCAACTTGCTTGTTCTGACACATCAACATAGCGTCGGTTGCGGAATGTGCTTCCAGCAAGGTATAGCAGCATTTGGGATCGGAGAGCAAACAACGACGGTACAATTCCCGGTCTGCGGAGACGTTTTCTACAATCAGCACCGTGTATGATGAAACACTCGTAACGCTAGTTTTGCTGACCAATCTCATGATTTACCCCTAGCTAGTCGTGAACAATTTAGGAATTAGCTCTTGAGATTCCATCTCAAGTATTCGGTGGATATGCTTGATGCGAACTCTGACGCTGCTCGCCACGAAACCACATCAGGCATGGCGTTGGTAATATAATCTTGTTGTTACTGGCTTTGTTCACGCCATAAATCTCTCCAAAAGCTACTTGTCCACCTGTTTGATTAGATCAAGCTTTCATCTCATCCTTCCCTTAATGGTCAAGCTTCTACTTTCGGCTGGATTATAACCTGTTATTAACCTATCAAATATATGGATGCTTCATTATACATAAATAAATTCTTTGTCAATACAATCAAAGAGATATTTTTGAGAAAAATATATAACAGGTAGCTCTAACAATTAGGTAAATTTCAAGAAACACAGGTGACTCTTGACAGGTGAAGGAAGAGAGCAGGGGGAGCAGGGGGAGAAAGGGTAGCAGGGGTAGTAAACCCCATACATGAATGTAGGGGCTTCAACAAGGACATACTGTTTCTTGCGCTGCACGTCTCAAAACAGATGTTTTTCTTCCTTCCATAAATAAATTTAGGGGCATCAAACCACCTGCGGAGGGTAATTCTCCCCCAGCCTCAAGAGCCTCAAGAGCTTCAATAGCCCTCCTCTTTGGTGACAGAAACAAGAAAATAGGGAATAGTTGTGTTTCTTCTATATTTTGCTGGCGCATAGTCGTTCACTTTATACCTTATTTACTTAAGCAAGCTGGAGATGTGAATAGTATTAATATTTTTCAAATAGCTTATAAGTAAAAATGCTATAATAAGATAAGTATAAAATATAGCAGTATATTAATGTGCTTGTAAAGTGAAATCGACTGTGAATTAACGCCTGGAGCCAAATAGTCAATTCACAGATATGGTATTTTTTTCATTCTTTGGCGATGTATTAGGTTATTTAACCCGCAACGCAAGTATGTATAAGCTGGTCGAGGCGATCGCAATTTTTGTCGCAATACTTTTTGGACAGTGAGTGCATCAGAAGTTATATCAAGTCCGGCTAATTACTGACGATATTCTTGGTTTAGTCGGTAATAGGTAATTGTTTTCTATCATTATTAATTACCAACCCCCGCTATATGATAGGTGTTTAAGGGGAAATGATATGAGCAATATTTCAAGGAGTAATTTTATGAAATTTTTAGCACAAGAATTACCCTCTCCCAGAAAAATTCAAGAAACTCAAGTCCCTGGAGAAAATCAAGACCCACTGATTGCGCGTAGTTTACAAAAAGAACAATATATAGGCATTGTTGGACTAGCGATCGCCCTAGTTGCTGCTGTAGGGTTCTTTAGCCGCAGATTTGAATACGCTATCGTGTTTGCTATTGCTCTTAGCGCTATTCTGATTGCTTTCTTCCTGTTGGTATAACAAAGTCATTAGTTAATTTGACTATTCGCTTTCAAACTCTGCTCAATCAGCTAAATGTAGGAGTTTATAGTTTAACAGTAGATGATGTTTTATTAGAAGGTAATGCTGCATTTTTGCATCTGCTGGGGATAAATTCCTTGACGAAAATTCCCGAAAGTCACACCCTTGCAGATTATTTTCAGCCTGGAGATTATGCCAAACTCTTGCATCAACTCAAGGAAACAGGAGATGCACAAGCGCGGGAAGTTCTTTTACGACGAGCAGATGGCAATGAAATTTGGGTGCGGATCAGCCAAACTTTAACAACTAACAATGATGTTACGGTAATTGATGGCATTGTTGAAGATATTACAGCACGTAAGCAGGCAGAGCAAGAGCGAGAACAATTCCTCAAACGAGAACAGGCTGCAAGGCTAGAGGCAGAGGCTGCTAACCTCATCAAAGATGAATTTCTGAGTATTTTATCTCATGAGTTGCGATCGCCACTTAATCCGATACTCGGTTGGCTGAGGCTAATTACTCACAATCAGTTAAATGAGTCTAAGAAAGCAGAAGCTTTAGGCATTATTGAGCGCAATGCAAAATTGTTGGCTGAGATGATAGAAGACCTGTTAAATGTTTCGCAAATTCTGCAAGGTAAACTCAGTCTAAATGTTTCTTCTGTAGATTTAGTGGCGATAATTTCGCAAGTTTTAGAGAATGTCCAGTTAGCAGCTCAAGCTAAAAACATTCAACTACACAGTGTTGTCCCATCGCCTGAATGTTTTGTTTTGGGAGATTCTACCCGTTTACAGCAAATATTTTGGAATTTGCTGTCTAATGCTATCAAGTTCACACCTGCTGGTGGTCGCGTAGAAGTTCGCTTAAAGCAAGTTGATACACAAGCTCAGATACAAGTCACCGATGCTGGTCAAGGAATTAGTCGTGAATTTTTACCTTATGTTTTTGATAAATTCCGTCAAGCAGATAGCAAGACTACTAGAAGATTTGGTGGTCTAGGAATGGGACTGGCAATTGTTAAACATCTAGTAGAATTGCATGGTGGTCAAGTCTGGGCAGAAAGTCCAGGTGAAGAGCAAGGAAGTACCTTTACAGTCAGACTACCACTAATAACAATGCAGGCTGCAAAAAATAGGGGCAATAAACAATCTGCTCATGACCTAAATTTAAATGGAATCCGAATTTTATTAGTAGATGATGAAGTTGATTCTCAGGAATTAGCTAGTTTTATATTTGCCGAGTCTGGGGCAGAAGTAATAGCCGTAGGTTCTGGCTTTGAAGCTATACCACATTTGATGAGTTTTCAGCCAGATGTACTAGTTTGCGATATTGGAATGCCAGATATGGATGGCTATATGCTACTGCAAAAAATCAGAAGTTTGCCACCAGAACAAGGAGGACAAATCCCAGCGATCGCACTGACAGCTTATACGGGAAAATCAGACAAGGAACAAGCAATATCAGCAGGATTTCAAGCACATTTACCCAAACCAGTAGAAGCTACTCAGTTATTAGAAGTTATTTCCAAACTTGTAAAACCAACTTTATAGGATAAGTTGGCAGATATAGCAATCCCCTGATAGGTTAGGACACCGACTAAGCATAAAATACCTATAAGAACAGGCTTTAAAAACTGTAACCTGTAACCTGTAATCTGCTATAAAACTGGTAAATCATTGGATGAAGGCAACCCCTCTACCCCCCAAGGAGGGGAAGAGGTTTTTAGCTTTTTGACTAGAACTTTTGTAGTTCAGTTTATTTGTGTCTTCCAACTTATTAATTAGTAGTTTTTACTTGTACAAAAGCTTCTCTACCTGTAATTAATCTAGAGCGACGATTACGAGTCATATAGTTCCATGCCCACTGAAACACTACTAATAATTTAGTGTCAAACTCTATGAGAAAATAGATGTGAATGACTAGCCAAAATACCCAAGCGAGGAAACCTGTAAGTTTAATTAAGCCTAAATCTACAACAGCTAAATTTTGCCCAATCATTGCCAAACTACCCACATGGTTGTAATGAAATTGTGGTAAAGTATGACCTTTAAGCCTACGTTTAATCAGTTTAGCTACGTACTCTCCTTGTTGTTTGGCTACGGGTGCAACACCAGGTAAGGGTTTACCATCTTGATGTGAGAAGTTGCCTAAATCTCCCACTACAAATATGTTTTTATAACCCCTGATAGTCAAGTCTGGTTCTACAATTACACGTCCTGCGTGGTCGCATTCTACATCTGTACGTTGGGCTAGAATTTGTCCCATTGCGGAGCCTTTGACACCTGCTGCCCATAATATAGTTTGTGAGGGAATTTCTTTAACTTCTCCTCCTTGTTTGAAGGTAACAATGTTATTTTCAATGTTAGTCACCCTTGTGTTGGTGTGAATAACCACGCCCAACTTTTGTAAAGATATGGTTGCTTCTTCGGATAACTCTGGCGCGATGTGTGGGAGGATGCGCTCACCACCCTGTAATAGTAAGATTTTTGTTTCTGAGGTGTCGATGTTGCGGAAATCTTCTTTGAGAGTTTTGTATGCCAACTCTGCGATCGCACCTGCTAATTCTACACCGGTGGGGCCACCGCCCACAATCACAAAAGTCAAAAAAGCACTGCGTTTTGCGGGATCAGTTTCTTTTTCTGCTGCTTCAAATGCACCGAATATCCGGCGACGCATTTCTATCGCATCTTCAACAGTTTTTAAGCCAGGAGCAAATTCTTGCCAGTTATCTTTACCAAAATAGGAATGATTAGCACCTGTAGCGACAATTAAGGTATCATAATTTATGACTTGATCACCCATCATCACTTGTTGTGCTTTTGGATCAATATCATTTACTTCTCCTAACAAAACTTTTGTATTCTTGCTTTTACTGAAGACAGATCGCAATGGTGAAGAAATATCACCTGGTGATAATGTTCCTGTGGCTACTTGATATAAAAGTGGCTGAAATAGGTGGAAGTTACGCTTATCGATGAGAGTAACATTTACATTTGTTGACTTGAGATTTTTTGCTGTATATAGCCCACCAAAGCCACCACCAATGATTACAACATTATGTGGTTTATTCTTACCAAGCGCAACTTCCATAATAAATATTTCCTTGTGTTAAGAAAGCTATAACTTTTATTAACAAAGATGTATCATAATAATGATATGGGTTGCCGTTAATTGAGAACAATTGAAAAAATCATGAAAGTAAGTAATCGCACAGAATTATTTACATTTGCAACTACCCCTGTTGATTCAAATATTTAAATTTAAAGTAAAACAATATTCCGCATAATACCCTGCTCACCAAAGTGATGGTATGTTTTTTAGTTGGAAGTCCCTAATTTTTCGGCAGTTCCCAGAAAGTCGCTCAAATCTTGTCGAGTTTTTTTGTTCTAGACAAGCTTGTTTAACAGCCTGAGATCAATCCACAACAGATTTCTGTGCGATCGCCAATCGGGAAATCCTCTATCTATTGCAACCATGAAGGGGACTGCAAATAGGGTATGGAAATTTTCCATACCCTATTTGTTAACCGTTAACCGTGACCTACTAGTTTTTCTCCTTTCAACATCCGCACTGCGGCTTCTAATAAAGCCTCTTCTAGATAAGGCTTGGTAAAGTAACCGCTAGCACCTAGTTGTATTGCCATTTGTCTGTGTTTATCCGCACCTCTTGAGGTAAGCATGGCGATGGGTAAGTGGTTGAGGTTGGAGTCTTTCTGAATGCGTGAGAGTAACTCCAGACCGTCGCAACGGGGCATTTCTATATCGCAGAAGACGATATCGCAAGGCAGACCGGAGCGGAGTTTGTCCCAAGCTTCCTGACCATCACGGGCTTGTTCAACGCGATACCCAGCTTTGTTAAAGGTGAGCGATAACAATTCTCGCACTGTGATTGAGTCATCGACAATCAGCACAGTGGGGTCAATCTTCTCAGCCGGGGTTTCCACTGGAGTAGGTGGTGTTGCTTGTTGCCAAAGTGTGCTACCACTTTGTTTGGACATCCGTCCTTGGAAGATATCGATAATTTCCAGTACGTCGGCAATGGGCATGATGCGACCATCACCTAAGACTGTAGCACCTGCTACACCTATTGGTTTAGGTGCTGGGCCTTCAAATTGTTTAATAACAATTTCTTGTTCACTCAATACTTGGTCAATTTGCAGGGCGATTAAGGTACTACCCGATCGCGCCACCACGACGGAAATCATATCATCATCTCTGGTTCCGCCGTAGACGTTACCCCGACTGAGTTGGCGATTGAAGGTTAACAAGTCTTTCAAAGGTCGGAATGGTAAGACTGTATCGCGCCAAGAAATGAAGGACTGTCCATCGGGACTTTGATGAACGTTTTTCGCTGGTATATCTAAAGTATCTTCCACACCATCCATTGGGAAAGCAATCCGTGCTTTATCGGAGACACAGCACAGCGCTTTACAAATACTCAAGGTGAGTGGTAAACGAATTGTAAAGGTAGTTCCCTTACCGACGGTAGAATCTGTATTTACCGTACCGCGAATTTCGCTAATTTCGGAGCGTACCACATCCATTCCCACACCCCGACCGGCGATTTCGTCGGCTTCGTCTTTGATACTAAAACCGGCTTGGAACAGCAAGTCATAAACTTCCATGCGGGACATACTTCGCGCCTGTGCTGGTGACATCATTCCCAACTTCACGGCTTTGGCTTTGATGCGTTCTGTATCAATTCCTGCACCATCATCACCTACGGAAATTACCGTTTGGTTTCCTTGGTGAAAGGCGCGGATGGTAATGGTTCCCACTGGTGGTTTGTTGGCTGCTTGCCGAATTTCTGGGGTTTCGATACCGTGGGCGATCGCATTATTCAACATATGTGTCAGTGGGTCATTGAGATGATCCAAAATCATCTTGTCAATTAAGGTATCCCCACCTTCAATAACTAACTCTACCTGTTTACCGAACTTAATCGCATTGTCCCGTACCCCCCGCCGCAAGCGGTCAATTGTCTGCGAGAATGGAACCATGCGGGCGCGTGTCAGTCCCTCTTGCAGTTGGGTGGTAACTTGGCGGAATTGTCTGGCGACTCGTTCAGTTTCTTCGGTGACGAAATCGATGTCACTTGCTGACTCCCGCACCCTGACGATGAGTTCAATCATTTCTTGAGACAGGATGTGAAAGGCAGTGAAGTGATCGATTTCTAGTGGACTCAAACCGCGATCGCTATTTGCATCCAGTTTATGGTAGATAACTTCCCTAGTTTTGCGACTGGCTAACAAAGAAGCTTCTAATAGCGATCGCTCATACAACTCCTGCATCCTCGCGCCTGCATCTGATAGCTGTTGCACCTGAATCAGCAAGTTATCTAATGATTGTCGCAACCGTTCATGATCCTGTTCTAAGGTGTTGCGGTTAACCACCAATTCACCCACTAGGTTACTCATTTCATCCAACTGCTTCACCGGCACTTTCATCGTTTCTTCAAATCTTGCAGTCCGCCGATTTGAACTACGTGCTGTTTTGCCTACAGTTTGTTTGATTGGCGATGAGTGAGATATAGTTTGGTCTGCTTCCGCTAGCAGTTTTTCCAAATCACTAAATTCATCTCCTAAGTCCGGTGAGGCTGGAGGAGTAATAGGAGTAGTTGGGATAACTTTGGCTACAACAGGTTGCGGTTGCTGCGGTACTTCCGTATCGTCTCCACCCAACAAAGCTTCTAAAGCAGCAAAATCATCCGTTGCTATAGCGTCATTATCGTTGCTAGGTGTAGATTCTACTGCCAACAATGCTTCTAAATCTGCAAATTCATCTTGAATATGAGTATCTTCGCTTACCGGGGGTGCGTTTTCCTCCTCATCCTGTGTGACAGCTTCCCCTAAAAGCGCTGATAAATCTGCAAATGCGTCTGCGGCTTCAGAATCCGTAGCTTCTGGGCTGTCACCAGTTATCATTAACTCCAATTCATCAAATTCTGAGGTAGATATATCCTCAACAGCAACATCTGTTAAACCATGAGTTTCCGTAATTGACTCATCTAGGGTTAACTCTGATGAATCAGAATCTGTAATTAGTAAATCAGCACCTAACTCAAGTTCACTGCTTTGTTCAGATGAGACTGTTTCTAGACTTGCGAAATCATCTGTAGAGTCAAAAGTGATATCTGTTAGTTCACTTGTTAACTCTGATGAATCGGAATCTATGATTAGTAAATCAGCACCTAAATCAAGTTCACTGCTTTGTTCAGTCGAAGGTGTTTCTAGAATCCCGAAATCATCTGTTTGTGCCAATGAGTCAAAATCTGAGATTAGTAAAGCATCACTTAACTCAAGTTCATTGCTTTGTTCAGATGAGACTGTTTCTAGACTTGCGAAATCATCTGTAGAGTCAAAAGTGATATCTGTTAGTTCACTTGTTAACTCTGATGAATCGGAATCTATGATTAGTAAACCATCACCTAAATCAAGTTCACTGCTTTGTTCAGATGAGACTGTTTCTATAATCCCGAAATCATCTGTAGAGTCAAAAGTGATATCTGTCAGTTCATTTGTTAACTCTGATGAATCAGAATCTGTAATTAGTAAACCATCGCCTAAATCAAGTTCACTGCTTTGTTCAGATGAGACTGTTTCTATAATCCCGAAATCATCTGTAGAGTCAAAAGTGATATCTGTCAG
>DATNQO010000255.1:0-12210 GCA_036704005.1 Leptolyngbyaceae cyanobacterium | reverse complement strand
GAGTGGGGGGAGATGGGGGAGTGGGGGAGAAAAACTAATGACTGTTGACTGTACAGACGCGATTAATCGCGTCTCTACTTACTAATGACTAATGACTTTTATTGACTTTTGTAATAATTATGAAATTATACCTTTGTTGCAATTTTAAGTTATGACTCCAGACGAGATTGCTACGGTCTTGCAAAAAGCTTTTAAGCGTTGTGATGCGGCTAGCTGTCCTCTCACTGATAGGCAGAAAGAGATATTATTGCAATTGGTTGAGGAAGTTCAACGGCAATCTCTGTCTGGTAAGTCAGATACTCTCAATCCTTTGGATGAACTGACAACAGAGGAATTAGAAGTATTTTTAGCGTTTGTGAAAACAGAAGAACAACAAAACCGCACTTGGAAGGTGCAATTACTCAACGACTGGCTACATAACCAAGACTCAGGAAATGTACAGTTTATTCGGGAAAGATATGGGTTGCAGTGGTTAAACAGTGTTGAGTCGTATCATTTTGACAAGTATGCTTATTTTGGGGATGCACTGAAATTAAGGATAGGCGATCGCATTGAAGTTTCCAACGCCTTATGGGAATGGGTGCAAGATGATGGCCCCTGTAAACGCGAATGGTTTCTCGCCACCGTCATTCAAATGACCGAAGTTAGCGATGCTACCAATTGCGTTGTCCGCTTCTATAATGGCGCTGAGTATGAAATCCAAGGCGTTTACGATTGGAATCGCTACAATTGGCGCTGGCCGAAGAAGTAATGTCAGGGAAAGGGGACTGGGGAGCAGGGGGAGATGAGGAAGAGATTATTAACTGTCAACTGACAACTGACAACTGTCAACTGTCAACTGACTAATAACTATTCTCCCAAACCTAGTTGTTTTTTCAATGCTTGACGCATGACATCTACAGGTATATTGTCCTGCTGTAACCAGATTTTTAAAGCGGCGACACCTTGCTGGACTAGCATTTCTAAACCGTCTATAGCAATTGCGCCTTGTTGTTGGGCTTTTTGTAGAAATTGCGTAGGTTGCGGAATATAGATTAAATCATAGGCAATAGCACCTGCTGGTAAATCTGCCAATTCCTCTGTACTCAAGGGCGAATCATCAATTTTAGGATACATCCCTATCGGGGTTGTATTTACCAGTAGGTTAGCTTGCGGAATCAGTTTTGCTAAATGATCCCAACTATGCACTTGTAAATTCTCTCCAATGGGTGAATTTTCCCAACTGTGGCGAAATTCTTCTAAGCGTTGCACATTCCGTCCTACAACATGAATTTCCGCAAAACCCAGTTGATGACAACCTGCAACCACAGCCCTAGCAGCGCCACCATTACCTAAAATTACAGCAGTCTTTTGACTCCAATCTTGTTTATGGGTGGTTTGTAAAGGAGAAATAAACCCTTCTATATCCGTGTTTGTCCCCACCCATTGATTACCTCGACGGGTAACAGTATTGACCGCACCGATAGCTTGGGCGATGGGGCTAATTTCATCAAGCAGGGGGATAATAGCTTGTTTATGGGGAATGGTCACACTAAACCCTTCTACACCAATAGTAGCTAAACCTGCGATCGCCACCTCCAGATTATCCGGTGCTATGGGAAAAGGCAGATATACATAATCTAATCTCAATTGCGCTAATGCTGCATTGTGCATCACTGGTGACAGCGAATGTTCCACCGGATATCCAATTACCCCTAATAGTTTAGTTTTCCCTGTAATCATTGTTTTAGTCATTAGTCATTAGTCATTGGTAAGTAGAGACGCGATTAATCGCGTCTGTACAGTCAACAGTCATTAGTTTTTCTCCCCTTTTCCCCTCCAGGGAGGGGCTAGGGGTGGGTTACTCCCTCATCTCCCCCTACTCCCTCATCTCCCCCAGTCCCCAGTCCCCAGTCCCCAATCCCTACTCTACAATTATTAAAAGCTACTTAACACTTCTTAGGAATATGCAGGCAACTACAGCCCCTTCTACAAAACCGATACCTGGACAATATTGGCAGTGGCGAGGGCATAAAATTTACTACGTACGTGCGGGAGAAAAGCATCCACAGCGTCCACCGTTATTATTAGTGCATGGCTTTGGTGCTTCTACAGACCACTGGCGTAAGAATATCACAGGATTGTGTAATGATTTTGAAGTATTTGCGATCGACCTTTTAGGTTTTGGGCGTTCAGCTAAACCTAAGTTGCAGTATAGCGGTGATTTGTGGCGTGACCAACTGCATGATTTTATCAGTGAAGTCATCGGTCAAAAAGCAGTATTAGCAGGTAATTCCCTTGGTGGTTATGCTTGCTTATGTACTGCATCTCAACGTCCTGAGAGTGCGGCTGGTGTAGTTTTACTTAATAGCGCGGGGCCATTTAGTGAAACTCAGTCTACATCGGAACCAGAAGCTTTACAATCACAAATCCAACCACCCAAGCAACCATCCCCCATACAAAAACTTTTGGGTGATAGTGTTAAGTGGATTTTTCAACAACCCTTAGCACAATTCTTCTTATTTCAATACGTGCGCCAAGGTTGGGTAATTCGCCAAACATTAGAAAAAGTATATCTTGATAAAAGTGCAATCACAGACCAATTAGTAGAAGAAATTGCTCGTCCTGCTTACGATGCTGGCGCTTTGGATGTGTTTGTCTCAGTTTTTAGCAGTCCTCAAGGGGAAAAAGTTGATGTTTTATTAAAGCAATTAACTTGTCCTTTATTACTGTTATGGGGTGAGGCTGATCCTTGGATGAATGCTAAAGAACGTTCTCAAAAGTTTCGCCTATATTATCCAGAACTCACAGAACATTTTCTCAGGGCTGGTCATTGTCCCCATGATGAAGTTCCAGATCAGGTAAACCCACTTTTACAAGACTGGGTTTTATCAATTTCTCAATAATAAGTAAAACAGTCTAATTAATTCAATGTTCGCTTGTAGTAAGGGCTTTAGCCCTTTTCTCTGGACTAAAGTCCTTACTACAAACTAATCATCTATTTAGTAATATATGATTTAACTTGTTGCTCTATCTGTTCACTAATTATTTCTTTACCCATACTGGGTTTTTCTAGACTTACTCTGACGAAATTTGTCCGATCAGCTTGTGTAAATTTACTATCGTTATTGGAGTCTTTGATAATTTTAATAAAAATTGCGTTCTGGCTTGGTAAAACAACCCAATTAATCATTCTGGTATTGTTTGGAGTTACTTGTTGGAGATTCTTTCCAGATAAGTCAGACATATAACCAATCACAGCGTCTTGTTGGTTAAAGACTTTATCTTTATTAGTATCCTGGTCAATGATTTGATATAGCCAAACTCTAGTCGGTGGTTTAGCTGTGGTCTTCGTTTCCAATAAATCAAAAGAATTGATGATGGCTTTTCTATTTAATAAAACATGACTTTCACCATCTTGTTTACGATAAAAAATGAGGTTGTATACTGATTTATCATCTCGTTTAGCAATACGAGATGAGTCTAAACTAAAACTATCGCCTTTCTTCTGATTAGGATCTGTGGCATTTACTGGAATCATCAAATAATCTGACTGCTCTTTAATAATCAAGTCGCCATAACTAATCTGAGGTTGTGTCTGCTCCTGTCCCACAGCTTGACCCGATTCTATTCTCTTGTTAACCTGGGCTTCACAGGATAAGGAAAGACTAGCCACAAATATTGCTAATACAATATTCTTCAAAAAGTTATTTGTTCTCATTACTCGCTCCTAGCAGAAAATATTGCTGTTTTATTGTATTCGCTGCTAGAAAATCAGCTAGATATATGCTTATTGCCTAACTCTGTCGAAGTGACCGAGAAAAATCTTATTTTTCTTCTGTGTTTTCCGTGCCTCCGTAGTTGAATAAATTATTTTTTACCACAGTGCCACGGAGTCACAGAGTCTTTACAAAAGCAAGACAATGTTTTTACAAAGAAGATAGTAAACTAGATTAAGAAATGAATGACCACTGACTACTGACACTCACAGTGTAATAAAAAAGCAGCCCACGTCTGTGGGCTTGTTTAGGTTATTTAAAGTGCATAAAGTACCCTAAATAAAATATTTCGGTTCTTGAGTACGCCATCTTAGATGGTAGCGTTATCCTAGTCTTCTCACTAGAGACTCAAGCGTAAATTATGACACTCCTTGCATTATTTATAATACTTTATCATTTCTTCATCTGCAAAACACTAAAATATTGAAAAACCTGGTCTAGGTAGACCAGGTTTTTCAAATTCACAGGATTTCAAAGTGGTTAATTTAATAAGAGGCTAGTTGAGAAAGTTTACAAATAGGGTGGACTTAACAACTCACAAACTCAGCAATCTCTGTTTTTCCGCTTTGGGATTTGGCTTTGCCTGCTTTAAGCTTTTGGCCACAGTACATCAAAATATGCTGAAATTTGCTTGGGCTGATGACGGGAGACACCGAGTCATTTACCCTTTAACTTTGGTTTTGTTTGGTGTCTTGATATTTAAGTTAGCACCTAATTTAGGGTAAGCCAGCGTTTGTTTACTAAAGTTGATATTTTGTAGATTTTTGCAATAAGTCCTTAAAACTTTGCTCCCCAACTATGTTTTGTAGGGGAAAGGGGAAGGGGGAAAGGGAAAAGGGGAAAGGGAGAAGGGGAAAGGGAGAAGGGGAAAGGGGTCAACTGACAACTGACAACTGACAACTGTCAACTGTCAACTGTCAACTGTTTTTCACCAATTCCACATCACAGGACTATCATCATGATGGTCGGTGACAATGCGACCGATCGCATCGATTTCGCTAATCTCCTCAGCAGATAATTGAATATTGCCAGCTTGGGCGTTATCTTTGGCTTGTTCGGGGTAACGCGCCCCGGCGATCGCATTTGTTTGCGGTTGGGCGATTAACCAAGCTAATGCAAGCTGCGCCAAAGTAGCATCATGGCGTTCGGCGATGGGACGCAGTTTATCTAGAGCTTGTTGAGCGCGTTCAAAATTCTCTCCTTGGAACAGTTTATTCTTAGCGCGGTTATCTGCTGAGTCAAATTGTTGTCCGCGAGTAAATTTACCTGTTAGCAACCCTTGGGCTAGGGGCGAGTAAGCCAAAATGGATATCTGATTTTCCACACAGTAAGGTGCTGCATCCTTTTCTACTTGCCGCCAAAATAAGGAGTAGGGAGGCTGTAAACTGTCAATTCTGCCATACTGGGAGGCTTCTTGTAGTTGGGCGCGGGAAAAGTTGGAAACACCAATGGCGCGAATTTTTCCTTGCTCTTTGAGATGATTTAGAGCGCTCATGGTTTCCTCAATTGGTACTGGCTCACTATGGAAAGCACCAGCCGGCCAATGAATTTGGTATAAATCTATGTAATCTGTATTGAGGTTTTTGAGGGAGCGATCGCAAGCTGCAATCACTTGATCATACTTGAGATGGTTGGCGAAAACCTTAGTTGCATACTCTACCTGATCACGCACATCAGATAAAGCCTCAGCGACTATCCTCTCTGAATGTCCTTCACCATAGACTTCGGCTGTGTCAATTGTAGTAATTCCTGCATCAAAAGCGGCACGGATGGTTTTAATTGAATCAGCATCTTCAATTCCCACCCACATTTTCTTACCAGCTTGCCAAGTTCCCATGAGAATGGGTGAGATTTTGACATCAGATGTCCCTAGTGTTCGCTTTTCCATAAGTTCTCTAATTCACTTCCCTGGATAGTTTTACACTTTAACGGTGTTACCTTCAAATTAAATCAGAGTTCCAGTAGATGCCGATGCTGACAGAACTAACTCAAACAGTGCATACACTCAAAGAATGGGCAGTTGCAATCAATGCCTTAGAAACTGGCAAAACAATTATGTTGCTACGTAAAGGCGGTATCCATGAAAAAAACGGACGCTTCCAGGTAGCGCAGGAACAGGTTTTGCTTTATCCCACTTATGAACATCAACAGCCTTCCTTACTCAAGACTGAATATGCAAACCTTGTACAGCCAGTACCATCTGGTTGGCATCCGCAAACAGTCCGTATTGGCAGTTGGGCGCATATCACCGATATTCTACCAATCTCTGACGAGGAAATTGTCAAAAGTTTACTACCTTTCCACATTTGGAACGATAATTTTATTAGCGATCGCTTAAAGTGGAAACCAAAACAACCAATATTCATTCTCCTCCTGCGGACTTACAAACTATCCCAAGTTCAAGAAATTCCCTATAGTCCAGAATATGGCGGTTGCAAATCATGGATTGATATCACCTCACCCATCCAGCTACAAAACTCCCAACCAGTTTTATCTAACTCTGACTATAAGCAGATTGTAGAAGAAATTAAGGTGTCAGTTGACAGTTGACAGTTATCAGTTATCAGTTGATAGTTGTTCTCCCCACTCCCCCATATCGGATAAAAGATAGAAAATAGTTTTAACAGTCAACAGTCAACAGTCAACAGTCAACAGTCAACAGTTCAATACATTGGTGAAACACCGCACCAATGGTTGGAAGGCGTAGAGAGGCGCTTGTTTATCCCCCACCATACGCCCTGGCTGACTGATAACTGATAACTGATAACTGATTTAAGCTCATTTTCATCACTAGCAATCTTACTCATGCAGACTCAAAAACCATCTGTCAGCCTCATCCGCGCTACTTCCTACCAACGGGAAGCTTTGCGGGAATCTCTGGCTACCTTGCTAGAACCTCTTGGAGGGATGGCTGCTTTTGTCAAACCAGGACAGCGTGTTTTACTTAAGCCTAATTTACTTACAGGATCACGCCCAACTAAGGAATGTACCACCCGTGCTGAACTAGTCTATGCCGTTGCCCAAATGGTCATTGCAGCAGGCGGACAGCCTTTTTTGGGGGATAGTCCAGCTTTTGGTAGTGCCAAAGGTGTAGCAATAGCCAATGGTTATCAATCGCTTATTCAAGAACTGAACCTGCCAATCATCGATTTTCACGGCAAACGTTACCAAACGGTGAGTGAAAACTTCAATCACCTACTGCTGAGTAAAGAAGCCATAGAAGCAGATGTGATCATTAACTTACCAAAAGTCAAATCCCATATGCAGTTAACTTTAACTCTTGGGGTGAAAAATCTCTTTGGTTGCGTTCCTGGGAAGATGAAAGCATGGTGGCACATGGAAGCAGGCAAAGATGCTGACCGATTTGGGGAAATGTTAGTGGAAACTGCTAGGGCAATTAACCCAGATTTAACTATTTTAGATGGGATCATTGGTCACGAAGGTAATGGCCCCAGTGGCGGTGAACCTCGTCCCTTGGGTATATTGGCAGCAGCATCGGATGTATTCGCACTAGATAGGGCAATGGTAGAAATTCTCAACGTCCCACCCCATCAAGTGCCTACCGTTGCTGCATCTCAAAGACTAGGCGTTTGTCCAGAACTTGCAGATATCGAGTTTCCTAACTTACATCCTGATTTATTAAAAATTGATGATTGGCGGCTTCCAGACAAGTTGATGCCCATCGATTTCGCTATGCCTCGTGTCATTAAATCCACGTTTAAACATTTTTATATCCGATTTATCAAGGAACCCATGAGCGCTTACGGTAGACAGTAAGTTATAGCAATAGCCAAAACAGTTAGGGCATGAGGAAATGAAAAACTTAGACAGCAAAAGACTTTTAACTCTGTCACCTGTCACCTGTCCCCTTTCCCCTGCTATTTGGTATTAAATGCGTGACAGCTTAGTTTATCCTGAGCTTTTGAGCAGAAACAACTGCAAAGCCTGCTACAGCAACATCTCAATTAGCAGCGTAGGCTATAGATTACCCTCCGATTGCTTAACCAGACCGCCCTATCCTAGTGGCGGTTTTTTTAGTCATTGGTCATTGGTAAGTAGAGACGCGATTAATCGCGTCTGTACAGTCAACCGTCAACACTCGATAGTTAATAATCTATCTTTATGCAGATTGACAAGTCTGCATTTATTCAGCGATCGTTAATTATTACTATCGTAGAAAATTATAGTAGTGCGACGATGCTCCGCCCCACCGGAGGCGATCGCCAAACAAGTGCTAGTAAAATTGATAAATTTATCTGTATTTCTTCCAATTATCAATATAAATAACGCCAATGATGTTTTCTGTAATTGCTTAAATTTTCCTACATCTTTGGTTCTGTATTGCTTTGATGCGGAGAACTAACTTTATATCTTCAGTAGTATTTCGTATTTTTTCAATATTCATTATAAGGGAAATCGCCAGACAGACATGAAATAAACTATTTCGAGATGTTACAATATTGACAACCTTTGAGTATTAAGGTTAATAATTAATATGTATAAATATCAGATAAAGCACTTTCTATCATGGTTCCTTAACCAAAGATTAACCCAATGACAACGAATTATATCTAGGAATCATAACAAATCAGTCACTAGAATCATTAGGAAATGTTAATCATCAACTTTATGTCAAAAATAGCAAGTAAAAAACGACAATTATGATAAGCGCCAAATTGGCTCATGTTTTTAACGGCTACACATTTGACAGTAAAAAATAGCTAAAATAGTAAAGAGACTCTCCACAAGAGAGCAAACTTATCAAGAGACGTGATTGACTCTAAACTTTGTATGAACTCAGATAGCCAGGCTGCCAGTCCTTCCGATACGTACTCCCATCGTTTGGCAGATATTGTGGGAACAATAATCGCATTGGTAACTTTAACCCTACCTGTGTTTGTGATTGGACACTATTCAACCGATGTCCCCAATAATCAACAACCCATGACTTCTCAACTCCCACAAAGGGAGGATTAGAAACAGTCAAGTTATAGATATGAACTACCCCACCCTACTTCGCCCGTGGTGGGGTTTCTACATCCCCACCCGTAGAGCAAGATTTCTGGCGTTTCCTTTGACCCAGTTGCTTCATACTTCCCGCAGTTTTACGGGTATGTGAAGTTAATCATGTACACCTATTAATAGATGTACATCCTGATAACAATATTTCACAGCTAATTGGTTCACTCAAATCAGCATCCAGCCGTATTATTAGAAAAGAATTTCAGGATTATTTGAAACAATATTATTGGAAAGAGAAAGACCCTAGCTTTTGGACTGATGCTTACTTTGTTAATTCGGTGGGTGGCGCACCATTAGAAATAGTCAAAGAATATATCCGTTCTCAGGACAAACCCGAAAGATAATTTTGTCAAAAACTCAACTGCCCACCATACCTGTTTTACCTGCGGTAAAAATTGGTATGGTGGGCGTTTCGTTTTGACTCGCTTACATCCCCTCCCTGCAACGCTCCCGGAAGGGGAATTACGCGAAATTTGTTAAAAAGTCAAAAACTTGCAAATTGTGCAACATTCACTCAACCTCAGCAAGTCTGCATTCTTTGCTTGAGGTTGAGTTATGTATAGGGCGCTGCATATTTGCAAGATGATTTCCTTGCTTTTTTGGCGTGGGGAGATCCAAAAATTTACAGGACTTACGCATCAAAGTTTTGTAGGGTGGGCAGTGCATCGGCACTTACTTCCACAAGGGAGGTGCAAGACTTGCGTTTTAATTGCGATTAATCCGAATCAACTCGGTTAAGATACTATCCAAGCTACCGTTAACTTGAATTTTCTCAATTTTTTCGGCAATTCGCTCTAGCACTTCCAACTCCTTTAAACGCAACGCTACGGGGTTATCTTCCATCACCTTGGCAGTATTCAACATACTGCGGGTAGCAGCAGTTTCTTCACGCCGACGAATTACATTAGCTTGGGCGGCTTTTTCAGCTTCCACAACCTTGCTTAAAATCGTCTTAATCTCACCAGGGAGAATGATATCTTTCACCCCAACAGAATCGATTTCAATTCCATAGTCAGCAGTTTTTTGACGAATGTATTCAAAAATACTACTATCAATCGCCCCTTTGTCCTCCAGTAAAGCATCCAAAGTTCTTTCGCCCACAGCGCCACGCAAGGCAAACTGTAATTCTTTATATAGGTAGTTGGGAATATCTGATAAACCATTTTTGGCTAAGAGAGGGTCGAGAATGCGGTAGCCAGCAGTTAAGTTTAAGCGTAATGGAACCTTATCTTTACTGAGGATATCTTGACCAGATACTTCCAAAGTGGAGTAACGCAAGTCAAAGACTTCTGTACGCAGAGAACGTCCAAACAACCACCATGCGTGCTTTCCAGATGGCAACTGTGCTTGAAATTCTTGATTCACATATAGTAAACCAACGTGCTGTACAGGTACTTCGCAAATATGTAAGTAATTGCGACTTAAAACTAGAACTTCAGGTAAACCAGAAACTAACTCAGCAACCAGGCGAGTGGGTAACTTGGCATCGCTGCTGATGTCAATTACTTCTACTTCAACGCCCCGCCAGAATAGCTTGCGGCTAGTTGGTGGTAGGATGGCAATGACCTTACCTTGATAACGTGCGATCGCCACCTGTTGATTCTGCAATTGCACAATCTCGCAATAATTAGCCACAAAATCAGGATGTTGTTCAACCAAGATTTCTTCTAGTGGAAGTTCGGGATTAGGAATAATACGGCTGAAACTCCGTACCGTAACATCCCGATCAACAGACCAGAAAGCATACTCACCAGTTTCTAGTGGTCGCGAGAAATTATTCTGCACATATAGCAAACCAATCTCATACTCCAAAATGTGGAATCTCTTAATTCCACTCAAAGCCATTCCTCGCACCTGTCGCACAAACTCAGCAGGTAATTCCAAGCTTTCTTCCAAATTGAAAAAATGCGCTTCAACCTCAATAAAACCGCGCCAAAACGCCCGTAATTGATTTGGTGTCACACTTACCCAAGTTTGACCCAAACGTACTAAAGCAGCCTGATTAAATGCTGTTCTGACTATTAGTAAATGTTCCTGTAACTCCGAGGCGTGATTTCGCAGTAACAGTTCCAAATTCTCAATCTTCGCTTCCGGCTGATTCAAGTCATAAGTTGTTACTTGCCAATGGCGACCAAAATAAGTGTAAGTTCCTGGCTGTAATACTTTCTTAAAATCACTACGATGATATAAAATTCCGATTTCGTTTGGTTTGATATAAAACGTTTTCCACATAGAAAATAGCATAGATAAATTTGGGATTTTGAATCTAAATAACGGCATTTATAACTTAGGGATTGTATTTTGTGCTATTGAATTTATAGTTTGCTCAATTCGCTTTAACCTTGTCTGTGGACGTTTAGCGCTAGCAATCCAAGAAAGGATATTCTTTTTAGTTGAGTTACTTAACCCGGCAAAATATTTATTAGCAGCTTCATTGGCTGCTAAAGCCTGTTGTAAGTCATCGGGAATGACTAAAGCTTCGATAGCATCTAAAGTAGTCCATGAACCATCTTGTTTTGCAGCTGCAATTTTGGCTAAACCAGCCTCATTCATTAAACCTTGGTCAATCAGTTCTTGAATATATTGCTTATTCAATTTTGACCATACACTTTTCGGTTTTCGAGGAGTGAATATTTGCATATAACTCTCCTCATCCAAGGATTTAACTTTACTGTCAATCCAACCAAAACATAAAGCTTCTTTAACCGCCTCACTATAGCGAATACTCGGTTTACCGCTTTTTACTTTGTAATAAACTAGCCATACACCAGCAGTTTGATAGTTCCTTTCCAACCATTCTCGCCATTCTTGACGATTGGCAGCGTGAAATGTTGGTAATTGGTTATCAAAGTTTGGCATAGAGATAACTTATTTATTCATAATATGTAAATACTCTGGTGGAACACGCTCCACTAAATAAACCCCATTATCTGAACAATAAAAAGTAAAACCTGCTTGATATATAACCAGAGCATCAACAACTAAAATCACTGGTTTACCATGCCGCATTCCTACTTTTCGGGCAGTTTCTACATTTGGAGATAAATGCACATGATGACGTGACATTTTCAGCAGTCCAGATTGTAAGATTGCTGGTACTGATTTTTCACCTGTACCGTGATAAAGAATAGCGGGTGGAATTTGTGGTTGTAGTTGCAAATCTACTTCCACACTATGTCCCTGGTTTGCTCGAATTTTAGTTCCAGTTTCATCAAATGAAAAGCGCTGCTTATCGTTGTTAGCCACCACCTGTTTCAATTCTGCATGGGAAATGGGAAATCGATGAGATTTACCGAAAAACTGGGTTTAAAGCCCCGCCCTTCTAGGGCGGCTTTTGTGGTAGTATAACTAATAGCGGTAAAGCGCACAAATAAAAGACGAAGTAGGTCAAGCGGACTGCTCCTGATCCGGAACCCAGGTAGTATAAATC
>DATNQO010000254.1:0-68614 GCA_036704005.1 Leptolyngbyaceae cyanobacterium | reverse complement strand
GGATGAGGGGGATGAGGGGGATGAGGGGGATGAGGGAGATGAGGGAGATGAGGGAGTGGGGGGAGATGAGGGAGAGAGAGGGCTTATGGTTCCCCCTGTTGTTTTCCCAGTCCCCAGTCCCCAGCGATGCACTGAGCTTGTCGTACCACTCCGTGGAAGCAAGCTACGCGGAGCGTCTGGTTGGCGTAGCCTCTCGTAGAGAAGAGAAGTGTCCCCAGTCCCCAGCCCCCCAGTTCTCACTTGCGGTAGCAGCTGCAACTTGCCATTGCGGAAGTATATATTTTCTAGATCAGTTTTAATCGCAGCCTTCTGTCCTGGTGGCGATATAGTTGTGGTGAGCCAGCGTCCTTGCTGATCTTGCTCGACGTAAACATTAGGATTGACTAATGTTACATTTAGTTTCAACTGGCGATTAAAAACTAACAGCAAAGGATTAAAACCCACTTCCACAGCATCGACTGTCACCTTATCTGGATCTGTGGGTGTGGGGGGGATAGATGAAGCGGCAAACTGTACTCCTGTTAAGGAAAAGTTAGTAACTCTTCCCAGTTTTACCGGACGATTAAGGGTTGTAGTGAGACTTTGTTGGGCTAAAGGTGTTAACTCTTTCTGCACAAAAGTCCATAACCGCCAAATACCGCCCATTAAAGCCACGATTAAAATTCCACCTATGGTAATACCACCACGAGTCAAAATCAGCAACCAGATACTCCTACGGGGGGTTTGTGAGCGTTGATTTTGCTTGGAAGAGTTAATCATGACTTTACTTTTATTTGCTGGAGGTGGTTTACGCACTGGTAGCCCTATTTGGCATCTGTCTGTAGTATGCCAATACCAGGATACAAAGCATTAGCAGCTTTTGGCATTCGGATCAACTCGGTAAAAGTATAAGGGTGTAGGGGTGTGAGGAGGTAAGGGTGAATGAAACTAGGATAATGTCGTGGATTTTACAGTCCTCGCTTATGACGTTATTAAAAACCTGCCCTTAAGAGGGAGTAGGGAATAGCTCACAAGTATAGGTTTTTCACCAAGTAGTGAGTAATGACTCTAAAATTAACGAGAAAATAATTATTTTATCAACTCTTACACCCCTATACCCCTACAACCAGTCTTCACAGACAATTTTGCTCCGTAAGTCCTGGCTGTGTGCTATAGGATCAAAAAAGAGGTAAATCTAAAATTGACATGACTTCCACATTGCCCGAACCGCATCACAGCGACTCCCCCAACTGGGAAGAAGAACTTGATAGTGCCATTTTTAGTTTTGAAGATATTCAAGCAGAACTCAACTATAAACAAGCACAGTCGGCGCTGCGGAATTTAGTAGATAATATTGACCTCAGTTCGCAAGAAAAGGCTGGTTTAGAGTCCCAAATTGCTGATTTGGAAACCATGTTAGGCAAGCTGGACAGCATGGTGGTACAAATTGCTGCTTTTGGTATGGTAGGACGGGGTAAGTCTTCTTTACTTAATGCTTTGGTTGGGGAGGCTGTGTTTGAAACCGGGCCTTTGCATGGTGTGACTCGTGCTGCTCAACGGGTAAATTGGACTATTAGCGAAGAGTTAATTGGGGAAACTGAGCGGGCTTTGCGTGTTACTTTACCATCTGTGGGGCGATCGCAAATCGAATTAATCGACACCCCAGGCTTGGACGAGATTGATGGCGAAACCCGCACCGCTTTGGCGGAACAAATAGCCAAGCAAGCAGATTTAATTCTATTCGTCATCTCCGGTGACATGACGAAGATTGAACATGAAGCCCTTTCTCAGTTGCGGGAAGCGGGTAAACCCATCATTTTAGTATTTAACAAGGTAGATCAGTATCCAGAAGCGGATAGGATGGCAATTTACCAAAAAATTCGGGATGAACGGGTAAGGGAATTACTGACACCGTTAGAAATAGTTATGGCGGCTGCGTCACCATTGGTAAAAACTGCGGTGCGTCGTCCTGATGGGAGTAGGGGTGTGCAGGTGCGTACAGGTAACGCCCAAGTTGCAGAACTCAAGGTGAAGATTTTAGAGATTTTGCAACGTGAGGGTAAGGCTTTAGTGGCGTTGAACACGATGCTGTTTGCCGATAATGTGAATGAGCAATTGGTAGAGCGTAAACTGATGATTCGGGAACAAAACGCCAATCAGTTGATTTGGAAGGCGGTGATGACTAAAGCTGTGGCGATCGCACTCAATCCTGTTACTATAGTAGATATACTGAGCAGTATAGTAATTGATATTTCTCTAATTTTAGGCTTGTCTAAACTCTACGGCATCCCCATGACCGAAGCTGGTGCTGTGCAGTTATTACAAAAAATCGCCTTAAGCATGGGTGGTATTGGTGTCAGCGAACTACTGGCAAACTTGGGGTTAAGTGGGTTAAAAACTTTACTGGGAATTTCCGCCACAGCTACAGCAGGTGTTGCGATCGGCCCTTATATCTCAGTCGCGTTGACACAAGCTGGGGTGGCTGGTGTATCTTCCTACGCTATTGGACAAGTTACCAAAGAATATTTAGCCAATGGTGCAACATGGGGGCCAGACGGGCCAAAAGCCGTAATTAACCGGATTTTGTCTACACTGGATGAAAATTCTATCCTCAATCGCATCAAAGATGAATTACAGGTAAAACTTCGTAGATAATTCTATATTTAATGCCAAGCTTTTTCTTTCACTATATCAATAAGATTTTAGGGACTTCCAGAAATTAAATTATTCCATTGTTAGGATTACCTCCAGAACATGAGTACAAGTATAAAAAGCGAGAGATTGTAGCAATTTGGGTCAAGAAAAGCGATTTATTTAGACCAACTCCAGATCCAGAAATTACTGATCATGAAGCAGAAGTAGATTTTCCCGATTTAAAAAATATCTTTATATCAATTCATCAAGTATATCGGGAGTGGTTTTCGGAACAATCAAAAACTAACGAAGCTCCTTGGACGAAACTTGGATATACTTATGATTGGGGACAACGTAGTGACTGGCAAAAAGTTGATCCAAACAGACAAGAAAATGTAGGCTTAAGTGAATTTATTATTAGAAACAAAGCTAAAGTAAAAATTCATTCAGTAACCCCAATAAATAATTATTGTGAGTAGAAATTATAAAAAGTAGGTTGAAAACGCCGAAGTAACAGCAACGTTTTGCTTTGATATATCTACGCCACTTGTACCGCAAATATCGGGTTGTATTGTCGCAAAGATAGCAACAAGAGCAAGACTATCTCTAAGTCCAAGATTTTAGTAAATATTAAGTAGGGTGTGTTAGGCGAAGCCGTAACGCACCTTTTTTATGTGGCAATGCGTTATGCACTTATAAGATGTTTTTCCTGTCTCTTACCCACTTACGAAATGCCCTTAGTGCTGCGCTTCTCCCTATAGTGCGGCTTTGCTCAATGAATGTAGTAATTGCTTCAATAATTGGCAAGTTGGGAAAATTTGGGCTAATGTCAGATTCGACATATTTACCATCTTGAAGGACATTAATTTGTAACTTCCCTGCTTCATATCGCCATAATTCAGGAACCTGTAATGCTTCATAAGCATCAAGTTGAGTTTTAGAAGTAACATCAACTTCGATAACTAGATCAGGTGGAGGATCAACTTTTAAATCAATTCGCTCTTTACCTATCATCTGAGCATAATTTTGAATATAGAAGGAATCATCAGGTTCTACACCAAAATTCATATCTTCACGTTTAAAGGTGGTTGAACCAAAAGATTCACAATCAATTTCTAACTCTTCTAAGAGAATTTTTACCAAGTCCCCAATGATGACTTTGGCTACCTCATGCTTAGGTAACGGCATTCTCATCTCCAATGTTCCCTGACTGTAAGCCAACCGAGTTGCACGATGGTCGCCTAGTTCAGTAAGAATTGCTTCAAATTCTTGCCAGTTAATATTGTGCAGTATGACTCTATGCCCCGGTGGTACAGTTAATTGTCTTAATTGAAGTGTTACCATAATTAATTACTTCAATTTAAAAATAAGATTATAAAAATAGGCATAAATTTATGGTAACATTAAAGACTTTATAAACTAACATATCTATATATTTAATTGTTCTAAGAGATGATTTATAAAGTAAACCTTAAATTGTAGGGTGCGTTATAGCGAAGCGTAACGCACCAAGATATGCGGTGCGTTACGGCTAATTCTGATTGTCTCTAACCCCTTAATCCCTGCACAGCCGTAACACACCCTACTTAATCTTTACTCTTAGGTTTGATGACATAGTTTTATGCAATGTTCTAAATAAAATTAGTTTCTTCAAGGTGAAAACATAAATGTTGTATAATAAATCACTCGTTTGTTTAGGGGATGGGGACAATATAGGAGATGCTATTGAATTTTATTTACTTTCTGGCAATCTAGATGCAGCCAGAGACTTTTCTTACTTAGTAGAAAATGCTATTACAAAGATAGCAGAGCTTGTTGAAGCGCAAATGGAAGCTTCTCTAATTTATGTAGCTGGTGATGATATATGCTTTGAAGTATCAAGAGAAAAGAACATAAAACAATATTTAGATGATTATTCAAGTTTATTTTTGCAAATTACTGGAAAAACAATTTCATTTGGTGTAGGAACAAATTCATTAGAAGCATTAGTTTCACTTAGAAAAGCTAAGGTTTCAGGTAAAGGTTGTGTAGTCATTTCTAGAGGTACAGATTGAAAAAATTATATATTTTTGTAACTACTGATAGACCAGACCAATATCTAAATCCTATTATACATTCCTTTGTGAAAGGTACAAACACTATTACATTTGTTCAGATTGAGGACTCTAGAACAAACCAAATTCAACTTAATTTATTACGAACTAACGTTTATGATTTAATAAGAAATCTGGCTAGAGGAGAATATAAGTATTATACGGGTAATTTAAAAGATACAGTTGTTCCTTTACATAATTATTATAGTATTAACGAACTTGCTAAATTAAAAGCGCAATATGTTCCTCTTTTAACAGACGATATTCAATGGGATATTGAAAGGATTAAATATCTCGATTTAAGAAAATACATCTCTTTAATAAAGAAGAAGAATGCAGATCATATAATTATTGATGTGACTTCAGTAAGTAAAACTTATATCGGAGATATAGTAGCCTGTTGTTTACTGGAAAATTTTGACAAACTTTACAGTTTTGAATTACTAATCAAACCAAATTATGATGAGCCTTGGACAATACTATTTCATAACTTAGAAGAAGGAAATCAATATAAATATGTGAATTTACTAGAAACGCCAATATTTCAGGCTAGTTGTCAAGATATTTTAATTCGTACAACTCCCTTGTTAATATCAATAATTGGCACAGTTTTGTTTGTGGTTATGACATTAGCTGCCAACTTCATACTAGGTAATAACAGCAGTATTACGCAAGCTATTAGTGCTATTGGTACAGCTTTAGGTATAATTTCATTTTTCTTAATATACTTCCCAGTAAGAGGCAAATAAAAAGAAAATTTACTCGCTTCCATTAAAAGAATAAAATAGGGAATATTTATTATTTCATCAAGGTTTGAAGAAATCATGATATCAAATGAAGCTTCTATAGACAGATTTACCGATGACTCACATCTAAAGGAAATAACTGTACCTCAAACAAATCTCACGCCTTGGGAAGCAGAAAGGAAGTTTATTGAAGCGATAAAAACTCGACCTGTTCAACCAGAAGGACGAAATTGGCAGCGTGAAGACCTATATGAACAGTAGAGTTTTATAATCAACATTCCCAGTCCCCAGTTCCCAGTCCCCAGTCCCCAGTCCCCAGTCCCCAGTCCCCAGTCCCCAAAAAAGAAAATGGAGTGATAAATATTACCACTCCAAAGATTCTGAATAGAGGAGACATCGGTTAACTGAGACTACTTGCTATTACCGTTACTACCATGACCGTTACTAGCAAGCACTTTTTCAGCAAGCTTTTCTGGGACTTCTTGCAGGTGGTCATAAGCCCAGTGGAAGGAACCAACGCCGAGGGTGAGCGATCGCAGCTCTACAATAAAGTTCTGCATCTCGGCTTGTGGTAGGTAAGCTGTGATATTATCCCAACCTTGCCAGTCTTGTCTGCCTTCGTAGCCTAAAATCTGCCCCCTTCTACCACTCAGCAATTGCAGCACCTTAGAAGTAAATTCGCTGGGTGTGGTCACTTCTACCCGCAAAATCGGTTCTAATAAGGTGGGTTGGGCTTGGGGTATCCCTGTTTGCATCGCCAAACGGGCGGCTTGTTTGAAGGCTTGTTCGGAACTATCGACGGTGTGATAGGAACCGTTGGTTAATGTCACCGCCACATCCACCACGGGGAAACCTAAAGGCCCGTGTACTAGAAATTCCCGCACACCCATCTCTACCCCAGGAATGTACTGTCTGGGAACTACACCGCCAACGATGGTTTCCTTAAAGTTGAAACCTTCGCCCCTGGGTAGGGGTTTGATATCGAGGAACACATCACCAAACTGTCCATGTCCACCGCTTTGATGTTTGTAACGTCCATGCACTGAGGTGACGGGTTTACGGATAGTTTCTTTATAAGGTACTTGTGGCATATGGGTAGACATTGGCAAGTTATACTTGCGGCGCAGTCTATCCAGGGCGACTTGCAAGTGTATTTCACCTTGTCCCCACAAAATCACCTCGTGGGTATCACCATGCTGTTCCCAAGCGAGAGAAGGGTCTTCTTCTAATAACTTGGTGATAGCGCCACTGAGTTTGACTTCATCGTTGCGCTTTTCGGGGGTGATGGCTAGGGCGTAAACTGGTTCCAACTGTTCGGCTTTGGCTAACTGCGCCGGACGTTCGGTGGAGATGGTATCGCCAGTTTTAATACCTTCTAAACGGCTGAGGGCGACAATTTCCCCTGCATTAGCTTCATTTAACGACTGTTGCTGCTGTCCCATGAGGCGATAAATACCACCAGCACGTACACCGTTGAGGACAATACCATCGGTTAATTTACCTTGCCATACCCGCACTAGGGAGAGTTTACCACCTTGGGGTGTGTAAAAGGTTTTTAATACTTGGGCTATGGGTGTATTGCTGGGTTTACCTTTGAGGCGACGGGCTGCTGTGGTTTCTGGTTCGGGGGACTCTCTGAGTAAAGCTTCTAATAAAGGTCTGACACCATAATCTTGTTCAGCTACACCAAAGAAGACGGGGACAACTAAATCAGCCCCTAATTCCATTTTTAAATCTTTAAGGATTTCTTCTTGGGGTGGTTCAATATCTTCTAATAGTTCTTCCAATAAGTGGTCGTCAAAATTTGCTAAAGCTTCGAGCATTTCTGCTCTTGCGGTATGTTCTTCTTGTTTAAGATGTTCTGGGAAGGGAATAAGATCAGCTGGTGCGCCGGGATGATATTGATAAGCTTGTTCACTCACCATATCGATGAAGCCGGTGAGTTGTTCCCCTTCCATGATCGGGTATTGATGGGCTACCAACGGACGACTAGAAACTGCTTTGAGGGCGTGTAATGTTTCGAGGACATGAATATTTGCTCGATCCATTTTATTCACAAAGACAAGATGGGGAATTTCCCAATCATCTAAGAATTTAAATAGAGGAGCGAGGGTGAGAACTCTTTCGCGTATTGGTTCGCAAACTACAATTGCCGCATCAACACCCATTAAAGCATTATATGTTTCTTGTGCAAACTCAACGCTACCTGGGCAATCTATAAAGGTAAAACGAATATCATTATACTCGGCGCAAGCGGTACTAATTTCTACGCTCATGTGGCGATCGCGCGATTCTGTCGCACTATCCCCAACTGTGTTACTATCCTTAACGCTGCCTTTGCGAGAAATCGCTCCTGTGACAAATAATAAGCTTTCTAGTAGTGTTGTTTTTCCACTTAAATAAGGGCCGACAATGGCAACATTCCGCGAACCTAATCTGACTTTTTCGCTCATAAAACCTCCCTCGCGGTAAGCTTATCTACCGCATTGCCCTGTTTATTACGCTTGTCAGTTATCAGTTAACAGTTATCAGTTATCAGTTCACTGACAAAATTTCCGAGATGAATAATTTTTGCATTATCCTCTCTTTAATTTGTAATTATCCTTCTTTTAACCAATGACAAAAAAAATTGTAGTCTCTCGTAAGATTTACCTTAAGAAAGATTAAGCGATACGAACTTTCATGCAGAATCTAAAATCTTTGTTAAAACGTCTCTTTCTCATGCCTGTTTAGTTTAACTAAAGAAGCCCATCAATGAGATTATTATTTGATAAATATCGCTTAACTGCACTGCTGAGTTTGCTATTTCTCGGCGCAAGCTTGACACCTGTCAACGCAAATATCGCGGTTAGTCTAAAATTGGCACAATATAGCCTACCAACATCCACAACCTTATTAAATGAGGGATTACAAGCGATTCAAGCCGGGAGAGTTCAAGATGCGATCGCTGCTTTTCAACAAGCCGCCCAATTAGATCCTACCTTAGCTCCAGCCCATTACAACCTGGGTTTAGCACTGCGGCAAAGCGGCAGATTACAACCAGCCGCCGACGCATTCTATCGTGCTACCCAAAGTGACCCTAAATTTGCTTTAGCCTATGCGAATTTAGGCGGCGCATTGTTGGAAGGTAATAATTTACCACAAGCGAATGATTATTTACAACGTGCTTTAGAACTCGACCCAAAACTAGGGTTTGCTCATTATAACTTGGGGTTAGTCAGACAACAGCAACGGAATTGGGATGGTGCGATCGCTTCTTTCAAAAAAGCGACAGAATATAGTAAAAATGCCCCCGAACCTCATTATCATTTAGGATTATGCTATCTACAACAAGGTAAATTCAAAGAAGCTCAAAACGCTTTTAATCAAGCTGTGAAAATCAGTCCTAAATATCCAGAAGCCCATTATAATCTTGGTGTAATTGCCATTAATCAAAGCAATTCCAAAACAGCGCTAGCAGCATTTAGAAAATCAGCCGAAGCGAATCCTAATTATCCCAATGCTTATTATGGTGCAGGGTTAGCTTTTATGCAGTTAAAGCAATATAGCGAAGCTGCTAAAGTATTAAATCATGCCAGAAATTTATATAACGCTCAACGTAATCCACAATGGGCAAAAAATGCCGAACAACTGTTACAACAAGTACAAAAATTTAATTCTCAACAACGCGGAGGTAAGAATAATTAACTTACGTTAAAAATAAGGGGTGTACTCACTACTGTCGTCTCGAATTAACCCCAATTGACATGAACAATAAAATGCAAAGGCGTACCAAGAGTAGATTTCTGTTTAGCGATCGCTGGTTAGATCGTCATGCTATTGTTCGGAATATGGAAGCCTTTCAAGATTTAATCGTTGTAGTCTTGTGTGTAGCTTTATTTGCCGTGATGTTAATCCAATTGTGGGGAATATTTGTGGCTATTACACAATCAGTAGACTATAAAAACATCACAGCAAAAATTCTCTTTATCTTGATTTTAGTAGAATTATTTAGGCTGTTAATGATATACTTACAAGAACATAGCATCGCCGTAGGTGTAGCAGTAGAAGTGGCAATTGTATCAGTTTTGCGGGAAGTAGTTGTTCACGGCGCACTAGAGATTTCTGCAATTCAGACAGCCGCCATTTGTGGCTTATTATTCATTTTAGGTGGTTTATTAATAGTTTGTGCCAAAACTCCACACATGGACTGCATCAGTGCGAATACAAAACTTTGCCCAATTGTTTACCAAGGAGGAAGAGAACAAGAAAGCGATTTTGAGTTTCAGTATTCACACCATCATGAAGAGAATCAATCTTTAGGGTAAGTTGTAGGTTGCATGGAGTCTAGAGTAAATTGATAGTTTTTTACACTCCATGCAACCTAATCAAGGTAAATCATAGTTATTGAGTCATACATGATATTATATCATGTCCGCTTAAACACTTATCATATTTTTGGGGTTGGTAATTGGTAATTGGTAATGGTAGAAAGCAATTACCAATTACCCATTACCGACCAAAGCAACTATATCGTAAGTAATTAGCCGGACTTGATATTAACCTTGTTTAACTAACACTAAATTCAGTGTATTGTCGCAGATAGGGAGGCTGAAGTCCCAAAATAATATCCTCTTTTGCTACACCCTTGTCTATTAATTTATCGGCAATTACTGTATCTGTTTGATTCCTTTGAATCCAAATTTTTCCTTCTCTAATTTCTAAATGCAGCACGCAGTTATAAATCCTTTTATGTCCATTCCATCCTAAGTCAATTAATAAATAACGTTCATTGGCTAAATCAAATACTGTTTGTGATTCAACATCTCCACCAATAGTCTTTCCTTGAGACTGTTCTGTCAATAACTGCTGAATATATTGTCGATATTTCGTTAATTTATCCATCTGACAATTACCTCATTTCCTGAATCATAAATTATTAATTTAATTTGATATTTCTTAATAGAGGCTTTAGGCAAATCTCGATAAAAAAACGAGTCATAAGCTTCAATAGGAACCGCTAAATAAAGAATACGGTCTGGTTCAGTTTCTTCCAGAACTAGACGGTAATTCAAAAATTGCCCCAAAGCTAGATGAAAATCAAAAATAGCTGAATCACTTAAAAAGCTTTTGATTTCTACTGCTATTTTTTGTTCAGCTTTTTCTGCTGCTAAAAGTAATTCTGCTCCTAAATCGAGGGAAATTTTATCTTCTTCACCAAATTCAATCCGTAGTGGGTCATGAGTGATTACCCATCCCTGTTTTACTAAACCTTGTTTGACAGCGTTATGAAATTTGTCTCTAGCAGACATTAATGATAGCTTAATTTTTTCTAACACATAATCACAGAAACAATCTCACGCCAAGACGCAAAAACCAGAGAAAAACTTTGCGCTTTTGTCTTGAAAAGTTCTGAGCGGAGGAAGCCTCCGCTCAGACTTTTCGCTGCACCTTTGCGTGAGACAATCCACCCTACCGCAACCAACGCGCCGCATCCTTAGCGTGATAAGTCAGAATTAAATCCGCACCAGCCCGCTTAAACCCGGTGAGAGTTTCCATCACCACGCGCTGTTCATCAATCCAACCATTCAGCGCCGCAGCTTTCACCATAGAATACTCACCAGACACATTGTAAGCAGCCACAGGTAAATTACTAGCTTCCTTCACCCGCCAAATAATGTCCATGTAAGCCAAAGCAGGCTTCACCATCAACATATCAGCGCCTTCGGCGATATCCAATTCAATTTCCTTGATGGCTTCGCGGGAGTTACCTGGATCCATTTGGTAAGTTCGGCGATCGCCAAATTGTGGTGTAGAATCAGCAGCATCCCTAAAAGGCCCATAGTAAGCCGAAGCATACTTAGCAGCATAAGACAAAATCGGTGTATCTTGGAATCCTGCTTCATCCAAACCAGCACGAATTGCTTGCACAAAGCCATCCATCATCCCAGAAGGAGCGATAATATCCGCGCCAGCTTTGGCTTGAGACACGGCGGTTTTCTTCAACAATTCTAAAGTGGGGTCATTCAATACTCGTCCTGTCAAATCACCCACTTGCAAATAACCACAATGACCGTGACTAGTGTACTCACACAAACAAGTATCAGCAATCACAATCAAATCGGGTACAGCTTCTTTCACCGCAGTTGCAGCTTTTTGAACGATACCACAATCATGCCAAGCACCAGTAGCATCTGTATCCTTATCTGCGGGAATACCAAACAGAATTATTGCGGGAATGCCTAAATCGTAAACTTCCTTAGCCTCTTCCACAATTTTATCTACCGTCAATTGGTAGACTCCAGGCATAGATTTTACTTCATTAGCAATTCCTGCACCGGGAATAGCAAACAACGGATAGATCAAGTCATTGGTAGTCAATACAGTCTCGCGTACCATGCGGCGTAATTGAGGATGAGTACGCAAACGACGAGGGCGATGTGTTGGAAACATAAAGTTTTGTAAAGAATAACAATGTAATGGACACAAAACAAAGCGTCACAAAAGTCTGACGAAACTCCGTTGTTGTCGGACAGACTACAAAAAGTGCTTAACTGTCCTTTGCCCTACTCTGCATGAAGTTGTGGGGCAATTTTGTATTTTACCGCGCGATCGCGTGTCAGTTGTGAGGCAGTGCGTTGGGCGGGTTCCCCGACTTATAGCAACTGCCGAACCCTTTAGGGTCAGTTGTCAGTGGCAAAAGTAGCAACTGACTATTTGTCAAGCTTGGTAGGCATCCGTATGACATCCCAAAAGTTGATAAGTTCTAAATCTTCAATTATCTACTTTTAACTTCTCAATTTTTGACAGATATTTATGATAATTTTTATTAAAAAAAAGTGATAATTAAGTATGGGTGAGAAATTCCCTGATTTCCTCCAGACAAGAAATCTACCCACAACTTCAGCGCATCTAGACTGCAAATATCATTCCATAAAACCCAAGATAAAAGTGCAATTGATTTGATGATTTAGCTTTTTCTTCAACACAATTAAAGCTTTTTAATTTCTCTGTGCCTCCGTGTCTCTGTGGTGAAAAGTAACTTTGTTAACCATAGAGTCACAGAGACACAGAGAGGAAGATGCTTTCCTCGCATGAGCATCGTTGTTTTAAGATGAAAAGACTCGTTAAAGTAGAAAAAAATTAAGTTACGTTTATGTCAACTGAAATTCAGACGGAACTCCACCAAGCAGTTGAGCTTCGCCGCAATTTTGCTATTATCTCTCACCCTGACGCTGGTAAAACTACGCTGACGGAAAAATTACTATTGTACGGGGGTGCGATTCACGAGGCTGGCGCGGTGAAAGCCCGTCGCGCCCAACGTAAGGCAACTTCGGACTGGATGGCAATGGAACAACAACGGGGTATTTCCATTACATCTACAGTATTACAGTTTGAGTACGAAAATTGCCAAATTAATTTACTCGACACTCCCGGACACCAAGATTTTAGTGAAGATACTTATCGCACCTTGGCGGCGGCTGATAATGCGGTGATGTTAATTGACGCGGCTAAGGGTTTAGAACCGCAAACCCGCAAGTTATTTGAGGTGTGTAAACTGCGGGGTTTACCAATTTTCACATTTGTCAACAAACTCGACCGTCCGGGTAGGGAACCGTTGGAATTATTGGACGAGATTGAGCAAGAATTGGGGTTACAAACCTACGCTGTAAACTGGCCGATAGGTATGGGCGATCGCTTTAAGGGTGTGTTTGATAGAAACAAACGTCAGATCCACCTATTTGAACGTAGCGCCCACGGTAGCAAAGAAGCCCGTGATACAACTGTGGATTTGGGCGACCCCAGCATTGAAGAACTATTAGAACAGGATTTATACTACCAACTCAAAAATGATTTGGAACTGTTAGAAGGTGTCGGCCCGGAACTAGACCTAGATTTAGTGCATCAAGGAAAAATGACACCTGTTTTCTTTGGTAGCGCCATGACTAACTTTGGGGTAGAGTTATTCCTGAAGTATTTCTTGGAGTATGCCTTAAAGCCTGGTGTCCACATCAGTAGTATTGGTGAAGTAGAACCTACATATCCAGAGTTTTCCGGGTTTGTATTTAAACTCCAAGCGAATATGGATCCAAAACATCGCGATCGCGTCGCTTTTATCCGGGTCTGCACTGGTAAGTTTGAAAAAGATATGACAGTCAATCATGCCCGAACTGGTAAGGTTGTGCGCCTATCGCGTCCCCAAAAACTCTTTGCCCAAGAACGGGAATCGATTGATGTAGCTTATCCAGGTGATGTAATCGGTTTGAACAACCCAGGTGTTTTTGCGATCGGCGATACAATTTACACGGGACAGAAGCTGGAATATGAAGGGATTCCGTATTTTTCGCCAGAACTATTTGCGACATTACGCAACCCCAACCCCTCGAAATTTAAGCAATTTCAGAAAGGCATCTCCGAATTACGCGAAGAGGGTGCAGTACAAATTATGTACTCAGTTGATGAAGCCAAGCGCGACCCCATTATGGCAGCCGTGGGTCAGTTGCAATTCGAGGTAGTGCAGTTTCGCTTACAAAACGAGTATGGTGTAGAAACCATTCTGGAACTTCTACCCTACAGCGTCGCCCGTTGGGTCGAAGGTGGTTGGGAAGCTTTGAACAAGGTGGGACGTATTTTCAACACCACCACCGTCAAAGACAGCATGAACCGCCCGGTTTTACTGTTCCGTAACGAGTGGAACTGTCAACAGTTACAGGGAGATCATCCAGAGTTAAAACTCAGCGCGATCGCCCCAGTTTTTTCTAGCCAAACCACAGTAGCAGAGTAATTCAAAATTCTTGATTACGAATTAGGCTAGAAATGACTGGCATTTAAGATCCGCGTTGCATCACCATAGATCAATTAGCAGAGATGGAGTGCCAGAATTTCTATGCCTTCACATACTGAATCGGCTTTAGAGGCTGGTTTAGCTGCCCTCAAGCAGGGAAATTATCAAAGTGCGATCGCTCAACTAGAACCCATAGCCACAAATCAGGGTAACGGCAATGCTAGCCTACAAGCCAAGGTAGGTTTAGTTATGGCTTATGCACGCTGTGGCGAACTCAAAAAAGCGATCGCTCTGTGTCAAACCCTAACAGAAAGCCAAAACACCCAGGTGAAAGAATGGGCGAATGTGGCGTTGACACATTTAACAAAAAAGCGAAAACCTAGTCAAAAATCACAAAATAATGATGTAGTCGCAGATAATTCTCCAGCACTGAAGGAGCGTAGCGCATCAGCTGTACCATCTGTAGGCTACCAAAATAGATATATAGGCAATGGGTTATTAAATACCAGTTACACACAAGTTAAAGAAATTGGCATTTATTGGCGACAAGCAAAACGCGCCAAAGTCTGGCAACCCTTAAAAAAGCCCAACCTCATACCCTTACGATTGTTGTCAGCAGGCACATTCATCGCCCTGTATTGGGTGCTGCGAGTAATCATCAAGTTCGTCATGGCAAGCATTAACATAACTTTAGTTAATTTGCCATACTTGGAACCAATACAGTTTTTATATCGAGATCCTAGCCAATTGATTTTGGCATTGTTATTTATGGCGATCGCCATATCACCCTGGTTACTAGATTGGCTACTCGCTTATTTCTATGGTCAAAAAGAGTTATCAAAAGATTTATTGCCGAATTACAGCCGGGAAACCCCCCGTGTCTTGCATCGCTACTGTCAACAGAAACATTGGCCATCCCCCCAACTACGGATTTTACCTATAGCTGCACCCATAGCATTTACCTACGGTAACTTACCTCGCAACGCCAGAATTGTGGTCAGTCAAGGGTTATTAGAACAACTAGCAGATGATGAAATTGCTACTATTTACGCCGCACAACTAGGACAGATTACCAACAAAGATTTTGTCCTCATGTCATTGGTGCTGCTAGTCACCCTGCCAATTTACCAGCTTTATCGACAAATTGCCGCATGGGCAGACAAATTTTCCAAAGGCGTATTTCATTGGCCGTTTACCGTCGCTGCTAGTTTGGTTTATCTGCTTTGGTGTGTGCTTACTGGTACAGCAATACTATACTCACGCCTTAAACCTTACCATAGCGATCGCCTAGCTGCGGAAGTTACAGGTAATCCCAATGCCCTAGTACGTGCATTGCTGAAAATTAGCATCGGTATTGCGACTGATATTAAAAAAGCCGAACAGACCAGCAGTCAACTAGAAAGTTTAAATATTCTATTGCCAGTAGGTTATCAACAAAGTATTTCATTAGGCAGTATTGCCGGACAACTCAACTTTGAATCGATGTTGATGTGGGATAACGTGAATCCCTACCGCCGATGGTTAACAATTAATAACACTCATCCATTAATAGGCGATCGTATCCGTAAACTATGCCTCATAGCCCAACATTGGCATATAGACCCAGAAGTTCACATAACTAGTCAACAATCACTTAGCGAAAAGACACTACAAGTCACTCAACAATCATTCTTATTACAAATAGCTCCTTTTCTCAGCATTCCTCTAGGTTTCGTCTTTGCTGGATTGATTTGGCTAGGTTGGCAAACTGCCTTTACACTCAAATTTTTAAACTTGAAGTGGATTTACGAAGACTTGTCATACGTTACAGGCTGCTTACTCATCTGCTTCAGCATTGGTGTAATCATCAGGATGAACTCCTTCTTTCCCGACATCAAACCCAGCAGTACCCAAACCGACCACCAACTACCCTATCTATTAACCAATCCTTCCAGCCTACCTGTAGATAGCATTCCCGTGCAATTCGTCGGTCAATTATTAGGTCGTCCAGGTATGGGTAACTTTCTATCCCAAGACTTAATTCTCCAATCCAGCACAGGCTTAGTCAAACTACACCATGTTTCTTGGCTAGGACAACCAATTAATCCTCAAGATTTTGCTGGACGGCAAATTATAGTTACAGGCTGGTTTCGCCGAGGTGCTACACCCTGGATAGATGTGCAAACAATCCAAACCCAAAGCGGCAAAGCCATTCATAGCCCGCATCCCATCTGGTCTACCATTCTAGCCGTCGCCGCCCAAGCCTGGGGAGCTTATATTTTCCTTGTAGGGTAAAGAGGGGAAGGGGGAAGAATAACTATGGACTATGGACTAATGACCCATGACCAAAATGTAAAGAAAAGTTGCAATTTAATTTAAAAAATGTTACGTTTTTATAAAAATCAATAAGCAACCAAAATTACATAGCTAACAAACTTAGTTATGGCTATATGGATGCTTGCGCCAACCTATATGTTTTATCCTCCCAACACAGCAGCAAATCGACCAGCCACAGGCTGGTTTTTGTTTCCTTATGAATAGAAATGTTAAGCCTACCTCGGTTTAAGCAAACTAGCAAAAGCTTCTCGCCAGAGAAATAACACTGTATTGCAAAGTAGGTTTAAAGCGAATGCGATCGTGAACAACTGAGTTTTCCCAATACCCAGTCCCCAGTCCCCAGTCCCCAGTCCCCAATCCCCAATCATTTATGCTACGATTTCCTAATGCTAAGGCTAAAAAAGTGTATGATGAACTAGCTACGTAGAGAATACCGTGATAATGTAAGGAGTGGTATTTAACTCTGCGGGCAAGGGCAGGCAAAAATTTTTACTGTAGTTAAGCAGTAAAATGACAAATTTACAACTTTTAGAATTAAGGTGGTAGTCGGGCGTTAGTACGCTCTATGATTAAACAAGCTTGATCCCAACAAAAAACTGTATTGTATAAGTTGACAGTTTGGAGTAAAAAAATTGGTTTACGGCAGTCTTGGTCAATAACACATAAAAGTCAAAGCCAAGCAATCATTAATTGCCTTGCCATGTTCACCATGTTCAATCAACTCTGGAGGTATAGTTCATGTCCGTGCGCCTATACATAGGCAATTTGCCAAAAGAAGAAATAGATCGTCAAGAATTGCAAGCTGTTTTTGCCGCAGAGGGCGATGCTGTGACGACTAAACTAATCAAAGACCGCAAAACAGGTAAATGCCGTGGTTTTGGGTTTTTGACAGTCAACAATGACGAACAAGCTGACCAAATTATCGAAAAGTATAATGGTCAAATGTTCAAAGAAACGCCTATCAAGTTAGAAAAAGCCTTACCCCGTACAAAAGGCGATGAAGGCGAGGAGCAAGCAGCCCCCAAAGCAGCAAATGCTTCTAGTGGTAATCCTGCTCCTAACACTAACAAAGAAGGCAGTCGTCGTGATAAGAGTTCTAAGAAGTCTCGACGCGGCGGTGGGAACCGTGAAACAACCACTACTACCACCTCTGATTCAGATGCTATTCGTCCAGATCCCCGTTGGGCTTCTGAGTTAGAAAAGCTGAAGCAGATACTAGCAGCCCAAGCTACAAATTAAGTGAACAGTACAGGAAATTAAAAATTAAAAGTCATGATTTTTTGATTTTTAATTTTTAATTGTTAATAGAAAACTATTCACTACCTCAATGGTTAACTATCACCATTTTTGTAAGTACGATGAGCTATGCCCCCTCGTGGGCTACTGCTATTTTTGAGGAAATGTTGAACTTGCCTATTTACTTAATATGTGCTAAGTAGCAACAGTAAATTCTCTTAAAAGCCCCGATTACCTACGTCGGAGTATAGTTCATTGTACTTATTAAACTAAATTTTTTTCATCTTCCAGAGTCAGAAGCATCAGGGTGAAGGCAAGGTAAAATGCCTGAACTGGAATCAATTTAAATTACTTAGGTAATATCTACGAATATCTACAATAGATGACAGTAAATGTCAAATAATTTATTTACCCCTAGTGTTTCATTGAGGCTTTGATGAAGACTTAGGGGATTTTTATTGCGGTTCGTAATAAGGACTAAAGTCCTTACTACAAACTTTCCAATTCCGTTTCTTGAGCAGCACAATGAAGATTAATTCATATTAAAAATAACCGTTCATGAGGATATTTTTCATTCCCAATTTTGGGAAACAGTATGCTACGGCTAATAACTCGATTGATCAAGTCATCGGCTTTTGTTTGAAACAGGAATTACTCACGGCGATAGTTGAAGGTCATCACAATCACAAAGTCTCTACAATGGCGCGTAATTAGTCCGTAGTCAGTTGACAGTTGACAGGTGACAGGTGACAGGTGAAAGAAGGCTTCTTCCTTTCCCCCTTCCCCCTTCCCCAGCGATTCACTGAACGTAGTCGTACCACTCCGTGGAAGCAAGCTACGCGGAGCGTCTCGTTGGCGTAGCCTCTCGTAGAGAAGAGAAGTGTCCCCAGTCTCCAATTACTCATCAATTTGCCCAACACGCCGGATATTGAGGATGTCGCTCATTTTTTTGATTTGGATGAAGACTTGCTCTAGTTGTGAGCGATCGCGTATATCTATGCCTAAGTCCATTAATGCTGGTTGATTTGCTGCTGTTTTTACTTGGGCATAACGTACGTTAATCCCTTGGTCGCTGAGTCGGGATAAGATATCTTTTAAGACTCCTACGCGGTCAAGGGCTTCTATTTGAATATTGATTGGGTAAGTTTGCGGACGACCTCTATGTTCTGCGGCTGGGTTCCAACTGACTGGGACTAGGCGATCGCATTCTACATTCTCCAAATTATTACACCCTTGGCGATGGATGGAAATTCCTCTACCCCTTGTTACTACCCCAATAATTGGTTCGCCAGGGATGGGTGTACAACAGCCAGCCAAATGATAAACTAACCCCTCTACACCTACAATTGGTGAATCTGTGGCGCGGGTGATGGGTATAGGCGCTTTGGTTGCAGATGATTCTTTTGGTAAGACTATAGGTGTATCTGCTACTGGCTGTTGGGACTTGACTACTTCCCGCCAACGATTTAACACTAGGTTTAAGGTGATTTCGCCATAGCCTAAACCTGCAAGTAAATCTTCTGCACTGTGATAATTACATTTTTCGGCGACAGTCTGCATGGCTTCTGATTTCAACAGACTATCTAAACCAGTTTTACCCAATTCTTTTTCTAACAATTCTCGACCACGAGCTAGATTTTCTTCCCGGCGCGATCGCTTGTACCATTGTTTGATGCGATACTTCGCTGCTGAAGTTCTGACGAAGTTAAGCCAATCTAAGCTAGGATGACTATTCTTTTGTGTAAGAATTTCTACAATGTCCCCATTTTGTAGTCTAGTAGATAGGGGAACCATCCGCCCGTTGACTCGCGCCCCTGAACAATGATTGCCGACTTCGGTGTGAATATGATAGGCAAAATCTATAGTGGTAGAACCGGGGCTTAAAGGAATGACATCGCCTTTGGGAGTGAAGACATAAACATCATCTTCAAATAAGTTATCTTTAACGCTATCGAGATATTCTTGCGCGTCCTTCAGGTCACTTTGCCATTCCAACAATTGACGCAGCCAGGTAAACTTTTCATCTGATGTGGTTAACTGGGCATTAGAACCGCCTGTTTCTTTATACTTCCAATGGGCGGCGATACCATATTCCGCAATTCTGTGCATTTCCATTGTGCGAATTTGCACTTCCAAAGGACGACCTGTTAAACCGATAACGCCTGTATGTAGTGATTGGTAACGGTTTGGCTTGGGTAATCCGATGTAATCTTTAAATCTGCCAGGGATGGGGCGGAAAGCATCATGTACCACTGCTAACGCCCGGTAACATTCCTCATTTGTCTCCACAATAATCCGTAGCGCGGCTAAATCGTAGATTTCACTAAATTCTTTTTGCTGTCGCTGCATCTTTTGGTAAATACTGTAGAGATGCTTGGGACGACCACTGATATCTAGACATCGGATGCCGGCTTGCTGGAGGCGATCGCGTAAAATGGATGTAGCTTTGGCTAGTTTTTCTTCCCGTGAGTCGCGTTTTTCCGAAACATACTTTTGAATTTGTCTAAACGCTTCCGGCTCTAAATTTTTAAATGCTAAATCTTCTAATTCCCACTTAATGCGCCAGATCCCCAGACGGTTAGCTAAAGGCGCAAATATATCTCTTGTTTCCTGGGCTGAACGGCGACGACTTTCTTCTGACATATATTGCAGAGTTCGCATATTATGCAAACGGTCTGCTAACTTCACGACAATTACCCGGATATCTTGCGCCATCGCCAAAAACATCCGCCGGAAGTTTTCGGCTTGACTTTCTTTTTTGCTGGTGAAATTGATTTTAGAAAGCTTGGTGACACCTTCGACTAAGCGCCGCACTTCCGGGCCGAAACGCTCTTCTATTTCCTCAATTGTCACATCTGTATCTTCGACTACATCATGAAGAAATCCAGCTGCTATCATAGCAGGACTTCCCCCTAAATCGCGCAGCAAGCCAGCTACGGCGATGGGATGACTGATGTATAGTTCTCCAGATTTGCGATATTGTCCCTGATGAAGTTGGTAAGCAAAATCAAATGCCCGACAGATTAAATTGTTATCACTAGATATTCGGTCATTTTCCGCTTTGCTGCCATGTGTTGATGAATCCCGCAAACATTTCTTCAGCCATTCTGGAAGGCTAAGATCGGTTGGGGAACTAATAGCGATGCTGCTCATACAGTAGAAGAGGTGATCGGTGGATAGTTGAGAGGTGGACGCAATAACAGCATTCTGTAATGGTGATGCTGTTGCCCTGGTGAGGGCAGTTTAAGCTATGAGAGATACCCTATGAGACTATGGTAGTTGTCTATTTAGGGTTTAAAAAAACATAAGTTGAAAATAATGTATATTGCAAAGACAGCCTCAGTACAACAGTTGAGGCTGGTGATGCTGATAATATCCTGTAATGGTTTAGTGTATAAATAAATTTCTTGACATTAATACTATCGTAAATAACCCTAGATGTCTTTAAATCTTGAAAAATATCAGAGTCTAGTAACATTACTAGATGAATTACGTCAGGGGATCATCACTCAAATTGATGTAGTAGAAGTGCGTCAGCGCCTAGCTGCGTTAAAGCAATTGTTTGGGCAGGAAATTGCACCCATAATGGAGGATGATTGGCGCATCCAGTCCTACAAGACGGAAATTAGCAAACAATTGCGTCTTCTGGAGGTAGATGTGATGTTTCTGCAAGGGGCGCGACAACCCGCAACTGCACAAACAAGAATAAATGTCATTGGCGATCGCCTTAATACTCTAATTCAATATTGCCATGCCATACTGCAACAAGGGTCACAGGAATAGTTAGTTGACAGTTGACAGTTGGCAGTTTTTTCTCCTCCTCTGCTGTTCCCCTCCTGGGAGGGGTTAGGGGTGGGTTACTCCCTCATCTCCCACCCTGCGGGTTCGCGGTAGCGTCTCGTTAGAGAAGCTAAAGCTACATCTCCCTCATCTTCCCACTCCCTACACCCTTAAACAAAACTTCCATTGTCCGGCGCATATACGTTTCTAATTGTTCTGCTGTGGGTTGAAAAATGAGGGCATAATTGAGTTAAATTGAGAAAGTTATACAGAAAATTAAGTAATCAGTTACACATGAATACTGATTTGGGAATACTGAAAATTAGGGTAACAGACTGATGTGAATGTTTGAATCATGAACAGCTTCAGGCTTTTACCTAAACTTCAGTATTTATACACTTTTACGTAATTATGAAAACTGCTCAAGTTACATACGCAGGTCGGATTAATGTTGAAAGAGGTGAGAATCCTAAACAGTTATATACTCACCAGAATGAAGCAATCAAAGCTTTGGATAAAATCAATAAAAATTCCTTTGAAGGCTTGCTAGTTCTTCCCACAGGCGGCGGCAAAACTTTGACAGCAGTTCACTTAGAAAAATTAGAGTTTTTAAAGAGAGTTCCTGTTGTAATTTATCGTTTTTCTATTATGGAACCGTCTGGAGGTTCTGAAGCATCTGAGCCTGTTCCCAGAAATTATGATGTATTGTCGTATGACGATACTGAAGAGGCATACGACAACTTTATTAACGATTTAGCAATTATATTTCAAGGTATTAATTTAGAAGACCGAGAAATATTAACTGAAGAAGAGCTTCAATATTTGTTACAAACCGTGAAGCAAATTTATTTCCCTGATTGTCAAACTTTACTAGGTTATAGAGATGAAGATGTTGAAAATATACTACGTTTCTATGCTCAGACGGGAGACAAACCAGAATTTCTAGCCTTTAGTGAAAGAAGAAAGTGCGATTTGTCTATAGTAGCAAGATATATCTACGATAATTCTCTAGGTGGTAAAGCCAAAACTGAATATATCAACTCGCTTTGGAATGATAAGCAGTCTTTCTGGCAAGTTCTTTTCAGCTATAACGAGCTATATTTTAGAACGCAGTTAAACATTGAAATTCTTAAAATTGAGGGCATCTACGGTGAAGTAACCGTATCAACTCCAACTGTAGAATTTGACACTGTACCAATAGAGAAATTATCTCTATACGAAATCAAGCACAGAGATATTCTTGAATACATGAAGCTTAAAAAAGCTGTATTTGCCAAGCACACAGATGCAAAAGGGTTTATAACTTGTGCAATAAGTGGTTTCATAAGCCCAGTGAGGCGAGATTTTCAGATTGATCACATTAAACCAATGGCTCAGGGCGGTTTAACGACAATAGATAATCTGCAAGTGCTATCACGTAAAGCTCACGCCAAGAAAACTGGCTCGGAGAATAGAAAGCGATAATACTGTAAAAACATCTGTTAAAGCGTAGATTACCTTAATCTTTCAAGCTTGGCAAGTTTAGAATATATGGTGTCATGTACAATAAACCAATGACCATAACTCTTAACTTGCCACCAGAATTAGAAGAATATCTTGCACAGCAAGCCCAACAGCAAGGGTTGTCTGTTGAAGCATATACGTTGCAAATTTTGGCAGAACACATTTTACCGAACGAAAAAAAGGCCAGATTAATTAATCTACTTCAGTCTTGGATTGATGAAGATGATAGTGAGGAACAGATAGAGACTGGAGAGTATTTAATTCAAGCTTTGGACGAAGATAGATTATCAAATCGTCAGTTATTTCCTGTCGAGTTAAAGGGTGTAACTTGGTGAGTCGGGTAATATTTTTGGATGCAGGCCCAATTGGTTTAATCACAAATCCAAAGCGTTCCCCTGAAAGTCTTGCTTGTACGCAGTGGTTACAAACTCTCATGGCCTCAGACTGTAGAGTTATTATTCCAGAAATCGCTGATTATGAAGTCCGTCGAGAGTTGTTACGAGCCAATAAAATCAAAGGGATTAGTCGTTTAGATGAGTTAACGCGGTTGCTAGAATATTTGCCTATCACAACTGCTGCAATGCGTCAGGCTGCAATATTCTGGGCGCAAGCTCGTCAACAAGGACAACCAACAGCCAGTGATAAAACAATTGACGGAGACATGATATTAGTGGCTCAAGCGGTAACTCTGGCTGTTCCAGATTTTGTAATTGCAACAACAAATGTTGGTCACTTATCTCGATTTGCTTCAGCAGAGCTTTGGCAGAATATTACTAGTTAGTGATTTGATGACCTCGAACAGATACTTTAAAGAATTTGATACACTAGCTTAAATTTAAAAATATCCCAGCTGGTGGCTTTGGGTTGATAACTAATTATGAGTAAAGATTTATTTTGTATAGAAAATTTGCGTGTCGCCTATCCGCAGCGTCGCGGGGAAGAACTACAGTGGGCGGTTGATGATGTATCTTTTACCTTGCAGCCAGGGGAAAGAATGGGATTGGTGGGTGAATCTGGTTGTGGTAAATCTACCCTGGGAAGGGCGGCGATGCGTTTATTGCCAGCTTCTAGTCGGGTGGAGGGACGAGTATTATTTCAGGGACAATCGGTATTTGATTTAACTGCAACTCAGTTGCGGAAGTTTCGGGGGGAGGCTGTAGCATTAATTTTCCAAGACCCGATGACGCGGCTTGACCCGTTGATGACGATTGGCAATCATTGTATTGAAACTCTCCAAGCGCACTCACCCCAATTATCAGCGAAGGAAGCTAAGGAAAAGGCGCTGGCGACTTTGGAGAAGGTGAAAATTCCTGCTAGTCGTTGGAATCAGTACCCTCATGAGTTTAGCGGAGGAATGCGCCAAAGGGTAGCGATCGCTCTCGCCCTCCTCCTCAACCCCAAGTTAATTGTCGCCGATGAACCCACGACTAGCTTAGATGTCACAGTTTCGGCTCAAATTTTACAAGAGTTAACCCGCCTGTGTAGTGAGGAAAATATGGCGCTGTTGCTAATTTCTCACGATTTGGCAATGGTGGCTGAGTATTGTGGGCGTATTGGTGTGATGTATAACGGCAAAATGGTAGAAATGGGTGCTACTGAGTCGGTGTTTAGAAACCCCCAACATGAATATACGCGATCGCTCTTACAAGCAGCCCTACATATTCAAGCCGTAGATGAGGACAGTAGTAACACCCAGTCCCCAGTCCCTAATCCCCAATCCCCAATCCTACGAATTACGGAACTGAAGCAATATTACACAATAGAACCAAGTTTTGTAGAAAGATTATTCAAGGCGGAAAGTCAGACGATTAAAGCTGTAGATGGGATTAACTTGGAATTATATCCAGGGGAAATTTTGGGGTTAGTGGGTGAGTCTGGATGCGGTAAGAGTACGCTGTCGCGGACAATTTTACAGTTAATCCGTCCGACATCTGGTAAAGTTGAGTTTTTAGGTCAAGATTTAACGCGGTTGTCACGTCAAGAAATTCGTGCTTCCCGGCGACAAATTCAAATGGTGTTCCAAGACCCCCATGCTTGCCTCAACCCAGCGATGACGGTAGGGGAAAGTATTGCTGACCCTTTGTTAATACACAATTTGGCTGATGCGGCTAAGGCGAAAGAACAAGTTTTGTGGATGTTGGAGAAAGTCGGTTTAACACCACCGGAAGTTTATTATCAGCGCTACCCATCTGATTTATCTGGGGGACAACAGCAAAGAGTGGCGATCGCTCGTGCTTTGATTACTCGTCCTAAAATGTTAATCTGCGATGAACCCGTGAGTATGTTAGATGCTAGTGTGCAGTCGCAAGTGCTGGATTTGATGTTGCAATTAAAAGAAGAGTTTGAGTTAACTTATTTGTTTATTACTCATGATTTGTGGTTGGCGAGGTTTTTGTGCGATCGCATTGCTGTCATGCACGGTGGTAAAATTGTCGAACTTGGCCCAACCAAACAAATTTTCGCCCATCCTCAACATCCATATACTCAAACTCTTTTAGCTGCTGCGCCTTTACTGGCAAGAGCATAGTATAGCAAGGGGTAGGGAACAAGGGACAGGCTAATAAGCTGCTTACTATAAAGATTTGATGATTTATCTATGTCCTAACCTAATATAGCGACTGCTATAAAACCTTTAGTTTAAAAGGTTTTTATCCCTATTCCCTATCCCCTGTTCCCTACTATACTACCTTCCAGCAATTTAACCCTGTCCCCACTTGAACCATATAGTTCCACAAATCTTTTAAAAAGCTGCATATTTGCTTGTTTAGAAAATTTGCTTAATTTGAATAAACGTTCAATGTTGACTTCAGCCAAATTACGTAAATAAGGTAAATCTTCAAACAGAGTTAAACAAGAAGCAAAATGTAATAAAACTTGCAGCAATGGTTTAGGCCAACCTAAATCACTATAAATTTCTATAAATAAATGGTGTTCTCTCTCATTTAAAGGAAAAGCATAAAATATTACGGTGATTCTTTTATTGTCGTAAACAGGAATACTTAATTCAACGGTATAAGGAGTGTGTAATATCAAATCTACTTCTACTATAGGTTGTCTCCAAATCCTCAAAGCGTTGATAGGCGAATCTAGAAGTGTATTAAATTTGATACTTCCTCCAAATCTCGTTGGTTGAAATTCATTCACACTCAGAACTCGCAGATTATTCAAACTAAATTTGTGAATTGTTTCCAAATGCTTAAGATTTAAGAGATGGTAAATTTGGCAGAAGTAGGGAAAGGGTAAAATATATTCTTGGCTAATCATGTGCCGTTTTTTTAGCTCAAACCTACCTGTTTGATTGGCACATAATAAGCCTGCATCTTTTGAAGATGTAGGTTCTGGTTTTAAATAAATCCAGCTTATAAAGAAGAAGCAGGTTGTTAAAAGCTGCAATATTTCTTGTCCAGTTAAATAGCTATCGGCAAATGCAGACACACTTCTATCTGTAATACCAAAAAGCCAGGAGGGAATCCCAATAAACCAAACTCCTGTTTTTAATTTATTGATGAATTCATAAAATTCTAACTCTATAGAAGTATTCGTTTCTGGTTTATCGTCTAAATGACGGATATCTTTAGATAGATTATCACTCATAATAATTAATTTAACTTTTCATTACTAGCCTTATGTTAAGGAAACTTAATATAATTGCACTCTACCTCTGGCTGGAAAATAATATTCTAAACATACTCATTGTCAAAGAAAATAATTTTAATAATATAAAACTATAGAGAGAGGCAGTATTTTAATCATAGCTCTAATTAAATAGTGAATAAGTAAGTATAACGGACTAAATAAATGAAGGTTCGTAGTAAGGACTTTAGTCCTTGTTTGAGGACTAAAGTCCTTACTACGAACTCAATTGTGATAACTTTACACTACTAAACATAGTATGATTTATTTTAGACGGCTTACTTATATTTATCTGAAGAAATAGAGAAGGAATAATTAAACACAGCAGATATTAAAAAGTAGTATTTTCACTCTTTAAAGATTGGCAGATGTAAAGGTCTGATAATATTATAGAAAAAATTACGGTGAAAGCCATAGAATTATTACTATTAAAGCTGTATTATTTGTAAGTATTTTCTCAAAATTATCTTCTAAGCGATAGTCATGGCCATTCGTCATGCAATTACAAGTGATTTACCTGCGATTGTAGCTATTTATAATGCTGCTGTTCCTAGCCGCATGGCAACTGCTGATTTGGAACCAGTGTCTGTGGAGAGTCGTTTGGCTTGGTTTGGTGGGCGATCGCCTACTACACGTCCCCTTTGGGTAATCGAACAAGACGGAGTAATCGCTGGATGGTTGAGTTTTCAATCATTTTACGGCAGGCCAGCTTACGTTTCTACGGCTGAATTGAGTATTTATATTGCCCCAGCTTTTCATCACTGCGGTTTAGGTAAGCAATTGTTAGCTAAAGCAATTCACGAAAGCCCAAATTTAGGATTAAAAACTTTATTAGGATTTATTTTCGCTCACAATCAACCTAGTTTAAAGCTGTTTGAAAGTTTCGGGTTTCAAAAATGGGGACATTTACCTCAAGTTGCAAACTTGGACGGTGTAGAACGGGATTTAGTAATTATGGGATTGCGAATTAGTTAAGCTTTGCTGTCAGGCGTTAGTATATTAGTCATAAAACTAATTATTATTGATTACCAAATCATTGCCAAATTCAGCACAAAACCATTTAAAACTTCTTCACCTGAGACTGTGGCAGGTGATTCCAAAACCTCAGCCTCTTTACCTTGCCTATAAATAATTACTTGGCGTGACTTACGATTAATCAAAAAACCCAAACGTACACCATTTTCTATATATTCTTTCATCTTTTCTTGAGCTACTTTCAAACTGTCGCTTGGGGAAAGTAACTCAATCACAAAATCAGGACATATAGGGGGAAATTTTTCTTTTTCTGCTTCTGTTAAAGCATTCCATCTAGTCAACTCTATCCAAGCCGCATCAGGAGAACGATCTGCACCATTAGGCAATTTAAAACAAGTTGAGGAATCAAAAGCGATGCCAGTACCATCAGCATCAGTCCAATTCATTACTTGTTGAGTAATTCTCGCATTTCTGTTGCCCGTTTCTCCCCCTGTAGGTGGCATAATAATTAACTCCCCCGTGGCGGTGCGTTCAAACCTTAAATCGCGGTTTGCTTGACATAGCTGGAAAAACTGCTCATCTGTCAGTTCTAAGACCGATCGCAAATTGACTGTTAAAGCATTCATAGTTATATTGCAAGCTGAAAAATTAAGTCACTCTAGATAATATTTTAGCCCCTTTATTTGTAACTAATAAGTAGGTAGACATAATTAAATATAAAATGAGTTGTTGTTTGTAGTAAGTGATTTATCGCTCTATTGCTGGGTTTGAAAGGACTAAAGTCCTTACTACAAACTTATATTTAGTTTTAATAGAAATAAAATAGATATTAATATATTTTTAATTATTGCTATTTTTTAATTCAAATTTCATCATTATTATCCTGTTGGTATCCATTTTTATCACGTTTAAGACTTTCTTCTAAAGCTTGAATTTGTTCACGACGAGCCTCTAATTCTAAAGTACGGCGTGCTAAGTCTTGATTTTGTAAAGTTAGAGATTGTCGCCATTCTTCGGCTCGTTCTACTTCTTGCTGTAACAATTCTGGGGTCATCCCAGTACTAAGATAGGTTTGGATGATGTTTAGTACCCAGCTACTAGCATCTTCTATCTTTTCAATATCTCCCTGAGAAGAAAGCTCGACTAAAACTAGTAAATTTTGGCTCATGGTGTTGCCTTTACCCAAGAGGATAAAAGCTTCTTCGGGGATTATTGTCCAGAGATAATCAGCTTCTTGACGAGCTAATAAGCGTAATTGGTACTGGTCTAAAAATTCATTTTTATGTACCTGGGCTAGATATAGCATGGCATTAGTTGTGCTTTGATTTTAAATTTTAAGTTTATAAGTCATTTTTAATTTTTAATTTTTGAACAATTTTGTTTTTAAAGGGTAATGAGATTTTATATTTCCCATTACCCTTGATAACTATGCTAAACCATGTAGTCGATGCTATTGCAACTCTTGCAGGCGATCGCGCAAAATCTCCAATTGTTTCTCCGCCTCGGCTAAAGCCTCTCTTGCAGCTTTCACCACATCCTGTGGTGCTTTATCCACAAATTTAGGATTGCTTAACCTAGCTTGCAGAGATTGCACCTCTGCTTCTAGTTTGCTGATGTTCTTCTTGAGTTTGGCTTGTAAGGTTTCGATATCCACCACCCCAGCTAAGGGGATGACTACTTGTACAGTCCCAACTACACCAGCTATGGATTTTTCTGATGTTTCGGCTGCTGGTGGTGGTGTTGTCGCAGTCAGATGCTTATCAGTGCGTGGGGCGAAGAACTTAGTTAAGAAACGTTGTCTAGCTTGGGCAGATAATAAGGTACGGCTGACAAACCAAGTCGTATAACCCAAACCAACTATTTCAAAGAAAGTCCCAAAAATCGGCACATGATTAATTGTATTGCCTACTGCGATCGCTACCCTAAGCAAGACAAGAGCGACGATAATTAAGCCAATTGTCTTTAAACCGTTTTGGGGTTTCTTCTCGGTGACAGTTGCGGGTTGTTGTCCACCAGCAATAGTCAAAGTTTCTACCTTGGCTAAATCTTGAATATAAGATTGTCCAGCCGTGAGAATTTGCCGTTCTGATTCACTATCGGTTTGCAAATTAGCAGTAATTTTTGCCCCTGGCTTCACTTCCGCCTCGGCGCGTAAGTTACGAATTGTGCGGATAGTGCCAATTAGTAGGTCAAACTGTGCTTCCAATGTGGAATTAATTAAGTTTGCGTCTGCTTGGGGGTAAGGTTGTAAAGCCAGAGTTTGGGTAGAGTCGGCGGGTTGTTGGGTGAGAGTCTGCCAAATTTCCTCGGTAATATGGGGCATAAAGGGATGCAGTAGCTTTAAAATCCCTTCCAATACATAGGCGAGGGTTTGTTGGGCTACTCGGCGTGATGCGGGGTCTGCGTCCTTCTGCAATCTGGATTTTACCAGTTCAATATACCAGTCGCAGAAATCGCCCCAGATAAATTCGTAAATTCCCTTGGCGGCTTCCCCTAAACCGTAGTTATTGATGTAGTTGGTGGTTTGTTGAATTACTTGATGATAGCGGGAAATAATCCAGCGATCGCTTAATTCCGTCGCCTTTGGTTCACCTAATTGTTGCGGTGTCTGTCCATCCAAATTCATCATCACAAACCGGGCAGCATTCCACAACTTATTGGCGAAGTTACGGGAAGCTTCCACTGATGTTGATTCATCTTTTTTGCGATCGTATTCCAGACGGATATCTTGACCTGCACCAGCCACTTCCTTAACCAAGGTATAGCGTAGGGCATCAGTACCGTATTTATCAATCAGTAACAGTGGGTCAATCCCATTGTTAGCCGACTTCGACATCTTTTTATTATTTTCATCCCGCACCAAACCGTGGATGTAAACCGTTTGGAAAGGCATTTGTCCCGTGAAATGCCCAGCCATCATTGTCATCCTGGCTACCCAGAAAAAGATGATATCAAAACCTGTAACTAGGGTAGTGGTGGGGTAGTATTTAGCTAAATCAGGGGTTTGTTCTGGCCAGCCTAAAGTAGAAAACGGCCACAGTCCTGAAGAAAACCAAGTATCTAAGACATCTGGGTCTTGTTCTAACTGCACATTCTCCCCAAATTGCGCCTTAGCTTTCTCACTCGCTTCATCAGCAGATTTCGCCACAACAAAAGGTGTGGTATCGGTGATTTTACCATCGGTTTCACTCACCGCATACCATGCGGGGATTTGATGACCCCACCATAACTGACGGGAGATACACCAATCTCGCAGACTGACTAACCAATCACGATAAACCTTTGTCCAGCGCCCTGGAACAAATGCAGGGCTATTTTGTTGGTCGAGAAAATCTAACGCCTTATCTGCTAAGGGGCGAATTTTCACAAACCACTGCGTAGAAAGTAGAGGTTCGATGGGTACTTTACCGCGATCGCTATAAGGCACGGTATGCTTATAATCTTCCACCTTCACCAGCACACCGTCAGCTTCGAGGCGCGACACTACATTCTTTCTCGCCACAAAGCGGTCTTGTCCGGCAAACTCCCCACCATTAGCATTGACTGTACCATCTTTATTGAGGATGTTAATAAACGGCAGATTGTGACGCTTACCCATTTCAAAATCATTCAGGTCATGGGCGGGAGTCACCTTCACACAACCCGTTCCGAAACTGGGGTCAACCAACTCATCGCCAATTATCGGGATTTCCCGTTGCATAATTGGCAGAGTCAAGGTTTTGCCAATCAGATGCTTATATCTATCATCATCGGGATTAACCGCCACCGCCGTATCACCCAGCATCGTTTCCGGTCGAGTCGTCGCCACCTCTACATAACCAGAACCATCACTCAGGGGATAACGGAAATGCCAAAGTGACCCATCAACCTCTTTTGACTCCACCTCCACATCAGACACCGCCGACTGAGTAGCAGGACACCAGTTGACCAAATATTCGCCACGATAAATCAACCCTTCATCGTAGAGACTGACAAAAGCTTCCGCCACAGCCCTAGATAAACCATCATCTAGAGTAAACCTTTCCCGCGACCAATCGACCGACACACCCAAGCGTCGCAGCTGATTAACAATTGTACCTCCTGACTCCGCCTTCCAATGCCAAGAACGTTTGAGAAACTCTTCCCGCCCCAACTCTTGACGAGTTTTACCCTCGCTTTTAAGTTGTCTTTCGAGAATTGTATGCACTGCAATACTAGCGTGGTCAGTTCCCGGTAGCCACAAGGTATTACGCCCCTGCATTCGGTGATAGCGTACCAACACATCAATCAACGCACTCTCAAAAGCGTGACCCATGTGCAGACTACCAGTCACATTTGGCGGCGGAATCACGACACAATAAGGTTCACCACCCGCCCTTGGGTCAGCTTTGTAAACTTGATGTTCCTCCCAGAATTTTTGCCACTTCGCCTCAGTGGTAAAAGGATCGTAGAGACTGGGAAGATTGGGAATAGTTGCGGTCATTCTGGGAAATTTCACTAAGGAAGGACTCTAATAAATTTTGCCACAGCGTCGGGGGACTGGGGAGATGAGGGAGTGGGGGGAGATGAGGGAGATGAGGGAGATGAGGGAGTAGGGGAGATGAGGGAGATGAGGGAGTAGGGGAGAAAAACTGTTACCTGTCACCTGACAACTGATAACTGATAACTGATAACTGTCAACTGTCAACTGTCAACTGTTTTATTTCTTCCATCCAAAAACTTGAGTTGGTGATACAAGCAGCTAATTTGCGGTAATTCTACACCCAAGGCTTGGGCTTTGCGTAATGGGTTGCCCATAATTGCTTCCACCTCTAAAGGTCGGCATTCATCATAGTCAATTTTCATGCTAGTGCGGTAAGGCTTCATTTTCACGGTATAATCAAGCATGGTTTGGATAAAGCGATCGCCAATTGTTCGCCCCATACTTTTCGCCCCCGCTTGCACTTCCCACATTAACTGTTCCACTAATTTGCGAGTATAGATATCAGCCATTAACTCATCGGTTCTAGCGTTGAGAACTACAGACAAACCATTGTAGGGGATATTCCACATCAGTTTTTTCCAACGTCCCAGCAATAAGTCTGTGCTTAATTCCATTGTGATACCCGCCGCTTGAAAATCATCGGCTATTTGCTGCATCCTATCTGTAATACCTGTAGCTGCATACCCATCTGCATATTCACCTAAAGTAATTTGCCCATAGTCTAGGTGACGAATATGCCCAGCCCCTACCTTATTGGAACACAAAAAGCACAAGCCACCAATTATATGCGCTTTATCAACGATATCAGCAATTTCTTCTTCCACCCCAAGTCCATTTTGTAAAACCAAAACTACCCCATCATCTTTAACAACAGGCGGTAATAACTGGGGTAACAAATGATTTTGTGTTGTCTTCAAGGCTACCACTACCACATCACACTTCGGCATCTTTGCCACATCGTCATAAGCGTTGACTTGGGGTAGGGTAAAGTCACCGTCTTTAGACTCGACGATTAAACCATGTTGACTAACTTGTTCATAGTCACTCTTGAGTAAAAAATGGACATCTAAACCAGCTTTTTGCAATTTAGCACCATAAAAGCCGCCTAATGCGCCAGTTCCTAAGATGGCGTACTTACCTTCATACATAAATTCTCTGCCAAAATTTTTCGATAATCATCATAGAGGAGCGTCAACAACAAGCTGCTTTGCGGATTGTCCTACAGTCATATTTTTATACAACTTTTGTGATAAAAATTAAAACAGTTTAATAATTTAAAATCCTTGGCAGAGATTGAGGTAGAACACATGGCGGATATTGTTGATATCGCAGTTAGTAATGATGGTTTCTCAACCCTGGTAACAGCTGTGCAAGCTGCTGGTTTAGTAGAAACATTAAAGAGTCCAGGCCCGTTTACCGTCTTTGCACCAAATGACGCTGCTTTTGCTAAGTTACCCCCAGGAACAATACAAACTTTGGTGCAGAATATTCCCCAATTAACAAGGATTTTAAAGTATCATGTGGTTCCTGGTAAGTTGAAGCAGGCGGACTTAGCTAAACTTGGCACGGTGACATCTGTTGAAGGTTCAACGATTAGAATTGATTGTTCTGACGGTTTTGAGGTGAAGAATGCGACGGTTTTAGCGGCTGATATTGAAGCTGATAATGGTGTGATTCACGTCATTGATACTGTAATTTTGATGGGTTGATTTTAGCTTTAATAGACATTAGCGAGTTTTGGGTTTTGGATTGTTTATGTCCAGAATCCAAAATGTTTATATATGAGGGTTTGTTTAATTTGAGTTTTTTTTAACGCAGAGGAACGCGGAGGTTAGCGCAGAGGGAAGAGGAGGTTTTATGAAGTTAATTAGCTACTACTATATTTAAAACTTAAACCTGATGGAAGGCGGGGGGATAAATAACTTTACCTCGATATTTGGTTTGATAGTTTTTCAGTGGTTTGACCATGAAAAATTCATCGGGAACTGGAAATGGACTGGCAATTTCATGGGTGGTTGATGGTAGGAAACCAAAACGGGAATAGAATTGAGGATCGCCTAATACTATAACTAAACTTTCTCTTCTGTCTTCAGCTTTTGTTAAGCCTGCTTTTATGAGTGCGCTACCAATTCCTTGTTTTTGAAATTGAGGATGCACAGCTATCGGTGCTAAACTAAGTACCTGTAGTTTTTCTTCAGTGACTAATTCAATGTAACTAAAAAGAATATGCCCAACTACAATATTATCTACTTCTGCAATTAGTGATAGTTCGGGAATATAAAAGTCAGAATTACGAATTTCGGTGATTAATTTAGCTTCGTTTTCTCTACCAAATGCTAAGTTGTTGACTTGAGAAATTGCTAAATAATCTGCGGGAGTTTCACAACGTATATTCATGTGATTAAGTTTAAATAATTTAAGTTTGTAGTAAGGACTTTAGTCCTTATATGAGGACTAAAGTCCTCACTACGAACTACGAAAAACGATCGCCCCCAAAAGAGCGATCGCCTACTCATTTACATATATAATACTTAAACCAACAGTGTTTGCAGCAATGGTTTATCTTCGGATATTTTACCTGACCGCAACCATTCTTGTAATTCTTCTGGGGCTTGAGCTTGGCTCAGGCGTTCCCGCAATACCTTACCTTCGAGGATTTCTTTTTGCAAGAGTTCCTGGGCTGTCTCTTCTAACAAGTCACGGTTATTTTGCAGAATACTCAAGGCGATATGATGGGCGTTATCTACTATTTGCTTGACTTCGCGGTCGATTTCTTCGGCTACTTTGGGGCTAATAGAACGGCGAGGATTACCGTAGCCTTCGAGGAATTGTTGTTGAATTTTCTCAAATGCTACAGGCCCTAATCTGTCACTCATACCATATAAGGTGACATATCTTTCAGCCAAGTCTGTAGCTTTTTGGATATCATCACTCGCCCCAGTGGAGACTTTACCAAAGACAATTTCTTCTGCTGAACGTCCACCCAACAGGGTAGCAATACGACCGCGAATTTCATCTTCAATCATCAAGAAGCGGTCTTCTTCAGGCATTTGAATTGTATAACCTAAAGCACCTACACCACGGGGAACTACAGATATTTTCTCAACTCTACCAGCACCGGGCATCAATGCACCGATAATCGCGTGACCGACTTCGTGATAAGCTACAGTCTTTTTCTCGGTTTCATTCAGCACACGAGAGCGTTTTTCTAAACCAGCTACAACCCGTTCAATAGCTTCGTTAAAGTCTGCCATTACCACGGCTGGGCGATTTTGTCTAGCTGCTAATAGTGCAGCTTCGTTGACAAGGTTGGCTAAATCTGCACCTGCGAAACCTGGGGTTTTGATGGCGATGTTATTTAAATCGACATCATCAGCCAATTTCACATTTCTGGCGTGGACTTTGAGAATTGCTTCCCGACCAATTTTATCAGGGCGGTCAACTACAACTTGACGGTCAAAGCGACCGGGACGACGCAAAGCGGGGTCAAGCACTTCGGGACGGTTGGTGGCGGCGATAATAATTACGCCTGTGTTGGCATCAAAGCCATCCATTTCTGTGAGTAGCTGGTTGAGGGTTTGTTCGCGTTCATCGTTACCACCGACAAAACCACCAGCACCACCGCGCGATTTACCCAGCGCGTCTAACTCATCGATGAAGACGATACAGGGGGCTTGTTTTTTGGCTTGTTCAAACAAGTCACGCACACGCGCCGCACCTACACCCACGAACAATTCGATAAATTCGGAACCGGAGATACTAAAGAATGGTACACCAGCTTCGCCTGCGATCGCCTTGGCTAACAATGTTTTACCAGTCCCTGGAGGCCCTACCAACAACACACCTTTAGGAATTTTCGCGCCTAAATTTGTGTATTTAGTAGCATTTTTCAAGAAATCCACGATTTCTTCCAATTCCGCCTTAGCTTCATCCACCCCAGCCACATCGAGGAATTTTACCCCAGTACCACCTTCTGAATAAATCCGGGCTTTGCTTTTACCTACAGTCAATGCAGCCGGGCCGCCACCTTGACGATTAATTAGGAAAGCCCAAATCCCAAAGAAGATTAACGGCGGCGCAACCCAACTTAACAAAGTCCCGATCCAGCCGTTTTGGTCTGGTGGTGGTGCGGCAAATTCAACATTATTATCGCGGAGAATTTTTGGTAAGTCTAAGTCAATCGCTACTGGTGTGGTAGCAAATACCTGATCTACAACTTTACCATCGGGGGCTTGAGTTTTGATAGAGTATTGAATGCGATCGCCACCCACAATCGCCTTATCTACTTTCCCAGCCTGTACTTGAGCGATAAAGTCACTATAGGGAACCTGCGGCAAACGAGGCCCTAAAAAACTCGGAACAATAAAATTAAGCACTAACAGTAAAGTCAGCAGAATCAGGAAACTGCCGCCAAACTGCCGCAACCTCGGCGGTTTATTTGAATTTTTTTTATCAGTTTCAACAGGCATTTTGATGTAACCTCAATATCAGTTGACAGTTGACAGTTGACAGTTATCAGTTGACGGTTGTTATTCTCCCCAGTCCCCAATCCCTAACTTGATAAAGTTTTGTGTACTCTTAGGTTTATTGTAGATATTTGGGACTGGAAGCTCAAATTAGTGGATACCCTTCCAAAAATGTGTATTGCCGTACCTATATGGAAAATCAGCTAAGTTTTGTTGTGAAATTGCTTATAATGTCGGCTTTTTTGTCAGTATTGATTAAATATGCTGGGCCGCTTTGGCCGCTTCCGGCGACGGATACGAATGCGCTGATTTTAGTTTTGTCGCCGACTGTGATTATGGCGATCGCGCTTTTATGGCGGTTCCAAACACAAAAACAAAATTAACTGAATCATGCAGGCGGAATTGCTAAAATCAGCCTGGAATGTGTGTAATTTGCGTCACCAACAGCTGGGAGTCAGCCTGTGAACCTTGGTCAATGGATCGGCTTAATCGCTTTAGTTCTGTCTTTATATGTATTGTGGCAAATTCGGGAAGTGCTGTTGCTGATGTTTGCCGCAGTTGTTTTAGCCGCCACCTTAAATCGGCTGGCAAAAGTCTTTCAACGTTACGGGATGAAACGGGGATTGGCTGTTTTGCTAGCTGTAGCCATCTTTTTCATCGGTGTTATCGGTTTTTTCTGGCTGATAGTACCACCATTTGCCCAACAATTCAACGAACTTACCTATAGAGTTCCTCTAGGGTTTGAGCGTTTTAATACTTGGCTTGACGAAATAAGAACACGCATTCCTCAACAGTTAGTTGCTTACATACCAGATATTAACAGCCTAATCCAACAAGCACAGCCCTTTATTAATCGTGTTTTAGGTAGTTCTTTTGCCTTTGTTTCCGGCTCATTAGAAGTTTTAGTTAAAGTTTTATTGGTACTAGTTTTAACAGGAATGTTACTAGCTAACCCTATTGCTTACCGCAAGGTATTTGTGCGGTTATTCCCCTCATTTTATCGCCGACGGGTAGACGGAATTTTAGATAAGTGTGAAGTGTCTTTAGGGGGATGGGTAACAGGTGCTTTCATTGCGATGGGTGTAGTAGGACTGATGAGTATGATTGGCTTATCAATTTTGGGTGTAAAAGCAGCGCTGGCTTTAGGTGTTTTAGCTGGTTTTTTGAATCTGATACCCAATTTAGGCCCTACTTTGAGTGTTGTTCCCGCAATGGCGATCGCACTTTTAGATACTCCCTGGAAAGCTGTTGCTGTGTTAATTCTCTACTTTGTCATCCAACAGGCGGAGAGCAATTTCATCACACCCTATGTCATGGCACAACAAGTTTCATTACTTCCAGCCGTGACGCTAATCTCTCAGTTATTTTTCGTTACCTTCTTCGGTTTTCTAGGATTATTTTTGGCATTACCTCTAACTGTTGTTGCCAAAATTTGGGTACAAGAAGTATTAATCAAAGATATTCTAGATCAGTGGGGAAATGAACACCCAAATGAGTCTGAGTTAGTCATAGTTTCTCATAATTCTCAAGCAGATGATCCTTGGTCAGATGATGACTCACATCATGAGTCAACCGATGATACTGTGGTTCAGGAAGATTAGTTTATGAAGCGATCGCTGATTGTTTTTATGATAGGCGATCGCTCTTGCCAAAACTACTCAACTCACAACCTAGCCATATTTACTCGTGAGTCGTGCCATCTGGCATAATAGCACCAGTCAACTGTGCATTTTCTAACTTAGCGCCATTGATATTTGCATCTTTCAGATTGGCTTTTTCTAGCTTTACATAACGCAAATTGGCTCCCCGGAGGTTAGCCGAGGTCAAGTTAGCTCCACTTAAATCTACACTTTCTAAATCTACTCCACAAAGTGTAACTCCACTTAAAATAACTCCCCTCATCCTCGTAGCGCCAGAAAATTTAGCAACTTTTAAATTAGCTTCGCTTAAGTCTGCCGCAGTTAGTTCAGTCAAAGTTAAGTTTGCCTTACTTAAGTTTGCTCCTTGCAGTTCTGCTCCAGTGAGGTTTGCAGATTCTAGATTTGCTTCACTTAGATTCGCTCCTTGTAAGTCTGCTCCAGTAAGGTTTACTTTATAGAGATCAGCACCTACTAAATCAGCATTGTGTAATGCTGCACCTGGAGTAATGAAATATGCACCAGTTTGATCAATTTCAAAGTCTGTACTAAATATAGTACTATTGTCGTAATAGCTATACAAAAGATTAGTTCCATCTAAGTTAGCTTCTTCCAAATTCGCTTCAATCAGATTTACTTTGCTGAGTACAGCATTACTTAAATCTGCTTTTACTAATTTTGCTCCCCTTAAATTCGCACAACTCAAGTTTGTATAACTCAAGTTAGCCCTTGTTAAGTTAGCTCCCTTTAAATTTATTCCCTTTAAATCTAATCCACTTAAATTTGCACCACTAAGGTTTACTGCTGGATAATCACGAAAAATAGCTCCTTTGAGATTAACTTCAGCAAGGTTAGCTTCACTTAAGTTTGCTCCGTTCAAGTTAACTTTGCTGAGGTTGGCTTTTTTTAGTATTGCATTAGATAAATTAGCTGATTTGAGTTGAGTTTTAAGAAGGTAAGCATTAGATAGATTTGCTTCACTTAAATTTGAATCAGATAAGTCAGCTTCACTCAGGTCAGCATTCCTAAGATTTGACACACTCAAGTTTGAATTACTCAAGTTAGTGCGGCTGAGGTTTGCGCCATCCAAGTTTACCTGAATCAATTTAATTTTTCTTAAATCTTTACCACTCAAATTTATTCCAGCCAGATTCAAACCTGAAAAATCTCTTTCGCCTGCTTCATAACGCCTTAAAAATTCTTCAGCATCAAGAGGTATATCTTGACTTTCTTCCTCTGCTGCATAACTTCTATTTACCAACCACATTATTCTTTCAATTTGAAACTCAAAGTCACTAAAAGCTGTGCTAGGTTTTGTCTCTTCTTCAACCTGCTCATCTTCCTCAGTAACGGAAATTTCAGTATTTTCAACAATAGTTGGTACTTCTACTGATAATTGCTGAATTTGCTGCTGATCAACTCTCTCAAAAAAGCGCTTGACAATTTCCGCGTCATCAATATTACTCTGCTCTACTATTATTTCCTGACTATCTTGATTAGCTAAATCTTTGTCTAAAGGCAAGAAATTTATATGCTGTTGTAACTCAGAAACTTGTGCAGTTAATTGTGCGATCGCCTCCTGCACACCTTGAATATCTTGCAACTCCGTTCTATTATTAAATTGCTGTTTTAAGTCATCAAAATATTTTTTCAACCAAGCAATATTTTGTCTACGAAGATTTTGCTCTTTTTCTAGCTGTTCTACTCTAGCCACTAAAGAAGCTACATCTATTTCTGAATTAGTAATACTCATAAAAATTATTTACTAACTGTCACATATATAAGTTGCCCAAAGCAAGACGCAGACTATCAGCGACAGCTGCTAAACTAAAAGCAACTACAACACAGCAGCAAATGGTTTCCAGAGTTGGAATTACTGACACAATTAAAAGCTTGAACGATGTACATAGCGATCGCTTTTTTTTTACGCATGGGTTGAAAACTTACCCGCACTCAACAAACACAGGACTTACGCAAGTGTCACAATTAGTGGTTGGTGCGTGACGCTACAAGTCTCATTACTACGTTCAAATATTATCGCCAGTCACACACCCTACAGAAAAAATATGCCAGTTGCGTAAGTCCTAAAACAATTACTTACAGGTATCTGTAACCCAACACAAGACTAGGGATTTTAAGCTATTGACTGTTGACTGTACAGACGCGATTAATCGCGTCTCTACTTACTAATGACCAATGACTAATGACTAAACTCAACTTTTACATTCAAGGTCAAGGTTTCCCCATATTAGGATTGCATGGTCATCCTGGTACTGGTCGGAGCCTTTCTGTATTTACAAATCACTTATCAAAACGCTACCAAACTATTGCCCCTGATTTACGTGGATATGGCAAAAGTCGCTTTCGTAGCGATTTTACAATGCAGGATCATTTGAGTGACCTGGAAACCCTATTAGACCGCTTGCAAATCGAAAAATGCTTATTATTAGGATGGTCGCTGGGTGGAATTTTGGCGATGGAGTTAGCTTTGCGCCTCCCGCAACGTATCACAGGTCTGATTTTGGTGGCGACAGCAGCTAGACCGCGCGGAAATCATCCGCCGATTTCTTTGCATGATAATGTTTACACTGGTGTTGCAGCGCTACTGAATTATGTTAAACCGAGTTGGCGCTGGAATATCGAGACGTTTGGCAAGCGATCGCTATTTCGTTACCTCATCCAGCAACACACACCCACAGCTTATAATTACATTGCCCAAGAAGCCGTCCCAGCCTATTTGCAAACCTCTACATTTGCTACCCGCGCCCTGAACAGCGCCCTACGTTTAGGCTACAACCGACTCACCGACCTTGAGCAAATTCGCTGTCCTAGTTTGGTGCTTGCTGGCGCTGAAGATAGACACATTACAGCCGCTTCCAGTTTGGAAACAGCACAACACCTCAAACTTAGCCAATGGCAATGCTACCCCAATACCGCCCATCTGTTCCCCTGGGAAATACCCCAACAGGTACTAAGCGATATCGACTTGTGGTTAGCAAATAATCCTCAAGTTGTTAGTAGTCAATAGTCCAGAGTCCATAGTCCACAGCCAAATAAAATAACTAATGACTAATGACCATTGACTGTTGTTAGTAGTCAATAGTCCAGAGTCCATAGTCCAAAGTCCACAGTCCACAGTCACATCAAATAACTAATGACTAATGACCATTGACTAATGACTATCGACTATTGACTAATTGCCTAACTTACATCTGACCGCTAAAGGCAGGCTTTACTTTGCGGTCAAGACGTTCCCCCAGGTCATCAGCAATTGTCAAATTATCTGGCTTGCAGCGCTTCACGTTGACACCTATTCCTTGCGCTCCTTCGCTTTCTAAATCCTCTACGTAGCCTTTGATAGCTAGCTTTGCCTCAGCAGAACTTAGGAACGGGCCGAAATAGTATGTGCAACGAGGGTTTTGAGTGGTAATCTCTACCCACCAAGCCAAACCAAATGAATCGAAAGTATTAATTGCAGTTTCCTTCAGGTTTTGCCAAATTGTTTTCATGGTTGTTGCCAATTGATCAAAGTGGTACTGAATCTTTAACAACAGATTTGTTGTTACATTTCTTTATACTCTTTTACTGATAATTTTCAAAGAGGTTTTTGTAATTTATCTAAGTACAAAGTGTTGAGGGAGCGTTGGCGGAAAATCTCATAAAGAGCCATTCCTGCGGCAACTGAGGCATTCAGGCTAGGGGTCTTACCCATCAGGGGAATTGATACCAAAACATCACATGAGCGCTGAGTTAGCATACTCAAACCTTCCCCTTCCGAACCGATGACCAAAACTATCGGCCCCCGGAAGCTGACTGTGTGCAGAGGCTCACTAGCGCCAGCCGCAGTCCCATAAATCCAAAAGCCTGCTTCTTTCAACTCTTCTAACGCACGACTGAGGTTAACTACTCTAGCTACAGGAAAGTTTTCTAAAGCGCCTGCTGCTACTTTTACAACTGTAGAAGTGATCCCTGATGCCCTTCTTTGGGGAATGACCAAGCCTTGAGCGCCAATTGCTTCGGCTGTGCGAATAATTGCTCCTAAGTTATGGGGGTCTGTGATACCGTCAGCTACGACAATTACGGGATCAGTAGTAGACTTAGCTTGTGCAATCAGTTCATATAACTCAATATATGAGTAAGGTGCAATCTGTGCAGCTATACCTTGGTGATTAGCTTGGTTAGTGATTTGGTCTAAGCGTCTGGGTTCTACCTCGTCAATGACTGTACCGTTTTCCTTGGCTTGCAGAATCAGATTATGAAATCTGGGATCGTAACGTAGGCGGGGAGTTACCCAGATGCGATTGAGTCCGCGCTGACTTTCCAATGCACTCAACACTGGATGACGACCATAGATAACGTCGCTATCTTCTTGTGGTTTAGCAATTGGGGCTGAATCAGAAAATTTGCGTTGGGGACGTGAGGGACGTGGCTTACTGGAAGCCGAAGAATTGCTTTCCCCTGGTCGAGAACTGCGAATAGGATTAGCTAGGACTCGCTTACCTTTAAGTTTAATTGGTTGGACGCGATTCGCTTCGCTGGCGGTCTTGATTTTTTTCGGTTTGTTAGTCATAAAATTTTGACGCATGGCGCATGGGTAGACAGTCCGATTCCTGAATGTACGGAACCTCAACGTAAAAATTGTCCGAGCGAGGAAATCTTAATTTATTCTTCTTTCTCTAGATAGATTTTCTGTAAAAGTTCGGTTAAACGAGGGAAATCGGTCAAATAAAGATAGCCAATTAAAGTCTCAAGACTAGTGGCTTGTTGATATATTTCGGGATCAACCCGCTTGGGGCGACCTGTGGCAGCATTACGGCCTCGGCGGACAATTTCTAATTCACTTGCCTTGAGGTAAGGAGTCAGCGATCGCAAATGTAGCGCCTGTGTTTCTGCTCTTACTTGCGCTACTACTAATCGATGGTAAGCATCTGATCGTCTTAGTGGTAGCAGATAAAACATTCTAACATATAGTTCATAAATTGCGTCCCCCACATAAGCCAAAGCCGCAGGGGAAATTTGCTGCAATTGTGTCTGGGAAATATTTGATATTAACGGCGCAGTAGTTGCCAAGAGTGCTTGATTCCAAGATGAATCCAGCTTCAGGTCTTCACCTTGTTTATCTAATAAATCTTCCTCCTGGGACTTCACAAATTCATCATTCCTTGACTGGGTATTTTTGAAAGCAAAAGTTAAAAGTTTTGGATACCTAATTTTAGTAGTTTTTTATTAATTTCCAAAGATATCTCTATTGTCTTTATACTTTACTATATTTTCCACGCATCTATCGAAGGTTAGAAATTAGGGTCAGTTGACAGGTGACAGGTGACAGGTGATAGGTGACAGTTGATATTCATTACTTTCTCCCATCTCCCCCTACTCCCCAGTCCCCAATCCCCAGTCCCCAGTCCCTCTCATAAATTAAGCTATACCGAAAAATCTCGGAATAGCTTAATTTATCTATGGATCAAGCACCCTTAATGTTTTCTACAGCTGCGTCAACCGTGGATTGCAGTGAGAGGAACTTCTCTAGGCGAACGAGCTTGACCGTTTGTGTGACTCGTGCATTGGTGACAATTTGCAAGGTTCCTGTGGCATTTTGCGCCTGCTTGGCTAGCTGCACCAGAGCGCCCAAGCCGGAACTGTCAACAAAGTCAATTTGCGAAAGATCCAGAATAATATGCTTTGGGCCTTCATCAATTTTGCCGCCAAGTACCTTGCGAAACGTCGGCTCAGAAAAGGCATCTAACAGACCTGTGAGGCGGAATAGCTGATAATTATCGCGGGCTTCACGAGTCCCTCTCAGGCTTACGGTTAGATTTAGTGGTTCAGCAATAATTCCCTCCTCGTCGTTATAGTAAACGCTCAAGTATAGATGTTTTTTAGGCTTGTTGTCTACAACCTGCTGGGGTATGGGGAAAGGGGAAAGGGGAAGGGGGAAAGGGGAAAGGGGAAAGGAGAAGGGGGAAGGGGGATTGGGTTATTTAGATTAAATTCTAATCCAAAATTCCCACAGACTAGTCTGTTCTCCCTTTCTTCTTCCCATTACCCATTACCCATTACCCATTACCCATTACCCATTACCCATTACCCAGTCCCCAGTCCCTAGTTCCCAGCCCCTAGCTTTGCTGCTCGCATTTCTTGGACAAACTGAGCAAACAAGTAATCAGCGTCATGAGGGCCTGGGCTGGCTTCTGGGTGGTACTGCACTGAGAATACGGGTAGGGATTTGTGGCGTAAACCGGCGACTGTGCGATCGTTGAGATTGAGGTGGCTGATTTCCACAACTTTCTCAGGTAAGGAATCTGGGTCTATCGCAAAGCTGTGGTTTTGGCTGGTAATTTCTACCCGTTGTTGTAAACCAGCAGGCTGATTTAAACCCCGATGCCCAAATTTCAGCTTAAATGTTTCTGCTCCCAAGGCATGACCTAAAATTTGGTGTCCCATACAAATACCAAACATGGGTTTTTGGCTTTCGAGCAAGGCTTTAGCTGTGGTAATACCTTCTGTTACCGCCGACGGGTCGCCGGGGCCGTTAGAGAGGAAAATACCATCTGGATTGTATTTGAGGATTTCTTCTGGTGGTGTATCGGCAGGTACAACAATGACTCGGCAACCATAGCTGGCTAAACGGCGCAAAATATTACGTTTCACGCCAAAATCTAATGCCACAACTGTCAAGGTTTCCTGATTATTTACCCTAGCTTCAGGATTATATTCCCAAATCGAGGTTGTGGGATCTGACCATTCGTAGACTTGGGAGGTGGTGACTTCTCGAACTAGATTTAAGCCGCTCATACTGGGGGCGGCTTGTACCTGTTCTAGCAACTCCGCCTCATCTAAAATTTCTGTGGAAATACCGCCATTCATGGCTCCGTACATCCGAATTTTCCGGGTGAGGGCGCGGGTATCAATGCCAAAGATGCCAGGGATTTGATGTTGTTTGAGGTAGTCGGGTAAGGATTGTGTCGATCGCCAGTTACTAGGTTTATAACAAACATTGCGGGCGATCGCACCTCGCACTTGCGGGCGTGCTGATTCTTCGTCTTCGGGGTTAACGCCTGTATTCCCCAATTCGGGGTAGGTGAACAGGACAATTTGACCGCAGTAACTGGGATCGGTCAACACTTCTTGATATCCAGTCATACCAGTGTTGAACACAACTTCGCCAATAGTGGTTCCCGTCGCACCGAAAGACCAACCACGGTAAGCAGTTCCATCTGCTAAGACAAGGAGAGCGGGTATTGCGTCAGACAAGGGCATAAGTGATGAATTGGGGATTGGGGAAGGGGGAAGGGGGAAAGGGGGAAAGGGGAAAGGGGAAGGGGGAAAGACTATATCCTGTGCTTCCATACTTCCTCTGCTCTTGTGCTTTTTCCCAGTATCCTGGGGCTAGTCCCCAGTCCCTATGATACTGCGACTGTTAATTATCCCATGAGTTTGTAAATCATACGTTCGCCAGTCAATTAATTAAAACTTAAAATCAAAATAGTTAAATTATGGAAAAGTGCCACAACTACTGGTGGATAAGATAAGGGAGCAGAACAAAAGAGGTAAGTTTAATAGTTTTTATTTCCCTTTCCCCTTTCCCCCTTCCCCTTTCCCCCTTCCCCCTTCCCCAGTCCCCAATTAATGCCCTTTCCCTGCACCCAAATACAATTCGGCTACCTTGGGATCATTTAACAACTGTTGTCCGGGGCCGGATATAGCATCGCGTCCTGATTCTAGTACATAACCACGGTCTGCCATTTCTAGGGCTTTGCGGGCATTTTGTTCTACTAGAATAATCGCTGTTCCCCCTTGGTTGATTTGTTTAATCTGTTCAAAGACTTGTGTTACGAGAATTGGGGATAAGGCGGCTGAAGGTTCATCTAAGACTAGTAAACTGGGTTCTAACATTAAGGCTTTACCCATCGCTAGCATCTGACGTTCTCCACCGGAGAGAGTACCGGCGCGTTGACGACGGCGATCGCTTAATCTAGGAAACATGGTAAATATTCTGTCTTTCAATGGTTGCAAGCTATCATCGCGTATAAAAGCCCCCATTTCTAAGTTTTCTTCCACACTCAACGAAGGAAAGACATTAGCAATTTGTGGCACATAGCACATTCCCAGCCGCACAATTTGATTTGATTTGAGTCCAGCAATATTCTTACCTTTAAAATTAATTGTGCCTGTGTGGGGAGTCAAAAGTCCAAAAATGGTTTTTGCTAAGGTAGACTTACCAGCACCATTAGGGCCAATTACTGTTACTAATTCCCCTGCTTCAACCCGAAAATTAACACCTTGCAAGATATCTACATCCTTGATGTATCCTGCATGAACGTTCTCAACTTCTAGCAGAGGAGGTAAATTTGGTGCTGAACCTGACATAATATCCTTTATTTTTAAAATGATAAAACATAGGTGATCAACCTATGTTTGCGAAAAAACTCAATTATAATTTATCAACTCTGCCGCTAAACGATTTTCTTTTTTTTCTTGATACCTGTTGTTAAGTAGAGTCCCATCAAAGACAAAGCACCCAAGCCACTAGGTTCTGGAACCCTCCTTTTTCTGCCAGTGGCAGTTACCCGGCCTCTTAGTCTTTCATTATCACCCACTTCGGCAGCGTAAAAATATAGTGGTTGTTGTTCATGGGTCGAGACTGTTTGGGTAAGGTTCAATATAAGTTGTCCACCGTCGCCAAAACTCATAAATCCTCTAGCGGTGTTATCAGTTATGGCATTAGCATCAAAATTACCTAGTGTGGCAATATCGTTATCAACACAATATTGATTATTACCACATTTTTTAGTCCCGAATAAACGATCGCCCTTAAACAAGTCCTTGAACTTTGAGTTGCCAGGATCACGCTGAGTTCCTGCTACAAATTTAGTGCGCTCTGAGTTGAAATCAAATACACTTAATCCAGTAAGATTTTTGATATCTTCAGCATTTGTAATTAACTTATCACTGATTTTAACTGCATCTAAATCCAAACCAGTAAATCGGCCTGGAGAACCTCCTATTCCTATGATGTCGCTAATTTGAATTGCTGTAATATCATAACCAATTGGTAGACTAGCTCTGTAAATAGCGGTTCCGGCTCCATTTTTGATATTTTTATTGATTATTCCTTCTAACCGTGTAAAGGTAAGCTCAAATGTTGCGGCTGTGGCTTTTGGCAATGTTAGCAAGTTAATTGCTGCACAAGACAGACTCAAGACGCAGAACTGAACAATAGGTAAGATACTTAGCCTTTTCATGAGTTCTTATTATCATTTTTTATTATGTACGTATTTTTACTACTTTGGATGAAGTAGTCTAGTTAATAAGCTGTTAAGATTTTAATTCATATCCATCAATAATCAAGCTAGTTGTTGGTTAATTGTTAACAGTTGAAAGTTAACAGGAAATACAAAAAGATGTACAAGTTAAACCCATGACAGTATAGTTACTGTTAAATTACTAGATAACTTTCTATTTTTTACAATAAATTTAGTAATCTTTTATATTTTTTTGATACTTTAATAATAATTTCGTACATTTATAGAAAAAACAGGCACTCTCCAAGTTGAGAAGATGCCTGTTAATATAAGTAAGTTCCCTGAGTACCTAATTGTAATTACGGAGTTTTCTGCAAATCAGGTCTTTCTTCTGGGACGATCGCATTTTCTACGGGACATACTTGCAGACAGATACCACAATCAATACAAGTAGAAAAATCAATCCAGTACCAATCTGTTCCCTTAACATTTTTACCAGGGCCTTCATGAATACAAGCCACTGGGCAAGCATCTACGCAGTCGGCAACACCTTCACAGACATCAGTAACAATAGTGTGTGGCATATTCCCCTCTCTTTAGTCATTGGTCATTGGTAAGTAGAGACGCGATTAATCGCGTCTGTACAGTCAACAGTTACAAGATTTTTCAACTATGGACTATTGACTATGGACTATTAACTATGGACTCACCTTTTCAATTATTGGTGATCCATCGGCTTTGATCCAAGCGATCTGAGCAATACCGCGATCGCGGGCATATTCTTGAATAGCTGGCTTATCTTTACCACCCAGGTCTATTTCTACTCTTACCAAATCAGCAGATTCACGTAGCTTTTGCGCGTAAGCGAAGGCTGCACCGTGGGCTGTGGGTGTTTCTGGTACAACTAACCAATCACTCGCCGGGGTTTGTTGTGGTAATTGCTGAGTGGATAACAGCACTTGATATAAATCTTCGATGTTGAGGACAAATCCAATCCCCGGAATGTTTTCCCCTTGGGGATGATATAGCCCTAAAAGCTGGTCGTAGCGTCCACCACGTCCCAAAGTTCTGGCTTGTGCATCAATGCTGCTGACAATCTCAAAGACAATACCAGTGTAGTAGTCTATGGTTTGAATCAGACTCAGGTCGAGAATTATGGGAAATTTACCGCCAGATTCTAATAACTCTACCAAAGATTTGAGGTTATTGACCGCCTCTTGTTGTTCTGCATCTAAATTTAGGCTACTGACTTTTTGCAACACATCAGCGCTGTTTCCGCGCAAATCTAGCATGATTCTGGCACGTTCGCGCAGTTCGTCAGTTAGGGGGAGAGTATCTATAGTAATGCGGTCAAGATGGGCGATCGCACTGCGAACTTTGGCGCGTAAATTCGTTGGGAAAGCATTGAGGAGCGATCGCGTGATTCCCGCTTCGCCTAAAATTAAATGCCAATCCTGTAAACCTAGTGCTGTCAAACAATTACCCACCAACAGCAAAACTTCTGCATTTGCCAAAAGTCCGCCGCCACCCAATAATTCCACACCAGCTTGATAAAACTCTTGCTGACGATTATGGCGATTTTCCCAGATGCGGCGAAAGACGTTAGCATTGTAGTACAGACGCTGCGGATAAGTAACCCTTGCCATGCGCGTAACGACAGCACGAGCGATAGAAGCTGTCAACTCTGGACGCAGCCCTAATTCTTCATCTTCCGAACTTTGCAGTTGAATCACCATCTGACGTTGAATTGCTTCACCCGCCATCAAGGTATCCATGCGTTCCAGCGTTGAGGTGATGATTCTGTGATAACCCCAACGGTGAAACACTTGTTGTAACTTATCTTCAATCCAGCGTTTTTGAGCCACATCTAGGGGTAGTAAATCCCTCGCTCCCGCTGCTGGTTGATACACCATTAATCCTCCGTTCTGTGATTCGCCACGCTGATTTACAAGGTTGTCTGTTGAGACAGGGTGTAAGGGTGTAAGGGTGTAAGAGTGTAAGGGTGTAAGGGTTGTGAACACCTACACCCCTGCACCCCTATACCCTTGTCCAAACCCTTGATTTTTCTTTCTCATGTGTAATTTTTATATTTGTCTCAATTTCCACCTACTTTTGTGTAATTTGCTAGTGGCTTGGTCAGCTGGTGTATCATAACATTTTGAAGGTTAGAGTCCTCCGCTATTGTGCAACAGCATTTAGCATCAGTCACCGACTATTTTTTCTTCCCACCAAACAAACCACCGAACAAACCACCGCTAGATTTCTCCGGCTGTTTATCGCCAGTATTGGCAGGTGTCTTGACATTAGAACCACTAGACTGTTGACCTAGAACTTTATCTATTTTAGGTTTCCATGCCAATGCTGTTGCATCTTTGGGGTCTAATTTTAGTGCATTATCAAAATGAATTTTAGCCATTTTCAGTTTATTTTGTCGCATATAGACAAAAGCCAACAAACTATGACAACGGCTACTTTTAGGTGAGATTTTTAGTGCGTCTTTTAACTCTATTTCGGCTGGAGGAAATTGATTTTTTTCAATTAAAGTTTGAGCGCGGCGCAGATACTGTTCAATAGATGAATCTTCTTTGGGGGGTTCTGGTGGAGGTGGTGCGGGTGTTTGTTTTGATTGGGGAGGAGCGGAGTTAACTAGAGGTTTAGCTGCTGGTGTAGCAAAAGTTTTCCCAGCCGTCCGCATCAAGTAAACTAAATTCAACTCGCTGATTTGGGAAATGATGGTTATCGCCTCTTTGAGCGAGTTATATTGAGTCTCCGCGATTTTGGCGATCGCATTTTTATAAACTAGATCGATATTGGGCGCTGATGCTAGCTGTTTGGCTAAATCAGTAGTCAATTCTATCGAAGCAGATTCCTGTAATAAACGCTTACCCATTTGAGATAACACTATAATGTACTCCGAACGAGTTCGTTCTGCTGATAGTGTCTCGTAGGCTGGGTTAACCAACTTGGATAGTAGTTCGCTGGCTAATTTTTTTTCTGCCTGGGTAGTGATGGAACTGCTATCGGGGTGCAAGTGACGAGCAATTTTCAGATATCTTTTGCGGATTTCTTTGACATCCGCGTCAACAGACACACACAAGATTGCGTGATGGTCTATGAAATCATATTTAAACAAACCACGATCTATTCTGAGAGACATATAGCGGTTTTGCACCAAGAGAGCCGTAAGATTTTTTCTAGTTTACTGCGCTTGAGTGGCTAAACGTCAGTAGTATACAGCAATTATTTGCTACTCTTTGGTGAATCTTTAATTTATGGTTGGGGACTGGGGAGCGGGGACTGGGGATTGGGGGCTGATAACAGGCTGAAAATGTTGTTTTTATTGGGTTTCGATAACTCCTCTTTGTCCTAATTTAGTTAGCGACTGCTAAATCAAGAAGGTCAGCAAGATTAATTTTATTTCTCAGTAATTCTTCGTATACTTAAGTAAAGTAAACCATAGCCGTAGGCTATAAGGAATTACCAATTACGAATAGCGTTGTTGCATTAAACAAAAAAAGACACACCAATTCGTATTTACCATTTTGCTTATTCACGCAACAACACCCCTCTAAACCCCAAAATCATGGCGTGCATTACTCAACAGAACCCCAAAACCAGTTGCCTACAGCACCGGGTTCTTTTTCAGTGAGAAATTCTCTTTTAGCAGAAACAAACTCTTCTTTAGAGAGGATGCCGTCCTGGTCAATATCAAGCTTGGAGAAGACAAAAGCTGATTGCTCAGCATCTAGGTCAAACACACTGAAGAAGAGACTATGCTCTTGTTGTGATATTTGACCATCACTGTCTAAATCAATAATGTCAAACACAGTCTCTATTAAAGGGTCGTTGTAATCTGGATTTGAAACAGCTTTTTCTACGCCCTGACAAAATTCTTCAGAACTTACCTTACCATCTCCATCCAAATCCGCTTTAGACCAAAAATTCTCCCAAACATCAAGCCACTTAAACAACAAATCTTTGTGAATGTCTGAACCAATCTCTGCGCTACGGATTTTGGCGAACCTCTGAGCAAAAATCTCAGCGTCTTCTTTCCCAATAAAGCCTGAATGATCGGAATCCAGACAGTAAAAGTGATGCAGTAACTTTTTTCTATGATATTCGCTTAACAATGCTTTTCCTCTTTGCTGACCAAACATACATACACTACCACATCAGTACGTAGTCAATAACCACACCTACCTCCAAGCTGACAGAGGTGGCGTTTGCATTAATGCCTGACTCAGATTGTCATGAATATAACCATTGGTTGCGAGAATACGACCAGATTCAATTTTTAAGGGAGTCCCATCATAGGCGGTAACTTTACCACCTGCTTCTTGTAACAAGATGACACCGGCGATAATATCCCAAGGCGCTATTCCTCTCTCCCAATAGCCATCGACACGCCCACAAGCAACATGGGCTAAATCTAAAGCGGCTGAACCGCTACGCCTCACGCCTTGGGTGAGATGGGTAAGGTGACAAAATTCCGCATAGTTATTATCTGATGTTTCGCGGCGATCGTAGGCGAATCCAGTTACCAATAAGCTTTTACTCAACTCTGAGGTATGGGAAACCTTGATGGGTTGACGGTTGCGTGTTGCACCTAAACCAGCCGCCGCCCGGAATAATTCATTATGAAAGGGGTCATAAATTGCGCCTACCTGGGGGACACCATTAATTAACAACCCAATAGACACACAAAAAGCTGGGTATTGGTGAGCGTAATTAGTCGTCCCATCCAAGGGATCTATCGCCCAAAGATATTGATTATCTTGATTTCCCAGTTTCCCCGACTCCTCAGCCAGGATAGAGTGTTGCGGAAAATGGCGGCGCAAAATTTCTAAAACTACTGCTTCTGAAGCTTTATCGGCGGCGGTAACTAAATCACCGGGACGACCTTTTTCTGTCACTGCGTCTTCTAGTTTACCGAAGTAACTCTGTAAAACCGCACCCGCAGCTAACGCCGCTTCTGTGGCAATATCGAGAAAAATTTGTAGGTTAGTCATTGTCATTAGTCATTAGTCCATAGTCATTAGTCCATAGTCCACAGTGCATAGTCAATAGTGATTTTTTTTCAAAACCCCTCTCCAAACCTCTCCCCTAAAAGGAGAGAGGCTTTAATTTCTCCCCCTTCCCTACAAGAGAAGGGGGCTGGGGGGTTAGGTTTGAGAGGCTTTGATGTTAGCAACAATATTTTTCCAACAAACTCTAAGTTCTCAACAAATATAAGTGCAGACAAATTCAATTACATCGGTGAGTCCTTGCTGTGTTTTGAGGTTGGTAAAAATGAAGGGTTTGTCACTACGCATTTTTTTTGCGTCTCTTTCCATGACGCTTAAATCTGCACCTACATAGGGCGCTAGGTCAGTTTTATTAATTACTAATAAATCGGATTTGGTAATTCCTGGGCCGCCTTTGCGGGGAATTTTATCACCAGCCGCCACATCAATTACATATATGGTTAAATCTACTAATTCGGGGCTGAAGGTGGCGGCTAAATTATCGCCACCACTTTCTAAAAAGACTAAATCTAAATCGGTAAAACGCTGTTCTAGCTGTTCTATGGCTGCCAAATTCATGGAAGCGTCTTCTCGAATGGCTGTGTGTGGACAACCGCCTGTTTCTACTCCTAAAATGCGATCGCTTGCTAAGGCTTGAGAACGCACTAAAAACTGGGCATCCTCTTGAGTATATATATCATTTGTCACCACCGCTAGCTTATAGCGATCGCGCAACGCCTTACACATAGCATCTACTAAAGCCGTCTTCCCCGAACCCACCGGGCCTGCTACCCCAACACGAAAAGCGTTCATAAGTCCTTAGTTATTAGTTATTAAGTCAAACACCTCTTATAGTGTTCGCCTTTTGTAATATCAGATAGCTTATTCGGTTAGATTGTCAAGTTTTTCAAGTATTCTTAAGCCTTCTTCAACATTACCAGTAGCAGCCATTGCTTTAAATCTAGTATATGTATCAAATTCTACTAAAGCTATAGTAGAAAGTTCTTCAATTAACTTATTAACACTTATACCTCTAGCTTGAGCAAGTTCTTTTAATCTGGCGTGCTTTTCTTCTGGTAAACGTATAGTTAAAGTAGCCATTATCATTTAACTCCTAATGATTTCTTCAGGTCTAGCAATTAATAAATTAGGAAATAATAGTTCAGCGTTTTGAAAATCTTTAATAATGTTATTAGCAATGATTTGAGCATTCCCAACAATAGCTAATTCAATTAAATGATTATCAGTCATAATCAAACTAACTGTAGGGTGCGTCAGATGTGGAAAATCCTCTAATATGTACAAAATTATTGGGGCTGACGCACCCTACAATTGTTCCAGTTGCGTAAGTCCTGCTTAATTATTATTTGTTCTAAAAATATCTGTTAACTCTTTTTTAGTCATGGTTTCTGGTGAAGGATAGGTTTTTGCATGAGGACTGCGGCGATTGACAAACAATTCTCTAATTGCTTCATCATCAGTAGGGTTTTCTCGAATATAAGCTTTTAATTCTTGACGATTCATTTGTCTAAAATCAGGTTTGGTCATCTGTGTTAAACTCCCATTTTCCATTCTCAAAAATGATAATTTCTATAGCCTCATTAATACCAGCTAGTATAAATATACGTCTATATAAATCATCATATCTAAATAAGTGTATTGGCTGCAACATATCTGATAGGGATTGGCAGAGATACACAGAAGCTATAGCTTGCTTATGGGTTGGCTTTGATGGCACTTGATTTCTAAGATTTTTACGCTCAATTCTCATCTTACTCTAAGTAGAGTAATACTGTATTTAAAAAAAAATGGTTCAAATCTTAGAGGATGTTTTAAACGCTAAGGCAAGCGGAGATTAACGCCAAGGGAGGCAAAGATTTTTTTTGAGCTTCATGAGGCTCAACTTCTAAACAACCTTGTATATTGGGTTTCGTGCTGCATACTGGCTAAAGATAAACCCCAACTGCAACAAGCAATTTCGTCATCTTTTAAAGAGATAATTTCTGCGGCTGAATGGCTAATTAAGGGTTGTAAATTAAGTAATAATTCTTGTCCGGCTGTTTGTCCCAGGGGAATGATTTTGACTCCAACAGTAATTAAATTAGTTGCCCAACTATGGAGGTATCCTAAGATGGCGGCTGATAGATGAATTTGCCAATGAGCGCTAGCAATGCCAAAAGCGATCGCATAATTACAAGGATTACCCACTGCATCAGCGAAAGGTTGGATTTGTGGTTGTATTTTACCAAGTAATTGCATGAGCGATCGCCCCATCTGCCAGCTAGAATTGCGTAATTCTTGAGTTTCCCTCGCCGCAGATAACCACAAATTCCAATCACGTAATGTTTGCATATCCCCCATTGTGGCAGCTTGGGCGGCTCTCACCATCACCGCCGCTTCTAGGCGAATTGCGCCGTAACTCAGTTCAGCTTCTAACCATTGTTGCAGAGTTGCTTGATTAGCGATCACCCCATTTTCTACTAGTGTTTCCAATCCTTCAGAATAGCTATACGCCCCCACTGGTAAAGCAGAACTAGCTAGTTGTAATATATGTAAAAAATGGCTATCAGTGAGCGTGATGCTGTCCATAAGCCCCTAATTCTGGCTGAAAAGGGAGAATTTCGGCGGTAATTTCTAACCCCATGTGTTCTAACATTGTACGCAATACGGCATCGGGCGATAAGCGTAAATAAGTTGAGGTAATTTCCACAGGCACATGACGATTACCTAAATGATAAACTGCCCGCATTAATAACAGTGGAGTTGGCGCAACCACAGTTAACACTGGTTCAGGTTTAGCCACAACTCTAATTAAATTTTCATTAGTTTCATCTTGGAGAATATCCCCATCCCGCAAAACTGTACCTCTAGGCAGACGTAAAAACACCACCTTACCATCTTCTGTTGCAAAACGGTGACGAGAGCGAGTCCGTTCTTCTGCTGTCAGCGCCAAAGTCAGAGTAACTGTTAAATCAGGATTTGCGGGTTTAAGTTGCGTCATCAACATAATTATTAAATCAGTTATCAGTTATCAGTTATCAGTTATCAGTTATCAGTCAGCCAGGGCGTATGGTGGGGGATAAAGAAGCGCCACCCTAAGCCTTCCAGCAATTGGTGTGATGTTTCACCAACGTATTTAACTGATAACTGTTCACTGTTCACTATTAAAAACGGTTTTGTGTCAAAGTATATACCCAACACAAAACCGAATCACCAATTACCAATTACCAATTACCAATTACCAATTAATTAAGTCAATTCCAGCCAACCTTGATAACCAGTAACAATGCGGTTTCCATCTTTGAGGATGTGGACTTCTATTTGGTCACTAGCCCAAGTAATTTTATCTGCAAAGGCTGGGTTAAAGACGTGAACTTTTTGATTTCTGGAAGAAACAGGTGAATCTGGAGAATTAATTGCTAAAGACTCAACAAACGGCCCATCAATTAAAATATCTAGTTGTGCTAATAATGCTTGTGAACCTGGAGGTGCAGATTCAGATTGGAGTTGTTTGAGGGTGAAGCCTGTAAAAGACATAACATTTAAACCAGCAGCTTTTAACTTACCAGCCAGTTCCGCCAATGCTGTGGCTTGATAAAAAGGTTCTCCGCCAGAGAATGTGACACCTTGATTTTGCGGTTTGCTTAAAATTTGCTCGACGAGAGAATCTACAGAAACTAGCTGATTAATTTCAAATGTCCAAGAATCAGGATTAAAGCACCCCGGACACTCACGGGGACAACCTTGTACCCAAACCACTGCACGACAACCAGGGCCATTTACCTCTGACTCATCAATGTAACCCATGATGTTGAGATAGCCAGGGGGAATTTCTGCAATTGTAATTGATGGGTTGGTTGATTGAGTTTCCATCTGTTTCTCCTTGGAAGTTTTAGTAGAAAGATTAAGGTGGAGGTAAGGGTGTAAGGGTGTAGGTGTGTAAGGGTGTAAGAGAAGAATTAGCTTTTAGTCTTTCCTCTATACCCCTATACCCCTATACTCCTATAACGCACCGGAATATTTGTTGCACAGTTGATTGTGTCAGCTAGGGTGGTAATAATATCAGCACTAATACATTTGAGTTGGTGCATAGCGTCGGGGATAAATTCAGTCGCATCATTTCCTCTAGCTTCTAATTGTCGAACTAAGACGCGGGGACGGGTGGGAACGTTAAGTTGAATTTCATCAGGTTGTAAACGCTGTATCTGTTGGATGTAAAGTTCTATCATTTCTGTAGTCCAAGGGGACAACACCATTGTTTGAATAGCTAGGTTCCCTTGATATTCCCCTCGAAATTGCTCGATACCTGCGAGGATGTGCGGTAAATTAATTGTCGCTACAGGTTGGTTGACGCGCTGCAATTGATTTGACGAAATAGCGTCTAATTTAGCTGCAACAATGTCTGCTGATTTTAGCGCATGGCGGACTTGAGTATCTCTGAGTAATGTAGCGTTGGTTAAAACTACGGTTGGTCTTTTTGTTATTTGGTTTGCGATCGCCAAAATTTCCCCTAAATTTAATGCTAAAGTAGGTTCGCCACTACCACTGAGGGTGACAACATCTACTTGTTCATCAAAAGCAAGTGCTTGCAAATCCTCAATAATTTGGGATGTAGTCACAAAAATTTGACGCTGGTTGGTATGTGTTTGAATTTGCCCTAATTGACAGTAGACACAGTTAAAAGAACAGGTAGACACCACCCCAATCGGATCGATACCTAAAGAATTTCCAAATCGCCAAGATTTGACAGGCCCGTACACAGAGGAACACTTGAGACTTTGTGTGGATTGCATTGCACTCATTTTTGTTCTATCACCATAATGGCGATCGCCTAAGAGTCATAAGCAAAAATCTATAGCTATAACATGAGGAACTTGTGAGGTTCATAGAAAGGGTCAAGACTTCTCCCCTGTTCTTCCCCCACTCCCTTGCCATTTCTGTAACAAATGTGGGTTATAGTTGTGAGTAATTGTTGGGTTAATGATGACAAATCTACAAATTATGGTAAAAGTTTGCTAAATTTAACAAACTTATTCATTTTTATTGTTATTTTATTTTTTGATTTATTTCCTTTGTTTAAAACTCGCTGCTTAACTGTAAAGTATGCTTATAGATTATCAACAAACAAAAATTTTATTAATTGATAACTCTTGCGAAAATTGGTCTGCTTTGTCTGAGTTTTTTACGGGAACAGAGTATTTATTACAGCCAGTTAACAATGCTAATATGGCAATTAGTAGTGTTTTGCACTTCATGCCCGATCTGATTTTTATAGATGATTCTATTGATAAAACAGATGTTTATTTTTTTTGCCAAAATTTAAAGGCTGAACAAACAACTCAGGATATACCTATAATTTTGCTAACTTATCTAGATAAAATTGCTGAAGATAATGCTTACTTTCACTTAGGTGTGTCTGATTTTATTAGTAAACCCTTACGTAAGGAAGAATGTTATTTACGTGTTCTCAATCAGCTAATTATTCAAAATAGCGATAATAAATTACCGACAAAAATAGGTTATAAAAATAATTTAATAGACAATAAAAAACTAGGTTATTTAAATGATTTAGAGTTAAGTTATAAAAAATTACAAACTCAATCATTATATTTAACAAAAGTAGAGATTAATAGTAATATTATCAGGCAGAAGAAAACGCCAGAGCAATTACAAAATAGCACTATCAGGCTTTGGAAAGACAATTTAGTATTAACGGAATTGGCAAAGGATCAAGTATTGTATCAAGGAAATTTAAAAGCAGCCTTTGCAGAGATAACAACTGCGGCATCTGTGAATTTAGATATAGAGCGAGCTAGTATTTGGTTGTATAACGAAACGGCTACTAGCATTGAATGTTTTGACTTATTTGAGTATAGTCGCAATCACCACAGTGAAGGATTAACTTTATTAACAGCAGATTATCCAGCTTATTTTCAAGCTTTAGATCAAGAGGAAGCGATCGCCGCAGATGATGCTCATACAGATCCCAGAACTCAAGCATTTTCCCAAAGTTACTTAACACCATTAAATATCACTTCCATTTTAGATACCCCCATTCGCCTAGCAGGTAAAACCGTAGGGGTTTTATGTTTGGAAGCGGTGGGAATAAATCATCATTGGACACCAGAAGACCAGAACTTTGCTCGTTCTTTAACTAATTTAGCTTCCTTAGCTTTAGAAGCGCGGGAACGCCAACGAGCAGAAGCAGCATATCGAATTTCTGAACAAAAACTAGCATCCGCATTTAGAGCATCCCCTGACCCCATCACTCTTTGTACTTATCCAGAAATTCGTTACATTGAAGTTAATGATAGTTTTTGTCGCCTCTTTGGTTATGATCGCACTCAAGTTATTGGTAGTTCTGGTGAAGAATTAAATATTTGGGTAAATACACAAGAGTTACATTTTATTGCTCAAATCATCGAAAGAACTAAAGCCATTCGCAACCATGAAGTAGATTTTCGGACTAGCAGTGGTGAAATTAAGACGGCGCTGTTTAGTGCAGAGTTAATCGAAATTGATGGACAGAAGTATATCCTGGGTACTGCTAAAGACATTACAGAACGCAAACAAGCGGAAGCGGAAAGCCGTTTATTACTCTTAGCCACCCAAGCGATCGCCCGTGCAGTTGATGTTAAAAGTGCTTTAACGTTAGTATTGCGAGTAATATGTCAAACCATTGGCTGGGATTTTGGCGAAGCCTGGACACCCAATCGTGAATCGAGTGTTTTAGAACACAGTTTGGTCTGTTACTTTGAAGAAGCTGATTTAGCTGAATTTTGTCATCAAAGCAAAGACCTAAAAATGGCGCTAGGTGAGGGACTACCCGGACGAGTTTGGCAAACTAAACAACCAGAATGGATTGAAGATGTTTCTCAGCTCAAGCAACCCCAATTTTTGCGATCGCTACAAGCAGCAAAAGTAGGGTTAAAAGCCTGCTTTGGTATTCCCATCATTGCTAGAAGAGAAGTATTAGCAGTTTTAGTATTTTTTAAGCATAGTTTCACCCAAGCAGACAAGCGTTTACTGATGCTTTTAGGTGCTGTAGCTACACAATTAAGTGCATTGATTGAGCGAAAACTCATAGAAGCGGCGCACAGAAACAGCGAAGAACGTTTACAACTAGCCTTAGAAGCCAGCGATCTAGGGTTGTGGGATTGGAACCTCGCCACGGGTAAAGTCTACCGGGACTGTCGGTGGCAAAAGATGTTAGGCTACCCAGCACAAGAAAAGGAAGATCATCAAACAGCAATCTGGGATTTGATACATCCCGAAGATTTAGCCGCAGTTAAATCAACAATCATCTCTCACCTAGAAGGCGCTACTCCCCTTTATGAAATAGAAATGCGGATGCTTTGCGCCTCCGGCGAGTGGAAATGGATACAATCTCGTGGTCAAATTGTGGAACGGGATGAACAGGGTAGAGCTTTACGGATGACTGGTACTCATAAAGATATCACAGAGCGCAAAATTTTAGAAAAAGAACTACAATTGCGCGAAGCTCGTCTCAATGCCTTTTTCAGTGGCGCTCCTGTGGGTATGAGCATTTTAGATAATCAACTGCGGTTTGTGCAAATTAACGAGTTGATAGCAGATATTCATGGTAAATCGGCACAAGCACATATTGGCAAAACCCTCCAAGAGATAACACCGCAAATTGCCCCCTTAATCACGCCATTTTGCCAACAGGTACTCTTAACTGGTCAACCAATACTGAATTTAGAACTCAGCCTTCCCGCCGCCAACCAACCAGATAGCTTGCGTCACTTTTTAGTTTCATATTTTCCCATACCTGGGGAGGATAATCAGCTTTCTGGCGTGGGTACAGTTATGGTAGAAATTAGCGATCGCAAACGCGCCGAAGAAGCACTCAAAGACAGCGCAGAAAGGCAAAGAGCGATCGCTCAAGTAATTCAAAGAATGCGCCAAACTCTAGATTTAGAAAGCATATTTGCCGCTACCACCGAAGAATTAAGACAAGTCCTCAACTGCGATCGCGTCTTAGTTTATCATTTCGATGCTCAAGGGCAGGGTGAATTTATGGCTGAATCTGTGGGTGAAGGTTGGATTTCTCTCATAGAACAAAACAAAAATAACTCCCATCTGGCAGAAAATACAGTAGAAAACGAATATTGTATTAACAAGCTCCTAGAAATTACCAATCATCCCCAAGCTACCCCAGAGTCGAGTTTCCTCTGTGTTTCCGACATTTACCAAGCTGGATTAGATTCTTGTTACATCAAATTTTTAGAACGCCTGCAAGCACAAGCCTATATTGTCGTCCCAATTTTATCTGGTGAGCAAATTTGGGGATTATTAGCAACTTACCAAAACTCCGGCCCTCGTCAATGGAAAACAGGCGAAATCAATATCGTAGTGCAAATAGGCAATCAGTTAGAAGTAGCTTTGCAGCAAGCACAACTGTTAACCCAAACCCAAAGACAATCACAAGCATTACAATCAGCTGCTTTCGCCGCAGACGCAGCCAACAGAGCCAAAAGCGAATTTCTCGCCAACATGAGCCACGAATTGCGAACACCACTCAACGCAATTTTAGGCTTCACACAAATCATGAGCCATGACAAAACACTGTCAAGCGAACACCAAACAAACCTCTCAATTATTAACCGTGCAGGAGAACATCTACTCGACTTAATCAACGACATTTTAGAAATGTCGAAAATCGAAGCAGGCAAAATCACATTAAATGTTCATAACTTTGATTTAATCCACCTCTTAAATAACTTGCAAGAAATGATGCAAGGAAGAGCAGCAGCCAAAGGTTTACAACTCAAATTTGAATACGCAGCCAATATCATCCAACACATCCAAGCCGACGAAAGCAAACTACGTCAAGTCCTGCTCAACATCTTAGGTAATGCTATCAAGTTTACCGAAACTGGTAGTGTTACCTTGCGGGTAAGAATGGGGGTTGGGGACTGGGGACTGGGGACTGGGGGGAGAAAAATACCCAATACCCAATACCTCATCTTCGAGGTGGAAGACACTGGTATCGGCATCTGTAATGATGAAATGAGTTTGTTGTTTGAAGCCTTTGGACAAACTGAAGCCGGTAGAAACTCGCAACAAGGTACAGGACTAGGTTTAGCTATTAGCCGCAAATATGTACAACTGATGGGGGGAGATATTAGCGTCACTAGTGCGGTGGGAGTGGGAAGTACATTTAGTTTCCATATACAGGTGGGTTTAGTTTCTGCGGATGAAATTCCCCATCAGTTAATTACACGCTCAGTTATTGGTTTAGCATCCCAGCAAGGAGAATACCGCATCTTAGTAGTAGATGATGTAGCTGATAGTCGGTTGTTGCTGGTGAAACTTCTATCATCTATTGGCTTTGTGGTGCAGGAAGCTACAAACGGACAGGAAGCTGTTACTATATGGCAACAATGGCATCCCCAGTTAATTTTTATGGATATGCGAATGTCAATTATGGATGGTTACACAGCTACCAGCTTCATTCGCTCCCATGAAAAAGAAAATCAACCGCTAATACCTAATTCTCACACAATTATCATTGCTTTAACTGCACACGCTTTTGAAGAACAACGTCAAACAATGCTCCAAGTAGGCTGTGATGATTTGATTCATAAGCCTTTCTCACAACAACAAATTCTAGAAAAGCTTAATCAATATCTAGGTATACAATACATATATCAAGAAGACAATTTTTGCAGCCTAAAAACTAGTGAAAAATCCCTAGCCTTTGATGATTTATTACCTTTACTATCAGCCATACCAAAAGATTGGTTAATAAATTTGTATCATGCTGCCGCCCAATGTAGCGATGACCTGATTTTTCAATTAATTGAAAAAGCATCTTGGGAAAATACAGCTTTAAAAAACTATTTTGTAGATTTAGCTCACAATTTCCAGTTTGAAAAAATTCTGGAAATAATTAGCATCGTCAAACATGATTAATGCCAATTAGCAATTATGAGTAGGTAGACATAATTAAATATAAAATGAGTTGTTGTTCGTAGTCAGCGATTTATCGCTCTATTGCTGGGTTTGAAAGGACTAAAGTCCTTACTACAAACTTATATTTAATTAAGTGTCTCTACTTAGCAGGGAACAGGTTACAGGGGACAGGTGAGGAAGCTTTTTAGTGTAAGGATTTTATGATTCTTCAATTTCCTAACCTATGTGGCGACTGACTTTTTACGGCATCTGGAAGACCTCTCTCCAAACCTCTCTCCTACAAGGAGAGAGGCTTTGATTTCTCCCCCTTACCTTGTAGGAAGGGGGCTAGGGGGTTGGTCTGACGTTGGCTTTTCCACATAACGTGAAAAGTCAGATGTGGCGATCGCTATAAGGGTGGACATTTCCTACCGTATCATGGTTTTAATGGACATTACCCACCCTACACCTACTTCAACCCTGCTGCCTATCGCCTACTTTACTGATTATGAATTACACTTAAATCTGGCTCAATTGATGAGTTAAGCAATGTCCACAAACGTAAATCTGTAAAATCAGGAATTGCCATAAATGCACCGACTTCTTGTAAAATTTTGGGGTCATGAGTGGAGGCGATACCAATAGTCTGAATACCTGCACCCACAGATGCGCGAATCCCTGAAGGAGAATCTTCCAACGCAATGACAGTTTCTGCTGTAATTTTCAACTTATTTAAAGCAACTTGATAGGGTGCTGGGTCTGGTTTACCTGCTACACAATCATCAGCCAGAACAATTTGCTCAAAAGCTTCTGTTATTCCTAATACTTCTAACATAAACTCTGCATTTAATCTCGGAGCATTAGTAACTAAAGCACGTTTTAACTTATGTGCTTCCGTCCAAGCTATGAGTTCAGCAAATCCATCTAGTGGTTGAAGATGAGAAGCTAGTTCTCGAAACAGTGCTTCTTTTTCATCTGCAAATTTGACACCTTCTGCTACTGATAATTGTGGCAAAATATCGTTGACAATTACTGGATTTAGTCTGCCACTAATGCGGGATTTGTAAAATACCTCATCAATTTCTATGTTGTATCTCAACAACATTTGTTGCCAAGCTTGGTAATGTATGGGGTCAGTATTGACGATAGTACCGTCTAAATCAAAGAGAATGGCAGCTAGCATGATGTTTAGATAAAATGTAAATAATTGTTAAATTAACTTACATAGTTTACATTGTTTTGGGTTTGCAAGTCATCTAGCTGATAGAGGTTAGGGGTTAGGGGTTAGGAGTTAGAGGTTAGGGGTTAGGGGTTAGGGGTTAGAGGTTAGAGGTTAGATTAAAAGTGGTATTTCATTCCCAATCCCCAGTCCCCAATCCCCAATCCCCAATATGGTAGCTGCTACAAACTTTTTCCATGTTGATCATCTGTCGGTACAAATTTATCAATCTGAAGCCGATATGGCTAAGGATGTCGCAGCGATTGTCCGCAAGTATTTGCAATCTGTGCTTGAACAACAAGAAACAGCTGCGGTTTTATTAGCGACAGGAAATTCTCAACTCAAATTTTTGGATGCTTTAATTGCTTTGGGTGGTGTAGATTGGTCAAAAATTACCTTGTTTCATTTAGATGAATATTTGGGAATTACAGCCGATCATCCTGCTAGTTTTCGCCGTTATCTGCGCGAACGTGTGGAAAAGCGAGTTATGCCGCAACAATTCCACTATATTGAGGGTGATACTTTACAACCCTTGGCAGAATGCGATCGCTACACTAAATTACTGCAAGCACAACCTATAGACTTATGTTGTCTAGGTGTTGGTGAAAATGGACACTTGGCTTTTAATGATCCATCTGTAGCGAATTTCCAAGATCCTTACAGCATCAAGCTGGTAAAACTAGATCCACTCAACCGTCAACAACAAGTTAATACAGGTCAATTCCCTGATATTGATAGTGTTCCGGGGTACGCTTTTACTGTTACCTTACCTTTAATTTGTTCCGCTCGAAAAATCTTGTGTTTAGCACCAGCACAACGTAAGGCAGAGATTGTCAAGCAAATGTTACAAGGCTCGATTAGTGTCAATTGTCCGGCTTCTATTTTACGCCAACAACCACAAGCAACTTTATTTTTGGATGGTAATTCGGCTAGCTTGCTGGATTTCTGATTTTTAGTTGGTAGTAAGAACTTTTGTGCTGAGATCAGCTAGGACTAAAGTCCTTACTACAAGCACCCTGATCCATGAACTTTAAATATAGTACATTAGTTCTTTGTTGCCATGCGTAGCGCGGCGATCGCAAAGGTCTTGGAGTGTGTACTTTTGTAAAACTGCGTTAGCAGCTTGACAAGCTTCCTGCCAAACCTCTCCAATTAACTGAGTTTCTATATGTGTACTGTTTTTATTTACCTCTGGTGCAACTGCATCTAAACCTTCCATACAGCTAACCGCATCTAGTAGGGTAATTGTGCGCGGATCTCGCGCCAAAACGTAGCCACCCTTAGCGCCACGGATACTTTTTATTAATCCTCGCCGCCTTAAAGTTGCTAGTAGTTGTTCTAAATAACGGTTAGGTATATCTTGTAACATTGCCATTTGTCGAATTTGCAGTGATTCGCCACTGGTGTAACGATCCGCCAGTTCCAACAAGGCTAAAAGTGCATATTCAGATTTGTTAGAGAGTTCCACAGGCGTAATATTTTAAATTAACACCTAATGCTACTAACTTGCTGATGAAGTTTCCCAAGAGCCAAGGCTTGGCGAAAACTCACACCAACTCCTTAGTTGCCGGCTAATTTAACTTTAAAGACTCTCACCGATAGAAGCAAATATTTTTATTTTTTGAATTGATAAACAAAAGTGATTATTAGATGAATAATCACAGGGCTAAGAGCGATATCTTAATACGTTTACACTAAGCCACCGTGTAATTTTGGCAACAAAACACAACTATGATTAGGGATTCACCCAAGTTTAAAACATCACTTAGGGAACACCAAAAATAAAATATCTAAATTGACTATTAGTAGGGTGGGTCAGTGTGAATCTTTTCTTGGTATACCTGGGGTTTTCGTACTGACGCATCCTAAATTTTACATCTAGGATATTTTCTGTCTGCAAGTCCCTAAACTGCTGCTAAAGTTGCGGATAACTTTATTATTTCTAGCGCTTTATAAAGAGTTAATATAGCTTTTACTAATGAATTTTAATAGAACCAAGCTTTATATTACCATAACATTGGCAACTTTCCGAACAAATAAAATAATTCGAGGAGCCATGTTAAAGCAGGTAAATCTTAAAAAATTGAGCTATATCATTATATCGTTATCGTTAATTTTTGGATTATATATTCTCAGTTTTGTTGTTATCAATTTTAGTGATTATAGTGGCGATCAAATTAACGATGCTTATAGAATTATGGCAGCCTGGGACGGCAAGTGGCCTACATTAGGGTCAGGGCCTACCGCTTGGTCAGGACTGGTAGGAGAATTTTATTTACCACCTTTATATTACTATTTAGTATTTCCCTTTACTGCATTGACTGCTGATTTATCTGCTCAAGCAATGCCGAATGCGTTACTGACATTCTTATCTATTCCTTTACTTATTTTAACTAGCTATAAACTTTTAGAAAATGTTGAGCATAATCAAAGATTATTTCTATCAGCATTAGCAGGATTTTGGTACATTTGTTTATTTGAAAATATTGTGATGAGTACAGGAAATAGCATAGCTGGGAATCCTGTATCAATTACCTTTTTTCTGCTCTGTTTTGTCTTGCTCTATACTTATCAAATGGAAGGTAAGCTATCTCCGAATTTAGAATTATTATCTTGGATGGCTTACGGGCTGGTTTTAGCAATCATATCAAACTTACACTTTTCTAGTCTCTATGTAATGCCAGTAGTTTTCATAATTACTGTGATTTTTTATATCTCTAGAAATTACCGAGAAAAGAGAAGATGGCTGCTATCTGGTGTAGCGGCTTTAACTGCCATACTTGCTATGACACCATATTGGATAGGAGAAATTGGCAGAAACTGGGTAAACACAGCTAGAATTATCGCTGTAGTGACAACATCTAGTGGTGAAAAAGAATCTGATTTTTCAATAATATCAAGATTTAAAGCCATATTCAATGGTTATTTTGGATTAGGTCAAGAAGTATATTTTGTTGGAGAATCTTCCAAGAGTTTGATTGTTTCTTTAATCGTTCTGAGTTTAGTATTAGTTTTAGGTATTCTAAAATTTCGTGGTAACAGGATACTTTTAAATGTATTGTTTTTGATTTGGTCAATTTTCCTGCTGGCTTATTCTTCCACAGACATGGAAAAAACCTACAACCCTACATTTTATAAACTACTAATTTATTTAGCTCCCATTGTTTTTACAGTTTGTAGTTTAGCCTATATCAATTTTCCTAAGAAAGTTAATCAAATATTTTCAGGTTTTATCATAGCCTGCATAACTCTTTCTATCGTAATTAACTTGAATTTACATCATAACTATATTAACAGTAGGTCTGGCATCCCCAGAGTTTTAAGTACACATGATATAGCAGATAGTCTGAGAAAATTACCTGAAAAATCTACCTTATGCGAACCTAATGGAAATCCTCGTAATTTGAGAAATGATGAATATATTGACCGTTTTGTGACTAAACGAGATTTGCAGTTTGTCCCTAACTGTCAGCCTGGTTTTTATATTATCCATGCCAAGTACGAATCACTAGGAAACTTTAAACTAAAAAAAAGTGAGGAGTTTCCCTCAGAGTTGGCAAAATATCAAAATACTGCTCAACTAGTTGCAGAAACTCCTTTATATTATGTTTATCTGTTGTCAGAAAGTTAAATAGGATTTACGCAATTGTCATAATCAAACTAACTGTAGGGTGCGTCAGCCCCAATAATTTCGTACAAATTCAAGGATTTTCCACATCTGATGCACCCTACTATTGTGCTAAAAAATCTTAAGTGGAAGTTGGTAAACGTTCTGAAGAAGGATAATTTCTAGATGGTGTTTTCATCCATTGGAAAGCGACAAGATTTAATAACAAGCCGATGAGGAATAATAACACCATTAATGTAATTTGATACCAAATCACTTGAGGCAGCAGTAAATCTAACACTAGATGGATAAAATTGAGGATGCTATAAACTATAGTCAGCCCAAAATGTACTTGTTTGTAGCGTTTACTATCATTAAAAACGGTGGCTATGATTGCCAACATCGGTAATACAAAAAAGCCCAACATCAACCACATAATCGCCGATATCTCGTTAATATTTGTGGCTTTTTGCGATTCCATGACACTCAATCCGTGGAAGAGTGGCATTAATCCTAATTGGGTATGAAATAGAGTTCCTAACAGGAATACTACCCATAGAGCAACAATTTTTATTTGATAGTTTGTTGCCATATTCTTTATATCCTTTTTTTATAGAAGAAGGCAGACTTAATCAGTTATTAGGTTATGTTCACTGATACACAGACTCAGCACTTTGCCCTACCTCTTGGCTGCTTGTGGGAATTTGGTACGTAATTCTGCCCATGTTACGCCTGCAAGACTAGGAAGGACTATATCAGCTGCACCAACACGTTCAACGGGGCCGAGTCCTATTGCCCACATCCCGCCTGCTTTTGCAGCTTCAACACCTGCTTTTGCATCTTCTACAACTACACATTGTTGTGGTTGTAAGCGTAACTGATGGGCAGCATGGAGAAACAAATCGGGTGCTGGCTTGGGTTTTTGGACACTGTATCCATCAACAATTGCATCTACTTTATCAGCAATTCCCAGCCGTTCAATCACTGTTTTGGCATTTTTGCTACCCGAACCTATAGCAATTTTAATTCCCGCTTGCCGCAGTTCATCTAAAAGTGCGATCGCACCCGGTAACAAATCTTGGGATGTAATATGTTCAATCAGTTCTACATAGTAACGATTTTTCCGTTCCATCATCTCCTCAATTTGTGCCTCTGAATAAGTCCTATCCCCAATAATCAACATCAAGGAAGCACGACGAGACACACCCCGCAAAGCCTCGTTAGCCTGACGGTTAAAAGGTATACCTTCCTCATCAGCCAGTTTTTGCCAAGCTTGATAATGATATTCTGCTGTATCCGTTAATACCCCATCTAGGTCGAAGATCAAGCCGCGAATGTCGGGGGTGGGGGGAGTGGGGGGAGATGAGGGAGAGAAATAAGCAGAGGGGCGGGGTGCAG
>DATNQO010000253.1:0-18197 GCA_036704005.1 Leptolyngbyaceae cyanobacterium | reverse complement strand
CCTAGAACTAATAATGACGCGCGAACACGCTTTTGGTATACTACGTCATCATCAACGTCGTTGTACCGGTCGTAAAGTTGCTCCTTCATCCCTCGTTATTCGTGGTTCTGTCAAACTTGCCTGCGCGTTCGGCTTTGCCGTTGCCGAAGGCATCGCTACTAAACTTCATTCTTTTACCGCATCTGATTTAGCACAAGTTGATATTGTTACTTGGCTCGAATTACGCTCTCAATTGCAAAAACACCACAAAGCCAGAATTGAACAGTCTCGATTTCGCCGTGACCCAAAGGCTTACTTAGCTAATCTAGAGAGTCGTCTTCTCTAGTGAGTTTTACCACACTAGGTTATTACTGCCTGAGATGAGGTTACTGGCTACCAGTCGAGAACAATGATCAAGTTGACGAGGAAGAATTAAAACGGGAAGTTTATCGTTACTTTGACCCTACGCTATGCGACAAGTGTAGCGGTGGGGGATTAATCCAGGTTGACGGTGAATTGATTTGTTGCCCCAGGTGTAGAGGGACTGGAAGCTATGACTGATGATAAGCAGATTTGCAAATTAGCTGAGGAATACGTAGTAAATGAATATTTACGCCCAGGCAGTATTAGCTATGCCTGGACAGAGAAAGACTATCGTAGCGACGATTTAGATGGTGGTGATGTAGTTTGTGGTGAGTGTCCGCCTAGCGATTGCGATGATTATTCATGGTGGCAAGTTATTTCTTGTGAAATTCATAGCAGCGAAATAGAGGAACGCAACGACGAAACGCGCGAATATTGCGTGGAAGTTGAAGCCTGGGCAGTAGTTGATTCAGATAGCAACGAGGAGGATGCTGACGAAACTGTAACGCCGGAACTTCGCACAATTTATGTGCAGATTGAATGCGATGGTGCTGGGGAATATTGCGTTGTCGGAGTAGAAGAGTAAATGATTGAACAGCGAATTAAGGAGGCTAACGGACGGCTAAAAAATAATTACTGTGGTCTGAAAATCGAACAAATAGGAGGACGGCTTTATCTGCGCGGAACACTACCGCCCAAGCCGTTCTCCGGTAAAGATAAACCACACCGACAAAGAATATCAGCCGCCAACGCTAACCCTGAAGGGGTAAAAATAGCAGAAGGATTAGCGAAGAAAATTAGTGTCCAGATTGATGCTAAAACTTTTGATTGGGCTGATTATCAAGATGTAGTAGAGCCGGAAGTTACGGCTAAAAGTCTTAAAGATTGGCTCGCCGAGTTTGAAAATGATTATTTCTTGAGAAAACAGCGAACATTTAAAACTGAAACAACATGGCGTGTAGAATATCGTGCTGTTTTTAAGTTCTTGCCACTAGAGGAAGAACTAACAATTAATAATCTAAAGTCAACAATTATACATTGTTCCAAACCCGACACTCGCACCCGCAAAAGATTCTGCCAAACTTTAAGCCTGTTAGCTAAATTTGCAGGGTTAAGTTGTGACTTCTCTCATCTAGCAGGTAATTACGGTAGCAACAGCAGAAAGATTCGTGAGCTACCGACCGACAAGCAAATCCAAGACTTTTATTGCCAGATTAGCAATGACTCCTGGTGCTGGGTCTACGGAATGATTGCCACATACGGGCTGAGGAATCATGAGGTATTTTTTGTTGACTTAAAATCATTAGAGAACCCTGATCACTCAATAAAAATCACCCAAGGGAAAACCGGATCAAGAAAAGTGTGGCCTTTGCATCCCGAATGGGTAAATACCTTTGACTTAACCAACCCCAAATGCCCGAATATCAACCTTAACCGACCCAACAGGGCCATAGGGAACGCAGTTACACGGCATTTCAGAAGAGAGAAAATGCCGTTTAAAGTCTATGACTTGCGCCATGCCTGGGCCGTGCGGTCACTAGAATATGGAATAGATATTTCACTGGCAGCCAAACAAATGGGGCATAGCTTACAGGTACACTCCAGCCTGTACCATTCTTGGATAAATGAGCAAGCACATCAACGAGCTTTTGATGCTGCGATTAATAAGCGCGATCGCCCTCTGCCACCCCCCCCCGACAACTCCTAGATAAACCCATAGAACAATGAGCGAAGAGAGAGACTCCCTATACGATGAACCGTCCCTGGACGAATTCATAAGGAAAGCACTGCTTGTAATGCTGAATTACACCAATTTGGATGTTATTGAGGCTTATACAAGTTATGTCGTGTGGAAACACAACTACAGAGGGAAGTTGACCATACAAAGAAGGGAGGAAATTGAGCAAGGTATTATTAATAAATATCCACAGCTTACCCGCAGGCAGCACGAATTTATACTTAAAAGAGCCGATGAGGCTGAGGGTGAATACTCTCAAGTCTTTTGAATCTGATTCGTAATCAGCAGGCCACGGGTTCAAATCCCGTCATCGGCTTGGGCTTGGTAAAATTAAATCTTCATCTTGACTAAATCTGTACAGTGACTAATTATTTGTCCCTGGTGACAAATTGATGTCGTTTAAAGAATTGGGGAGGTTCCCCCTTGGTCGGGGGTGATTCAGTAGCCATTACATCAAAACGCCGCGCCATCCACTGATACACCAAAATCAAATTTAAAACAAACTACCATAATCTGGCATTAGTGGGATAGCTTCTTATAAATTTTTCTCTAAAATAACTTATTTATATTTTTTGATAAAACTTTTCAATGGACGTTAATTTGCGACTAAATTATGAGATAATCTACCACAATTGTTTACTGAAAACTTAACATTAAGATTTTTTGGTAATCCAAGAAAAATATACAAATTCCTACTAATCTGCCATGTTTTGGTGAAAATCTAGTCCTATTGCTTATTTTATAATCAGGTTCGCTGGAATTTCTAAGACTAATCATCCTGACCTAGTTAAGAGCCTTATTCTAGCTAATACGTAGCGTATATAAATGAGAAACCTCTCCTCTAAAGACAGAAATAGTCAGTATTTTAGCACCGACCATCTTAAGTCTGATCTCAAAGGGCGCTCTGTTAGGGGTGGTGCAATTACTGTTATTGCTCAAGGGTTGAAATTTGGCTTGAATTTAGTCTCAAATATACTCTTGGCAAGGCTACTAACACCACAAGATTACGGCTTGGTGGGTATGGTGACTGCCGTTACTGGATTCGTTGCCATATTTAAAGACTTGGGGTTGTCAATGGCAACTGTGCAAAAGGAAGAGATTACTCACGAGCAGGTTAGTAACTTATTTTGGGTAAATATAGCACTAAGTATAGTGACTACCTTTGTTACGTTAGGCATCGCACCTGTAATTGCTTGGTTTTATAACGAACCGCAACTGTTATGGATTACAGTAGGGTTAGCATTGGGATTTATCATCAGTGGGTTAGGAGTTCAACACTCAGCCTTACTCAATCGCCAAATGCAATATAAAGCGCTGACAATCAACGATGTTTTATCTATGGCGCTGGGTGTTGTAAGTGCGATCGTTGCTGCATGGTTTGGTTTGGGCTATTGGGCGCTGGTAATTTTGCCAATAGTAACAGGAATTGTCAGCACTGTAGGACTATGGATTGTATGTAGTTGGCGGCCAGGTCTACCTAGCAGACAATCAGGAGTGCGCTCGATGCTAATTTTTGGTAGTAATTTAACTGGCTTTAATATCGTCAATTATTTTGCCCGTAACGTCGATAATATACTAATTGGAAGACTTTGGGGAGCGCAACAGTTAGGCTTATACGCAAAAGCTTATCAGTTGCTATTATTACCACTCCAACAAATTAATGCACCATTTGAAAGGGTCGCTATACCTGCTCTTAGTAGATTAATAGATTCACCAGAGCGTTATAAACAAGCATACTTGAGAATTTTAGAAAAGCTAACAATCATTACCGCACCCCTAGTTGTATTCATGATTGCAACTTCTGACTGGATAATATTGCTACTTCTAGGGCCGCAATGGGTTAATGCTAGTCCAATCTTTTCACTGCTTGGTATTATAGCTTTTACTCAACCTGTTGCAAATACAACAGGTTGGCTTTTTATTACCCAAGGACGTACTAACCAAATGTTCCAGTGGGGAATTGTTGGCAGTACTTTATCAGTTATCTCTATTGTTTTTGGTGTGCAATGGGGAGCGGTTGGTGTGGCAGCCTCCTATTCAATATCTGGTTTACTTATTCGCACACCCATATTATTTTGGTATGTTGGGCGTTCTGGCCCAGTTAAATCAATAGATATATACAAAACAATAGCCCTATCTACTTTTGCTTCTCTCTGCTCTTTAATAGTAATTGTTACAGTTCGGAGATACATTGAAATTCCCTACTTACTGTTAGGTATTATGATGAGTTTATTTATGACTGTAGGAGTAACTTTGTTAGTTCTGGCTATTTTTCCACAAGGAAGACAGAGCCTCAAGGATTTTAGGGAATTGGCTAACTATCTATATCAAAAAGGGAAATCATAATTAATCGAAGTCTAACTTTTACTATAAAAATTAATTTTCTAATAAAAGTTAGAATCTCATACTAAACAAATGTATGGTAATTAAAATAAATAGGATAATTTACTAATGAAGATACTCATTACTAATGCTGTAGCTTTAAATACTGGAGATGCAGCAATTACTCTTTCAATTGTTGAGCTTCTGCGTACACAATTTGGTGAAAACACAGAATTTATTATATATGACCCAAATCCTAGTAGTACAAAAAAATATTATCCTGAATTAGTATGGAGAAAGTGGCTTTACTCTCAGGTAACACAATCTGAGCAGCAAGCAAAATTATTAGGAAATTCGCTTTTAGAACGAATCTTTAAACGTATATCTCATTGGAAAACCAGAATCAATATACCTATTTTTTATTTTGCTGCATGGTGTCATGTTAAAGGTTTTAGTTTGATTACTAAAGTCCTTTTGAATAAAGAACAATTTGAAGATGTGTGTCATTACAGTTCAGCAGATTTAATTATAAGTACGGGTGGCACTTATCTGATTGAAGATTACCCACTTGAACCTAGAATATTTGATTATAAAATCTCACTTATTATGGAAAAGCCTTTAGGGTTTTATACACAGTCATTAGGGCCATTTTCTCTAGAAAGCAACCAAAATTCACTTAGAGAAATATTTAATCAATCTGCCTTTATTCTGCTGCGTGATGAACTATCGCTAAAACATATACAAGATTTAGGAATTAGTGAGCAACCTAAAATAAATGTTAGCTCTGATGTAGTTTTTTCATATAAGCATCAATTAAAGCCTACAAGTGAAAAAAAGAATCTTGACTTAGAAAATCATAGATTAAAGATAGCTATTTCAGTCAGATTTTGGCAAGCCTTCAAAACGGTTCCTGTAGAAGTTGGTGTAAATAATTATCGTTCTGCAATGTGTGCATTAACTCAGTATCTAGTGGAAAAATATAATGCTGAGATTACATACATATCAACTTGTCAAGGTATTCCAGAGTATTGGACAGATGATTCTAAATTTGCTACGGAAATTTGTGATCTATTGCCAGATACTATTCAGCAACAAGTTAATGTAAACAAGAATTATCATCATCCTGAAACTTTATTAGAAATACTGAAAACCTATGATGTAGTGATAGGTACAAGAATGCATATGTGCATTTTGTCTTTAATTGCTGGAACTCCCGTCTTTCCTATTGCTTACGAATTTAAAACCAAAGAACTGTTTGCTAGGCTGGGGATGAGCAAATGGGTACAAGATATTGAGACAGTTAATAAAGAGACTTTAATCAACTCCATTGATGATTTTTTAGCTAATTTACCTGAGTTTAGAAATGATCTTATGGCAAAAGTAGACCAAGAAAGAAGCCGTGCGATTAAGTCAGGTATTCTAGTCAAAGAAAGTTTAGAAGATTGGCAAAAAAATAAATAGTGTTTGTGTGGAAATCCGAGATATCTATGCTTGAAACCTAAATTTTGGGAATAAAGATATGCTATTCGTTATTCTCTCGCTAATGTAATAAAAAGCAAAAAATGGTATTGTCCTGTTTACTGAACAGAAGTCTAGTATATCTTGATAGTTTAGGGTTTTTCTCATGAAAATAGCGTTTGTTGTGCTAATTTTCCCGACTGTATCTGAAACATTTATATTGAATCAGATTACAGGTTTGATAGATCTAGGACATGAAGTTGATATCTACGCTGGACGACCTGGCGATATTTCTAAAATACATCCAGATGTTGAAAAATATCGTCTTCTTGAACGTACTTACTATACTAGACAACCACCTAATTATATTTGGCGATTTATTAAAGCAATCATCTGGTTCCTGGCAAATTTAAAATACTCTAAATTCTTATTAGAATCACTTAACTTTTTCAAATATGGTAAACAAGCTGTTTCCTTAGAATTATTCTATGGAACACTTATGTTTCTAAAGCATAAGCAAAATTATGACATTATCCATTGCCACTTTGGCCCAGTTGGGTTACAACTTGTAAAGTTACGTCAAATTGGTGTTATTCAAGGAAAAATACTAACTACATTTCATGGCTATGACATAACTAGATACTTACAGGAAGAGGGAGAACAAGCATATAATTGGTTATTTAATTTTGGTGAGCTTGTTTTACCAATTAGTGAACTTTGGAAAAAACGGTTAATAGAAATAGGATGTACTGATAAAAAGCTAGTTGTACATCGGATGGGAATTGACTGTCAAAAATTTGCCTTTGCTAAACGTGAACTTCGCCCCAATGGTCAGGTTAATCTTGTTTCAGTTGCTCGATTAGTAGAAAAGAAAGGCGTGGAATATGGTATTCGTGCAGTTGCCAAATTAGTAAATAGTAATCTTAATGTTAAATATACTATTGTGGGTGATGGCCCATTGAAAGAAGAATTAGAAAGTTTAATTCAAAAATTAGGTATAAGTCACATAGTGGAAATTTTAGGTTCTCAGGAGCAAGAGAAAGTAATTGAAATTATTAAAGACTCAGATATCTTTTTAGCTCCTAGTGTAATTAGTAAAAGCGGCGACCAAGAGGGTATTCCTGTTGCATTAATGGAGACTATGGCAATGGGTTTACCAGTAGTCAGCACTTACCATAGTGGTATTCCAGAACTAGTTAAAGATGGAGTTTCGGGGTTTCTAGTACCAGAGAGAGATGTTGATTTGTTAAGTGAGAAATTAACTTATTTGGTAAATCACCCAGAGATATGGTCTAGTATGGGTGCAGCAGGTCGAGCTTTTGTGGAGGAGAATCATAATATTGATAAACTAAATAAAAGATTAGTAGATATCTACCAAAAGTTATTATTAACAGAATTACTTGTTGATAGTTTTCTGCCATAGTATATGGCGGCTAAACCTGTGATGCACATAAACAAGCTATAAATCGCCGCAGGAATTGCCATATCCTCATTCTTGATGAGTCCAGCAGTAGAAGCAGTTAAAAAACTTGGACTGCACCCAAACACACTAAGGAAGTACGCCGATAATGGGAAAATCGAGAGCATCAAAAACGAAGCGGGACAACGACTATTCAATGTCGAGTCCTACTTGCGTGGTGCAACAGATCGCTCCCTTGTTTGTTACTGCCGAGTTAGTTCAGCCAAACAACGAGACGACCTTGGTAGACAAATTGCTTATATGCAATCACTCTACCCAGAAGCCGAAATCATCAAAGATATCGGTAGCGGAATCAACTTTAAGCGTAAAGGACTGCAAACCTTACTGGACAGACTTAGCAAGGGAGATAAGCTCACGCTTGTTGTTGCCTGTCGTGACCGACTTGCAAGGTTCGGATTTGAACTCATTGAGTACATGGTTGAGCAAAACGGTGGACAGATCGTGGTTCTCGACAACACTGTACACTGTCCCGAATCAGAACTTACCTCGGATCTTCTCTCCATCCTCCATGTCTTCTCTTGTAGGATGCACGGACTCAGAAAATACAGTAAAAAAATCAAGGAAGATCCGGATATTCCTAACAGCAATCCAAAGGCAAACGATTAAACAGTGGTTTGGTATTTCTAGGTTTGTCTACAACACCACAGTTAAGCTACTGCAAGATTCAACTATTAAAGCAAACTGGAAAGCAATCAAAACAGACATATTGAACGGACTACCTGATTTTTGTAAATCAGTACCCTATCAAATTAAGTCAATTGCTATTAAGGACGCTTGCAAAGCTGTTAGTAATGCTAAGAAAAAATTTAAGAATGGTGGTGGTATTAGTAAGGTGAAATTTAGGTCTAGAAAATACCCGATTCAGTCTTGCTATATTCCTAAATCTGCGGTGTCAGACAAAGGAATTTACTACACTATTTTAGGTGAGGTAATACTTAAAGAATCCTTGCCTCAAAGCTTTGGTGACTGCCGATTAGTAAAAGCTTATGGCGACTACTATTTGACAGTGCCAGAGGATGTGTCACGACAACAATCCGATAACCAAGGACGTGTTGTGGCACTTGACCCCGGCATCAGAACATTTATCACCTTCTTTTCAGAGTTTAGCTTTGGTGAAATTGGAACTTCAGCTAATATTCAAATTCAAAAACTTTGTTTTCGATTAGATAAGTTGATTTCTAAAATTGCCAAAGCTAAGTGCAAACCCAAAAGAAGATTAAAATTTGCTGCTAGTAGACTACGAGGTAAAATTAAAAACCTTGTAGACGAACTGCACAAGAAAACCGCTCGATTTTTGGTTGATAACTTTGACATTATTCTGCTGCCAACTTTTGAAACATCACAAATGTCGAAGAAGGCAAAGCGAAGAATTAGGTCAAAGTCAGTGCGTCAAATGTTGACACTATCTCATTACCGTTTTAAGCAATTCCTAAAGCATAAAGCTTTTGAAAACAGTAAAACAGTTATAGATGTCAATGAAGCGTACACATCAAAAACAATCAGTTGGACTGGTGAAATAATCCACAATCTTGGTGGTGCTAAATTCATCAAATCACCAACTGATGGGCGAGTGATGCCAAGGGATTGGAATGGTGCGCGAGGGATTTTCCTTCGTGCATTGGTTGATACGCCCTCACTTCGTGAGTGTATTTGTTAATGAATGTTAGCGAAAAAGTATCGGTAATATGACGTTAGTCAAAAAATTTGCCTGCATAAACCTGAATTAAAACCCTAAAACTGCAATATTTAAGATATATCAGCAGTTTACAGTAGTTTGTAATCCAGATGGCTTGAAGATGGAGCCTACAGGCTAGGAAAGCAGAGGGAGAGGGGAAGAATAGATCAAGCCTAGTCCCCAGTCCCTAACCTATACGTTGGCTATAAATTAAAAATCCCGTTTGCATTACTCCTACAAAAAACCCTAAAATTCCACCTAAAGTCACAATTGCCTGTAATTCATTTTTGACAATTCCTTCAATTCCTGCTTCTAAATCAGCCGGAGAAGTTGCTTTTACTCGGTCAACAATTACTTGATCTATTGACAAAATAGGAATTATTTGGGCAACAATCACTTCTAAATCTTTTTCTAAATATCGTTCTAAAATTAGAGCTAATTCTTGGCTGACAACTTCTAAGGAACTCATAACTACGGGTGAAGTACTCAGCCGATTTAACAGTAACTCGGCGATATGTTCCCAGTTAACAGAGTCTGTAAATCCTTGTAGTAAATCACTACCACTAGTTTGGATATAATGACGGACGGTTTCTCTTGTAGTTTTTCGTAGTTGTCTAACTGTGCCGATTGGTAAATTTTGCAATGTTAAATTCTGGAAGATTTTTTTGAAGCGATCGCGCATCTGTAAATCTTGAATTAACTCTCTTAAGCGATTATTGGTGTCTTCTTTTTCATCCAAACAAAAAGTGCGTAGCCTGGTAAGACTATTTCGCAAACCAAATAAATTTGCTACTACCCAATAAGTCCCACTGGTTTTTTCCCGAAAGCTTTCATCAATAATTTGGATTGTGCGATCGGTTAAAAAATCTATAATCGTTTGTCTTAGGACATCTGGAGGTAAAACGACTTCTAATAACCAATCAGCTAGTCTAGTTGCTTGTTCTTCAGTTAGTTGTAATTCTAGTAATACTTGGTCAAAAATTTGATTGATTTGTGCTTCTAAGAAATCCTCTTTTCTAGCCAACACCTTTAGCAATCGTGGCAAAGATTCTCCTAACAAATCACGCAAAATTCCGGCAACAATTTTACTACTTTTCTGGTTAGTATCATTTTTGATTTGATCTATAGCCAGTTGTAACAACCAAAAAATTGCACCTTGTACCCGTTCAGTTGCTAATAACCGTCGGGCTAGTTTTTGCAATTCATCTGGTGTTAATAACGACCCCATGATTGTGTTGGAAATGTTTTTTGCTAACCGTTCCTGGTTAGCAGGAATCAATCCAGGGGTAAATGGAATTCTTCGTCCGCCAATATAAATTGCTCGGTAGGGACGAAATAGCATTTTGATGGCTATATCATTTGTGAAATAGCCAATAATTCCACCCAGTACTGGGGGCGATACATACAACCAAAGATGTGACCAATCCACTGTTTTTTGAATTAGGAATGGGAATTGGGGACTGGAGATTGGGGACTGGAGACTGGGTAATAATTTGTTTTATTACCAATGACCCTTCCGGGTTCGCCAGTTAAGAGGGCGCGGGAAACCCCTGCGGGTATGCCTTCTCTACGAGAGGCTGCGCCAACGGCACGCCAAGGGCGAACGGCAGTCCACCCGGCGGCAGAGCCGCACTTGTGGCTGCACTCACCGCCTACAGGACTGGACTCACCAATGACCAATGACCAATGACCAATTACCTATTTAATAATTGTCAATACTCCCATCATACCGTTCGCGATGGGGTAGTGTGTGGCTGAGGCAAAACCAACTTGACGGGCTATCTCTACTTGTTCTTTGCCGTTAGGGAAGCGGTCTAAGCTGGGACTGATGTAAGCATACTCTTCCTTGACTCCCAGGCGATCGGCTAATGGTACAACTATATTGTCTAGATACAACTGCTGAAAGCTGCGGAATTGTTGGTTATACGGACGATGAAAATCTAAAATTGCCGCTTTTGCACCGGGTTTGAGAACACGATGCAATTCTTGCAGGCTGCGAGGTATATCTGTAACATTTCTTAAGCCGTAGCCCATAGTCGCAGCATCAAATTGACTATCATCAAAAGGTAAATTCAGCACATCGCCTTCTACCCAGGAAATATTGGGTTGAGGATATTGGGTTTGGGAGCGTTGTTTGGCAGTTTCTAGCAAGTTAGGTGAGAAATCCACACCGTAGACTTGGCCTGTTGCGCCTACACGCCGCGCTAGACGAAAGGCTAAGTCACCGCTTCCGCAACATAAATCCAAGCAAGTATCGCCTGATTTAGCCTCAGCCCATTTAATCGCCATCTCTTTCCAAATGCGGTGTTGTCCTAGACTGAACCAATCATTCAATTGGTCATAGACGGGGGCTATACGATCAAAAATGGCACGGATTTCGTTTGTCATTGGTCATTAGTCATTGGTCATTAGTCATTAGTCAACAGTTAAGTCTGGAGTTTCCACTTTGTTCAAAAACTCTTAGTGAAATTTTATGAACGTGAAAAAAATTAATACTGCATTGTTGAGATTGATTAGCAAATATCGTGTTGGGTGGCGTTGTGCTTCACCCAACCGATGAACTATCGTCCTACTAATTTATCACGCAATTGTTTGATGCGATCGCGCAATTTTGCCGCCTCTTCAAATTCGAGTTTTTTCGCCGCTTCTTTCATCTGTGTTTCTAGTTTATCAATCAAGTTGGGAATCTCTTCCAACGGCAATTCATCGATATGTTCTTCAACAACTTTTAAATCTGTTGCATTCAACCTGCGGGACACTTCCAAAAAAGACAAAATCGCATTACTCGATTTTTTCACAATTGGTTGCGGTGTAATTCCATGCAGGCGATTATATGCCGTTTGAATATTTCTTCGTCGTTCTGTTTCCTCAATGGCTTTAATCATACTGTCTGTTAAATTATCAGCATATAAAATCGCTTGTCCTCTAACGTGACGCGCCGCCCTACCAATGGTTTGAATCAAAGAACGTTCAGCACGTAAGAAGCCTTCTTTATCAGCATCCATAATCGCTACTAAAGAAACTTCTGGTAAGTCTAAACCTTCCCGGAGTAAGTTCACGCCGACCAAGACATCAAAGCTTCCTTGACGCAAATCTTGTAAAATTTCAATGCGCTGAATAGAATTGATTTCTGAATGTAGATACCGCACTTTTACATTATGTTCTTGCAGGTATTCTGTTAAATCCTCTGCCATGCGCTTGGTTAGTGTGGTAATTAGCACCCTTTCATGCAGGTCAATTCTATCTTTAATTTCTCCTAATAAATCATCAATTTGTCCATCTGTGGGACGTACAGAAATTTCTGGATCAACTACACCAGTGGGGCGAATTACTTGCTCAACTATGTGTTTTTCAGAAACTTCTATTTCCCAATCACCTGGAGTAGCAGAAACAAAAACACACTGGTTAACTTTCTGCCAAAATTCCTCTGCTTTTAAAGGACGGTTATCCGCAGCACTGGGAAGTCTAAATCCATGCTCAATTAATACTTTCTTCCTGGCTTGGTCGCCATTATACATCCCCCGAATTTGCGGGACTGTAACGTGAGATTCGTCAATTACTAACAACCAATCTTTGGGAAAATAATCAATTAAACTTTCTGGTGGTTCTCCAGCCTTTCTACCTGCTAAATGACGCGAATAGTTTTCTACACCGTTGCAATAACCGACTTCACGCAGCATTTCTAAGTCGTATCTTGTGCGTTGGTCGATGCGTTGTGCTTCTAATAATTTGCCAGCTTCTTCTAATTCGGCTTTGCGTTGTTTGAGTTCGGCGGCGATATCTTCACAAGCTATTTCTAAACGTTCTTCTGGGGTGACAAAGTGGCGTGCTGGGTAAATATTGACAGCTTCTAAACTGCTGAGAATTTCTCCGGTTACTGGGTCAATATAACGTATTGCGTCAATTTCATCGCCAAAAAATTCTACACGAATAATTCGGTCTTCGTAAGCTGGGCCGATTTCTAACACATCACCCCGGACGCGGAAACGTCCCCTTCCCATTTCTATATCGTTACGGCTGTATTGTACCGAAGCCAAATCCCGCAAAATCTCACGCTGATTTACTTCCATCCCAATTTGTAGGGGGATAGCGGCTTTAAGATATTCTGAGGGAATACCCAAACCGTAAATACAGCTAATAGATGCAACAACAATTACATCACGACGCTCGAATAGCGATCGCGTGGCTGAATGTCGTAACATATCTATCTCATCGTTAATCGAAGCCGTTTTTTCAATATAGGTATCGGTAACGGGAATATAGGCTTCTGGCTGATAGTAGTCGTAATAACTGACGAAATACTCAACGGCGTTTTTGGGGAAGAACTCGCGCAATTCATTACAAAGCTGCGCCGCCAAGGTTTTATTATGAGCTAAAACGAGAGTCGGCTTCCCTAGCTTCTCAATGACTGCGGCGATGGAAAACGTTTTACCTGTTCCCGTAGCGCCTAGTAAGGTTTGGTAGCGGTTGCCATCTTGAATACTAGCAGTTAACTGTGCGATCGCTTGTGGTTGGTCGCCTGTTGGACTAAACGGTGCTTGCAGGCAAAATTCTGTCATACATCTGTACTATAGATACCCTATCTCATGGTAGCGATAAATATCAGTTGACAGTTGACAGATTACAGCACTTTTCACCTTGATGACGTACATTCATCTAGCCTCTAACCCCTAGTGTCTAGCCTCTGTTCCTTGGTAAAGTTTACTGCACTCAACTGAAAAAGGCTGTAAGTCTACCTCCGGCTTCTTGTCTTTTTATTCAGCAATCTTTTTTTACAAATTTTTAAAATTTAAGTTTACTTATATGTCAATTTTGAAGATACTTATATATATGCAAGGTTCTTTAAGGGTAAACTCACTTATATAGGAAAGTATCTCTTTTTTCCTTAAGTATTGTAAAGTAAAGTTAATATCCAGAGGTAGTTAATTATGACCATTAGCAGTACCGGCAAAACGGTCAGTCCTCGACAAAAACGCGCCAAACTCAAAGGAGAATCAACCGTGGAAGTGGACAATAATCAGAGTCAAAGCTTGAATAAGGATCAAGCCGAGTCAAATGGCGGACTGTCAGTAGAAAAATCCGATCAAAAAGAAATCGCTGGAACACTGGCTATTTCTGGAGTGCGTCCTATTGCCGGTAGTGACTTGCAAGTAGCAGAAACAATTTCGGTTGCGGGAATACGTCCTATTAGCGCTAGTAATTTGCAAATAGTTGAGACAATCAATGTCATGGGAATAAGACCCATTGGGGCTAATACAATTGACGTAGTTGATAGCATCAATCTTTCTGGAGTGCGTCCTATTGCTTCCAGTGCATTAGTGATTTCTAGCAGTTACTCCGTTATGGGTAATCGTCCAGTAGCATCAAATACTATTGATGATTCTGATGGTCTGATGGGATTTATAGATTAAGCCCGAAAATAATTTCATTAATTTTTATAACATTAAAAACCCAGTTACTTGATTTAACTGGGTTTTTACGTTTTTTGTATTGGTTGTCAGTTGTGAAGCAGTGCGTTGGCTGGGTTTCCCGGCGTATGAGACACAAAGCTTATTGGTTTTGTGCCTCATACTTGGGGGCTTTACGCATCACGACTCGTAATTTATAGGTTGTTGTAGAGACGTTACACACAACGTCTCTACAGAATACATGTGGTGCAGCTTCTCATAGAATTGGTATCAGTGGTTTTTCTCGGTCATCGCCACCGACTATTGAAAAAAAATCTATTCCCTTGGTTCAGCGCTTTTTAGAGAAGTTTTTTCTAGGCGAAAAACTTGATTCCCAAATGTTTACAAAATTTGAAGATATATACCTTAATGCCATATATTCTGTGATTTTTCCCTCTTTATACATAGATAACTAATATCTCTTGTGGCAGAAGGCTATAACAAAAACTTTAAGTTACTTTGTAAATGTAATAACAAATTCAAGGTTAGTTCATAACTTTGAAATTAAATTCTATAAAATTAGGAGTCCCAAATGAGTTTAGAAGATAGAGCAAAAGCTACTGCTAAAAATATCGAAGGTAAAGCACAAGAAGCTTTGGGTAATGTAACTGGTGATCCTGAAGATAAAACTGAAGGTAAAGCCAAACAAGCTGAAGGCGAAGTACGCCACGGCGTTGAAGATGTTAAAGACAACGTGAAAAAGAAAATTGACTAATTTTAATCAAGTCATAGTCTCAGGTGATTTTTTAGTGTGAGGATTAACTTTTTAATTACCTGATAGTAAAGGGTTTAGTTTGGGAGATGGAGGTTTATTTGCAAGGTTATTGTAGAGATATGAGTAATCATATCTCTACATTTCTTAAGTTCATTTCTTAAACTTAATTGAGTTAATAATCAAAAGAAAAACTCTATCCACTAAATAAAAAAGCAGTTATTGAATTTATCGTAACGGGAGGTAGGCAATGATTTGGGTTCAGCAGGGTCGGAAAATCTTGACTACTGTTGTCTTGGTTTTAGTGCTGATGATCACTACCGCTTGTAGTGGTGGTGGAAATGTTGCTCAACTAGACCGCACTAGCGCACCACCAGCTATTGGTAGAGATGCAGCTTATTCTCAATTAGAAAGGGGTAATTCCCCATCAGGGCAAACTTTTGGTAACTGGGTTGTACAAACCTCTCAAGGATTAATCCAAGATGCTTACGTCCGCGATAATAACAAATTAGGTGTTGTCATTTCGCCCCAAGTACGCCCCAATGAAGTAAAACCTTTAGTAAAATCTTTAGCCCAAGGTTTCCACAAAAATTTTCCTAATCAGGATTTAACTGTTCTCGTATATGGCCCCGATAAAAAATTAATTTTGACCGCTAAATACGATGTTCAGTCTAACCAAATTCAGTACACCTAATAACTGAATTGGCATTAATAAGGAGAGACAAAAGTGACAAGTAGCGAAGAATATAGACGGCAAGTTATGAGAGATTTGGCAGAGGGAAATGTCGAATCTTTAGATGCTCCAACAGGTGAACCTGCGGCTGAGTACGAAACTTTTGACGATTTCGCCCAACGGACAACTACAGATCAGCGTCGTCAATTGTTCGGTCGTTCTTTGAATCCAGAACGCATTCCTAGCAGCCAAATGGAACCGGAATTGCAAAAAGCGATCGCCCAAATCAAGCCCAACGAACGCGATGATGTCGCCCGCGCCTTTTTCAAACACCTCAAGGAACGGGGATTGGATGAACGCCACCTAGAACAACAACTAGGTCTTAGCTCCCACCATGCAGGCCGGATGAATGCTGATGATGTCAGCAAACTTGCATCCTTCGCCTATCACAACCACCCCGATATTTTCCGCGAAGTCCTAGCCGAACAACCAGGAATTATTAAATTCCTCAGCAACCCTGTAGTTGCAGGTATTATCGGGATTGCAGCCGCTAAATGGTTAGGTGGACGCAAATAGGTTTTAATTTCAGAAATGAAAAAAAGAAGGTGACAATGCTCACCTTCTTTTTTTTAAACTTAATTACAAATTTTGAAAAAAATTTCAAATTATGGTATTTTGAACCAAAAATAATATAGAAATACTAATTAAATTTTAAAGAAATTTCTGTAGCTGTAGGGTGCTGCACTGCCCTACGTATGTTTCAGAAATCAAGTAAGAATCTTATTAGATCAAACTAAAAAACAAAAACTTTAAAATAATGCAATTGAGTCTAATAAAAAATCTAGTTAATGTTTGTAGTATAGCAACTGTAACAACTTTAGTTGCTATAACAAATAGTGCAGCAAAAGTACAAGCAACAGTTTTAACATTTGACGATATTTCTACGTTTGGCAACTTAGTACCGAATGGCTACGGTGGATTAAATTGGTACAATATGAATTTTTTTCAACCTCCACTGGAAGGCTATTTCCCTACTGGTTATGACAATGGTGTAGTTTCACAACCAAATATTGCACATAGTATTCGGGCAGTAATTAGTAGTCGTCCGGTAGATTTTGGGAAAGTCGAAGTCCAAACTAGTGGTGAGTTTGTCAACGGAGGTACGTTTGATTTTAAAAGTGCATACTTCACAGCCGCCTGGAACAATGGTTTAAATATTGCTGTGTCTGCCAACTCACCAGAATACGGCCCATACTATAAAGAAATTACTGTAGATAGTACATCCCCGACAAAGTTTGACTTTAATTTTATCGGTATTGACTATTTATCTTTTAGTGCCTCTGGCGGGACTAATGCTGGCTATGGCGGAGGAGGCGAAATATTTGTTTTAGATAACTTCACCTATGAAATAAATGATGTGCATAGTGTGCCTGAATCCACAACTACATTAGGATTATTAGCGGTTGCTAGTTGTCTTCTAAGATATTCTCGCAAATACAATAAAAATCAAGGGTGATAAATAAACTACCACCCTTGATACTCAAATTTATCAAAAAACTGGGTTTAAAACCTCCCCCTTCTAGGGGGACTTTACATTAGTATCGCTTTAATTTACCATAGTAACTGTAGTTTGGTAAGTACAATGTTAAAAGCCTACAAGTACAGAATCTATCCGACTGGTGAGCAAGTAGTGTTACTTGCCAAGTCGTTTGGATGTGTACGTTGGTTTTACAACTTTGCGCTTAATTTAACCAGCGAAACTTACTCATCTTCAGGTAAAGGGTTAAGTCGTAATGACATCATCAATCTGTTGCCTTCTTTAAAAAAAGAACATGAATGGCTAACAGAACCTCCCTCACAATGCTTGCAACAAGTAGCATTAGATTTGTCTAGTGCGTTTTTGAACTTTTTTGAGAAACGGGCTAAATATCCTAACTTCAAAAAGAAAGGACAAAAGCAATCTATTCGATTTCCGCAAGGAATAAAACTGGATGGCGACAACCTAACACTACCAAAACTAGGTAAAGTCTACTGTAAAGTATCTCGATTACCTGAAGGTAAGTTAAAATCTGTCACTGTTTCACTGACTTCCTGCGGTGAATACTATGCTGCTTGTCTTTACGATGATGGCAAAGATAAACCTGTTTCAGCATCAGAGGGTAAAGCTATTGGTGTGGACATGGGGATTAACCATTACGCTATTACGTCAGATGGGAGTAAGCATGGCAACCCCAAATACTACCGCAAATATGAAGTCAAGTTAGCCAAGAAACAAAAACAACTTAGCCGCAAGCAGAAAGGCTCTAACAATCGCAATAAAGCACGGATTAAAGTTGCTAAAGTTCACAAC
>DATNQO010000252.1:0-8052 GCA_036704005.1 Leptolyngbyaceae cyanobacterium | reverse complement strand
TATCATACTTCCCCATCTCCCCCCACTCCCCCCACTCCCTCATCTCCTCCTCTTCCTCTCCTTCCACGTCCCACCATAAACATAAAAGGGGTTATTCTCACTCACTCCCACCCAACATTGACGACAGACGAAAATCCAATTACCGTTTTCCTCAAATTTCACCCGATACAAAATCGGTGCAGTCAAACTGCACCGATCGCACATCTTAACTCGATTCGCACCTGACATTATCCCTCACGCCAACGCTGAAGCCTGGGGTTTGGCGAAAATCATTCTTCCGGCTGAGGTTTGCAAGGCGCTAGTCACTACGACTCGCAATTCCCCGCCCACATAACTGCTACCTTCCTCAACCACAACCATTGTGCCATCGTCTAAGTAGCCTATGCCTTGGCTGGGTTCTTTACCTTCCTTAAGAATTTTTAAGTCGAGGTTGTCCCCTGGTAAATAGGTAGGACGGACTGCATTTACCAAATCATTAACATTTAACACTGGCACTTTCTGCACGCTGGCAACTTTTGATAAGTTGTAGTCATTGGTGAGGAGCGTGGCATTGATTTCTTGAGCAAATCGCACTAATTTAGCATCGACTGTAGAAATATCTTCATAGTCAGATGGATTAATCAAAATGCGGTCTGGGTAAGCTTCCCTAATACGATTGAGAATTTCTAATCCTCGCCTTCCCCGTACCCGCTTTTGGTCTTTACTAGCATCAGCTACTTGTTGTAGTTCCAGCAAGACAAATTGGGGTACGATAATTTGCCCTTCTAAAAAGCCAGTTTCTAACAGCGCCTCGATGCGACCGTCGATAATACAACTAGTGTCTAAAACTTTGGTATTGGCAGGTTTTAGCGTCCCTTCCGCGACCATTGTTTCCACTGTGTTGGGGTTAATAAATCGTAATAAGCCCCGCCCGTGGGTATCGGCTAAATTCATCCCCGTAACAGAGAGGATAATACTACCAACTACTGCCACCAATGGTTTAATAAAACTAAAGTCGGTGGGAATAGGCAGTAAAAATAAAGGCGCTAGCATTAAGTTGGCTAGCAATAATCCGATCACTAAGCCAATGGCACGAGTTAAAATTACTTCCAGAGGTAGTTCTCGAATTTGAGCTTCTAGGCGACGGTATGTCGTTTGGAAACTTAAGCCAACAGCACCACCAATAATGGCGGCAAAGACAGCAACGGTTAAGCGTAATGCTTCTAGATTCGTGACGCGATCTAACGTACCATCGGGTAGTAGTTCGGTGCTGTAGAACCCTATTCCTGCTGCTGCCAGGATGAATGAGAAAATAATAATGGCATCAAGCATGATCTTGGTTTGTTCCTGCGACTGTTTTACCTGATAAAGTCAAGTATTTTTAATTTCATCGGTAAGAGAGACTAATTATATTGACTTAGACTAGGGTTTTATGCAGGCAATATCTGCAAATATTATAACCAAAGTGATTTACCTCCTGATTTGTCATAGCTACGTCATAAATCGATAGAAACCTGTAAATTAACAATTTATTTTCATTATTTCTAATTTTGCGTTAATTAAGTTTATTATTGTTCACAAATATGCAAAAAGTTAATGATCTTTGCCTTGCTAGTTCTGCCTATGTACACATTCCCTTTTGCAGACGGCGGTGCTTTTATTGTGATTTCCCGATATCTGTTGTAGGCGATCGCCAGCGCGGAGAAACTTCTGTTACCATTTCTAAATATGTAGACATCCTTTGTCAAGAAATTGACATTACACCTATCCTTGGTCAACCCCTCAAGACCGTCTTTTTCGGTGGGGGTACGCCTTCGCTCTTATCAGCAGAACAGTTACAAAAAATACTTATTACCCTAGATAAGCGGTTTGGGATCGCCTCTGATGCAGAAATCTCTATGGAAGTAGATCCAGGCACATTCGATCTAGCACATATCAAAAGTTATAGTAGCGTCGGTATCAACCGCGTCAGTTTGGGTGTACAAGCCTTTCAAGAGGAATTGTTGAAATTAGCAGGGCGATCGCACTCGGTCAAAGATATTTTTGCAGCTGTAGACTTAATTCACCAAGTTAAGATTCCCGAATTTAGCATAGACTTAATTTCCGGTTTGCCGCATCAGTCTTTAGATCAATGGCAACATTCCCTAGACACAGCCGTAAAAATTGCACCCACCCACATATCTATCTATGATTTGACAATTGAGCCTGGGACAGCCTTTGGTCGTTATTACAAACCAGGAGACAACCCCTTACCTACCGATGAAACCACTGTAAAAATGTATCAGATGGGTCAGCAAGTTTTAACTGCGGCTGGTTATCAACATTATGAAATTTCCAACTACGCCAAGCCTGGACACCAATGTCAACATAACCGCGTTTATTGGGAAAATCGCCCTTATTACGGCTTTGGGATGGGTGCGGCGAGTTATGTAGGAGGTAAACGCTTTACTCGTCCCCGTAAGACTAAAGAATACTACCAATGGGTGCAAGAATTGATCGCAAATGAGGGTGTGATTGATTGGGAAGTAACACCAAAGGAAGATGTGTTATTAGAAACATTAATGTTGGGGTTACGCTTGGCTGAGGGCGTAAGTTTAGCCGCACTTACCCAGGAGTTTGGCGAGCAGAAGATACAAGAAATTCACCAGTGTTTGCAACCTTATTATCAGCAAGGTTTAGTACAAGTTGCGGGTGAAAGGTTGCGGTTGACTGATCCCGAAGGTTTTTTAATGTCTAATGTAGTGCTGGCAGATTTGTTTAGTAAGTTGACGGTTGACAGTTAGTAGGGTGCGTCAGTATGAAGATTTTCTTGGTATGGCTAGGGTTTATCGTAAGTAGCGCACCCTACATTGTCAGGACTTACGCAACTGGCAAAGTAGTAGAGTGCGTCAGATGTGGAAAATCCTTGAATCTGTACGAAATTATTGGGGCTGACGCACCCTACAGTTAGTTTAATTATGACACTTGCGTAAGTCCTAATTGTAAAGATTTTTATCTGGAAGTCCCTTATCAGTTGTCAGTGGGCAATGTTCCCTAAAACCATAATACTTAAGCGGTTTCCAGACTATACCCTATACCTGTACCCTGTACTCTGTTACCTGAAATACAAATTGAATACTTGATTACTACAGCTTAAGCGTGATGTTATTGACTATAGGTATATGTTTCACTGGCTAGCGTAAAGATTCACCTTTACAGGCAAATTTTTACCTACAGCATACGGAGGTTAAATGTCAATACTTAAAGCTGTTAACAGCATTGAAGAACGTTTGCAAATACAACGTTTACAGGAACCAACGCGCGTAGTTACTTCTACCGTTGGGAGTGATGTGGTGAAAGGGTTGACTCAAACAAGCAAATCTTTACCGCCTTGTTACTTTTATGATGACAGGGGTTCTGAGTTATTTGAGCGCATCTGTGAGTTACCAGAATATTACGTGACACGCACAGAAACGGCTATTTTACAACAGTATGCGGGTGAAATTGCCAAAATTACTGGTGCTTGTGAATTAGTAGAACTGGGTAGCGGCAATTCTACCAAAACTCGGATTCTACTAGACGCTTATCAGCAACTAAATTATCCTCTGCATTATTTACCAATTGATGTCTGTGCAGGGATTTTGGAAACTAGTGCCAAGCAGTTACTACAAGATTATCCTTCCTTAAAAGTTTACGCCTTAGCGGGAACTTACGAGTCAGCGCTAGCACAACTCACAACTAGAAAATTATCTAGTAGGATGATCTGTTTTATTGGGAGTACGTTAGGTAATCTCAACCTGCAAGAGTGTGATGTCTTTTTATCACAAATTAAGACAAGCTTACAAGTGGGTGAATATTTCTTGTTGGGGATAGACTTGCAAAAGCCAAAGGAAATTGTGGAACCAGCATATAACGATAGCCAAGGAGTAACCGCAGAGTTTAATCTCAATATGTTAGAGCATTTGAATCGGCGGTTTGAGGGTGATTTTGATACGACACAGTTTGCACATTGGTCGTTTTATAATGAGACGGAAAAGCAGATTGAGATGCACTTGAAGAGTGGGCGATCGCAAACAGTCCATTTAAAATCTCTCAACCTCACCGTTAATTTTGCCCCAGGTGAAACCATCCTCACGGAAATATCCCGTAAATTCGACCTCGACACCATCAAGCAGCAACTCGCAGCCAAAGGTTTAACACCCATCCAAACATGGACTGATCAAAATCAATGGTTTGGGTTACTGTTGTGTCAGTTGCAAGCGTAGATAGTACCAATTCGTAATGCAAAATTGAATAAGCCAGATTTTACTAAGTTTCTCAGTATAAATCTGTTGCTGAATTTGGGAAAATGAGTATAGCTCAGTATTAGCGCACGGTTAGCCGTGCGCTTTTTTACATGAGAAAATCAGATGTGCATTAATACTTCAACTTCACAAGCAATACTTGTAGGCTGAGGAATAGCCAAGCCATCTTCTAGCATTCCCTCTATATGAAACTCAATAGCTTCAGCAATCATTTGTTTTACTTCATCTAAAGTTTCACCTGTAGCCACACACCCAGGTAAATCAGGAACATAAGCAGAATAATTATTTTCAGCTTTTTCAATCACGACAGCGTATTGCATCACGTTTTTTCCTTACAACTGTGCTTGTCTCCATATACTACTTAGAGTACCTGGGGCTAAGTCATCTGACAATTTACCCGGAACTGTTACTGTACCAGCTTTATCAGGGTGTTTGAACTGGCGATGACTACCTTTTGTTCTCGCAAGATACCAACCATCAGCTTCTAGTATTTTAATAACTTCTCGGACTTTCATCTATCACTTCTCTGTAACAAAAAATTTTTTGTTACAGATATAATCGCTAATTAAGAATTAGAAATCAAGAAGATTGTAGTTTTTTAGACAGTTTTCTCATTTGTCAAAAACTTCCCATTTTTGCAATCTTATATGATATGTAAAAATCTAAAATCCAAAATTAGATATCAACCAATAGGATGATTACCAGGATTAACTGCATGAATAAATTCACTACCTGAGTTTGGTCTACCGCGTTTATAACTGGCTTCCTCTGGTTTACCCCATCCTAACTGTAAAACTATTTCTAAAAAGTTAGGGTTCTCCCATTTCCATAAAGTAGCCCATTCTGTTCTCTGTACAATTCTTTCCACATCAGACAGAGAAATAAGTTGATGTTGTTTGTTATTATTAAAGCTCAAATATAAATCCATCCCGGAAGAGACTTCATACCAAAATTCTAAAACAGAATTTTTCGCAGCTTGTAATATTTCTAAATCGCTGCTTAAAGCAATTAGTTGAGTATCAACTTCTGGATAACGTAATACTTTGCCTTTTACTGATACTTCCTTCCAGACAATGCCAGAAACTTTGTACTCTCTTTGATAGTCATGAATGGCATTTTTAAAATCTTGATAGGCAGTAAATTTTTGTAGTCCATCTGTTCTGATAAACTGGTCAATTACAGGATTGCCAGAAACAGTTATTTCTAACTTTAGACGTTCTCCTTTAAGGCAAGCTTGACGTTCAGCCGCCAATATTTGGATTAGTTCTTCGGTAGTATAAACCTTTGACATCAGAACACGCTTAATTGGTCATTGGTCATTAGTCATTAGTCATTAGTCATTAGTCGTTAGTCATTGGTTTTGACTATGGACTGTTGACTATGGACTCTGGACTATTAATTTGATATTATCTCTTGCTATGAGAGGGAATGCAGTAACGCATATCACTAAAAATTAAGGTAGACCAAACTGGTCTACCCCCAAGTTATACCAATTCATCAAAATTCAGCAATAGATAAAAAATTTGAGTTTTTTCATTTTGAATTTTGAATTTTGAATTGATGTTACTTGGCTAACTCACTACTGAACTCGTTGAACGATCGCCTTTTTAATTGTACTGATTCGGTACGCGGCAATAAATCAAACACTTCCCGCAGTTTATCATCGATCTCTTCATAAGGCACTTGACCTTTCTTATTGAAGACTACCTCCCCAGACTGATTAAACAATACAATCTGCGGCACACCCCCAGAATAGTAATATCCTGGTTCGGTAGGTTCGTAGGTCTTTTTAGGCAGAAAGGTATCAACACTAATAGGAATAATCTCGGCGGCTCTACCGTAAAATTCTTGTATCCGCGAAATCACGATCGCATACTGTTTACAGTCTTTGCTATCATCTAAATAGAAAGCCAAAACTGTCGGTTTATGTTCTGCTAAGGATTGGGCTAAGGTAAATTTGGATGGTACTAACGACCCATTACCAGCATAAACCACGAACATATTCCCATCATAAATGTCATCGTTTATACCAGCAAAGGCTGACTGCATCCCCATTATTAACAGAAACATAAGCAACAACAGGCATTTAGTCACCAACCGCCGCCAGTCAGCAATCTGTTTATGTAAAAAATCAAACTCAATACTACTCATCAAAAAGAACCTTGCAAGCTACTGTTTGTCTTCGGTATGTGCTGAATTAGGCAACCTGGACTGGATATATAATTACGCCCGTATACTATTTTTTAAGATAGCGCCTAGTGGGATCTGTGGGTAGTTGACAGTTGACAGTTATCAGTTATCAGTTATCAGTTATCAGTTGACAATTGACTATGGACTATGGACTATGGACTATTGACTAATGACTAATGACTATGAAAATTATAGATAGACTGCGTTTGGGTTTGGCGGTGTCGGTGGCGAAAAGCGTAACTTTTTTGGTGCGATCGCTGCGTCTGGGTGCTGCTAGTGTATTACCAGGGTCAATTGCTCGGCGAATTGAACCCCGGCTGTTACAATTGTTGAGTCAGCAGGTGAAAAATGGGGTCATTATCATCGCTGGTACTAATGGTAAAACTACTACGGCGCTGCTGTTACGCACGATTTTAGAAAATAAAGGTTATCGTGTCTGTCATAACTCCACGGGTGCAAACCTGGAAAATGGGTTGATGACGGCGTTACTAGAAAGCACTAGCTTGGTGGGGACTCTGGATGTCGATTATGCGATTCTGGAAGTTGATGAGAATATTGTCCCCAAGGTATTAAAGCCACTCCAACCGAGAATTATTCTCTGTTTAAACTTGTTCCGTGACCAACTTGATAGGTACGGCGAAGTAGATACCATCAGCAAGCGCTGGACTAAGGTTATCTCGACGCTTCCAGCAGACACCGTGGTAATTCCTAATGCTGATGATCCCACCTTATCGCTTCTCGGTCAGCAGTTACAGCAAAAGGTCTTATTTTTTGGCTTAAATGAACCAGAACATTATTTAGAAGCTATTCCTCACGCTGTTGATTCTATTTATTGTCCGCAATGTGGACATCCTTTAAATTACCAAGGTGTGTATTTATCGCACCTGGGAGATTTTACTTGTCCGAGTTGCGGTTTTACTAAGAGTCAACCAGCCTTAGCTAGTAGCGAATGGTCGCAAATTCTTGTAGGTTTGTACAATAAATATAATACCTTAGCAGCCACAACCGCCGCCATAGAATTAGGTGTGGATGAAGCGACAATTAGAGATACTATTAATAATTTCCAAGCCGCTTTCGGTCGTGCGGAAGATTTAGTAGTTGATGGTAAACGGGTGAGAATTTTATTATCAAAAAATCCTGTGGGGACGAATGAGACAATTCGCGTCGTCACGCAAAGCACAGATAAAACCACATTATTAGTATTAAACGATCGCACCCCCGACGGTACAGATGTATCTTGGATTTGGGACGTAGATACAGAAAAATTAGTCGAAAGAGGAGGAACCTTAGTCGTCAGTGGCGATCGCGTCTATGATATGGCGCTACGTCTGCGTTATAGTGAAAAGTCGGCGGATAGTAATCTTAACTTAATTGTCGAAGAAGACTTACGTCAAGCGATCGCCACAGCCTTAGAACACACCCCACCCACCGAAACCCTCCACATCCTCCCCACCTATTCAGCCATGCTAGAAGTCCGCGAAGTCCTCACAGGAAGAAAAATTTTGTAGTCAGTTGACAGTTGACAGTTGACAGTTGACAGAAGGCTTCTTCCTTTCCCCTTTTCCCCTTTCCCCCTTCCCCCTTCCCCTTCCCCTTCCCC
>DATNQO010000251.1:0-7353 GCA_036704005.1 Leptolyngbyaceae cyanobacterium | reverse complement strand
ATAATTAAATGTAAGATGAGTTGTTCGTAGTGTTCGCGTAGCGTCTGTCTACGACACGCTACGCGAACGGAGAAAGCGATTTATCGCTCTGTTGCTGGGTTTTAAAGGACTAAAGTCCTTACTACAAACTTATATTTTATTCTGACTGTTCACGGGATCTAAAAGACCCCTCTCCAAACCTCTCTCCTTCTAGGGGAGAGGCTTTAATTGCTCCCCCTTCCCTTGAAGGGGGCTGGGGGGTTAGGTCTGTCGTTAACTTTTCCACATGACGTGAAAAGTCAGATATTTTATTAAGTCTCTCTACTTAATTATTCTGTAGGTTACTTAATATCTAGGCTCTTATGTCAGCTTTACCTGTCATAAATTTCTTGGCTGACTACTAGAAAACCTGATGGGATAAAAGGCGTATTTAATTCACATCAGACTTAACTTAGCATTTATTGTGCGGACTTACTGAATGTTCAACACCTGAACTGTAAAAGATTCTGTTGCGTTTCGAGGGTTTGCAATATAGATACTTCTTTGTCCGAATACACCGGTGACTGTACCACTCCGTGCATCTCTAAGAATCACTGGATCTGTACCTCCACTTTTATCTTCCATGACGTTGAATTCGATATTACCGGGAACTCTCCACTCAAGTCTAGGCCCTTGGCAATCTTGTGTTGTGAAATTTCCGCTGGAGCGATTGTTTTGACCCGATTGTGGTTGTGGTTGACTGACTATAGATGTACATAGACTACTTTGAGCATAGGATGGGGCGTTAAAGCTAACAAAAATCACGGCAGTTAGAAGTAACACACCAATGACTTTTTGCATTTGTTGAATGATTCCCACTATTTTTGCTGCAACTGTTGTATTTGTCATGATTGAAATGTCCTAAATGATCAAGTTATGCTTGCAATTGCCTCTTTTTGCTTTGTTGATGGAAGATATACCTTTTAAACAAGAGTTAACTTCCATATATGAAAGTTCTGTCTGACTTCGAGATGAAGTATGAATGCAGGTCTAAATTAGGCATGAATTACCTGATTTATCTATAAACAGGCAGTCATGTTAATCACACCAGTCATGTAGTTAAAAAGTCACCTATTTAGAGTTTGAAATCTCCAAATTTTGCAATAAACAAAGGACTATCGCTTGTAGTAGCAGCAGGGTATTGTGTTGCAATAAATGTGTTGGCGTTGTCTTGGAAGGTGTCGCTGAATGGCTCTCTGCCAATAATGTCACCGAATGAGCGAATGACCCTTTGTGCTTCCAATCTATATGCGTAAGTCGCTTGCCACCAAGATACTGAAACATCAGTATTTTGAGCTGGTGTTATGCTGAAAGTATCTGTTATTTTTGTTTCTGTATGTAGTGTTATTGAGTGTCCCAAGGTTGTAGTCAGGCTGGCACTTAAATCGGCAATACTACCAATACTTATTCCCAGAGAAAGTCCAAAAGACACTTCAAAACTTGAAGTCTGACTTGCACCAATTGCTACGCTAATTTCTCGACTAAAAGGTGTATTTGGTGTGGCTGTGGCATTCAAAAAGTTATGGTACGTTCCTATTACTGCTAAACACTGATTTTCCAAAACCTCCTGATATATAATCTGGCCTTGATACCTATTTTCAACTAAGACTCTATCTTCTAAGGGTTGTCTAGATACTAATTGAGGTTGAGGAGGAAGGGGAAATTGGTTAATTCCTGTGGGAGGCGGTGGCCCTGGTATATTTGTCCAACTTTGTCCGCTACATTGCTGGGTTCTTAATTTATCCAACAACGCGGAATACCCTGGTGAAATATACATGTAAACTCCTGGTTAAGTTTTTACAGCTAAGGGTATTAGTGCGGTTTGATGCTTTTAGGTTTTTTGACACCTAGCAAACAATTAACTAACAGCACATAAGCTCGTCTTAGCTGTATATTACTTTCTCATACGCAACATATAGTGTCAAGACTTGAAGCGTGCAAATTTTATTTAAGATGTAACTATGTATTGCGATGTAATAAAATACATTAAAGCGGCAAGACAAACCCCAAAAAGATACTTGCGTTTAAATGATATTTTCAACCTGGATTTTTCATCTGATTTATTCTCAGCCCTTGGGAAATAAACATCTACTAAATCTTTCATCTGGTAAGCAAAATCTTTCTTGGTTCTTGATGAGGTTACTTCTACGTGTCGCCAGCCATAATGCGGAGCATAAAATACAAATAAATTACAAGTCCCTTCACGAGATTATTGATAATCGATTCGCGGTGGTTGCTCTGGCTTACAAGGTAGGGGTTATACGATATCAGCTAATAATTGGTAGGGACTTTCATCAAAACAAACAATCGGATTAAAGGGAGTAAAATATTCAGCATATAAGTATAATAAGTCTTCCATTCTATATATATACTCAGCATTTATTTCCCCAATACACCATTCTTGCTTCAGCCAACTTTACCAATACTCATCAAATCTGCCCATTTGTTCTCTGAATCCACTAGAGTTTTAATATTACTTAAATTCGTGTAATGTCTAATTTCTCTTCGACCATGACCTACTTCTCGTTCCTGATAAACATTATGCTCAAATCCTTGATATTTGCTCAATACAGCCTGTTTTGATTGTCGTTATCATGCAATTTGAAGTGCTGATTGAGAACCATGCACTTTTTTGAGGCCAGATCATAGATGAGCAAAATCAATTAAGGAGTTTAACTCACATATCTATTTAAAAGTCAATCCTTGTTGTGCCACTTTCAGGTGCGTTTGCCCTGATATAACCCCTCTCCCCGAAACGGAGAGAGGCCTTGAAACCCCTATTCCCTTGTAAGAAGGGGAGGCTCAAGGAATTAGCTTTTTAACCTTTCACACAAACAACTTGCTTGAGTGTAGCGACAACCTCAACCAAATCAGCTTGATTTTCCATCACTTGGTCAATTGGCTTATAAGCACCGGGAATTTCATCTAAAACCCCAGTATCCTTACGACATTCTACACCCTTAGTTTGCTCAATCAAATCATCGAGAGTATAGACATTTTTTGCCTTATTTCTCGACAATAAACGACCAGCACCATGAGAGCAAGAACAAAAGCTATGGGCATTACCTTTACCTTTGACAATGAAAGATTTCGCCCCCATTGAACCAGGGATAATACCATAATCTTCTGTTTGTGCGCGGACAGCACCTTTACGAGTTACATACACATCTTCGCCAAAATGTACTTCCTTTTCGGCATAATTATGATGGCAATTTACCTGCAATAAAGGTTTAGTTTGCTTTCCTCCAGCTAGATGCTTTTCAATGATGCGTTTGAAACGCGCCATCATGACATCACGGTTGACACGCGCATAATCTTGCGCCCATTGTAAATCGTTCCAGTATGCTTGAAATTCTGGTGTACCAGCAACAAAATAAGCTAAATCAGGGTCAGGTAAATTATTACCTGCTAATTTTGCTAATTCCTTTGCTGTACTAATATGGCATTGAGCCAAATTATTACCAATATGGCGCGAACCAGAATGTAACATCAACCAAACTTGGTTCTCTGTATCTAGGCACACTTCTATGAAGTGATTTCCCCCGCCGAGAGAACCCATTTGTCTCATTGCTTTGGTTTGTAAGTCTTGCACGCCGGAGTGTAAATTTTTAAAATCACTCCAACGTTGCCAGTTAGAAACAGATTTTTCTACCTCTTTATTTTCGTTGAACCCAGTAGGAATTGCTGCTTCAATATCTAAGCGAATTTTCTTTAGTTTGCCTTCTAATTGTTCACCAGTAAATGGGGTTTTGATGGCGCACATACCGCAGTTATGAACAAACACTCCTGCTTTGAGTGCAAAGTTATTGTATTCCGGTACTGTGAGACAATAAACATCCTCTTTGTAGTTCAATGGAACTACTGCTACAACTTTATGGTTACATTGATGTTCTTTTCTGCGGTGGTTATGCAGTCCAATCGGAGTTTTAATGTCTACTTCACAAATTTCGCAAGTGTAGTAACGATTAGCAATTTCTTTAGATTTTGCTCTGCCTTTTTCACTCCTATTATATGCGACTAAATATTGCTGACCACGACCACCATTTCCTGCAACTGCATTTTGAAAATGTTCTGGTCGCTGTTGCATATATTGCAGAATATTTTTAGTACCACGCTCTGCATAATATCGGTATCCTTCTGGAGTTTTTGCTTTTTGGGCAAGAGATGCAATTCGCTTTTCTTCAAATTCAGGAGATTGCCAATATTGATTACGTTCTACTAGAGAACGGTGGTATGCAGAATGATCGCGATCGCCCATGAACTCAATATTTTCTGGACGATTGTCAGACTCACAAAAATTGCGATGATGAATAACTGTTCTTTGTCCCTCAAATCTAGGAATTTCCCCAAGTAAACCGGATCTAGCTATAATCCAATGTGCTTTATGCCATCTATTAGAATAAGGCTGTGCAATTAAAGTATAACCATCTTTGTCAACCTGAGAGTAAAAGGGCATTAAGGAAGTTTCTGGTTGCAGTGATTGAGCTTCTTGATAAGTTCCATCTCGAAGCATAAATTGGTGATCAGGGGTGCAAATTATTTCTTCACCATTATCTAAAATCACTTTGACAAGTGAAGCATTACGTCTGGTCAATTTTGCTGTAGCTTTAGCTGCAACAACTTTACCTGTAGGGGTACAAGCATAGACAATAAAATATTGATTCTGCTCTGCTAAATCTTGAATACGATAATATTGACCATCAATTAAAGGAATTAAAGTATCACCTACAAAACAACCAATATCAACGCCCACAGCAGCCGGAATTATCGCTTCTTTGGTAGCAATTACGGAACCAACTAAAGCGCCTTTTCCTAAATGGACATCTGGCATTAATGCTACGTGTTTAAATACAAATGGTAGCGATGCCACATTTTTTGCCATTTTGGTTTCTTCATGACCTAGTTCATGATTTGCCCAAGATAATACAGGCGATGGTGTTTTAATTTCTAATTTTTCGTAGGGCATAGTTCTATTATGGAAAGTAGTGAGTAGAGATTTAAGTTTTGCAGCTTTGTGTATGAAAAACTAAACATCATAGATTTGGTCTAATCCTTTATTTTATATTTTTATGGGTACTTAAAATAACAATACTACATATATAATACATTAAAGATAATCATGTCAAGTGATAACTAATGACCAATGACTAGAGTAAAATTGGTAAAGAAGATAACTAAGGCTTACTTAAGTTTATGCCAGCAAATCAAAATACTCTATGGGATACCGTTTTATCTCCTATCTTCCGGTTTTTGATTGATGAGGATAAATGGCGGCGTTATGCTCAAAGTATCGACTGGGAGAAAGAAAGCGATGTCCAAGGACAAGCCGCTTCGCGTCTACGCCTGCGTAGAAATGATGTCATAATTCCCTCGTACTACAGTAGCCAGAACTTTCACGGCATCAAGGGAGGATATCTCAATTCTAGTGCGGCTACGAGCTACGATCCAATTACGGAATACGCCCTACCACCGAATGAAACTTGGGTGCGTCAAGCCTTGATTGATGCGGTAAAAGTCCAGCCAAGACGCATACTAGACTTAGGTTGTGGTACGGGTTCCACCACAATCATGTTAAAACAGGCTTTCCCTCAAGCTGATGTCATCGGTTTGGATTTGTCACCCTATATGCTAGTAAGGGCAGAAGATAAAGCCAAAACTGCGGGGTTAGATATTACTTGGCGACATGGGGACGCAGAAAAAACCAGTTTTCCTGATGCTTCTTTTGATTTGATAACTGCTGCATTATTATTTCACGAAACACCTGTGGCAGTATCCCAAGCAATTTTACAAGAATGCTTCCGGTTATTGGTAACTGGTGGGCAAGTATTAATTCTGGATGGGAGTCAGAAAAGCCTACGTCAATTGGAATGGCTAAATAATATTTTTGAGGAACCTTACATCCATGAGTATGCTGCTGACAGCGTAGATGCGCGGATGGGTGCGGCTGGGTTTGGCAAAGTACGTACAGACGATGTATGGTTGATACATCAGTTAACTAGCGGTGTTAAACCCATTTCCGCCACCGATGGAACTGTTAACGTAAAAGACAGGCAATATTTGCCAGCAATAGATAATAATAATTTGGAGGGTTTAGAATCTCCAGTTTTGGCATAACGGCATGAGTTTAAAGGCAGTTCTGTTTGATTTTAATGGCGTAATCATTAACGATGAGCGCATCCACCTACATTTAATAGATGAAATTCTCGTTCAAGAAAATCTCCAACCCCAAAAAGTGCAAGAACGTCAAGCTTCGTTAGGGCGGAGCGATCGCGCTTGTTTTCAAGAATTACTCGCCAATCGTGGTAGAGTTGTCAGCGATGATTATGTGACAGGGTTACTCAACCGCAAAGCCCAAGCCTACGCGCTGGAATTGGAGAAATTAGATAAACTGCCGATATATCCTGGTGTGGAAGACTTGATTTATCAGGTGCGATCGCGTAATCTGAAACTAGGCATAGTCAGTGGGGCGCTACGCACAGAAATTGATTTGGTACTCAACCGCTCCAAACTAACAGAGTATTTTAAAATTATCGTCGCAGGCGATGACATCACCACCAGTAAACCCCAACCGGACGGCTACTTGTTGGCGGTAGAACGGATGAATCAAGCATATCCTGAATTAAATCTGCAACCCCAGGAATGCTTGGCAATTGAAGACACGCCAGCCGGAATTGGAGCCGCCAAACGAGCGCAAATGCAGGTATTAGGTGTAGCCAATACCTACCCCTTCCATATGCTGCAACGCTGCTGTAACTGGACTGTCGATTACTTGAGCGAATTAGAACTAGAGCGAGTACAAGAAGTTTTTTCTGCTAAGGAATCTCAGCCATCCCTCAGCGAATGTTAAAAGGGAGCGATGCGAAAAAGTGAGATGCCTTGGTTTAGGCAGGGGGCAGGGGGCAGGGGGCAGGGAGCAGGGAGCAGGGGGAATGGAAAAAGAACCAATAAAAAGTCATGAAGACCTAGAAGTATACAAAATGGCATTTGATATCGCCATGAAAATCTTTGAATTATCAAAGAAATTTCCCATAGAGGAAAGATATTCGTTAACTGACCAAATTCGTAGATCGTCACGCTCTGTTTGTGCAAATCTCGCAGAAGCATGGAGAAAGCGTCGTTATGAAGCTGCTTTTATTGCCAAATTGAATGATTCAGAAGCTGAAGCAGCAGAAACTCAGACTTGGCTTAAATTTGCTGTCAAATGTGGTTATTTAGATGTAGATACAGGTCGAGAACTTTATGGAACTTACAACCGAGTTTTAGGCATTCTAGTAACCATAATCAACAATCCATCTCCCTGGCTCATAAAACACTGATTTCTCATCCCCCTGCCCC
>DATNQO010000250.1:0-9464 GCA_036704005.1 Leptolyngbyaceae cyanobacterium | reverse complement strand
TGGAAAACCAAGACGACCTCTAGCACCACCATTGAAGAGGCTAGAGACTAGAGATTAGGGGCTAGAGACTAGAGTGATGTATTTTATAGCCAGAAGCTTAGAGGTTGTTTGAAAAGTGATTAGCTGTGATTTTAAGCACTACCGATCCCCCCTAACCCCCCTTAAAAAGCAGGGTGGTTTCATACAATCAGAGAAAAAAGATTATTGTGTTTCAAAGCCTCTCCCCCACGGGGGGAGAGGTTTGGAGAAAGGGCAAAATCTCTACTACAACACCAGAAATCAGAACTTATAAATTTTTCTTTTTCTGTATGAAACCACCCTGCCTAACCCCCCTTAAAAAGGGGGGAAAACTTTTCAAAGTCCCCCTTTTTAAGGGGGATTTAGGGGGATCTAAAAGTATTTGATACATCATTAGGGACTTTTCAAACATCCTCTTATATGTATAATGTTTGAAAAATAAAAATGCACACAGATAAAGACTAATAATTTATCTGTGTGCTTCTGTATTTATCAGTGGTTCCAGAAAATTGGGATGTTTTGCTACTTCTTCAGTGTCTCTAAATCCAAATTAGAGGCAATTTGCGCCAGCTTCTCAAAATCAGAAAAGTCATCTACATAAGGTAAACAACCCAACACCGGAATATTAGTCAGAGATTGAATTAAATCTTTCGGTGTTAAATCAGCGATTTCCTCATCAGAACGGGGTTGTGTGCAGTTCAACACGATACCTTTGAGATCCACCCGCGCTTGTCTTGCCAAGGCAACATTTGCTACCGCGTGTCCCAGAGAACCCAATTTTACAGGTACGACTAACACCGTAGGTAAACGCCATTCCCCCGCTAAATCTGCCACTGTCAACTCGTCAGTGATGGGGGAACCCAAGCCGCCGACACCTTCAACTAACACCAAATCAAGGCGCGATCGCAACTGCGTTAAAGTCTGCCAAACTATACCTAAATCCACTGTGCGATTTTCTTTAGCGGCAGCGATAGGTGGCGCTAGAGGCGCGTTAAAGTACAGAGGTGTCATCTCTGCTGTGGATTGCTCTAGTCTAAAGTGGTTTTGATACCATTCGCGATCGCCAATTCCCGATTGAATTGGTTTCATAATTCCCCAACTACCTTGAGGGTAGTATTTTTGACAGTAAGCCGCCAAAACTGTAGTTAAAGCAGTTTTGCCAGCTTCTGTATCAGTCCCTGTAATTAATAGTGATTTCAACAATTTGGTTTAAAAATCTCAATAAGAACGGTAGTTAATGAAGTAACTAAAATTACACCAAGTTTTTATTGCTAAAAACTCACAGTTATTGTAATACACAGTCTAGGATGGTGTAAGGAGTGGTTCAGGAACCGAAGTTGGCGTTTCTGTAGGTGTGGGTGTGGGTGTTTCTGTCGGCGTTGGCGTTGGGGTAGGCGTTTCTGTAGGTGTGGGTGTGGGTGTTTCTGTAGGCGTGGGCGTTGGGGTAGACGTTTCTGTAGGCGTGGGTGTGGGTGTTTCTTGAATAGGTTTTTCTAGAGTGACAGTCAAACTATAGTCACTTGCAGCAACGCCAGGATTAAGAGTCAACCGAATCGTATATCTGCCAGTATTAGGTAATGTGCCTACATAGTTCGTCACTTGCTCGGCGCTAACATCAATTGGCTGTTGATTACTACCTACAACAGTTAATAATACACCGTCACCTTGGTCAACAAAGGTAGTTATTTTGTCTCCTGCTTCCCCAAAGAAACTATATTGAATAATCTGATTTGCTTGGATGGTGTCGGGAACCGTAGCCGTATTAGTGTTTCCCAAATTCAGCCGCTTGTTGATAATTACTGGTTCTGGTGTGGGGGTGGCGAATGTAGTACCACCAGGAACTACTGGTGAAGGGAAGGTTTGAGGTGGGAGTGTTTCCTCTGGACGTGATGACGACTGACTGCGTATAGAACTTACCAAAGCCCAAGAACCAACGCCAGCGAGAATGACGACAGCACTACCAATAGCCCCCAACGCCAACGGGTTATCTAAAATTGAACTACTGCGACTAGGGAGAATTACGGGGTCTGGTTGGTTAGGTGCAGGTGGTGCAGGTGGTGGTGGTTGTATAGGTTCGGGAGGACGACCAACAGCAATTGTTTGCACACGAGAAATATCGGGGAGGGTGGGGACAGGGACATTAGGTCGGTCTATAGATTGTAATGCTTGGGATACCTCCACCGCCGATGGAAAGCGATCGCCTGGTGCATGGCTCAACATCCGATTTATAATCTGAGCAAAGACAGGATTTACCCTCACCCACCTTTGCCAAGTCCAACTCAGTTGGTTTTCATCAAATAATTCTGATGGTTCCTTACCAGTCAATAAAACTATAGCTGTCACAGCCAAAGCATACAAATCACTACTAGGATAAGCCCGTCCCGTTTGCATTTGTTCAGTGGGGGAGTAACCCAACTTCCCCACAGTGGTGACTGGTGTTGTCATCTGTGGAGATTGTAAACGAGTCGCCAGTTCTTTGACCACACCAAAATCAATCAACACTGGCTGAGAATCGCTATCACGCAAAATGATATTGTCTGGAGAAATATCTCGATGAATAATCCCGCGCCCGTGGATATGTTCCAACACAGGTAACAACGAGCGGATCAATTGTAATACTTCTGTCTCAGTAAAAGTTTGACCGACAGCTTGCCGTTGGCTGAGTAGTTCTCGATAAGTCCTCCCAGCTACATAGTCTTGTACCAAAAATAAGCGCTGGTCTTGCTCAAATTTTTCGCGGAATTTCGGTACTTGCGGATTTTCTATCTGATATAAAATAGCAGCTTCCCGGTGAAAAAGCTCTTGTGCCTTTTCCCAAGCCGCCGTCCCTGTTGGTGTAGGAATCAGTTCCTTAATCGCACACAGTTCGTTAAAGCGTCTCTGGTCTTCCGCCAAGTAGGTTCTACCAAATCCTCCTTGTCCGAGAATTTGCACAATGCGGTAACGATTTTGCAGGACAGTGCCAATTAAAATTGGTGGTTGCATGGTCATCAGTAGAGGTAAAGGCAACTCAGGAGGAAGTAAGTCACCCACCAGGATAAATCAAAGCGGCGACCGACATTACCTGCGGCGATATTTTACCCTACACCGCAGGTAGAATCACAAGCAATGTGTTCTATGATTATTGTGCTACGCTCGGCAATTTTTGGCTCTATCGTTCACGCACCGAGGTTATCTATTGAGATAGGGTGTAGTGGTTCGACTGTAAGGTAATCGAGTTTCGACTACGCTCAAAGGTAATCGAGTTTCGACTACGCTCAACTGCCGCGTAGTCGAGATTCACCAACCGGGTGTAAGGGTTTATGAGTATAGGTTTAGAGCTTTTACACCCCTACACCCCTATACCCTTACCAAAAACCACTCCCCACTACCCTTTTCAAAGCAAATGAATGATCGATAAAAAAATCATGTGATGATTAAAAACTGGATCTTGCGGTATTCAACTAAAATTTATATAAGAAAAATTTGTCAATTCATAGAAATACGGTGTTGATAGTTTTAATTGCCGTGGTAAAATTTAAACTATTTTATGCTGTAAGCCCAACATTGAATGTCATAGCACAGTGAACTAGACTCAAAAATAGTTTTTTAAAGATAGCAATCAATCCTTGAAACGTACTTCAGCAATTAAAATCGGCTTGTGAAATATAGCGAGAAATTTTGCAGTTAAACTCTGCTTCGTTCTCGACTGGGCGGCGGGGTGCAGCCTATCAAGCTTTCTCTGCCCCTAGCCAATGACTTTGATAGGTATAAGACTATCGCATCCTTACCCACCCAAAGGTTAAGGATATTCTGATATCTGCTTGATTAACCGTTCATGGATTTCTGAGTCTCTAAAAAACTTTGACTTACAGAAGTATTAATTTTCACTTTTTGAGTCGGCGATTCATCAACTATAATCTAAACAGGTGATAATTAAGCTGAATTTCTCAACTAAAGGCTTTTTGGTGATTACCAATCAAAGATTTAGTTTGTCAGTTTATATTATAATTTTGAGGGCAATATCTTAGAATAGTGCATGAGCATTCGGATATCTTTAGATATTTGTTTGTTAATGATTCTAATTCTTGATTGCTATCGGGCGAAATCAACTAGCCCCTGAATAATCACTCCTGAGTTAGCAGCAATATAATTAACAGAGGATTCTGATGTGTTAATCAGAGTCCGAAAATTTTGTCCTGCTGCTAATCAACTAACTCACGCTAGCTTCTGGCATAGGCTGATCTGTATGAGATTTTTTTTGTCACTAGGAACGAGAAATAGGCAGATGATTATATTGAGAAATATTTAAAGTACTTATGAAAGCTTCAAAAAAACACACAGATGTTTTTTTACCGTCTTCCAGTTAAACCTACTAAATATCTAATGCTAAGATTGCCATGAATGCACATCGAGGATCTGCTGTGCTCAGTTCTGCAACTTTTAAACTGCAGCCAACTGCATCAGGACTGACTGAAAATCATCGCCTGCGGCTGTTTTCTGGCTCTTCTAACGTACCACTTTCTCAAGAAGTCGCTCGTTACCTGGGGATGGACTTAGGCCCCATGATTCGCAAAAGATTTGCGGATGGGGAACTATATGTTCAAATTCAGGAATCGATTAGGGGTTGTGATGTTTATCTCATCCAACCATGCTGTCAACCAGTTAACGATCACTTAATGGAATTACTAATTATGGTTGATGCCTGTAGGCGTGCTTCAGCGCGGCAGGTAACAGCAGTAATTCCTTATTATGGTTATGCTCGTGCTGACCGCAAAACCGCCGGGAGAGAATCAATTACCGCCAAGTTGGTTGCTAACCTGATTACTCAGTCAGGTGCTAACCGCGTCTTGGCAATGGATTTACACGCTGCTCAAATTCAGGGGTATTTCGATATTCCTTTTGATCATGTTTACGGTTCACCAGTCCTCATAGACTATTTAGTAAGCAAACAACTGCATGATCTTGTAGTTGTTTCTCCCGACGTTGGTGGTGTAGCCAGGGCCAGAGCATTTGCGAAAAAGCTCAATGATGCTCCACTAGCGATTATTGACAAACGCCGTCAGGCGCATAACGTCGCCGAAGTTTTAAATGTCATTGGTGATGTCAAAGGCAAAACCGCAGTTTTGGTTGATGACATGATTGATACTGGTGGTACAATTGCCGCCGGCGCTAAATTATTACGTGAAGAAGGGGCGCGACAAGTATATGCTTGTGCCACCCATGCAGTCTTCTCACCTCCAGCCGTTGAACGTTTGTCCAGTGGCTTGTTTGAGGAAGTAATTGTCACCAATACAATACCCATACCAGAAAGCGATCGCTTTCCCCAACTAGTAGTGTTATCAGTCGCTAACTTACTAGGTGAAACCATCTGGCGGATTCATGAAGATACATCTGTAAGTAGTATGTTCCGCTAGTCCAAAAAAGACTGTCTTTTTTGCTACAGTCTCACATAAAGATAATATGAAGTATGAAGTAGGTGATTTGCCTCACTTCATGCTTCATATTTTTAATTTCTGTAGTGGCAATGGATTTGGAGAGAATTGAACGCAGATGCACGCAGATGCACGCAGATGAATAGGATGTTAAATTATTGCCTTGGTTGACTGTCAACAGTCAACAGTCAACAGTCAACAAAAAAACTAATTTGACGAAGAAATATCTATTTTTTGCTGAACATCTGGATATTTCTGCTCAAAACCGCTCACTTCCGATAATGTATAAAGTGGTCTTTGTTTAACCTCTTCATAAATTCGCCCGATATACTCACCCAAAATACCAATACTAACTAATTGCACTGCGCCTAAGAAGAATATAGCTATCAGAATAATGGTGATTCCTGTTAGGGGAGAATGGGGAGTAAAAATGCGCCAATACAAAACCAGCAAACACATCAGCAGTGATACTACAGCCGCTAACATACCTAAATAAGTTGACATTCTTAATGGCACTTTCGAGAAGGAAACTATGCCATTAATTGCCAAGGCGAAAGACTTACGGAATGTATATTTAACATCACCTGCAAAACGCGGATCACGCTCAAATCTGATGGCTGTTTGATTAAAGCCAACCCAAGAACGCAATCCCCGAATGTAACGATTTCGTTCTGGCATGGCGTTGAGTACGTCTACAACTTGCCGATCTAATAAGCAAAAATCGCCGGTGTCTGTGGGAATATCTACATCAGCCAACCGTTTGAGAATGCGATAAAAGGCATAGGCGGTGAAGCGTTTAAACCAGCCTTCTTGGCGGCGTTTGATTCGTTGGGCATAGACTATATGGTATCCTTGTTGCCATAGTTCCACCATTTCCATGATTAACTCTGGTGGGTCTTGTAAATCGGCATCAAGAATGACTACTACTTGTCCCCGGACATGATTTAAACCTGCGGTGACGGCGATTTGATGACCAAAATTTCTGGCTAGACTGAGGTAGACAACACGAGGATCTTGTTGATGTAATTCTCGCATCATTTTGAGAGAGCGATCGCGGCTACCATCATTTACTAAACACAACTCGACTGAACCATCCATTTGATTCATCACTTGGGAAATGCGGCGGTACATTTCTTCGATGGTTTCTTCTTCGTTGTAAATCGGGACGATAAAAGAATATTTAGGTGGCATAGTTGAGTAATGTTAAGGTTTTTTACGAGATGGAAAAGAGCGACGACGACGATACCAAGTAGAACCGCCAACGAGGATGCCAATTAATGCCAAAGCGCCTACTACTGGTAAAATTTCTCCAGAACGGATGGCTTTAAAGCCAGAACTCCCCAACATGACAAATGGCAAGATTCCCGGTACTGTTCCTAAAGCTGTACCAATTAGGTAATCTTTGAAACTGATTGATGTCAAACCGGCGGCGAAATTAACTAAGCCGTAGGGGAGAATGGGCATTAGGCGGATAGCAAACATATAAAATATTGCGCCTTGTCTGACTTCTGCATCTATGGCTTGCCAACGCCCTGCTAGCTTTTGGGCAACAATTTCTCGCCCTACTGTCCGTGCAAATATAAAGGCGGCGATCGCAGCTATAATTGCCCCTACACTTGTCCAAAATGTCCCCATCCATAAGCCAAAAATAGCTCCGCCTGTTAAATTCAGGGCTGTTGATGGCAAAATCAAGATGGTTGCTATCACATAAATAGCTACATAAGTGATAGGGGCCCAAATCCCCGCAGCTTTTAACCAGGACTGGATGAGTTCTGGATTAATTCCTCCCAGTAAATATCCTGTCACTGCGGTAGCTATCAGGCAGACAGCCATCAGTATGGCAAAACTAGTTTTAGCTTTCAGCATCAGTTAAGGCTCCCTGATGGGCGTTTTTGCAGAAAAGATGCCATCATCGACAGTAGGCGGTAAGCGATCGCTAACACCATTTTCAATTTTTCACTAGCAACAACGTAAAATTTACTACTTTTTTATTAATAAACTGGGTAATTATAGATGATACTTATGTATAATCAATGCCTATATACTTATAGCTAAAATATTAACCTATTTTGGTAACTAAAAGTTGCTAGGTTATAGAAGAAACACTGGATCTTTATTTTTTGCTAAGGTAAAGCAGATGAAGTAATTTTTCTGTAAAACGGGAAGACTATGGTTATTCCCTCATGGGTGAATTTCCATGAAAGTCCCGAATAGGAAAATGCTTAAAAAATCTCGGCTTAACCTTTTAATTTTGCCTATTTCTCTAGTTTCCTGGCTGTGTGTGGGAATGTTGACTAACTCCCAGGCTGATGCGTTACCTGGACAAAGTACAGAGGAAGTCGGTACTTGGATTAAAGCACATCCCACTCTGCGCCCCAGGGCTGGGGAGAAATTGTTTGTCCAAAAAAGTGATACAGCCGCCCAGCGATTCACTTTTCAAGCCTCGGTGTTACCGCCCGGTAAGGTGGCTTTCACTAAAGACCGGAGTGTAATTCGTAGTGAACGCCTTACCATGTATGATGCAGTTAATGGCATGACATTGGAGCGTCTACAAGAATCCTTGCGGGTAATTTACGGTTTGGATATTTATCAAGACTTTAAACGCGCCCAAGTGCTTTATGAATATCCAGATGAAAGTGCTATTAACTCAGCGCGGATGGCTAGAACTCCCATTAGAGAAGCTTTGAAGGGAGAATTACGAGTAGGCGATCGCTTCGCTTACTGGTTGGAAGTCGCCCAACCAAGAGACGGTAAAGCTTTTACAGGGCAAATGACGGTTTTGCTCAAAAGTGATATAGACAAATTAGAAACAGAACTGCGAAATCGTTAGTGATTAGTCATTAGTCATTAGTCATTAGTCATTGGTTATAGCAGTTGCTGGATAGATTAGGACATAAGCCCTGTTCTCTGTCCCCTGCTATAACTGCTTTTTTCGGCAAAAATTAAGCGATCGCCTGCTTATAATTCCAGTAGCGATCGCCTAACTAGGGATGATTAAAGTCACAGTTAAATATTAGTGCAACTTAAAAACGGGGAACATCCACTGTCAAGTTAGAATTTAAAGCCAGACGCAAATCTTGTTGTGGTCGAACCACAAATACTTCAACTTCTCTTCTACGTAGTAAAATACTAGTTACAGCACCAGCAGCTGCACCACCAACTGGTTCTAAAATTTCAATTCTCCGATTACCTGTGAGCAAAGAAATCACAGTAGCAGCACCAGCACCAATTGCCGAATCAGTTAATATTCTACCAGTATCATTTTTTCTGATTTTTTCTATTCTGGTGATGGTTTGAGAACTAGCATTAATTGATTGTCTTTCACCGGAAGGATAGACTAACTCTCTGGCAACAAACCTGACACCTCTAACATTATTTTGGTCGTTTCTGTCTTGAGGGAAATTACCGTTGTAATATACGGGTTCTAGCTGTCCAACAACCTCGCTACCAGCAGGAATCAAGACTCTTCTGTTGCTATCAACAATATTATTAGCTATTCTCAAAGTTAAAGCTACACTTTCTCCACGGCTAACTACTACTTGCTCTTTCTCGTAGGTGACAGGGAAAGTCACTCCAGCAGGAATAGAAATTCTGCGATTTTGATTATTAAATTGGGCGTTAGCAGCCGGTGCAAAAGCAATCATCGGGGCCACAGTTCCGGTAGTAACTGTTAATGCCATGAGTGCGGCAGCACCAAATCTCCAGCGATTCAAGCGAGTCATAATCTTTTTTGAGTTCTCTGCAATTATATATTTCTTGACGATGTTTTACGGAGATTGTTTCTTACATGATTGGGGACAGTTGACAGTTGACAGTTGACAGTTGACAGTTGACAGTTGACAGAAGTTAAAGGCTTCTTCCCTGACATCTTGCACCTTCTCAATAAGCTAGTGGTGGGCAATGCCCACCCTACGAAATCATAAGGGTTTCGGGCTGCTATTTTCGCAATAACAGAGTGGTGCAAGATATAAGTTCCTTTCCCCTTTCCCCTTTCCCCCTTCCCCTTTCCCCTTCCCCCTTTCCCCCTTCCCC
>DATNQO010000249.1:0-58470 GCA_036704005.1 Leptolyngbyaceae cyanobacterium | reverse complement strand
GCTTCTTTCTTTTCAAATATACTGAACATTCCAGCGTGGCATTTTCATGGTGGTTGGAGTTCGCACAACCCCTCATTTACCATGCTTACACTAAACCCTATCCTCTTTTATCTTCTATTACCCGCAACTTGGGTTATTAGGGATTGAAACTGCGGCGACTGCGATCGCTGGCACATTCATTCCTGTTGTAGCTATAGTCTCTAAATTATGTAGTAATATTACAAATTATTTTTAATTATGATTTTATTCACAAATCCTCACATTCAACAACTATTCTCAAGATAGATTTAGATATTAATACGGTTGTCAATCGACTTAAATGATGTAACCAATTCGCTTTAAGGAAGGATGTGATATATGATTACTTGTCCTTGCTGTTCTGGGTTACTCTTGCCGCATATACGCAGTGATGCACAAATTCACTGGTTTTGTCGCCACTGCTGGCAAGATATGCCAGTTTTTTCCCTAAAAACGCCTGTTTATTTCACGAGAATTAGAGTCGAGAGCTTTTCTCACAATTTTCACAACCAACAACAGTCCTATAACTTTGACTCCATCAGTCAGCGTCAAACTATTAATGGATGGGTAGCGTTACAAGATGTTTCCACCTAAGTTAGTGTTAACAATGGGCTACATTTACGCCTTTAATAATTCAGTGTCTACACCTCCGGTAAGTTGTTATACACCGCCTCAATTAGTATATTTTCCTCATCGCTTTTATCTACTTTTTTAAACCCTCGACTAACGCGAGGGCTTTTCACAGTATCTGAAATTTTGAATCAACTATTTATAGATAACATTAACTGTTTCTTACCAATTGCTTCCTGTTAATCTTCTCTTAAAAATATAAAATTTTCCTGAGAAGCAAAAAATAAAAATTGTCACTTATGGAGAATCTAGAAAAATTAAGTTTAGAGTCTAAAAGACTGATTTTACAACCGATTTTATTGGAATATACAAAAGATGTATTTCGAGAATTTACTACTGAAATTACCACTTTTATGTATCCGAAACCAGCCTTCAGTCTTGGTGAAACTGAAAAGATCATCAAAGATATGATTTTACAACGAGAAAATCACACTAATCTAGTATTGGTAATTCTTAAAAAGGATAGTTTAGAGTTTTTAGGAATCTGCGAAGTTGGTGCTATTAATACTGATACACCGGAGTTAGGAATTTGGCTCAAGAAATCCGCTCATGGTCATGGTTTTGGTAGAGAGGCAGTTTATGTACTAAAAAATTGGGTGGATAAAAATTTGGAATATAATTATCTTTCCTACCCTGTTGATAAAAGAAATATCCCCAGTCGGAAAATTGCGGAAAGTATTGGGGGTAAGGTATTTCGAGAGTTTCAACAGATTAACAAGAGTGGTTATCTTCTTGATGAGGTTGAATATAGGATTTATAAATAAACGGCATATCCTGCTAAATAAGCTATGCCGGAATAAGTCTTATTGTGATGACCTTCAAACAGTCGTTCTTTACACTCCCTAAACCGCTTTCAAATTAGGAAACAAGTTTTATTTATAGGTTTAGTCTTCTTCCCATTTTTCCTGACTCAACAAGTCAATAACTCTATCTCTGAGCAAAAATTCGTTTTTTTCTAACTCTAATTCAAAAAAAGGCCAGTCGCGCTCTGGAATATATTTACACAAAGCATAAATTGGTTGTTGACGATTCACAAGCCCCTTAGCGATAAGGAGACGTGCTTCATCCTTGATAACCTCAATATCGTATTTGACAGCAGTATCCATAGCTTTTCCCTTTACTCTTGCTCAAGGAATTAAGAGTTAAAGTAATAACTACTTTGACTCCAATTTAACTTTATCAAAAAAATGTGAAGAAATCTTGAAGATACCCAACAGAAAAATATACTTACATGACTTATTTTTCTGTCTTAGGGTAGAGTTATTTTGATTTAATACTTGATAATGTAATGTAATTTGATATATTATTTTAACTAATTAAAAATTATCAATATCATATAAATATACGCTTATTTATGAAATACAGCATAATTGTTTATACAAAAGTATAATCAGCTAGTTCCTTTCTATAAAATAGAAAGGTAGTATATACCTAATATACTTGACATTTACTGTATGTGTTAACCTGATTATCCTATCAATATTTATAGGCGCTATGCTTCATTCCAAAGGTATAGTCAGGATTTTTAACAGTGAACAGTGAACAGTGAACAGTTATTCAGTTAAATACGTTGGTGAAACACCACATAAATTGGTGGAGGGCGTATTTTGGCACTTGTTTATCCGCCACAATACGCCGTCAGAACTGATAACTGATAAATGATGTAATTACTATAGGACTTACGCAAGTGTCATATTCAAACTAACTGTAGGGTGCATCAGCCCCAATAATTTCGTACAAATTAGAGGATTTTTCACATCTGACGCACCCTACTATTGTGGCTAGAGTGTTGACTACCAACCTATTTAGCCATTAATTAATCTTCTTGCTCCAAAATACTTTTAGCCTTCAAAAGTTCCTGGTGATGTTCTTCGCTGACCGTGGGATATTTGAGGTTTAGCTGCTGTAATCTGCTACAGATAATATCAGATACTACTAGACGTGTATACCATTTGCGATCGGCAGGGACAATATACCAAGGAGCATAATCTGTACTTGTATGCTGAAAAACCTCCTCATAAGCCTGCATATAATCATCCCAAAAAGCTCGTTCACGCACATCATTGACTGAGAATTTCCAGTTTTTATCAGGGTATTTAATGCGTTCTAAAAAACGTTTTTTTTGTTCGTTTTTAGAAACATTCAAAAAGAATTTAAGAACAACAACCCCATTATTGACTAAGTATTTTTCAAAATTATTAATTTCTTCAAAACGCTGTTTCCATATTTGATTACCTTTATATTCTTGAGGAAGATTCTGTTTTTTTAGAATCTCTGGATGAACTCGAACCACTAGTGTTTCTTCATAATATGAACGGTTAAATATACCAATACGCCCCCGTTCTGGTAGAGCCTTTGTTGCACGCCAAAGGTAATCATGGTCTAATTCTTCATCACTAGGAGCTTTAAAACTAAACACTTGAAATCCCTGGGGATTTACACCAGACATAACGTGTTTAATCGTGCTATCTTTGCCAGCAGCATCCATTGCTTGAAAGATAATCAACAAGGCGTAAGTATTTTGGGCGTAGAGGGTATCTTGATATTTAGCTAATTGTTGGATATTATCTTGTAGTTTTTGGGCTGCATCAGCTTTTTCGTAATAGCCATCCTGATAAGCTGGGTCATAATTTTTTCTGAGAGAAACTTTTGACCCTGGGGTAAAAATGAAAGCATCCTGGTTCATATTAAAAATGAGGGGAAAGGGGAAAGGGGAAAGGGGAAAGGGATGAATAGGTCGCGTATAAGGTGCGAGGTTTTTACCTTTCCTTTTCCTCTTAATTTAAATCAAGTTACCAATTTATAAATCATCTTTGTTATATAATCTCAAAGACAGTAATTAATTTGAGACTTGTCTTATTTCTTAACTGATTGTTTTTTATATGGAGGACGCATTGCTTCTCGACCTAAGAGAAACATCCCCGCTACACCCAAGTTGACAAACCAAATATACTGATACCAGTATTGGCGAATCTGCTCGACAGTATTTAATTCTGGATGTAGGGTGTTCAAATAAAGTACCAGCACCAGCACTATCAGCGCACCAAAACCGACAAAACTTAACCCGATAAAAATTCTCGCAGGACGCAATTCCCAGTCGCTAATTTTCTCAAGGTCAATTTCGGCTAATTCTTGTAAAGATTCATCTGCAACTGTAGAGGCTGCCTGTAAGCTATTGCTTAATTTGGCGGGTAAAATTGGGGTCAGCGTTGCAACGGTTGGGCGACGTAGTAAAGCCTCAGTATTTCGCAAAATTTCTAATGGCTGACGACTTGTAAGCGATCGCCTAAATTCTACATTATCTGTAGCAGTCGAAGCGGTGGTTTTGCTTTCAAAATCCATAGCAAGCCAGATAAGTAACAGGATTACCAATAGCCTAGCGAATGAACTTGGACTAATGCAAATAGTTTGTCTGTTGATACTGGGTGGTGAGGGTGTAAGGGAAGAATTTAGTAGATGCTGACCGTGTAGCGGCGATTGATTCCCCTTATATCGTCAATGCTTAATTACAGTTGACAGTTAACAGTTATCAGTTGTCAGGTTGTGTTGACTATGGACTGTTGACTATGGACTGTTGACTATTGACCGATTATCTCTTTAGGCAGATTAAAGTACTTTACAATTATTCATATATTTGTTACATTACTTAATAAGATACCAAACTGGGGAAAGTTAAATGCGTACAAACAATGCCATAGTTGACGACCAAGGCTTGATGAACAACTTTGCGATTGAGCCAAAAGTATATGTAGATGAACAAGGCGATCGCACTGGGTTCACACCTTATGCAGAAATACTCAACGGTCGTTTGGCAATGATTGGTTTCATCTCATTAATTGCCTTAGAAGTCTTTACAGGAAAAGGAATTTTCGGTCTTTTATCAGCTTTGCAATAAAAGTAGCAGGAAACAGGGGACAGGGAACAGGTTTGAAAACCTCTTATTGTCCTCTTGTATCTGATGTAAGCATAAATCTTAATTTTTGTAAAAAACAGAGTTAACAAAATTAGAGGCGGGAAAATTCCCGTCTCTAATTTTTTGTGTAGGTATGTAGTGAGGACTTTAGTCCTTCTTTGAGGACTAAAGTCCTCACTACGAACTTGATTACAGTTTGTTGGCGATGAATGACCGAAATCTCAAATTATCAAATTTAGCCGATGTCATCTAAAAATAGTCAAAGGACAATAAGGACGAAATTCTAGCAAATATTGACTTATGGTAATAGAATCAGCAATCAGTGAAGAAGCGATCGCTAGCAATCTCAAGCAGTTCCTCCTAGTCCTTTCGGTGTCCTTGGGAGTAGCAACCCTACCCCAAGTATTTAGCTGGTTTCGGCAAATACCCTACACCCTACTCTTAGTTATTGTCGGCTTGGGTTTAGCAGTTGTTGATGTCCGTCTTGTCATCCTCTCTCCCGCCTTAATTCTCTTCATTTTTTTACCACCGCTATTATTTGAAGCCGCATGGAATTTGAAATGGTCTGACTTGAAGCGAGATTTTCTCCCTATATGTCTGTATGCGGTGTTGGGGGTGGTTATCTCCATCGTCGGAGTCGCCATTGGTTTAAATCAAATAGCTGGACTTTCCTTAACTACAGCCTTGCTTATCGGTGCTAGCCTATCTGCAACTGATCCGGTTTCTGTGACTGCTTTGTTTCGGGAGTTGGGTGTAGGTAGTCGCCTTACCACCTTAATGGAGGGTGAAAGCTTATTTAATGATGGTATGGCGGTAGTTGCCTTTGGTTTTTTGGTAGCCTTACCTTTAGGAAATGCCGAATTAGGATTTCAACTCCTGTTATTGCAGTTTTTTCAAGTTGTGGGTATCGGTTTAGCTGTCGGTGGCTTCATTGGTTTTGGGATTTCCTACCTTACCCAACGCTTTGATTTGCCATTGGTAGAACAGTCCTTAACCTTGGTTTCTGCTTACGGTACTTACTTAATTACTGAAGACTTGGGAGGTTCCGGCGTAATTGGAGTTGTGACCACAGGCTTAATTTTAGGTAACTTTGGTTCTCGCATAGGGATGAATCCCCGGACAAGGATTATTGTTTCCGAATTTTGGGAATTTTTGGCATTTTTTGTGAATTCCATTGTGTTTTTATTGATTGGTGATCAAATCCGCTTTGCAAGTTTAGGCGAGAATCTGCAAATTATCGGTATTACAGTTGTAGCGATGATTTTAATGCGAGCGATCGCACTTTATCTTCTCAGCAACATCAGTGCAACCATCACTCAATCAGCAATATCCTTAAGCGACCAAACAATTCTCTGGTGGGGTGGGTTACGTGGTTCAGTTTCCATCGCCTTAGCCTTGAGTGTACCGACAATATTACCTGACAGAGAAAAAGTCATTGCCACTGTATTTGGTGTAGTCTTATTTACCCTACTCGTTCAAGGTTTAACGATTAAACCCTTACTGGAAAAACTCAACTTACTAGGCGATGCACCCTTACGTCAGCAGTATTTAGAATTAGTTGCCCGTAACGTTGCCCTAGAGAGAGTTTTGCAATACATCCAAACAGAAAAACGTCCAGGCATTGACCCGGAGTTTATTCGCTACCAAGAGAAACTCGTCAAAGGCGAAATTGAGCAAATACAAACACAGATTGATAAATTACATGATGAATATCCTAATCTTCGGAACTTTACAACCGAACAATTCCGTGATGAGTTGTTAGCAATTGAGGCAGATACCTATGCTGAATTTGTTCGTGCTGGTCGGTTAAATAATGAACTTGCACCTTTACTAGATAATGTTTTGCCAGATACTAATCAATAGGTGATATTATGTCCCTTTAACTCTCAACTTGCACCACTGTCTTATTGACAAAATAACAGGCTGGAAAACTGATTATTTCGTAGGGTGGGGAGTGCAGCGCCACCTGCTTCCACAAGGGAGGTGCAAGATATCACTTAAACAATTAAAATATCTTGGTAGTTGGTAATAGGATAAAACATTAGCAATTCGCTATTAACAATTACCAATCAGACCTAAAATATTCAAAATCAAGGTATTCTACATATGGCTTTAACTGCTTCTACAATGGTTCCACTAGGCACAAAAGCGCCAGATTTCTATCTACCAGACGTAGTTTCCGGTCAAACAATTTCTCTGTCTACCTTTGCCGAGAAAAAAGCACTGTTGATCATGTTTATTTGTCGCCATTGTCCATTTGTGAAGCACATTCAAAGCGAATTAACAAAGATAGGCGAAGATTATCTTCACAGCGATTTAGGCATCCTCGCCATTAGCGCCAACGATGCCGAAAATTATCCAGATGATGCACCAGATTCTTTAAAAGCCTTGGCAGTAGAATTAGGTTGGCAATTTCCCTTTTGCTACGACGAAACACAGGAAACAGCCAAGGCTTATACTGCTGCTTGTACACCTGATTTCTTTGTTTTTGATAGCTCGCGCCAGCTAGCATACAGAGGACAATTAGATGATAGCCGCCCTAGTAATGGTAAACCCGTAACTGGTGCAGATTTACGTGCGGCTATTGATGCAGTATTGGCGGGTCAACCTGTGAGTGGTGAACAAAAACCGAGTGTTGGTTGCAATATTAAATGGAAATCTACTCCTTAGCGAGTTGGGCTTTAGCCTGTTGCCATAATGCTTCTAACTCATCCAAACTGTAATCGGAAAGGGGGCGATTGACTACCGCCTCCATTTTTTGTAAACGTTGAATAAAGCGTTGATTTGTGCCTTGTAATCCTTCGCTGGGGTCTAAATTATGCCAACGGGCTAACTGAATTACTGCAAATAGTAAATCACCTAACTCCGCCTGTTGGCGTTCTGGTGTTTCCTCGGCTAACGCTTGTTGAAATTCCTGCAACTCCTCATGAAATTTTGCCCACACACCATCAATATTTTCCCATTCAAAACCCACAGCCGCAGCCTTTTGGGAAATCTTCATTGCGGCTGTGAGTGGCGGTAGAGTACGTCCATAGCGACTGAGTTTTTCACTCAACTTTTGACTCTCCGGTGAGGTTGCGCCTTTTTCCGCCGCCTTAATTTGTTCCCAATTTTGCCGCACCTCATCAGCGCTATTTACCGACACATCACCAAATACATGAGGATGGCGACGGATTAATTTTTGCGTAATACCTTGAGCGACTTCTTGTAGAGAAAATTGACCGTATTCACGCGCGATTTGGGCTTGTAAAACTACCTGTAATAGTAAATCACCCAACTCCTCAGCGATCGCTTCTTTATCCCCATGCTTAATTGCATCTACAACCTCGTAAGCCTCCTCAATAACGTAAGGTGTCAGCGTTTGCGGAGTTTGTGCCAAATCCCAAGGACAACCCCCATCAGGCGATCGCAACTTAGCCACCACATCAATTAACTCTTGCAGCGCCGCCAAATCACCGTTACTTTGTGTTTTTTCCTCGGTCATTCGCCCTTACTCCCTTACGACGAGTTACTTTACGCTTCTTAATTTTGCCACTAGGAAGTATGCCGCGAATCCCCTGTTTACGGAAACGCTTGTAAGCCGACCCGCCCCAATCGCTGAGAGAATGACTCATCGCCCCCAATTCTAAACCTAAGAACAGGGCGAGAAATTCTCTAGCGTAACTGGAAAGCGATCGCCCTACAGTCCTTTCTAGATCCTGCCATGTCACAGCCATATTCAAGAGCTTATCGGCAACTGCCAATATCACCAGCGTCAACACAGCCAGTAAACTGCTAAGGTAGACAACCCGGAGAGTTGTGCCGATTAGCGGCCCGTGGGATAAGAAAGAGCGATGGCGGAGACTTTTCTGATAAGGTAGCCAAATCCAACGTAAAAAACCCCAGCGTTGATATTGACGCGAGTAGATATCCAAATCAGGGCCGAACATCAACCCACCAAACATAAACCCACCAGCCACCAACAAAGTGACATTACCAGAGCGAGTTTGCCAGAAAGTCACACCCGCCACCATTGGTAACGCCCAGAGAGTAATGCGATCGTGCGTCCGACCAGAGGGCATTTATCGGTTCTCAAAAATTTTGCAAAATTTTTTCTCAAAAATAGTAGCGCAATCCAAAATTATTTGCTATATTATTTAATTGTGAGCGCAAACGAAAAGCGCGGGTGGTTAGCTCAGTTGGTAGAGCGCCTGCCTTACAAGCAGGATGTCACTGGTTCGAGTCCAGTACTACCCATTTTTTTACGACTCCCTTATGTTGTGGCTTTATGACTTTGCGGCAACGGCAAGCTTAGGCTTACAACTTTTGAGCGTATAGGTAAAACTATAACAGCTTATAGACCAAACTCCTAGCTAACACATTTTATAACCCTTATATAGTAGGGCTTTTAGCTAAATCAGAAAAATGTGTTTGTTTTATTCGTAAAAACAAGCGAAACTCAAAATGAACAGCATCTTTACCCCAGAAGAAATTACTGCCCTCTCTGCCGAAATTGACCGCCAGTTAACAGAACTGCGCCATGCGCCAGATTCAGGGCAAAAACAAGGGGAGGACGAAACATCAGCAGAAAAGATGCTAGTAAAACAAACCGCAGCAATTACACAACTGACACAAGAAAAACCCAAGAGTTTTTTGCAGAAATTTGGACGAGCTGCTAAGAGTGATTTATGCGAAGAAGGGGGAATACTGAATAAGCAGTGGAAGAAATGGGGCGATTTGGATAATAAGGATGCTGTGGAACGCTTGGGTGCAGTGTTGGTAACGATGGGTTTTTCGGGCGATGTGCTATCTCCTTTAGTTGTTGCAGTCACGGTGACTATCATTCACATTGGATTGAAAGCTTTTTGTGAGGATTATTCTTCGGAAGTGGATAATAGATAATTTTTGTCTCACGCAAAGGCGCATTCGCGCAGCGTCTCGTAGAGAAGGTGCAAAGAGTAAGAGTTTTAAGAGTTGAAAGCAACGCCTTTTTGATTTGGAACTCTCTCAATCAGATTATCAACTACTAAGCAGCTAAATCTCTAATTCCTCTCCGCGCCTTTGTGCCTTTATGTGACTCTTAAAATTCTTCCAACAACGCCTCAAGGGATTGAGGGTCAGCAATACCCCGCAGGATAGCGTAGATAATCATAGACTGTTCCAAATCTAACTGTTCGCACAGTATATTCTCATCTCGCTCGCCGGCTAAGATGCGACGAACGGCAGCAAAGAGATTTTGCCAAACTTCTGCAACATTCTCCATCTCAGCTTCTAGCTTTTCCCTGATTTCTGCATCTTCCACAGCAGTTAACACCGTTGTAATTAACTGCCCATGTCGCCGCAACTCATACTTTGTCCCCGCAAACGCCGCTTTTGCTTGCCTTGCTTGACGACGATATTCTTGAGCTTGGGTGCTGTCGCCCTGCTTGTCGGCAATATCTGCCAAAATGTCATAGGTTTTCCAAATCTCAGCCGCAGCTGGGTCTAAGGTTTTTTTGATGGCTAATGCTTCTTCTGCGAATTGTCGGGCTTCGCTGAGGCGGTGGGGTTGATTTTGTAGTAGGTTAGCGAGGTTATTTAATGCTAGAGACGCACTTGCTTGATTTTTTAATTGTTGATATTGCTCTAAAGCCTTGCGATACCAAGCCTCTGCCTCTACTAGTTTGCCAGCACTTGCATTGAGGATGCCTAATTGTTGCCAAGTAGTTGCTGCATCTGCCAGATTTTCTAGAGATTCTTCAATTTGTGCTGATTTCCGGTAGGCATCTTCCGCAGCGTCCCACTGGTTGTCTTCTTCGTACACCCTACCCAGTAGATGCCAAACCGTGGCTTTTGATGCTGGTTCGTTGAGTTGCTGGAAAGTAGTCAGTGCTTCTTGGTAACGCTGTTCCGCTTCTGGGAGATTGCCTTGTAGCATGGCTAAAGTGCCGAGTTGCCCATTTGATACCGCAGCCCCACGAAGGTTTCCAAATTCTTGGGCAATAGCTAATCCTGCTTCATAAGCAATGCGTGCCTCATCATAATCCCCCATATCCATTAGCGCATCTGCCAATTCAGTTTGCAAGATTCCCATCAGTTTCTTTACACCATCAGACTGTTCCAACTGCTGCGCCACTGCCAATCCCTGGTGGTAGGTTTGTTCTGCTTGTGCTGTTTGTCTTTGCAACCTCAAGCACCGCCCCAGCCAACCCAAAGTAACACAACGGTTATAACTTGGTTGTTCACCCAACTCTGCCAGTATTTCAGTAAACACCTGCGCGGCTTCTTGATAGCGACCAGTATTAAATAATTGCTCCCCTGAACTCTTGCGGCTGAGATACCATGTATCGGAACCTACTTCTCCAGTTAACTCAGCAATCCGTTGATTTAGTCTAATGCGATCGCGGTTAAGTCCAAAATTGCCAAGAAATTTGTTTACATTGTCAACAAACTCTACAGAGCATTCTACACCTGCATCCAAAGCACCATTAACTGCATAAAGTAAATTCGGTAATTCCCGTTGGGCAATAGCACGAACTCCATGAGGCTGTTTGCTATCTTCAAAACACAAATACCGAGCAAGTTGATAATACCACTGTTGATGACGGGCAAGCAGTTCTGTCTGTGCTTCTGGGGATAAACGCGACCACAAGGCAGGGGCTAAGGTGGGGTGAAATTTGAGAAAAGGCGAACCAAACCCAGGCAGATATTCGGGCTGAATTAAACCAGTATTTTCTAATGCTGGACGCAAAGTTTGCCACTGAGACTCAGAAATTTCTGTAATTTCCAGCAAGCTAGCTTCTAACGCCCCGCCCTGAAACACGCCTAAGCGAAGCAACAACTCCATCGCTTCCGCATCCAACCGTTCTAAAGATAAATTCAACGATGCTAATAGGCGATTATTTGGTGTTTGGGCAACCAAAGCTTTTAAGCGTTCTCCCAACTCTGCCGGACGGCGGGTTTTCAACTGTATCGCTAACACACCAATAGAAAGGGGATGAAAATCGACTAGTTTAAATAATTCCAACAACACCTCGCGTTTAGGTGTTTCAAATCTAGGTGCTGGCGGCAGTTTCATCAAACTCTGGAAATATGCTAGGGCATCTTCTCGTCCCAAACCTTGTAAAGATAAGGAGATATGTTTGCGACTGCCTTCTGTTGGATAATCAGGATGGTGAAAATCTGGTGTGCGAGTGGTGAGTAACACCCGACATTCCCCCACCTCAGACCAATGTTTTGCTACGGTTAACAATTCCCGTAGAGGTTCCGCTTGCAAGGTTTCTAAGTTATCTAAAATCAGCAATGTGGCTTGGTGACGCAACGCCTGAGTTGCCGCCTCTACATCAATTAAACTCTGGTCTAACACTGTTGCTAAGGTACTAACTGCCAAGCCTACAGCATCCACACCCTGGAAGGCAGCATAATCAATAAAACAGACTTTCTTAAACATCCCCGTGCGGTGTAACCAGCGTCCTGCTTCCTCGACAAGATAGGTTTTTCCCTGTCCACCAAAACCCGATACTGTGAGGCGGCGCGTTCTCTGCACAAACCATCTTTCTATCTCCCACAATTCCCGGCTACGACCGAAAAATCCTGCTTCTTGTACATCCCGCAAGTTTCCCCATTTTGGTGACTCGCCGCTTTCTTGGTTGACCAAGTTTTTCTCCAACAATGGCGTATCTCCAGCCGCTTGATACAAGGCTGGTAAAAACCAATCTTGCAATTCTAACTCCACCCGTTGCTCACCCCGTTGCCGTTCTCCCCGTTTCTGGTTGAGATACAAGTCTCGCCGCGCATTATCTAATGCTTCACCCATACCAGCACCAGACACTAAACCCTGATAAAACTTGGCAAACAGTTGATGGGCAGTTTTCACTAATATTGAATGGGTCATTGCCAAGACTGTGGGAATACCTGCATGGGTTAACCTAGCGGCTACACTACCCATTGCATCCTCTCCATCTTCGCCACCCATCGCCGCCGACTGACAGGCAGACAAAACAATTAACCCCACCCTTTGCCGATTTAGCATATCACCCAAGGTTTCGGCACTATACGGGTCTTTTTTCCCTTCTTTATCCTCAAATAACAAATAACCTATATTGCTGCCGTTCTCATTCCCGCCTTTAGTAAATCCCTCTGGGTCGCTATGTTTAGCCTGTTCTTGGTAACGCCCATCTAAATCAAATACCCCATGACCGTCAAAATGCACAATATCAACAGGGGGTTTGCGGGAGTCTTCTAACCGCGCTACTAAATTATCCAAGGTGGCTGGACGCAAAAATTCTACCTCAACCCTTCCAGCAGCTTCTTGTTGAATCGCGTCCAACACTGCCATTACTTCACCACGGGGGTCAATAAATCCTGCATCACTGGGACGGCTGACGACAAACAATAACCGCAAACGTTCCTTGACTTGGACTTTAAAGGGTTTGCGTCCACCCCCTGCACCTAGCAAGCGGCGACGTATAGAAATGCGGGGGTTTTCGTGAAATAAATAAGTCCCATCTGGGTCGCATAACAATTCCCAAGGCAGTGATAATATTGCCGGATGACTAGCCCTGATGGTTAATAAGCGTCCAGGTTGATTTTGCTCTTGAAAATCATTAAACAGCCGTTGAGCAGACCGATGTTTAAAAACAGCATTAAATAAATCTTCGCCCCATTGCCGGAATTTTTTTGCTATCCCTTCCGCCCGTTTATCGTCTACATCCGTGGTGTAACTGGCTGCATAAATTTCTAAGTACCAGCGAATATCTTTTCTGTCTTCTGGACTCAACGGTGAGGCAAAATCCAGCCTATCAGTTTCTTGCCCATCGAATGTTACGATAAATTGATTGTTTTCTGGGAAGTTCAGTTTTAATTCCATAGCCGGCGGTTGGGATGTGTCAGGTTATTTGAGGGAATACAAGGTATTTAGGGAAATTTCGTAAAAGAGCTAGGCGATTATTTTGGAGATACGTAGAAGGGAATGGGTAATGGATAATGCTTTGATTCTATTCCCGATTCTCTGGTTCAAGGGTTAAACTGCGATAGACTTGTTCAATGGGAAAGTTGAGGTTAATGCTTTTGAGTTCGATTGTGTCGCCTGCTTTGTAGTTAATAATCAACCAATCCCCTGCGTCATTTTTGTGATACAAATCGATTTCGATGCTGGTGGAACTGACTAGTAGGTAATCGATTAAGGCTGGGTTTTGGCGGTACATTCGGAATTTGCTGCCTCTGTCGTAGGCTTCGGTGCTGGCGGAGAGGACTTCGACGATTAAGCAGGGGTAAGTAATATATTGGGTTGTGGTTTTATCGCGAATGTCGCAGGTGACACTGGCATCTGGGTAGGTATAGTTATTACTGCCAAAGATATTGACTTTGACATCAGAATTTCCAGTGATGCAACCTGTATTTTCTAAGTGGCTGTCGAACATGGCGGTGAAGCGGATGGCGATACGACCGTGATTGACACTGCCGCCGCTCATGGCGTAAACTTTGCCGTCGATGTATTCGTGTTTTTCCAGTTGGGTTGCTTCCCAGGCAAAGTAATCGTCTGGGGTGAGGTGGAGGGTGTTGTCTTTGGCTGCGATCATGGTGGGGAAACTCCTGGGTTGGATGACTCGCACACTTTCCTATACAGGACTTACGCAAGTGTCACAATTGGCGGTTGGTGCGTGACGCTACAAGTCTCATTACTACGTTCAAATATTTTCGCAGCGTCACACACCCTACAGGAAAAATATGCCAGTTGCGTAAGTCCTAATATAGAAAAATCTCTGCTGCACTTTGATTTTACACAAATAGATTTATCGGTAATGCCATACTCTTGATTTAAGAAAGCACAACGCGATCGCTCTTGGGCAAGAGAAATGCGATCGCTAAAATAACAAATGCGTAGCCAGCACCTCAACAAAACTCAGTGTCCACCGCAAGCATTTTTTTCAAACAGGAGATGTGCAAATCTAGGCATTATTTTGTAGGAGTTATGTCTGCGGCAAAGAAGGCGATCGCACTAATGACCAATAACTAAACTATAACCAATTGCCAATCATCACATAGGCAGACCAATAACTTGGTGCGCCGTAGTTGGGATGCTTTAATAACTTTAACTGGGCGCGGCGGAGGGCTTCGGCTTTGGTGGTGCTGCTAGTTTTGAGTTGTTTATAAAATTCACCCACCAATAAAGCCGTTGATTCATCATCTATTTGCCATAAAGATGCTACTGTACTGCGTGCGCCGGCGCGGACTGCGGCTCCAGCTAAACCAAGGGCGGCGCGGTTGTCGCCGGCTGCGGTTTGACAAGCGCTTAATACTAATAGTTCGACTGCATTCGGGCGAATTTGCTCTCGACCACGCAGTAGGGTATCGAATTGAATGACGTTAATTGGCCCATCGGCTGCCAAAATGAAAGTATTTTCCGCACGGGAGCTAAACTGACCATGTGTGGCTAAATGCACTACGTTAAAGGAAACGTTTTTAACTTCTTTTTCTAGTGCTTCGCGGGTGAATTGCTGGTCTAGCAAGCTGGTGATGTCCACTCCGGCGCTAGCAATTAAGTCTACTTCTGCCTTGATGGCGGGTAATGGGGAAAAGTTGGGAAAATCTGGCGGGGGTTGAGTTAGTCCGGCTGTTAAGGCTTTGAGTTGTCCTCGCTGGAGGGGTTTGGGGTCGAGGAGTTGCAAACCTACACTGAGTGCGATCGCATATTTTTCTATTAAATACTGTTTGCCATCATATAGTGCGCCTAGTGGTAAATTTCGTAACAACCCATCTGGAACAAATACTAAAGTTTTGACTCCACTGGCTGCTAATTGTGATTCTACAGGTTTGATGAGCCAGTTATAAACTTGTTGTGCTTGTGCTTTAATAACTTTGCTAGCTGTGGGATTAACTAGATTTCTTCGCAGTTCGCTGATAACTTTGTCTACTTCTGGTTGTTTAATATCAATGCTGTGCAGTTGCAAAGGTTTGTTAGGAATCTTGACGATTACCTGGATCTGTTGCGGCAAAATAATCGGGTAGAAGATCGCTGCTGTGGGGTTATCTTGGTCTACCACTTTATCGAGTAACACGGCTTGACCTTGCAGGCAAGCCTCCCGAAAGAAGTTATCTAATTCTGCCAATTGTAAGGCTTCAATCCGTTGACGGGCTTTATCGAGAATTTTTCCATCAACTTTGTCTGGCTGCTGGGATTGTAACAGTAATTCTACTGATTGGCGATAAATTGGTTCTACACTGTCGCGGAAGTTAAATTGCACGTCTTGGTTGACAGCTACTAAGTCACTGCGTAGTGATTTTAGGGTTTCTACTGCTGCATCATAAGCGGCGATCGCACCAGAAATATCTTTTTGCGCCCATAACAATCTTCCCAATTGCCACTCTAACCGATAGATAATGTCTGCGGCATTACTACCTTGGGCTAAGATTAATGCTTTTCTTGTGAGACTTTTTGCTTCTGCCCATTGCTGGTTTTGTTCATACAAATTGCCTAAACTTAATGTTGCATAGGCTTCTGCTCGATTGTCCCCCAAACTTTGGGCTTGTTGGATAGCTTTTGCTAGTAACTTTGCTAAGTCCTCAGTGCTGGGTACTGATGTACCATTTTTATTCAGCGCTAGGTAATCTGTATTGAGAACTTTGATCAGACTTTGAGCAAAGTTAATTTGGGCGTAGATAGGAGCGCGACTGGGAGGAAGTTGATTAATTTGCTCTTGAATTGCTGGTATTAAAGTTTGCGCTTCTGTTAATTGTTGATTTTCTAGTAGTAAGCTGAGGTAGTTAATTTGAGCTTGAAGTTTTGTTAAGTGTGAGGGGGTTATGGCTACTGCTTTCTGATAGTAATTGATTGCTTGTGAAGTTTGATGTTTGGCGCGGGCGTTATTCCCCAAACTAAAGAAACTGGCGGCGATTTCTTTCGGTATTTGTAGACGTTGGGCAACTGCTAGACTTTGTTCTAAAGTTGTTTTGGCATCGGTTAAATTTCCCGCTATCATTAAGGCATCACCAAGCGATCGCAATCCTACCGCTTTTTCTAATGAGTCTGGTTGTGACTGTAACTTCTCCCCAACTTCTAGTAAAATTTTCACAGCCTGACGATAAAAGCCTTGTGTCCGCCATGCTTGGGCTTGATTGATTTGCGATCGCACTTCGCCATTAAAATTCTTAGTTTGTCGATAAATCTCTGCTGTGCGTTGCCAAGTGCTTAAAGCTGTCTCTGCTTTACCCATTGCTAGTTGCAGACGGCCTTGAATATCTAATGCTTGGGCTAATACTTGCAGGTTTGCTTCTTTTCCTGCAAGTAAATTTAAACTCTCTGTAATTGCTTGCTGTGCTTCGTTCCATGCTCCTAGTTGCTGGTATGCCAATGACAAGTTACTCAAGGTTGCAGCCAGCTTGAGATTCTCACCCTTTTGCCTGTATTCTTGCACAGCTTGCTGTAATATCTGCACTGCTTCGGCAAATCTGCCTGCATCGTATAATATTTTACCTTGCTCTATTGGGGAAACTGTGGAAGTAACTGGTGTGTTTGGGGTTGCTACTTTAGCCAGCACAGGCGCATTAACTGTGCAAAGCAAAGCCAACAGAAAACACAAAGACAAACGGAAGAATTTGATTAACTTGCCTTTCATCTTTGATATGCTGTTAATAACAGCACGATAGCAGACCTTAGCAGTTTTATTCATGAACATGGCAGATGGTAGACGAATACCAGGGATGCTGATAATTCGCAGTCGGGATTTGAGCAACTAAGATAATTTTGCCATTGTTATCAATTATCCATCCCTGTGCTTCAACAATTTTATGGAAATCAGGGTTTTCCACAACAGTATGAGGGTAAATGTTACGGCTTTGTAACAAATGAGCTTGTTGGGAAGGGTGTGCGGGAGAAGAATTTTCTTGAGAGTGGCTGTTTTGAGGGGAGTTCCCGGTTTCTAGTTTTTCTCTGGAACTACTATTTGAACTACAAGTTTGGGTAATTTGCCTTGATGTGTCAAGAGGATGAGTTGGGAGTGGGAGAAATCTTTGGTTTGAGTCTACTTCAGGCGTGTTTGGCGTGAGTATAGTCTTTAAAGAGGGTTTAGTCTGTGAGAGACTGATGATATCGTTGGTTGGTAGGCTTGTTGAGTCAAACTGATAGGGATCGGTAGTATTGAAGATTTGTGCAAGTTCTGCTCGACTACGGACAACTAAACCCAAAATGCTTGCGGTATTGATTGTGACTTTACCCCCCGTACCCCTAAAAGCATTGGCGGTGATGTCGCTATTTTCGTTGGGGATCGCCACAATTAAGGGACTGTTAATTTCTATGTTGCCACCATTGCCACCAACAAAGGTAGAAATGCGACTATTGCGACTGAGTTGCAAACTCTCGTTGAGGTTGAGGGTGATATTGCCACCATTACCTGAGTTAGTTTGAGTAGTTAGTTGACCTTGGTTGTTTAGTTTAAGCGATCGCGCGTTAATTACCAAGTTCCCCGACTCGCCGGTGACAGCAATTTTTGCACCATCTTGGACAATTAAGCGATCGCCGATAATATTTAAGTTATCGGTTGTAATTCTTGCCCCATCTGCTACAGTTAGCTTTCCGGTATTAATATTTAATGTATTGTTAGTAGTTCCTGCTTGAGTAGACACAAAAATTCCACTCCGAAAAATATCTAAAGGTGAGGCTGTAGCAAATTGAGAAGCGCCACTCACATAAATACTTTCTGAAGCGTTGATATTGACATTACCTCCTTGAGTACCATATCTAGCGATATTTAATATTTGTGCGCCACCTGCGATATGCAACCGTTGAGTTTCTAAAGAAATTGTTCCCGTATTACCTGCATTTTTGGTAGCGTCACGAGCAACTTCAGCAAAAATTCCACTAGGTATATTACCATCCAGACTTTCCCCAAGCAAGTCTATAGAATTCGTAGATTTTATGAAGATATTACCTGCATTACCTGCACCAAATGTAGAGGCTTCTATCCCTGCACCATCTGTTACTAAAAGCCGTCCAGTTTCAATATGAATATTACCACCATTACCTGTAACGTTTTGGCAATTTCCACTTAATGAGCAGACTTGTGAAGCAATAAATGCTTCTTGTCCTAGTTCTATATAATTTTTGGCTTTAATCCAGATATCTCCTGCTTTGCCTGCATTTTGTGCGATAGTGAATATACCAGAGCCACCAGATAATTTGAGAGATTCTGTAGCATTAATATTTAGGCGATCGCCTGATTCTACACCAAAATTAACTGCAAAAATTAGCGAATCTTCAATACTGATATTTCTTGCTTGAATTTGCATAGCACCGCTACTATCTTGCCTTGGTAAATTATCCGTATTCATCAAAGTTCCCGCAGAGATTTTGATATCTCTAAAGTCTTTTACCCCTAAATATCCCAAAGCATAACCCTTGTCAATTTCGCTGAGGCTGACAAAACTATTACCAGCCACACTACCTAACTCAATTCTGCCCCCTGGTGCTGACAAAGTACTACTTTCAAGCAATATACTACCGCCAATTAATGCCAAAGTTTTCCCATTTTCTACTTGCAACCCCAAGGGAAAATCATAAGAAATTGGTTGTTCAATATTCCCTGGGTTATTACCAAATTGTAGCCCTAAAGGAATACTTACTGTTAATAAAGGAATCTGATTGGTAGCAGTAGCACTAAATTCTGTACCATCAGCAAATTTGAGGCTATTGGCTGTAGTTGCTACAAAAGAACCACCAATGTTTAAACTAGCATTTGGCCCTAAAATGATGCCGTAGGGATTGATAAAAAACAGATTAGCTCTACTTCCTCTCGTGGCTGTAATCAGTCCATCAATATAAGAGGATGTGCTACCTGTTACTCTGGTAATAATATTTTGCACTCCCAAATTATGGTTAAAAATGGCAGTGTCACCTGTAGAGTTACTAGTTAAAGCAGAAAAAGAAAATTCTTGAAAACTATGAAATAAATTTGCTCCCCTGCGAGTACCTCCCTCAATTATTCTCATGTTTCCGACATCTCTAACAGTTGAGTTATTGGGAAGTGTACTATCGGGAATGATGTCTGCTTTTGTGGAAGTGAGATTTAATAACCAAAAGAAAACACTAAGACTTAATAATGATAATGCAGTTCTAAGCAAAGAATTATCCTTTACTGCAACACCATTAAAATTAATATCCTTTTTGAGGTGATAAAAGAAGAATTTATTTTAGGATTATTTATATTTTTTTTAGTTATTTTGGATTCTCAACCTAGTTCGCAAGGATCAGATACAGCATATTTTGGGTACATGAGATACAAGCGTAGAACCCAAAACAATGTAGAGACGTTACATTTAACGTCTCTACATTGTTTCACGAATATCGAAACTGCTGTATTTATTTACTAGGCAGTTCCTTAGCTTAAACTCCAACCTGTTCAATTTATACAAACAAAATCAAGAAATAATAAGAAATTTGTATTTTTACAAATTTCAAACAGCTTATATATATTTATTTTATTACAAATAAATATATGTGTAATTATATATACCTCATTAGTCTATTAATTGTCTGTTGCTATCGAATACAGATTAAGCCTGAGTGACGAGTAAGGCGATTTGAGACCAATGCTGACGACAATTCTGAATTTGTTCCAAAAATATCAGCAGCACATAAATTTTTAGATAAATTTGTGTTATGAATTACATAATATTATTGGGTATAAAAATTCTTGTAAAAGATGAAAGATTCAGAAGTGATTGTCCCAAAAAAGTTTGATATTACAAATTGCGATCGCGAGCCTATTCATATACCAGGATTGACACAGCCGCATGGCGTGTTGATAGTTTTACAAGAACCAGAGTTGACAATTTTACAAGCTAGTGAAAATACGAAGGTTTTTTTCGGTGTTTACCCAGAATTTTTAATAGGTAAACATTTAAGCCATTTAATATCACCTGAGCAAGTCAGTATAATTCAGAATTCTTTAATGCAAGAAAACCAAGTATTTATCCAGTTATTGAAGATTAATCAGAATCTGTTAAGTGGTAGTCATGACGTTGCTCATCGGCTTAAGTCTGTATTTTTTCTAGGTATGCTGCATCGCTCTGGTGACGTTTTAATCTTAGAGCTAGAGTCTCAAGAATCAAAAAAAAGCAGCGATTATTTAGAAAATTATCAATTTTTAGAAAAAGCTATTGCCAATATCCGTAATTCTACAACTTTGGCAGAATTGTATCGAAACATTACTCATGAGTTGAAACAAATCACCCAATTTGACAGGGTAGTGATGTATAAGTTTGAAGCAGATAACAGTGGAGTCATCATTGCTGAAGATAAAGAAAGTCATTTAGATAGCTACTTAGGACTACATTATCCAGCCTCTGATATTCCCGCGCAAGCCAGAAGACTTTATTATCAAAAATGGCTGCGACTTATACCAGATGTTAATTATCAACCTGTAAGATTGATACCCACAAATAATCCTTTGACAGATACACCGCTCGATTTAAGCGAGGCGGTATTGAGGAGCGTATCACCTTTACATATCGAGTATTTGCAAAATATGGGTGTTACAGCTACTGTTTGTGTTTCCCTGATTAATGAAAAAAGGCTCTGGGGTTTAATAGCTTGTCACCATTACACGCCTAAAAACGTTAATTATGAAGTTCGCAAAATGTGCGAATTAATCGGCAAATTTGCATCAGTAGAATTACTTAATCAGCAAGAGCGATCGCTGTATTCTTACCGCCAACAAGTCAAATTAATTCAAGAACAGTTAAGACAGGCGTTATCCGATGAGTCAGACTACATCAGCAATGTATTTAAGCGCAATGAAGCTAGTTTATTAGAATTGGTTCAGTCACAAGGGGCGGCGATTTTATTAGAGGGACAACTAACGCTACTGGGTTCTACACCAACACCAACACAGACGCAAGCGATCGTCAACTGGCTGATGAGCCAAAATGCTCAAGAGATTATGTATACAGATTCCTTACCCCAACTGTATGCAAAAGCTCAGAACTTTAAAGATAAAGCTTGTGGTATATTAGCAATCTCCATTGTCCTTAATCATAGGTCATATCACATTATCTGGTTCCGACCAGAACAAATTCATACAGTTAATTGGGCAGGGAACCCTAATAAACCAGTGTCTGTTGATTCAGATAATACCTTGCTTTTATCCCCACGTAAATCATTTGAATTGTGGAAAGAAACTGTCAAAGATAAATCATTGCCTTGGCAACATTTTGAAATTGAAGTTGCTCATGAAATGAAAAATAATCTGATGCTTGCTGCATTAGAATTTTCCCATGCAGCACTCAAGCAAGCAGCAGAACAAGCAGAAATTGCCAACCGCGCCAAGAGCCAATTTCTTGCCAAGATGAGTCATGAATTACGCACACCACTTAATGCTATTTTGGGGTTTACCCAACTTATAGCCCGTAATCACGCTTTATCCTATGAAGATAAGGAAAATTTAGACATCATTAGTAGGAGTGGTGAACACTTGTTAGGGTTAATTAATGATGTTTTGGAAATGTCTAAAATTGAAGCTGGTCAATTAACCTTAAATGAAAACTATTTTGACCTGCATCGTCTAATTTACTCAATTCGAGAGATGTTTGCTCTCAAAGCTTTAGATAAAGGACTCGATTTAATTATTGAATTAAGTCCAGAGGTGAATCAATATGTTTGTGGAGATGAAAACAAACTCAGACAAATATTAATTAACCTCATAGGTAATGCAATTAAATTTACTGCTATTGGTCATGTAGCAGTCAAAGTTTCCTATCCTCGTGATCCTTCCCCAGCGCCAGGGAAAGTAATGATTGAATTTGCAGTTGAAGATACAGGCCCTGGAATTGACACTGAAGATATGGAGTTAATTTTTGATGCCTTTGTCCAAGCCAAAAGCGGGCGACAATTCACCCAGGGGACAGGGTTGGGTTTACCTATTAGCCGTCAGTTTGCCAGATTGATGGGAGGCGAGGTAACAGTCCAGAGTACTTTATCTCAACTTACAACTTTTACTTGTCGCGTCCAACTGAGTATAGCAGAAACTGTTGATGTTCTGCCTCTGGCACAAATTACTAGAAGAGTAATTGGTTTGGAACCAGGACAACCTCATTACCGCATTCTCATTGTCGAAGATATTCAAGAAAATCGGCAGTTGATGGTTAAACTTTTGGAGTCGGTGGGTTTTGAAGTCTGTGCGGCAGAAAACGGTTTGCAAGCTGTTAATCTTTGCCAAGAATGGGAACCACACCTGATTTGGATGGATATCCAAATGCCTATATTAAATGGATATGAAGCAACTAATCAAATTAGGTCTATTCTTCAAGGAAAAAATATAGCAATTATTGCTTTGACGGCAAATGCTTTTGAGGAAGATAGAAAATTTGTTTTAAAAGTTGGCTTTGATGATTTTGTCACCAAACCTTTTGAAGAAACAATTCTCTTTGACAAAATGGCAGACTATCTCGGCGTACGTTATATTTATGCCGAAAGTCCTGCTCAAAACTTACCTGAGCCTAAAAAGCCATCTCTACAGTTAACCGCAGCCGATTTGCAAATTATGCCTGCTGATTGGATTACTCAAGTTCATGATGCAGCCCTTGTTATTGATGATGAAAAACTCTATGGGTTGCTCAAGCAAATCCCCCAAAGTGAGCAATCACTTGCTGATGCTTTAAAAGATTTAGTTGATAACTTTCATTTAGAAACTATTATTAACTTCACCCGTTCCCTGTGAAAGAATATGTACATACCTCAATATTTTAATGAATCTGGCCCTATTTTACTTGTTGATGATACCCCTGATAATCTTAGGTTGCTATCAAAAATTTTAGAGTCTAAGGGCTTTAAGGTAAGAAAAACTGTTAGTGGCAAGATGGCAATTCAGGCTGCACAAATCGAGCCTCCAGATTTAATTTTGCTGGATATTAATATGCCAGAAATTAATGGTTATGAAGTTTGCAGACAGTTAAAATCTCAAGAAAAAACTGCTCATATTCCTATTATTTTTATTAGCGCCTTAGACCAAGCTATAGATAAAGTAAAAGCTTTTGACCTTGGTGGGGCAGATTATATTACTAAACCCTTTCAAGAAGCGGAAGTTTTAGCTAGAGTTACACACCAATTAATTATTCATCACCAGCAGCGACAACTAAAAACACAAAACCAAAAATTACAACAAGAAATTAAGCAACGTCTACAAGTAGAGGCAAACTTAAAAAAAATTCAACGAGTTTTTGAAGAGAAAGTTGTAGAATTGACTAACCAACTCCAGCGATCGCTAGAATTAGTGGATCAAATGCAGCTGATTACAGCTAAGCTGCATGATAGCTTCGCAGAACCCAATATTTGGCAATTAGTAGTACAAGAGTTAGCTAGAAGTTTACAACTTGATGGTTGTTATTTAACTATGTGCAACCCTGAATTTGACAATTGCACTATTACCCATCAATATTTGGATTGCCAAGATAGTAAAACTTGTGATGTGATTGAGTCCTTGATCAACTCGCCTAAATTTTATCACCAATTACCGCCAGAAGATGTGACGCAATTTTGTTGCTGGGAACCTAACTCGATACAAGAATGGGAACGCCATCATACAATTCTCATCTACTCAATTTTTGCCACCCACGGTATTTTCGGTAATTTGTGGCTGTTGAAGAGAAACGCAGAAATGTTTTCAGAACTGGAAATTCGCCTAGTGAAACAAGTACTCTATCACTGTGCATTAGTCCTGCGTCAATATCAACTTTATCAAACTACAGCCGTCGTCAGATAAATACGGATAAGATGGCTGCACTCACGGTAAGGCGTTGGCTCATTTATTGGTTATCTAGTATTGTGTGAATTCTTTGTAAACCTGATTGACAAGTAATAAATTATTTAGTACATATGTATTAAGAAATTTTTGATTGCATTAATTTAAAACTCCAATTACGCCAATAGGAGAGCAAATTCATGAAGCTATCGAAGATAGACTTGAGCAACTTAGTAGCTATCTCTCATTCTGATGGATATTTGCAATTGTTGCTCGACAGAGGCGATGAATTTGAGTTTTTAGAAATTCCTGCACCAATACAAGCTTATGAAGGTTTGCAAGAACTGAACGAAATTGTTGCTGAAGCTAATGCACTTCCTCCTGAAGAAGAAGCAATTGCCATGTTACCAGTGAACTCATCAATGGCGACGGCTGTTGGCTACGATAGTGAGGAGCAAGTTTTGCAGGTAGAATTTTACAATGGTGCAGTTTATCAATATTCAGGAGTAGAAGCTGAAACTTGGGAAGATTTGCAATCAGCAGACTCCATTGGTAAATTTTTTAATCAAGAAATTAAAGGTAGATATGAGTGTGAACGTTTAGAGAATATATGTGATTTTAATCAATGAGAAAATCATCAAAGATATACTCGTTAGTGAGAAAACTTCGACTGTCTTTGCTGAAGTCTAGCTTTCCATTCACGAATAGCGATCGCAGTTTTAGCCACAGAAGGGACATAAGTCTCAGCAGTTTCTACTTTTGTCTGATATCTATGACTCAATGGTTTGCTAGTTAAACAATCACTCAAGTTGGGTAAGTCAGCTTCTGCATTTAAAGCTCTGACAACATCTTGGGGCTTTTGGTAACGCTCATTTAAAGAAAACTTTACCATCTTGCTGATAATCTTGGCAAAACTATCACTGACATTTACGTAATTACGCCAGTATAGCTCCCCGGTTTGCCTGTCATTTTCCAGTTCCAAAGGCGATATACCAGTTAACAGATAAATACAAGTCATACCCAAAGCGTAGATATCACTGGCATAAACTGGACGTAAAGACAACTGTTCTGGTGGTGCAAATCCCATTGTCCCCACAAAATTCGTCTGATATGGAACTGCTGAATTTATATACACATCAGCCAATTGTTCTTTAACAGCACCAAAATCTATTAACACCATCCGTCCATCATCTGCACAGCGCACCAAATTTTGTGGTTTAATATCTCGATGAATTACCTGATTTTGATAAAGATATTGCAAAATTGGGAGTAATTCCCGCAAAAATTGCTTAACCTCAGCTTCGGTTTTTGTACCACCTTGTTTTACTTCTCGCGCCAAAGTACAACCATGCACGTATTCTTGGACTAAATAAAGCTCCCCATTAGCTTGATAATAATTAAGCAGCATGGGAATTTGTGAGTGACTACCGAGTTTAGCTAAAGTTTTAGCTTCCTTTTCAAAGCGCTGACAGGCATTTTGCCAACTTTTAGCACTAGTAACTTTAGGACAAAGCTGTTTAATCACACATAAAGGATTTCCGGGTAACACAGCATCTTGAGCTAAAAAGGTGATCCCAAAACCACCCCTTCCTAATATTCGCAATACCTGATAGCGATCGCGAAATAGATGTTTAGAACCACACATTTGCACCAGATGATTCTGCTGCAAATTGTACTCATGTAAATTGGTAATGTTTCCCGAAAAGCGATTCATAGCCCAACGCTAGCTACTTTAGATGTTAATAATCTAACTACAAAATTCTATTTATGCCAGTAGCATTACGGCAACTTTACCAAATCATTACCATTTTATCGCAGCAGCCAAGAGGCAGGAGGTAGGAAACACCCTCCTCTGCCTTTAAAAAACAACCTATCAAGGAACTTCAATCGGAATCAAAGCATCCTCTGGCAAATACTTACTAAATCGTCCTTCATCAGCCAGCACTAAAACCAACCGCAGAGGATAATCAGGTGGAACTTGTAAATCTGCCCAAGGAATCGCTACTTCCAAACATCTATCTAAAGCCACTTGTGCGCGGCTTACACGAGGATGCCATTGATAATGTTCTGCTGCTTCCCTAAACTGAACTGATTGGGTGAGCAAGTTAATCTCTAGATGATGATGGTATAGATAATTAAGTGGAGCCGTATCCGGCACATCAGCCAGAGGAATTGGGCTATTGTGCATTGTCCTGTCAGGATAGAACCACAGCAAGTTTAACTCAGGAGGCAAATCTCCTCCTGGTGTCACCCCGCTTTTAAAATCTACCCGTACATAGAAATTTAGGTGATCTACGCCATACCATAGGCGCTGAACCACACTACTATTGTGCATTGTTCCCCGCGCCCCACCAATTTCCAGTCGTCCGGCTTTGTCCCAGTCCTGTTCGTCACCACTCCCATCAATTACAGGATGTATAAAGCCTTGGGGAGAATGATCTGTTCTGGCTGCATGAACCTCTAATGGATGCTTGAGATATGCGGGAATAGGTTCATTCAAGGCTTTATATATGCCACACAAATGTTCTCGAAACAACTGGTCAAAAATGGCATCGTGATTTGAAGAATGTCCTTCGCCAAACCACCAAAACCAGTCCGATCCCTCCGCAGCATACAAAGCTTCCCAAGCTTCGGGATTACTTTCTTCTGTGGCTTCTGGATGGTTTGCTAGTGTGATTCTCGCTGCGGTGAGGTAATCCCAAGCGCGATTTTTAGCAGGATCACCTATCCAGGTGGTAAAGCTACCATCAACCCAAGAACCGCTATGGAGGTTTTCTCCAGGGATAGTGGCTGTGGCTGGGAATTTTTCGAGAAATTCGGAGACGGTAACGAGTTGAATATGGGGTTCGTTGCTTAAACGTTGATATAAAGCTTCTAAGAAGAGTTTGCCATCTTCGGGGTAATATTCCCAGCAGTTTTCGCCATCCAAAGCGATGGTAACTAACCAAGGCTGCTCACTGGGGCGTTCTCTTTGCTTTTTGGCGATCGCCTGCAAATGTCCCACCAGGTCGGCTGCTGCTTGTTTGGCTGGCATTGCCCCGTAGGTAAAGCCAATCAAGTCTGATAATCTATGGTCACGGAAAACGATCGCTAAATCTCCGGCTGGAGTTGTCAGGCGATAAGGTTGATATAACAGTTCTGGCTGTTGTACATTCCCTGCACCATCCCGATGAAAGAAGTGTTTTAATGTCCAGCCCAGAACAGCTTCATCTGAGCAAATCCATTGATAACCTTGTTTTATAATATACGGTAATATTTCTGGACTAACAGATTGTTCCGAAGGCCATAAACCCCTCGGTTCCTGCCCAAATCTATCTATATATAATTCCCAAGCTTTACTTAAATGGCGGGGGATATCTTGCGCCCACTGGAAGCGGGAATTAGGTAATGTCATATTTGGTACTGCTACCCGCCCGGAATTGGTATCAGCCAACAGAGGTAAAATTGGGTGAGTGTAGGGTGTAGTGGTGACTTCCAATTGTCCCGATGCCTGCATTTTCCGGTGTTGGGGGATGATGCGGCTGAGAATGTCGCGTTGTTTGGAATAGATGCGCTGGCGATCGCTTAATGTAAAGTTACGCCCCTGCTTTAACCAAGCATCGATTTCTGGGTCATCCCAAAACAGAGGGTCTATCCAGGCCAAATTATGCCAAGCCAGCAAATCACCGTAATCATTTAATTGCCAATTCTCCAAACACCAAGCTTGTCCCTTCTCCTGCCTTTGATGATACAACTGAGCATACCGGGGATGAGGGTCAATCAAAGTGTGGTGATTAGCATCAAAAAAATGCTGAATGATAAACTCTCTTTGTACCTGAGTCAGTTGCTCAGTAGGTGTCAAACTAGCCGTCAGATAAGGGTCAAAAGCCGTACCCGCAATATAATCTTCTAGTTGCAGAATTAAGGAAGGAACTAAATTCACAGTCTGGTGTAATTTTGGATACTTCTCCAAAATCAACACCAAATCTAAATAATCCTTCGTACCGTGTAAGCGTACCCAAGGCAAACGATATTGCTGACTAGAGACTTCAGAAATACCGTTGTCTGGAGATTTATACAACGGTTGGTGTTGATGCCAGATAAAAGCAACATAAAGAGGATGAGTCATAGGGATTGGGTATTGGGGATTGGGTATTGGGGCTTGGGGGTTGAGTATGGGGAGTTGAGTATGGGGGGAAGCAGTAAATTGCTTTAGTTTCCCAAGTTGTAGCAACTGCCATCATGGGTATTGCTGCTTCTGCTTGGTCTGATTTATTTGTCTTGTCTGTTTCCCAATTCCCAGTCCCCAGTCCCCAGTCCCCAGTCCCTATAGTACCTGTTCAACTTCGGCGATTTCAGGAATCATTTCCCGCAGACGGCGCTCAATACCCATTCTCAGGGTCATGGTAGAACTAGGACAAGAACCACAAGCACCTTGTAAACGTAACTTAACAATAGGGCCATCGAGTTCTACAACTTCCACGTTACCGCCATCAGACATCAGGTAAGGACGCATTTCATCTAAAACTGTTTCCACGTTTTCCAGTGTGAGTTCCATTGCTTGATACCTAATCAGTTAACAGTGTAGATTGGGCTTTGGGCATTAGATGTTACTTCTATACTGTCCCATCACCCAGCCAAAATTTTATTTTGAGCTTTATTTAGATGATCCTAGATCGAATTGTTGCTAAATAGTGTTTCGTCCAAAACCTATGATATCTAATTCCCGCGTTCTCTGACGGCAATGGTATCTGTCTCAATGTCCACCAAAAGTTACTATATTGGTTGTGTGACTTGATTTAAGGCGAAGAAGTCAAGGTTGCTGTAGCAACATCTTCATTGATGAGTGGCTGATACTCTTCACCAGAAAAGGGGCGAAAGTCTTGATTGCATAGAGCAGTTATCCTACACAATAGACGAAACTGGAACGGTGTGGGCGGTAAATTTACACGCTCTACACGCAAGTCTACTGAACTAGGGTCTTTCCTAAGCAGATCAAAAACCTCACTGCGTAAGTACCTTGGGCAATAACCTACAATATGGTGATCCTCAGTATTAAAAGTTAATGCCTGAGCATCGTGAGGGTTTTGAAATTCGTGAGCTAACCATAACTTCTCTTCTGGCTGCAAGCGATTAATCCGCTCAATTGCCGATTCAGGTAGATGTCTCAGCGCGTGGGCGAAAAAGTGTAACTGATACTGCCCTGCTGCATCTGGCTCTGGGCAGGGGAAAACGGCGAGACTGTCTGTTTTCCGTTGTCCACCACTACGAGCTAAAATTTCCAGTGGATCAACTTCTTGATCTGAAATATTCCAGAAATGTTGAATATTAGGAGAACTTAGATAAAAATAGCCCAAAATATGGTATTTTTGGGCGAAGGATTAAAATACATTAGTTTGACTGTGATTATAAATTCATTCCCAAAAATTGTCAAAGACATCCTGAAAAAACTGCCAAAAAATGATTATCCGGTATTGAACAGTCGTCTATTCTTTGAGTGCTGGCTGTCTTATGCTCTGGATAACAGTTTAACAAGTATGCGAGATTTATTTAAAAGATTAAATAATACAGGGTTTGATGTAGATATTTCTACTTTTTCTAAAGCAAGTTCTCACCGTCCACAAAAACCTTTCCTAGAAATTTATCAGAAATTAAATCAGTTAGTACATAATAAAATTCAGAAAAAATTACATGATAAATATGCAATTTGTCCTATTGATTCAACAATCGTTACTAAAAGAAGTAAATTGTTGTGGGTTTTGGGACATCATCAAGTTAAACTTTTTAGCTCCTTAAATCTAGCTACAGGTAGTCCAGAAGACAACTTCATCAACTTTGGGCATGAGCATGATTATAATTTTGGCTCAAAAATGATGTCTAATCTACCAAAAAATTCAATTGGAGTAATGGATAGAGGATTTGCTGGATTAAAATTTATTCAAGAATTAGCACAAGAAAATAAATATTTTGTCTTGCGAATCAAAAACAATTGGAAACTAGAGTTTGAAGAGTCAACTGGATTAGTAACAGTTGGTGAATCTGATGATGCTCAAGCATATAGAGTCGTTAGTTTTTGTGATGCGCGAAACTAAAACTGAGTTTCGCTTAGTAACTAATTTACCTGCGGATGGAGATGCAGCCGTTAGTGATGATGAAATTCGGGATATTTATCGCTTACGCTGGGGAGTGGAATTGTTGTGGAAGTTTTTAAAGATGCACTTAAAGCTTGACAAATTAATTACCAGGAATGTCAATGGTATCACCATACAAATTTATATTAGTTTAATAGCATATTTAATTTTACAACTTTTATCTATTCCTAAACAATGGGGGCATACTCTATTAGATAAATTCCGTTATTTACAATCATGTATGTGTCAAAAAATTAGTTATGTTCATTGGCTTGAAGAGATAATGTTATGTTGACAATTTTCAGCTTTTTAGAGTTATTTTAACCAAGTATGTAAAGTTTTATATCGACATTCAACGTTTCTGCTATTGAATTATTTCAAGAAAAACCAGAATACAGAGGAAAATGCTTTGCAAATCTACAAATTAGTAAGTTTCAAATATCCAAGGTTATTGATGGTATTGATTTATTAGCTGAAGATATGGGTTTATCTCCAACTTCAAGAACTTTTCAGGAGCAACATGATATTCTCGCTGAGTTAGACGCATTAGAGAAAACAGATAAAGATGGGATATATTAAGTATCACTAGAGGAAAGCATTACTGGCTGCTGGTATAGGGGTACTGTGAAGGTGACTGTAGAACCTAGTCCTTCACCCAGACTATAAAAATGCACTTCCCCGCCCATCGTCTCTACCAGTTTCTGGGATATGGCTAGCCCTAAACCTGTCCCACCATACTGACGGGTGCGGGAACCATCTACTTGCGAGAATAGTTGAAATAGTTTGTCTTGTTGGTCTAAGGAAACGCCTATACCAGTATCGGCTATCCTGACTCTCACCATGCCAGGAAATTGCTTTTCTGGAAATTTTCCTTTTTTCAATACAACGTCGGCGCTGACGGTAATACCGCCTTCATGAGTAAATTTAATGGCATTACCGACTATATTTAACATGACTTGCAGCAGCCGTTGATAATTGCCTTCAACGACAATTTCATCTGAGGTAGGGGGTAACTGCATTCGGAAACTGAGATTTTTTACCTCTGCTTGTGGGCGCATAAAGTTATCTACATCGCAAAATAGCTCTTGTAGCTTGACGGGAGCGCAAACCAACTCCATTTTGCCGGCTTCAATTTTGGCTATGTCTAGGATGTCGTTGATAATGTTGAGCAGATGTAAAGATAATTGATGGGCTTCGGATAAAAATTGATTCTTTTCTTCGGCATCGTCTGCCATACCCTCTAAAATCAGCTTGAGGAAACCTATCATGCCGTTTAAGGGGGTGCGAATTTCGTGGGAGACGTTAGCAAGAAACTCACTCTTGAGGCGGGAGGCTTCTTCGGCTTTTTGTCTGGCTGCTTCTAATTCTTTGTATAAGGTAGCATGAGCGATCGCAGTTCCTAACTGATCTGCAACTTCCTTAGCTAGTTCGATTTCGCAGTTAGTTAAGGGATAACATTCATCATGCAGGCTGATGGCAATCAAACCATTAGCTTGGTCTTGATAACAGGTGGCTACTACTAAAATTTTTTGTTGGGGACAAAGATCATAACCCGGAACTTCCATAATGATTGGTTCCAAGGTTGATAAAGCTTGAGCGAAGGCTTGTTCAGTAGTCACATCTATTTCCAAACCCAACATCGACGCGCGGTCTGGTTGATGATATTCGGCAATTACGCGCACTTTTGAGCTAGAGGGCTGGTAGGGACAGATAATACAGCGCTCTAGCCTGAGTGCTTTGCCTAGAGAGTCTACTGTTTGCTGCCAAATTGCGTCTAAGTCTAATGTCCGGCGAATATTTCTGGTAATTTTGTTTACCAGTCTTTGGTGTTGTTGCGATCGCAATGCTAGGTCTATTTGAGTTGGCGTAGTAATTGCTACATTTACTTCCTGGTTATTCGCCTTAACTTGTAATAACCTTCCCATGACTAGGACAGTAGTAGCTGCCGTTCCCAACGGTGTCATAATTGGACTCATCACCAATTCCAACTCGAATAAATTTTGATGACAGGCAAACCAGAAGGGGAACTTTTCTGGAACCAAATTTATCATCACTCGATGCAATCTTTCCATATAAGAAACCTTGTCCACTGGGGCAAAGATTTCTTGTGAATTGCCATCAGCGACTATCATCTCTGGATTGAAACCCAAAAGTTCGCTTTTCTGCCAAAAAAAGGACAGGTAACGTCCTGTCCCATCCTGCACATATACCAACTCAGCACCGAGGGTGGCTAATAAACCATTAGCCTTATGATTAATTGATTCCAAGTTTTGGGGAAATCTATTTGGCAAGTGGGAATTGGCAGTGATAGTCATTGCATCGAATCGAGTTGGATGGACAAATGGCAACTCACAACAGTTTCACGAAGGCTGGACAAAGCTTGGCGTAAAATTTTATAGCTTATACATACTGAGTATTGCGTACTTTGACTTTTGTGTCCTTGAAATTGAAAAACTTCATATTTTTAGACTTGATTCTTCACAGCCTATTTATGGAGTCAATCATTCCATTCTCCACGGGGAGGAACAGGTACACGATGGGGGCTGCGCGTCAGTTCATCATCTCTGAGAGCTTCGCCTCGCAACCATTGACGAATCGCTACCTCAATCACCTTACTAGGATCATTAGTCAGGTGCTGAATTTGTTCGAGTAACTCCGAATCTAGTTGGACAGCGATTTCTACCTTATCGGCTTGATTGGATTCCCCATCAGTAGCTCTTTCTTTCATATTCATAGGTTTATATACTCAGGAACTGTCTTGTGACAAGCTTTGAAAAGCAGTTGTATTCACTGTTCGGGTTATTTTACTGACAAAAGATTAAATGTTTATAATTACATAGTTCCCCGAAATTTCACCAAACTAACAGCATCAGATAGTCTAGTGGCAATTTTCATAGAATCTTCTAGACAATTAGCGTAAAGTCAGAGCGGTTCGCGTAGCGTCTCGTAGAGAGGCTTCCTCCGATGTGAACTTTGTAAGCAGCCTAGAAGTTTTGTCAGTAAACCAGAGATTCCGAGCAAATACGGGTGGTAATTGCTCATCATATCTAAGCTATGTACTTATATATATTTATTGTACGCTCCTGGTTGATGATTACTAGCAGAGAAAAATAGACTTTATAGAGATTCTTAAAAAGTCTGTGAGCAATCTTTAAACTGGGGGCTGGGGATTGGGGAGAAAGGGGGAAAGGGGAAGGGGGAAAGGGGAAGGGGGAAAGGGGAAGGGGGAAAATAACAACTGATAACTGATAACTGACAACTGACAACTGACTAATGACTAAATAAAGCATTAAAATACATGAAGTAAATGCTCTTTTAACCTTGGTTGCTGCTTCAGCACAAATTAGTATATGACTGACGTTCCCGCAGTTCGCATTCGCAATTTTTGTATTATTGCTCACATCGATCATGGGAAATCTACCCTGGCCGATCGCTTACTGCAAGCCACTGGCACTGTTGACGAGCGGCAAATGAAGGAACAGTTTCTCGACAACATGGATTTGGAACGGGAGCGCGGCATTACAATTAAGCTGCAAGCTGCCCGGATGAATTATCAAGCCAAAGATGGCGAGCAGTATGTATTGAATTTAATTGATACGCCTGGTCATGTGGACTTTTCTTATGAAGTGTCGCGCAGTTTGGCGGCTTGTGAGGGGGCTTTGCTAGTAGTTGATGCGTCTCAAGGTGTTGAGGCGCAAACTTTGGCAAATGTCTATTTAGCACTGGAACATAATCTGGAAATTATCCCGGTTCTCAACAAAATTGATTTACCAGGGGCGGAACCAGACCGGGTAATCAGTGAAATTGAGGAAATTATCGGTCTTGATTGTAGCGGGGCAATTCTCGCCTCAGCTAAGGAAGGGATCGGTATTGATGAGATTCTGGAGGCAATTGTTGAACGTGTACCACCAGCACCAGATACAACCAAAGAACGCTTACGGGCGTTAATCTTCGATAGCTATTATGACAGCTATCGGGGTGTAATTGTATACTTCCGGGTGATGGATGGGACGGTGAAGAAAGGCGATCGCATTTATCTCATGGCTTCGGGTAAAGAATACGAAATCGATGAGTTAGGTGTGCTTTCCCCTACCCAAAAGCAAGTCGATGAACTCCACGCCGGGGAAGTGGGTTATTTAGCAGCCGCAATTAAAGCGGTGGCTGATGCGCGGGTGGGTGACACAATTACCTTATCTAACGCCAAAGCCAGCGAAGCTTTACCCGGTTACACAGAAGCCAACCCGATGGTGTTCTGTGGTATGTTCCCTATCGATGCTGACCAATTTGAAGATTTGCGGGAAGCCTTAGAAAAGCTGCGGCTGAATGATGCTGCACTGCAATATGAACCAGAAACTTCTAGTGCGATGGGTTTCGGCTTCCGTTGCGGGTTCTTGGGTTTGCTGCACATGGAAATTGTGCAGGAACGTTTGGAGAGGGAATATAACCTGGATTTAATTATTACAGCCCCGTCGGTGGTTTATAAGGTTATTACCACCAAAGGCGAAGAACTGTATATTGATAATCCTAGCCATTTACCTGCACCTAACGATCGCGAGAGGATTGAGGAACCCTACGTTCAAGTAGAAATGATTACACCGGAAACTTTTGTGGGAACTTTGATGGAGTTGTCGCAAAATCGCCGGGGTATTTTCAAAGATATGAAATATCTTACCCAAGGACGTACCACCTTAACTTATGAGATTCCTTTGGCGGAAGTTGTCACCGACTTTTTCGACCAGATGAAATCGCGATCGCGCGGTTATGCCAGTATGGAATATCATCTCATCGGCTACCGGGAAAATCCTCTGGTGAAGTTGGATATCATGATTAACGGCGATCCCGTGGATTCCTTAGCCATGATAGTCCACCGTGATAAAGCTTATGGTGTGGGAAGGTCGATGGCGGAAAAACTCAAAGAGTTGATCCCACGTCACCAATTCAAAGTCCCCATTCAAGCATCCATTGGTAGTAAAGTTATTGCCAGTGAACACATCCCCGCCTTACGTAAGGATGTACTTGCTAAGTGCTACGGCGGTGACATTAGCCGGAAGAAGAAACTGTTACAGAAACAGGCGAAGGGTAAAAAGCGGATGAAAGCTGTAGGTACGGTAGATGTACCACAAGAGGCTTTTATGGCGGTGTTGCGTCTAGACCAAAGCTAGAACACCGCTACTCAATCAGGATGATACATTTTCTTCTCTCTGTGCCTCTGAGTCTCTGTGGTGAATTAAACACAGAGACACGGAGACACAGAGAGTTTTTATTTTGGAGGAAACTACCTAAGCAGCAGGCTTTTCATACAATCGTAGAAGACTGCTATTGACCATTGATGCTGCGTCACTAGCTAGCCAAGCTGTAAATTCGCCAATGTCATCAGCACTAATCCACGTTGGTTGACTACGTTCTTTGCTGCTACGAGTTGCTACCCAGCTATGAACGATGACTTCATTAATTCGCACAGCGCTACCCTTGTTTTCCTGCATTAATACCTGAGCCAACATCAACTGTCCAGCAGCAGGAATGCTGACAGGGCTGACATTAGGAATTGGGACTTCGGCGGCGGCTCCGCCAATTAAGGTATAGCTAGCACCTTTATGTTCTCTGAGAACTGGTATAAAGGTGCGAGCGGCGATGAAGTGACTCGTTAAATTACTATCTAAATATTGTTGCCATTCGGTAATTGAGACTTCGGTAACAGGTTTGTTTCCAAACCACCAACCGCCAAGGGAAGCAACCACGGCATCCAGCTTACCAAATTGTTTTAGCAGTTGGTCGCGGATACTTTCTGCACTATCAACTGTCCCGATGTCCCCCACAATGGGAATAAAGCGTTCTGGATGAGCCAGTTCGCCTAAATAATTGCGTAGTTCCTCAAGTTTCTCGGCTTTACGTGAAGGTACGGCTACTATAGCACCAGCTTTCAGGAATGCTCTGACAATACCTTCACCAACATTGCCTGCACCACCAAGAATTATGGTGATTTTTTTGTCTAGTTTGTTCATAATGTTTGTATGTTGTTATGCCGAATATCCAAACTGAGGCATCACGCTGCGAGTATGCCACCATCAACAGCAAGGGTATGTCCGTTGACAAAATCGGTAGCGTCGGAACATAACCAAAGCACTGCATTGGCAATGTCTTCGGGTTTGCCCAAACGCCCGGCGGGAACAAAACTTTCAAAGGCTTTGGTATTACCACCAGTTGCTTGACTGAGCATTTCTGTTTCAATTGGGCCTGGTGCGATCGCATTAATCCGAATTTTGTGAGACGCATATTCTAGGGCTGCGGCTTTTGTCAGCATGACTACAGCTGTTTTTGAGGCATCATAAAGCGATAAGCCAGGTGATAGGGGACGAAAACCATTGATGGAAGATGTGTTGACAATTACACCACCATTGCCTTGTGCCAACATCTGAGTAATTTCGTGCTTCATACACAGAAACACTCCCTTAACGTTGACGGCAAAAACTCGGTCATAGGTTTGCTCTGTCTGCTCTGCCAACAAAGCATTTTGCCCTAGCATCCCTGCGTTATTGAATGCAATATCCAACTGACCAAACTTATTGACAACGGTGGCAATAGTAGATTTTATCTCTGCTTCCCCAGAGACATCGGCTTTAATAAATAAACCTTCACTGCCTACTTGATGAATTGAACTAACGGTTTCATTGCCTTCTTCCTCCCGCCGCCCCACGACAACAACTTTAGCACCAGCACGAGCTAAAGCGATCGCAGTAGTCCGCCCAATCCCAGAAGTACCACCAGTGACAAGAGCAACTTTGTTTTCTAACGAAATCATCCAAATTTCTCCGTTTCCACTAATAAAGCAGTGTGCCTGATTTGGATTGTGCTTCACAAGTAGGTACTTTCTGGTAATATAGTTACTTCATGGTATCCAACAATAACCAAATAATTCTTAGCGCAGACTGTCCTATGCGCCAGATGCTCAATCTGGTTGGCGATAAATGGACACCGCCGATTCTGTATCTTTTATCGTCTGGTACTAAGCGTTACACTGATTTTCAACGGCAAATACCCGGAATCTCCAAAAAAATGCTGACACAGACCCTCAGAAGGTTAGAGGCGGCCGGTGTTGTGCAACGAACTGTCTACCCAGTTGTGCCGCCAAAGGTGGAGTATAATTTGACTCCTTTTGGTGAAAAGCTGATTGAACCAATAGCTGCTCTGGCAAATTGGGCTTGGCAGCACCAAGAAGAATTACGGCTGGTTTACGAACGTCAGCAGGTACAATAAGGGAGCAGGAGAGATGGGGAAACAGAGGGAGCAGAGGGAGAAGACTTTAATCAGCTTCTACACTTTCACTTATGGAATAATTTAATCTCTGAAAGTCCCTTGATGAAAAATTTGCATATTTTCCCGAATAGTTTAGGAGCTAGTTGAATAAATTATAAAGATACAGCTAATAACAAGCTACTAATTTAACAGTGAATAGTGAAGAGTTATCAGTTAAATAGGTTAGTCAAACACCACACCAATTGGTGGAAGACGTATTTTGCCGTTTCTTTATCCCCCACCATCCGCCGTCAGGACTGATATAACAGGGGACAGGGGACAGGGTTGAAAGCTTTTTTAAGTAAGGGTTTTATGATTTGTTGATGTTCTAATTTATGTGGCTACTGCCATAACTGATCACTGATAACTGATAACTGATTGAAAATTGTTTCTTTTGATAGATATCATTAAGAAAGCTGACAATATAAGCTTTTCTAATTTTAAATCTTCAATTTTCTATTTCTGATAAGCGTGGGGGGTAGGATACCTAGTTCTATTTTGGCTTTGAATCAGGTACTCTAATAAGCTTCATCTATTATTTACGGATTGTCCAGCTTTAATAATTTTTGCTCACTGGAACCCAAAAAAATGTAAAAAAATCCGAAAATTTTAGTAAGTTAATTTGCCGCAAGTGCCACCCGCATATTTTTAGATATTTATAAGGCATTGGAGAGTCTAGTCCATGAAGATACTGGTACTAAGTTGGGAGTTTCCACCAAGGATAGTTGGGGGTATTGCTCGTCATGTGGCGGAGTTGTACCCGGAATTGGTGAAGCTAGGACATGAAATTCACTTGATTACGGTGGAAGTTGGTCAAGCTTCGATGTATGAGGTGGTGGAGGGCATACAAGTACATCGAGTACCAGTATCTCATAGTAATGACTTTTTTCACTGGGTGGCGAATTTTAATCAAAGTATTGGACATCATGGAGGAAAGTTAATTAACGAGGAAGGCCCATTTGATTTAATTCACGCCCATGATTGGTTAGTAGGAGATGCGGCGATCGCTCTCAAGCATAACTTTAAAATCCCCCTAATTGCCACTATCCACGCTACAGAATACGGTCGCCATAATGGCATCCACAATGACATCCAACGTTATATCCACGGCAAGGAAAACTTACTAGCTTACAATGCTTGGCGGATTATTGTCTGTACCAATTATATGCGGCAAGAAGTAGAAAGAGCGCTTTTAAGTCCCTGGGATAAAATCGATGTGATTCATAACGGTATCCGCCCCGAAAAGAAACAGCATGATGAAGATTTTCATCCTCAAGAGTTTCGTCGCCAATTTGCAGGGGATCATGAGAAGATTGTCTACTACGTGGGGCGGATGACCTACGAAAAGGGTGTATCAGTTTTACTGAATGCAGCGCCTAAAGTCCTGTCAGAGATGGGTGGCTACGTTAAATTTGTGATTGTTGGTGGTGGTAATACTGACAATCTTAAACGCCTAGCTTGGGATTTGGGAATTTGGCACAAATGCTACTTTACAGGTTTTCTCACAGATGAATATTTGGACAGATTCCAAACTATAGCTGATTGTGCAGTATTTCCCAGCCTTTACGAACCCTTTGGGATTGTAGCTTTAGAAAGCTTCGCCTCGCGGGTTCCCGTAGTGGTTTCGGATACAGGCGGCTTCCCAGAGGTAGTGCAACACACCAAGACGGGGGTAGTAACTTGGGTGAATAATCCTGATTCTTTGGCTTGGGGAATTTTGGAAGTTTTGAAAAATCCTGGTTATCGTCAATGGCTGGTGGATAACGCCTATGAGGATTTGCAACGCCGTTTTAGCTGGCCTAAGTTAGCCCAACAAACTGAAGCTGTTTATCAGCGAGTGGTGGAGGAGCGATCGCAAATCGAATGGTAACAAAATCTTAAGACAAGCTGAGGTTTTTGCAGGTTAACTCCGGGAATTAAACGCTACTTTGCGTTATTCGGCGTTAACAAACAGTACAAGCCCTGTACGCTGGGAATTATAGCCTTGGGAGTGCGAAATTAAGCAATAGTTGCAGTTTGCTTCAAAAGGTTCGTATGACAAGGGCATTCCCAAATATAGCAAAGTGCTTGAAGAATTTTATATCCCGCCTTACAGCATACCTGAAACTCTTGTTTCAGGGAAACACTGTCGATGTTCTTCCTGCCTTAGCTGGCCCTGTCCTTAACTTGGGTGGGGGTGGCCCGGATGTGGAAGCGGCTATTCAATGGATGATTAACCAAGTCAGGGGAACCGGTAGAGTCAATGTTGTAGTTTTACGAACTTACGGCAGCGATGACTACGATCATCTCATTTATAGCATGAGCGGTGTCAACTCTGTACAAACGTTAATTGTCAGCAATCGCCAAGATGCCAACAGAGATGATATTGTACAGAAAATCCTCAATGCTGAGGTAGTATTTTTTGCTGGTGGCGACCAATGCCAATATATCCGTAGTTGGAAAGACACCAAACTAGAGGCGGCTGTAGCATCAGTTTACAGCAGAGGCGGGGCTGTGGGTGGAACTAGTGCCGGCGCAATGATTATGAGTGATTTCATATATGATGCTTGCGCCTGCGAAGACCCCATCGAAACAAAAGACGCGCTAGATGATCCTTACGGAAATATTACTTTTAGCTACAACTTCTTTAAATGGCAGCATTTGCGAGGGACTATTATAGACACCCATTTTGATACCCGTAAACGCATGGGTCGAATTATGGCATTTATCGCCAGACAAATTCAAGATGATGTGTGTCAAACTGCGTTAGGGATAGCTGTTAGTGAGGAGACATCGGTTGTTGTAGATAAATATGGTAAGGCGAAAGTGATGGGGAGAAATGCTGCATATTTTGTTTTGGGCGACCATCCACCAGAGATATGCAAACCGCGAACACCGCTCACATATTACGACTACAAAATCTGGCGAGTCCCCAGTGGCGACACTTTTGACCTGAATAACCCGCCAGCTAGGGGTTATTATTACCGGAGTGTGAAGCGGGGAAGGTTTGATTCAGACCCGTATTAGTTATCAGTTATCAGTTATCAGTTATCAGTTGACAGGTTATGTCTACTGTCCACTGTTCACTATCCACTGTTCACTGTTTACTGATAACTGTTCTCTAGACCAAACTTGCCTGTTTGCGTAAACTTTGAATAGTAGCGATCGCGTGTTTCGCTACTAGATCAATTTCCTCTGCTGTATTGAACCTTCCTATACCAAAGCGAATTGAGGCGTAGGCTAGTTTTTCTGGGCTTCCCAAGGCGCTGAGGACGTGGGAGGGGGCGGTTTTGGTGGAGGAACAGGCGGAACCAGAAGACACCGCTACTACTGGTTGTAAACCTAACCCAAGCGCAGCACCATCTACGCCTTCAATACTAATATTTAAGTTTCCGGCTAGGCGTTGGCTGGGATGTCCGTTGAGGTGAATACCTTCGAGTTGTGATAGTTGTGACCACAATCTTTCTCTTAACTGGGTGAGGCGTTGATTTTCTGTAATTTGTTCGCTGAGGGCGATTTCTACAGCTTTGCCAAAACCGACAATTTGCGGTGTGTACAGTGTCCCGGAACGCATTCCCCGTTCATGTCCGCCGCCATGCTGTTGGGGTGCGAGTTGGACTCTGGGGTTGCGTCTTCTGACGTATAATGCACCGATACCTTTCGGCCCATAGACTTTATGGGCGGTGAGGGACATCAGGTCGATGTTCATTGCTTCTACATCTAAGGGAATTTTGCCAATGGCTTGGGCTGCATCTGTATGGAAAATTATATGGCGATCGCGGCACATTCCCCCAATTTCTGCCAAAGGTTGCAACACCCCAATTTCATTATTAGCAGCCATCACCGATACTAAAATTGTGTCATCACGCAACGCCTTTTCTAATTCTGTTAAATCAATTAATCCATCTGCTTGGACTGGCAAAATCGTAATATCAAAACCCAAAGTTTTCAAATATTCACAAGGGTCAAGTACAGCATGATGTTCAGTTGCAATGGTAATAATATGCTGACCTTTGGGAAAATAAGCTTCAGCTACACCTTTAATTGCTAAATTATTCGCTTCCGTCGCCCCGCTTGTAAAGACAATTTCTTCTGGGGTAGCGTTAATAGCTGTTGCTAAAATTTCCCTTGCTTGTCTCACAGCTGCTTCTGTTTCCCAACCGTAAACATGACTAATACTCGCCGGGTTGCCAAATTTTTCTGTAAAGTAGGGTAGCATAGCTGCTAACACCCGCTCATCTACAGGTGTGGTAGCGTGACAATCAAGATATATTGGACGATTAGACATGACTTCTAACTTAATAGTTGACTAAAATTTTTCAAAATTACCAGAACTTCATATAGTTCATTTTTTCGTTTTAATAATGTAAATTCATCTGATATATCATAAGTGGGAGTATGCGTCTTAATCAATTTTATAAACATAAAATGACTACCATTAGTCAGCAATCCAAACACAGGCTTGTCTTGATTAGGACTAGCCAGCATATAAGCCAATGCTTGAGGAATATTTTCTAAAAGAGATATCCCAGCCCTTTTCGATTCAATTACTAGCAACCAAAACTGCTTTTGAATAACTAAAATATCTATTCGTCCTCTGATAACCTCTCCTTCATCTTCTACAGAAATTTCTATAGATTCCTCAGTTCCAATAGCAAAAGGCTGACTATAAAAGCCTGCCAAGTCTAATAAAGGTGACAAGACAACCATTTTAACAGCATTCTCTAGAATTGGTGGTCTTTGGGCTAAGTTTAAGAAATTAGATTTAACTCTATCTAAATATTGCTTTTCTACATCTGTAATTTCTGGCAAATTATCTAACCATTCTGTGAAGAAAGCCTCATCTTCTACTCGTTGCAACCCAAATCTTTCTTTTAGATAGGCAAGCCCTATATTTTTTGCTTGGATGATTTGAACCATAGTTTAAAAAATAGATACTACTGGCGTGTCTAGGCTAAAATGTGGCATTACATTGGGAAAAAATCGAACGCAGATGAACGCAGATGAACGCAGATGAACAAGATGATAGATTTTTCGCTAATGCACAAGTTTAAGCTTGCCACGCTACTACTTATTGTAAGTAAATTTTCACCAAATAATTTTAATGATAAAAATATGCAAAGCGCAGTATAACATCAATTATTGTAGACTGCGCTGATATTGTTGATAAATTATTTTAAATATTTGTTAACTCCTGTAATTTTTGCAAAACGGCTTGTGCATGACCTTTAGCTTTAACATTAGGCCAAGCATAGGCGATCATTCCATCAGGTGAGATTAAAAAAGTTGACCGCGCTACACCCATATATTCTTTGCCCATAAATTTCTTTAAGCGCCAAGCACCGTATGCTTCTATTAGTTTATGTTCTGGGTCGCTTAGAAGAGTGATAGACAAACTATGTTTATCGATGAATTTGCAATGTGCTTTACCAGAATCTGGACTTACACCTAATATTTCGGCTTCTAACTTGCTAAATTCTTGATATAATTCTGTAAAATCCTTGGCTTCTGTGGTGCAGCCTGGGGTGTCATCTTTGGGATAGAAATAAATTACAACCCACCGATTATTAAAATCACTCAGACTGACTAAATTACCATTCTGGTCAGGGGTAGAGAAATTAGGCGCTGGCTGTCCAACTTGGGGAATGTTGCTCATAATTTTACTGGTGTAAATAGCGGAATATGCAGGCTTTTAGATTGTACATAAATTAGGCGATCGCTCATTCTCCACTTGACATTTTTAGCAAATCTGTAGGGTGGGCAGTGCAGCGCCAAGAATCAGATATAATCCTACAGTTCTAAAAATTGTGCCGTTGCTGTCGGCGACGTTTACCCCGAACTTTACTCATCAAGAAGTTAAATATACTCGGTTCAGAAGACGCTGTTGATTCTGGCTGATTTTGTTTCCTACTTCTCCAATAATCTACAGAATATATATTGAAACCATGACCAGCAAGCAAAATAAACAGCACAATTCCGTAACTTAACATGGAAGTGGCTGCACCCCAATTCTGTACAGATGTTACGCCTAACTTCAAAATTATCATCAGTACAAATGTGGCAATTAAAGCACTGCGTGTTGCTAAACCAATGGTGATTAATATACCCACAATTAATTCTACTGGAGGAACTAAATATGAATTAATTCTTACCAGAAATTCAGGAAAATAGGAATTTTCTAATTGTTTAACTGTGGCTTCTACAAAACCAGGGATATTCCCAATGCGAGTAAATCCATGATTGAAATAATTTACACCTATAAGAATGCGTAAAAGTAAATAGGCGATCGCAATATCTTTCTGCTTGAGACTTAAATAATTTCTACTGTCAGCCATGATTATTCACTCCAACCTTAACTAAGTTTTATTGCAGAGATGGAAATCAGCGTGACTCTTGCAGATAATGCAAGTCTGTTTGCGAATTCTGCACATTTGTCCGTTTAGAAGAAAGGATTAAACGAACGTGGCGATCGCTAGATAAATAAGTATGTAACCAAGTCAGTAAAACTAGCAAGCGGCTACGGTAGCCTGGAAGATAAACTAAATGAACCCCCAGCCACATCACCCAAGCCAAGAAACCTGTAAATGCAAACGCCCCAATTTTACCCACACCTGCATAACAGCCAATAATCGCCAATCTACCTTTATTGAAATAGTTAAAAGGCTTTGGTGATTTCCCCCGCATTTGCAGGCGAATATTCCGCGCTACCGCCACACCTTGCTGGAGTGCTTCCGGCGCAACCCCAGATAATGACTTACCCTTCTGTTCCACATAAGCTAAATCCCCAACTGCATACACATTGGGATGTTCCAACACTTGTAAGGTGGGATGCACGACTATTTTGCCTTTATGCGCCACAGCTAACTCCTCTGAAACGCTGGGGAGGTTGGCTTCTAAACCAGCAGTCCAAATCACAGTGCTAGAGGGAATTATCTCTTCGTTGTCCAAGTGAACAAATCCATCCGTAACTTGACTGACTCTAGTTTGCAAATAAACCTCAACCCCTAGCTGACGCAATTTTTTGTGTGTGTAGATTCCTAACTTTTTGGGCAATTCCACTAGCAAGCGATCGCCCGATTGCACTAAAATAATTTTTACTTCCTTATAATCTATTTTGGGATAATCCCGGCGCAAGCAGCCCCGCACCATCTCAACTAATGCACCCGCCAACTCCACACCAGTCGCACCACCCCCGACAATAGTAAAAGTTAGCAATTTTTGCCTTCTTTGTGCATCAGCTTCTTGAATAGCTTGTTCAAAACAGTCAAAAATCTGATTTCGTAGCGCCACAGCTTCCTCTAAACTCCTCATAGAAAAAGCAGATTCTTCAGCACCGCTAACACCCCAAAACTGAGTGCGGCTACCAGTTGCCAGCACCAAAAAGTCATAATTTATTGCACCCTTAGCTGTTTTGACAACTTGCCCAGAAAAATCAATATGCTCAACCTCAGCCATAAGAAACTGAACTTTAGACTTTTGAAATTTAAAAAAAGAACGCCGTAAAATCGTGCGGATGGGGTAAGCAATGTATTCTGGTTCTATTTGCCCTGTGGCTACCTGATAAAGTAACGGCACAAAAGTATGGTAATTATGGCGATCGATTAGTAATACATCTGCACCAGAATTAGCTAAAGATTGGGCAGCTTGTAAACCCCCAAATCCAGCACCAACAATAACAACGCGGCGATTCCTCATCATTCCCCTCTTGATTGAGTTGGCTGGTCAAACTATTTAATATTAATAATTTGTAATAAATCGATATTATAGCCATTATAAATAAGTTGTTAGAAAATACACACCCAATTCAGGAAACAGGTGACAGGTAACACCAATTCTTAATAAAACTTGCTATGAATCTGGAAAAACCTCTGCGCTCCTTTGCGTTTAAAAACATTAACTATATACCTCTCTTCACAGGGAATCGTGATAACTCTTATAATCTCTAAAACTTGTAGGACTGATGCTGTCAAATAAAAAAGGGAGTCTGATTAGACTCCCTTTTTTAACGATAATATTTCAGTAATTGAATCCGACTTCCGTAATTACGAATTACCAATTACTTAATTGTTACCTTACCGCCAGCTTCTTCAATCCGCTTCTTAGCGTCTTCAGCAGCTTCTTTAGCGATCGCTTCCTTGATAGGCTTAGGCGCAGCTTCTACTAAATCTTTAGCTTCTTTCAGACCTAAACCAGTGATTTCACGAACAATCTTCAATACAGCAATCTTCTTATCAGCAGGAACAGATTCGAGAATAACGTCAAACTCGGTTTTCTCTTCTACAGGTTCAGCAGCAGCAGCACCAGCACCTGGAGCAGCCATCATCATCATACCACCAGCAGGTGCAGCAGCACTTACGCCGAAAGCTTCTTCAATTTGCTTAACTAATTCAGCAGCTTCGAGCAAAGTCAAGGATTTTAATTGGTCTAAAATTTGATCGGTTGCAGCAGACATTGATATAACTCCTGTAATGTTGATTTAGTTATTTTGTCAGTTGTCAGTTGTCAGTTGTCAGTGGTGAACTTAACTACTAACAACTAGTAACCTGATTAGGCTGCATCGTCAGCGCCGCCATTTTCTTTGTCAGCGATCGCTTGCAATGCACGCGCCAAACCACCAGGAACTTCGTTGATACCCACAGCCAACTTGGTAGCTACACCATTGATAGCACCAGCAATTTGAGCCATGAGTTGTTCCTTAGATGGCAAGTCTCCTAAAGCCTTGACATCTGGTTCTTTCAGCAGACGGCCTTCCATGACACCGCCGCGAAGTTCCGTCTTCTTGCTAGCTTTTTGGAAGTCTTGGTAAGCTTTAATCGCCGAAGAAAAATCTTCTTTAACTAGCAGAAACGCCGAAGAACCTTTGAGCAACTCCGACAAAGGCTGCCATTTCTCATCGTCTCGAATGGCAATACCCATCAAAGTATTTTTAGTTACTTTGCAGACAGTACCACTTGGACGTAGCCGCCGCCGTAAGTCACTAATTTCAGCAACTGTCAAACCTTGGTACTCAATTACTAGTGCCAAAGTTGACTGACTCAAAGTTTCCTTGAGGTCAGCTACGATGTCCTGTTTATTTTCTAGCGTTCTACCCATGTCGGTTTCACCTCCTCAAAATAATCGTCGATTCTCTTTGATGATTTTTTGCTGACTAGAACAAACAATAAACCCCAGCTATCTCAGCCGGGGTTCAGTATCAAGACTCTTGTTTCTAAGGTGACGCACAATTTTCTGTGTCACCTCCATTCATAGAGCTTTCACCTCGGCAGGAATATTAAGCATTAGCACCTGCTGTCTCCGGCTTTGCATATTTAATTGGGGATTGAGGATTGGGGATTGGGTACTGGGATAGACTTCCTTATCCCTAGTCCCCAGTCCCTCAACTATGCTGCTTCAGTCAGCTTAAAATCTCTCAAAGCGTTGATATCGACTTTAATAGATGGCCCCATTGTGGCAGACACATAAAATGTGCGCCAGTAGCGACCTTTGGCTCCTGAAGGGCGGTTACGGTCAATCGTTTCTTGCAACGCCTTCAAGTTTACCAACAAATCTTCAGGCGAGAAGGATGCCTTACCAAACATAACATGAACGATGCCTGTACGGTCAGCCCGGAACTCTAATTTCCCGGCTTTAAATTCAGCGATCGCACTTGCTATGTCAAATGTGACTGTACCACCTTTGGGTGAGGGCATTAAACCACGAGGGCCTAACAACTTACCAAGTTTTGCCACCTGTGGCATCACATCTGGTGTAGCAATCAATTTGTCAAAGTCCATTCTGCCTTTTTGGATTTCGTCGATTAGTTCTTCTGAACCAACTACATCCGCACCAGCGTTGGAGGCTTCTGTAACTTTTTCACCACGAGCAATTACTGCTACTCGTACAATTTGCCCTGTACCTTTGGGCAATGCAACTGTAGTCCGTAATTGCTGGTCTGTATATTTTGGATCAATACCTAAGCGAATATGCGCTTCCGCCGCTTCGGCGAATTTGGCTGTAGCTGTCTCTTTCAACAGACTTAGAGCATCTAGAGGCGCGTATTCTCTATCTTCTACTTTTGCTTGCAATTCCCGCAAGCGTCGTGATACTTTCTTGCTCATTTTTATCTCCAGGGGTTACTGGCGAAGCTTGGCTTCTCCCCCAATAAATTTTAGTTATGACTGCTGAGTTATGAGTGCTGAGTATTTAATACTTAACCCATCACTATAAACTCTCAATTTTCCCTAATCTTGGATGGTAACGCCCATATTTTTGGCTGTTCCCGCAACAATTTTCATTGCTGCGTCGATGTCGTTGGCGTTGAGGTCAGGGAGTTTGGTCTGAGCAATTTCCCGCAATTGTGCTGTGGTAATTGAGCCGACCTTTTTCTTATTGGGTTCGTTGGAACCTCTTTCAATTTTTGCCGCTTTGCGAATCAATACTGATGCTGGTGGCGTTTTGAGTACAAATGTGAAACTCCGGTCTTCATAAACCGAGATTTCTACAGGAATTACCATCCCAGCTTGGTCTGCTGTTTTGGCGTTGTACTCTTTGCAGAACATCATGATGTTAACACCATGTTGACCCAAAGCTGGGCCAACTGGGGGTGCTGGGTTGGCTTTTCCAGCATTCAGGGCCAATTTAATGACCGCTACTACTTTCTTCGCCATTTTTTATTAGCTCTGTTTTTCTACCTGATTAAATTCCAGTTCTACTGGTGTGTCTCGCCCGAAAATCGAGAGCAAGGCTTTTAGTTTACTCCGTTCTGGACTCACTTCAATTACCTCGCCTTCAAAGTCCTTAAATGGGCCAGAAAGCACGACTATCTTATCACCACTAGCCATGTCAATTTTGACAACTGGCTCTTGTTCTGTGGTTTGTTTGAAGATCCGTTCTACTTCAGAATGGCTTAGGGGTAACGGCTTAACGTGTCCGCGACCTTTGCCTGTACCACGTTTTTGTTCTGACCCCACAAAGTTGATTACATGGGTTGTGTTGCGCACCACCTGCCAAGTATCATCATCCATCACCATCCGCACTAACACATAGCCAGGAAATACTTTCTCTTCTGTGTGGCTGCGGCTACCATCCTTACGGATTTTAACTGCTGGTGTGTGGGGAATTTCTACTTGGACAATCTTCTCAGCTACATCAAATGTTTGAATGCGCTGCTCTAAATTCGTTTTGACTCGTTTTTCGCAACCGGAGGCTACTTGCACTGCATACCAGCGTGTTTCTTTAGACGCTGTTTCTGCTGTTTCCTCTGACTGCGGCGAGTTAATTGGTTCGTCTGTCGCAGAAGTCATCAGAATACCTGCTTTGCTACCCAAGCGAACAATCCATCGACTAAATATATTAAAGAAGCGGACAGTGTCACCATGAGCAACACAGCTGCTGATTCGCTGATTAGTTGCTTGCGACTAGGCCAAACTACTTTGTCTAACTCTTCTCTGGTTCCTTGAAAGAAGTTGCCAAAGTTGAACCCACCACCAGAAGTCTCTGCGATTTCTGCCTCATTTTTCTTGGCCACGGTCTTCTATCCCCCGTCTTTAGTCAATACAGCTATACTCTGCTTATTTTCATCCAGGTTGACAGCTTCATTTCCATCAAATTAACTGGAAGCAAAAAAGCTGCAAGTACAAAACAACTACACCCGAAATCAATAGCACTTCTGCCATTTTAGCAGATGTACTATTGGTTCGGGCTGTGTTTTTTACTTTCGAGCGCGCCCTGGAGGACTTGAACCCCCGACATCAGGTTTTGGAGACCTGCGTTCTACCAACTGAACTAAGAGCGCACAAGCTGGCTTGATTTTTAGTCTTTGTCAAACTTTTTTAGTTTAACACAACTAAATTGTAATCATAACATAATTTTGTCGAGGGAGCAAGCGGCAGATGCCGCCGATTCACTGAGATTTCTCTCATACCCTGAACAAAAATTATAAAGAACGGTCGAAGCGTTGCTTGATCCGGGTGGCTTTACCTACGCGACCGCGCAGATAGTAAAGTTTAGCACGTCTTACTTTACCACGACGCAATACTTTAATGCTATCAATGCGGGGGGAGTGTAACAGGAATACCCGTTCTACACCAACGCCTTGAAATACGCGACGAACTGTAATGGTTTCGTTTAAACCACCGTTGCGTCTAGCAATGACAACGCCTTCATATGGCTGTACACGATATTTGTCGCCTTCTTTAATTTTCACACCGACTCTGACTGTATCGCCGATGTAAATTTCCGGCAGGTTGGATTTTATTTGTTCCGCTTCTATGGAACGGATGATATCTTGAGCGTTCATGGACTGTTTGTTTTAAAAACTCACAATCATCCATCATAAAGCGATAATCGTGTTTCAGTCCACTGCTTTGATGATAGATAATTTTACATGTACGCCAGCCTGGAAATAAAAGCTATATTGCAAAAAAAATTTATTACAGGTGTGATACTTATGAAATTTAGCGTTCTCATTACCACTTATAACCGTGTAAACTTGCTGCGTCGAGCGATTGATTCAGCGTTGCAACAGACTGTACCCTGTGAGGTGGTGGTTGTTGACGATTATTCAACGGATGAAACCCAAAGCTATGTGAGCAGTTTGGGTGATTCTGTTGTATATCATCGCAATGAGGTCAATCAAGGCCACTCCGCAGCCGTGAATACTGGTGTGGAAAAGGCTAGCGGTGATTGGATTAAATTTTTAGACGATGACGATTATCTAGATGTTAAGTGTATAGAGCAGATGTGTGAGGCGATCGCACTTTGTCCTGATGCGGTAATTTGCTCTTGTATCGCCGCACAGGTGGATAGTAACGGTGTTGAGTTGAGTCGTACACCCAAAACTGGCCCTGGTTTAGCTTTTTATATTCCCCAAAGCGATATTCATTACGGGATGCTGTTGGAACTTGTGCCATTTGGTACACCAGTACAAGTTGCTTGTCGCCGTGACGCTTTCTTGAAAACTGGCGGTTGGGATGCTCAACTGAACACCAACTGTGATGATATTGATTCTTGGATTAAAATTGCCCAGTTTGGTCATGCCATTTTTCTCAATCAATGTCTAGCTTACCGGACAATTTGGCCTGGTGCTTATAATCAGAAGTTTTCACTAAAGCAGCGTTTGAATACGAATATTTTAATGAAGGAAAAAATTTATGCTTTGGTGGATGAAAAACATCGCTTGCAGATTCCATCTCTTGATGATATCAAGAATTACTTAAAGCTTCATTGGTCTATAGTGGCGTTGAAACAGAAAAATCTGCCAAGTTTTTTGACGATGTTAGATACATCTATACTTTCTATATCTGCTTGGAAGTTATTGCTGAATGCTGTTTATTCACGCAAATCGCAAATGAATAATGAGGATATTAATAAATTGGTGTTGATTGAATCTTAGTTATTGTTTGTAGTAAAGGCTTTAGCCTTTAGTTGCAAGTTGGGAAAGGACTAAAGTCCTTACTACAAACATTTATAGCTGCGATCGCTAGTAACCTCTAAACCTATCGGTTAAACTCTATCTCTAAGGTAATGCAATTGCATTGTCTGGTCAAGAGTGACATTTCTGGGTTCACGTTTCTGAACCATACTCAAGATGTGCTGGTGCAACGGAATTTTTATTTAGCTTCAAATATTAGAAATAGCCCTGTTCTAATACATTTTCCATTGATGGACTTGTATCATCAATCAAAGCTTGAATTTTATCTATCATCCTTTGAAATACGTCTGGGTAATATTTAGACGCATCTAAAAAATCGACATATTCCTGTCTGTGAAGCTGTCTTTCTTTTGGCGTGCGATACTCTTGTCGAATATTAGAAGACATTCGCTTCATTTTTCGCACAATCAAAACATCATCAATTTGGGTTGAAATTATGGAAATTGGTGTCATATCAAGAAATTCACAAATAAGAAAATATAAAGAACCAGGAACAGCTATCTTTAAATCTCTACTTGTGGCTACTGCTTCTTGAAACATAGTCTTATCTAAATTTGTTTTGCATTCGGCACAGACATATCCAAGATGTGACTCAATCAACTTATAGTCTTGAAAGCTTGAGTCAAAAGATGACTTTAAATATAACTTTTTGCCAAGTATAAAATCCTGAGCTTTCGTCCTAATGCTTGGTTCGCCGCCTTGACCAAGATTGCCAAGAGATGACAAGAAACTCAGTCCTGAGAACGTACTTCTCGGCCCCAACTCGAAAGAATCATCTATTCCTCGTAAACTACGGAAAACAACTTGCGGCAGAAATTCTTCCAAAATGGTATTGTCTAGTTTTAGCTGTCCCTTTTGTCTATATAAAAAGTTATCTGTGCTATCAAATATCACTTCAAGTTCAATAAAACGCTTATATCTATTAGTAGCTGCAACTAACTTTTCTACTGTATCTGCTTGACCGCGTTCGATGGCTTCCAACTCAGCGACCCATTGGTGATACCTTCTCACCGCTTCTTCTAACCTCTCTTTATCAGCTTCCGGTAGCCTACGGTTATTTAAACAAGCAGTTAGTTTCGTATAATGAGGACGAGAAAGTTCAGGCATAGATGGAAATCGCTGTGAATATTTAGGACTGACTAAACAGGCTAATGAGGTTGATAGAGAGAAATTTCTTTGTCTAAAATCGGTGTTCCCGGAATATCTCGAACTTTAGCAATTGCATTTTCTAAACAATCAATATTTTTTGATGGCACTAAGGAAAGACCACTTTTCAGTACATCAAATGCCACTTCTCTTGCAACTTGCTCACTTATTTCTTTATTGTAAGCGTTCTTGAGATTGATAAAGTTAATTAAATCTTCTCTAATTACTTTACCAAACTTATTTTTAAATTGTCGCTTTTGTCTCAATGCTTTATGAAAGATATTTGCTCGTAATGCAATTTTTTCAATAATGTCAGCATTATAAAAAGGTACTCCCAGGACATTAGATTGATGACCTACAACAAATACAATTCGTGCTTTATTTTTAGTTACTCTTGCAAGCTCTCTCAAGGTATCAGCTATATCTAGACAGTATTGCACTACTGTATAAAATCGGTTTCCTCTGTTCGCTCTATTAGAACCAATTTCTGATTTGGCTATCTTTAATAAATCCCATCCTAGTATTTCGGCAGAACTCCGGTAATTTTGATGATAGTTAAATACATTTATGTAAGGTGGGGAGGTGATAACAAAGTCTATCTGATCGTTTTTTAACGGCAGAGAACGAGCATCAGATAACCCAACTCTAATTTGCTTTTCAGAAAAAGGTAGCTTTTCAATTACACTAGCTAAATCAGCAAACTTAGATTGGACAAATTCATTAGTAATTTTATTATTTGCAATATCAAGAAGAATAATTAAGGCATCGAATATTTTAACTTCTTCTTCATTTAATTTAAGCCTGATACTACTTAATTTACCTAATTCTGCTACTTGAAAACCACTGTTAAAATTTACAAAGGGAAATTCTCTATCTATTAATTTCTTAATATTTGTCAGAACTTCTTTTCTTTGAAAACTATTTATAAATTGGTAAGTTTTGCTAAGAATCCAGGCTGCTGGGTTAATTTCAAAACCGTATGCCTCAAATGCAAGAGTACCAGCTTCCAGCAAGACAGTTCCGCTACCTGCGAAAGGATCAAGAATAACTGAGTTAGGTAGACAATATGAACTTAATATAACTTCAATAAGCTGTGGTGAAAACTGACCACGCCAAGCAAAGAGGTTAGACCTAGTTTTCTCAACAATGTCAAGCCTTTCTTGGGGAATTGGTTTGTCAAACTCCAGCAATTATCAAACTTCCTTATTTGTTAACCTATTCTCGTAAAACTCAGTGTAGTCTAACATTTCTGCTGAACATCTAAGACAGTGCTAGGTTAGTCTGTACTTTTCCATCTGACTGAATGGTTGATTTGCTCTAGCGATCGCCACTCCTCATCCGCTTACCCTAATACACAGGTTAAATGAGAATAACCCAACAATATTAGGGTATTGCTGGGTTACTCTACTATAAGACTTAAGTATGTGCGATCGCACGCCCCACCCAATTAGAACTTGAACATTTTCGTCCACCTACGAAACTGAGTAGACAAAGGCTTACTCCAAGCGCCACCGAGTAAGTCGTGAAATATGGTGTAAAAGCAAGGGATGATGAACAGCGTCAACACGGTAGCTAAGGATAAGCCGGAAAACACTACTATACCCAATGGTTGCAAAAATTCGGAACCTTCACCAATTCCCAAGGCTAGGGGAAACATCCCTAATACAGTGGTAATAGTAGTCATTAACACAGGGCGTAAGCGTTGGGGGGCTGCTTGCAAAATGGCGGTGCGGCGGTCAACTTTGTCGCGATCGCCAATTTGATTAGCCAGTTCCACCATGATGATAGCGTTGTTTACGACAATCCCCACTAGTAACACCGCACCCACAATGACTGTTGCACCGATCGCAGTCTTGGTAATGTAAAGTCCGAAAATACCCCCAGCTAATGCTAGAGGAATGGTAAACATAATTACCAACGGGTCAATGAGGGAGTTATATTGCACCGCCATGACTACAAATACCAGGAAGCTAGCTAACCCGCCTAATAGTTGCAATGAACTTTGCAGTTGTTGATTTGATTCTGCGGCGGCGCTGGGTAAAACACTTACGCCTTCTGGTAACTGTAGGTTGCTGATGACGTTATTTACCTGTTCTATAGCACGGCTGAGGCTGGCTCCCTCAACTAAATTACCTGCAAAAATAATGACTTGACGTTGGTTAATACGTTGAATTTCTCCAGGTGCTTGGGCTTCGGTAATTTTAGCGACATCACTTAGGCGAATTTGGCGACTGTTACCGACAAATAAAGGTAATCTCGCTAGTTGGGAACCTGTTTGCACTGCTTTTTCGTTCAACTGTACGCGTACATCTACTAAGCGGTTGCCGCGTTGCAATTGTGTAGGTATGCTACCTTCTAGGGCTGTTTGAATTGTGTCTCCGATTTGCCTGGTAGTTAATCCTAATGCGGAGACTCTTTCCCAGTCGGGGAGAATTTGCACTTCCGGTTGACGTTCATCCGCATCGGGGCGAAATCTAGCTTGGGTGACTTGTTCTTCTAAGGCTGCTAGTACCTGACGGCTTGCTTGTTCTAATGTCTGTGTATTATTACCTTGGAGAATCACATCCACATCAGCGTTACGTACAGGGGAGTTATTGGTGATTAAACCCCGGACTTGGCCAGGAGTCAACCGTAAACGAATACCTGCTAAATTTAATTTGTTTAATTCTTGGGTAACTCTTTCAACATAAGCATCTACGTTAGTGCCTGATTTTAGGGTGATGTTGCTAGTTCCTCGCAAGGGGTTAGTGTTGGTACTAGTGCCAAATAAAGCACCGCCGGCTGTGGTGAAGGTATATTCTGTTTCTGGCTGTTGACGAAGAATCTCATCTACCGCATTCATGACTTTGCGGTTAGTTTCCAAGGGTGTACCCGGAGGAAACTGAGCAAATAAGTTAGCTTGTCCTGTACTGATGCGGGGGAGGATTTGTTGGGGTATTTGGGGAGCCATCCATAAACTACCACCACCAAGCAGGAGGATAGCGATCGCTACTGTCACTAATCGCCAGCGTAATATCCCAGCTAAGAATCTACCATATCCCCTGGTAGCCGCATCAAAACGCTCGTTGAATTTCCGCAATGGCCAGAAATTGCTCAAGCCACTGGAAAATCTCCAACCTAATAACCGCGAGGTGAACATCGGTACTACGGTAACGGCGATGATGATAGAAGCGGCTACAGAAAAGGAGATGGTAAGGATGAGTTCGTTAAATAGTAAGGCGATGAAGCCACCAATAAGTAAAAATGGCAACACTGCTACTAAGTTGGTACTAGTAGAAGCTATTAAGGCTGATTCTACTTCTCGGCTACTTTGTTCAGATTGAGTGAGGATTTGCTGCTTATTTAAACGGCTTTTGCTGTCTTTACCAGGAGTCATCCCGACACCTTCGGCGATGTTCTCTAACATCACGATTGAGTTGTCAACAACTATACCTACACCCAAAGCTAAACCACCCAAGCTAAAGACGTTGATAGATAAGCCGAATAATCCCATTAAGATGATTGCGGCGAGGGTGGCGAGGGGAATAGCAACAACGATGATGAAGGTTTGCCGTAGGGAACCAAGGAACAGAAGAACGGCGATCGCCGCTAATGCTGTACCTATCAAGCCAGAACTGGTAACATTAGATATAGAATTACGGATAAATCTTGATTCATCTAAGGTAGGTGTAATCACCGTACCTTCAGGAACTACGCCGGATTGTTGCAGTTCTTCTAAACGTTTTTTGACAGCATCAACAACATTAATTGTGTTGGCATCTGGTTGTTTTTGAATGCTCACTTTTACTGCTGGTTCACCGTTGAGTGCGACATATACTCGTTGCTGTTCTGAACCATCTATGACTTCGGCAAAGTCGCGCAGATAAACGCGGCGGCTGGGAGATTGGGAAGTGGGGGCTGTTGACTGTTGGTTGTTGGTTGTTGACTGTTGACTGGAAGATGAGGAGACTTCAAAGGATAGGTTTTTGAGTTCTTCGGCACTTTGAAAGCGTCCTACGGTACGGGTTAGGGGTTCGGAGTTTTGTCCTAAAATCCGACCGCCGGAAATATCGACGTTGCGATCTCTCAGTTCATCTAGGACATTGGTTAAGCCTACACCCAAAGCTTGCAAGCGGTCTAGGTCGATATTGACTCTGACTTCTTCTTGCACTCCCCCGGATACGTCTACCCCAGCTACTCCAGATACTACACCTAATTCACGGGCTAGTTCTTCTTCGGCAAATACTCGCAAATCTAGCCCTTCTAATGAGGGGGAAGTTAAGGCAAATTCATATACTGGCAATTGCGAAGGATCGACTTTGAATAAACGCGGTTCTTCAATGGTATCTGGTAAGGTACTTCTAGCTCTATTGAAGGCGGCTGTAGCATCGTTTAAGGCTTGGTCGATATTACCCCCAGGTTCAAAGTATAAGTCCACACTAACTTGTCCTTCACGAGTCTGGGAAAAAACTTGTACTACACCTTCTGTTGCTGAAAAGGCTTCTTCTAGAGGTCTAGTGATTTCATCAACTGCTACTTCTGGAGAAATTCCCGGTGCTTCTATCCGCGCACCAATACGAGGATAGGTAATTGAGGGCAGTAAATCTACTGGTAATTTGATAACGAAAAATACACCCATCACTATCACGGCTAGGGTAAGCATGAGTGTGCCGATATGTTGGCGAATTGATACTGCACTTATACTAAATCCACCGCTTTTGGTTACTTGCTGCATGAGTCACTCCCATTCAAAATTCAAGAAACTAATTTTTACTTTGAATTTTTAATTCCTTGCAGGGGTTTGTTCGGAAAGGATTGAAAGGCGTACCGTTTCGCCATTTTTTAATGGTCTACCACTACGCGCGACATAGCGTTCTCCTGGTTGTAAACCGGATAAAATTTCTACTTTGCCATCAGCACTTTTGCCTAAAGTGACGGCACGAGCTGTGACTGTTGGTTTACCTTGAGTGTCTGCAACTACAAATAATGTGCCGTTCTGGGGTTGTGACTGTCGTCCTGTAGTTGCGGCGCTTTGTTGATTTCTTCCTTCCCTTTGTATGGCTGTTTGTGACACTACTACTCTTGCTGTTGTCTGGTTGGCAAAGTTAACCCTTGCTAGCAGTCCGCTACCAATATTGCGTTGATTGTTGGGAATGACAACTTCTACTGGTATCAAACGAGATGTAGCATCGGCGGCTGGGGAAATGCGGATGACTTTACCGTTAATTGTTTGGTTGGGGAAGGCATCTAGGCGGACTTGTACAGCTTGTCCGAGTCGAATTTGTCCTAGTTCTAATTCGGAAACTTGCACTACCACTTTAATTTGGCTCAAGTCGGCAATTTTTAAAACTTCGCCGCCTGCTTGTAAGAGATTACCTGGTTCTGTAGCTTTTTCGGTGACGACACCAGTAATAGGTGATGTGAGGCTGGTATAGGAGCGTCGCTCTCTGGTTTGGGCGACTAGGGCTTGTTGAGCAAATACTCTACCTTTAGCAGCAGCAACGGCTTGTTGTTCTGTGCGGACTTGCTCTGTGGCTGCACGTAATGCTTGGGCGGCTGTTCTGGCTTGGGTGCGGGATTGCTGGGCGGCTTGTTCGGATATGGCTCCTTCTTTGAATAATTTCTCCTGGCGTTTGGCATCGGCTTCGGTTTGTACTACCTGTAGCCTTTCTCGTTCTACTTGGGCGCGGGCATTACTTACTTGGGTTGTAGCTCTGGCTACTTCTGATTGCAGGGCTGCGAGTTCGGCTTCTGCTCGCCTTAATTCTGTAGCTAGTAATACATCATCCAATCGTCCGATGTTTTGCCCTTGTTTAACGGTTTGTCCTACATCTGTGTTGAGGGATAATAGCCGGGCTTCTACTTGCGATCGCAGCGATACTGTTCGGAAGGGGATGGTTGTACCTGTATACTCTGGTTGTGTCTCTAGTCTATCTGTACTGGCGATCGCTACGTCTACAGCTGCTGGCCCGCCTCGTTGTCCACCACCCCGTCCCTGTGATTGGGCTTCAGCTGTTTCTTTGGGTAGAGAGCCACAACTTGTTGTTAATACTCCCATACTCAACAAACAAGTAAACAATAAAATAAATTTTGCAGATACCCTATGAGGAAGTGCTTGTCTGTTGCAATTTACCTCGCTCAATTGTTCCTTGCTTGTGAGTAAAGGGGTTATAGCTGGGTAAGTTTGCTGTTTCATGATTTTTGCTCTAATGTTGTTGTTCAAAATCATTTATAGTTCGCTTTTGTGACGAAGTTGTTACAATAACAGCCTTGTTTTACCTAGCGCTTTTTCATGTATAG
>DATNQO010000248.1:0-3608 GCA_036704005.1 Leptolyngbyaceae cyanobacterium | reverse complement strand
GTACCAGGCGCAGGGTTAGCATTTACCAAGCCGGACAGCATGGATGCAACACTTCCCCCCTTCCCCCTTTCCCCAAGAAAGAAGAATGACTACTGCACCACCAACTCATTCCCATCTAAGTGGTGATAAACGCTTGAAGGTGTTAGATGCAGCTATCAAGCGTCACCAGTATCAACAAGACGCTTTAATTGAAATTCTGCACAAAGCTCAAGAACTTTTTGGTTATTTAGAAAACGACTTATTACTTTACATCGCCCATAAGTTGAAGCTACCACCTAGCAGAGTTTATGGGGTAGCAACTTTTTATCATCTATTTTCCCTAGCACCACAGGGAGTCCACAGTTGTGTAGTCTGTACGGGTACGGCTTGTTATGTCAAAGGCGCACCAGCAATTTTGGCAGATTTAGAAAAATCTACTCACATTCATGCTGGAGAAACTACACCTGATGGTGAATTATCCCTACTGACAGCACGCTGTTTAGGTGCTTGTGGAATTGCTCCGGCTGTGGTGTTTGATGGAGAAGTTGCTGGTCATCAAACTCCAGAATTGGTGCATGAGCGTGTGCAAGGATGGCTAAACAAAATTAAAAATTAAGAAATTCAGATTTTAGGTGTTGCTGAATTTGAGATAAAACATGGAACTGACTGAATTATTGGAAATTTCCTGTCAAGAACGCTCACAACAGAAACCTGTGCAAATTCGCTGTTGTACGGCGGCTGGTTGTTTGTCTGCTAATTCGCAAACGGTGAAGCAAGAGTTAGAAGCGGCTGTCAAGGCTGGAGGTTTGGAGGGAGAGGTACAAGTCTCAGGCGTTGGTTGTATGCGCTTGTGTTGTCAGGGGCCTTTGGTGGAGGTATCGGGGACTGGGGAGGAAAGGCTTTATGAGAAGGTTACGCCGGAGGATGCGCCAAAGATTGTTGGTGCATTGCAGGGGGAAGAGGCGACATTGGCGGTTGTGAATTTAGAACAGCCATTTTTTACTTATCAACAGCCGATTGTTTTAGAAAATAGTGGCAAGATTGATCCAGAGAGGATTCAAGCTTATATTGCTGCTGAAGGATACCAAGGGCTTTATCATGTGCTGCGGGAGATGACTCCGGCGCAAGTTGTGGAGAGTATTAGCCGTAGCGGTTTGCGGGGACGTGGTGGTGCTGGTTATCCTACGGGTTTGAAATGGGCGACGGTGGCTAAGGCGAAGGGAGAACGCAAATTTGTCATCTGTAACGCGGATGAAGGCGATCCTGGTGCATTTATGGATCGGAGTGTGTTGGAAAGTGACCCGCATCGGGTGTTGGAAGGAATGGCGATCGCAGCCTATGCTGTGGGTGCAAATCAAGGTTATATTTACGTCAGGGCAGAATATCCAGTTGCCATCAAACGCTTGCAAACTGCCATCCATCAAGCCCAACATCTCGGTTTGTTAGGTAGCCAAATTTTTGATTCTCCTTTTGATTTTAAAATCGATATCCGCATCGGTGCGGGGGCTTATGTCTGCGGTGAAGAAACAGCCTTGATGGCTTCGATTGAAGGTAAACGCGGTGTACCTCATCCTCGTCCCCCCTATCCGGCTGAGTCTGGTTTGTGGGGATATCCTACCTTAATTAATAACGTTGAAACCTTTGCCAATATTGCCCCCATCATCCGTAAAGGTGCAGATTGGTTTGCTAGTATTGGCACGGGGAAAAGTAAGGGGACAAAAGTATTTGCCTTGGCTGGTAAAATTCGTAACACAGGCTTAATCGAAGTGCCGATGGGTACTTCTTTACGGCAGATAGTTGAAGAAATGGGCGGCGGTATTCCCGATGGTGGGGTTGCTAAGGCGGTACAAACAGGCGGCCCCTCTGGGGGATGTATTCCTGCGTCGGCTTTTGACACTCCTGTAGACTATGAATCTTTAACCAATTTGGGTTCGATGATGGGTTCCGGGGGAATGATTGTTATGGATGATACTACCAATATGGTAGATGTTGCCCGTTTCTTTATGGAATTTTGTATGGATGAGTCCTGTGGTAAGTGCATTCCTTGCCGAGTGGGGACTGTACAGCTACATGGATTGTTAACTAAGATTCGGGAAGGTCAGGCGACGGTGGCTGATTTGGAACTGTTAGAGGAACTGTGCGATATGGTGAAAAATACCAGTTTGTGTGGTCTGGGTCAATCTGCACCGAATCCTGTATTTAGTACTTTGCGTTATTTCCGTGATGAGTATTTGGCTTTGATTCAAGAGGGTTAAGGACTAAAGTCCTTACTACGAGCATTCGGAGGGCTTATGGTATTTGTGAAAGCAATTATTGTATGGTTGGTGTTTATCATTGCTGAAAGTATCAATGGTACTGTGCGGATGTTCTGGTTAGTGCCATTGTTGGGTGATAGACGCGCTCATCAAATTTCTTTTATCATGGGGTCGCTGTTGATTTTGGCGATCGCAACTATTTTTATCCAATGGCTTCATGCTTCCCGAACTTCGCAACTAATCAGCGTTGGTTTGCTGTGGTTACTCCTAACCGTTGTCTTTGAAATAGTCTTAGGGCGCTTCATCTTAGGCTATTCATGGCAAAGAATCACATCTGACTACAATTTACTCCAAGGTGGATTAATGCCCATTGGTTTAGTATTCCTTGTTTTATCACCTGTGATTGCTACGAAGGTGAGGAGTTTTATCTTCACAAGTTCCTCAAATTCTTTACTTATAAATCAAGGCAAGGGTAGTCAAAAATTTTGAGTGGGGAGTAATAAATCATGGCAACTACTCAAGGCTAATTCTCTAAGAGGCTAAGGGCAATGTCTGTAAAAACTTTAACAATTAACGACCAACTCATTAGCGCTCAAGAGGACGAAACTTTGTTACAGGCGGCGCAAGAGGCAGGGATTCATATTCCTACCCTGTGCCATTTAGCAGGTGTGGGGGATGTGGGCGCTTGTCGGCTGTGTTTGGTAGAAATTGCTGGTATTAATAAATTGTTACCTGCTTGTGTAACTAAAGTTACTGAAGGGATGGAGGTTTGCACGAATAGCGATCGCCTACAAAAATACCGTCGGACAATTGTGGAAATGCTCTTTGCCGAAGGCAATCACATTTGCTCAGTGTGTGTAGCTAACGGTAATTGCGAACTCCAAGACCTAGCCATCGAAATGGGCATGGATCACGTCCGCCTAGAGTATCATTTCCCCCATCGCCAAGTCGATGTTTCTCACGATCGCTTCGGCATTGACCATAACCGTTGTGTCCTTTGTACCCGTTGCATCCGCGTTTGTGACGAAATCGAAGGCGCACACACCTGGGATATGGCAGGTAGGGGAACCAAATCTCATGTAATCACCGACCTCAGCCAACCTTGGGGAACCTCCGATACTTGTACATCCTGCGGTAAATGCGTAAATGCTTGTCCCACAGGTGCAATATTTTACAAAGGTTCTAGCGTAGGCGAAATGAAACGCGATCGCGCCAAACTCGACTTTTTAGTTACCGCCAGGGAAAAACAGCAATGGAATCTTTAGGAAGAGGTGGGGAAGATGGGGGAGCAGGGGAAGCAGAGGGAGCAGGGACAGAAGAGGCAAGGGAGCAGGGAGAAGGGAGCAAGGGAGAGGAATTTTCCCCCCTGCCCCC
>DATNQO010000247.1:0-4372 GCA_036704005.1 Leptolyngbyaceae cyanobacterium | reverse complement strand
CGTAATAGCATACCTCCGCAAGATAGACCCCCTCGTTTTTGAAGAATTGCTTTTGTCTAGTTTTCAACGCCAGGGCATTTCCAATTCGCAATTCGCAATTCGCAATTCGCAATTTCCATGCCAACAACTAAAGCTGGGGGTTTGAATATTGATAAGTGTTTTTGATTTTTCATCAATAAATTGAGGAGCCACTGCGGTGGACGGGGTTCCCGGCATAGAGGAGACAGTGCCGTGGGCTTGTAACCCTAAATGAACCAATTTACAATTCCGTCCACAATTGCGAATTGCGAATTGTTTTTGGTACGACTCCCCCCAAGTGTAAAGTGTAAAGTGTAAATCTGTTTTGCAGCAGCATCCAGAGATTAATCCTCTTTTGTCACTTTAGGAAAAGCAAATCGCTGAAAGCCTTTTAGCGCTTTAATTTCTAGGTTTTGGCTATAAATCTTAGTTACTGTTAGAAAATAAAGGCTCAAAGCTTTATCAAGTCAAAGGTTGAGAAGTTCGCTTCAATTATTGTTTTCCGAGAGTGACAAAACGTGCGATTCGTTGTGTGACGAATCACGGTAGCCAATCCGTAAATAATCACACCAACCAACACTAGCAATAGAGTTGGCTGAACTTTCGGTCTGATGCGGGTGAAAGCCCCGCCCAATCGACTCAGTTGTGACTCCTTATCTGCCCACACTGACCAGACTCGGTTTCTGGAGGGTGAAGCTGGGAACAGGGCGTAATCAGACATCCGTTGCGGGATGACACTGACGCTAACAGGGAGTTCCTATGGTGAAATAGAACCTAGAAAAGCAACCTACACTTGAGCGGGGCGCAACAGCAAAACCCCGACTTCACTGGAGACAAAACATTATTCCCGCCACGCATTGTTTTGGGTAGTGGCATGAGTTCAGGGAATCCAGAGGTTGAATTGGTTCCACCTAAAGGAGCATAGCAATCTGACCGAGGGAACGAATAAAAACGAATTGAGGGTCTAGGGGAGGTCGAACCCCTGCGTAGGCTAGACGAGAAGCGGAAATCCCTTAATTCGGGTAGGACTGACCGTAATTGGTCAGAGGTGTTCAGAATACACTTGCTTGGAGTTAGAGCATGATTAGACACAGCGATAATGCTAGTGAATCTTGGAAAAGATTACCGTGGAAGAAATTTCGCCGTAATTTATTCCGCCTACAAAAACGAGTGTACAAAGCCATTCGAGATGGAGACACGCGCAAAGCAAGGTCTGTCCAAAAGCTGATACTGAAATCTGCCTCTGCGAGATTACTGGCAATTCGTCAAGTAACACAGCTAAATGTGGGGAAAAAGACAGCAGGAGTCGATGGTAAAGCCTCACTCACATTTGAGCAGAGGTTGGAACTGAGTGAACAACTCAAAACTAAAGGTAATAACTGGCATCACCAGTCACTGCGGCAAATCCCCATTCCAAAGAAGGATGGAAAAATCCGTATCCTGAAAGTTCCCACCATTGCAGATAGGGCTTGGCAAGCTATCGCCAAATATGCACTCGAACCCGCACACGAAGCAACTTTCCATTCCAGGAGCTACGGCTTTAGACCAGGACGATCAGCGCATGACGCACAAAAAATCTTGTTCATTAACCTCAACTCCAATGCGAATGGAATCACAAAACGAGTTATCGAACTCGACATTGAGAAATGCTTCGACCGGATTAACCACTCAGCCATTATGGAACGACTCATCGCCCCAAAAGGCATTAAAATCGGTATCTTCCGATGCCTAAAAGCAGGAGTCAACCCAGAATACCCCGAACAAGGAACACCCCAAGGGGGAGTGGTGAGTCCGCTATTAGCTAACATCGCGCTCAACGGCATAGAAAGCATACACCAATCAGTTCGCTATGCGGATGATATGGTCATTATCTTAAAGCCTCAAGATAACGCCGATACTATACTTGAAAAAATCAGCCAGTTCCTCACAGAACGCGGAATGACAGTCAGCCAAAAGAAAACTAAGCTAACCGCCTCGACAAATGGGTTTGATTTCCTCGGCTGGCACTTCAAGGTGCAAAGAAACGGAAAGTTTAGATGCGTTCCTTCCGTGGACAACTTCACAACATTCCGTCAGAAAGTAAAACACATTGTCAACAACTCAAATTATGGTGCCGCAGTCAAGGCTATTAAATTAGCCCCAGTAGTCAGAGGTTGGAGAAACTATCACCGCTACTGTAAAATGGATGGTTCACGATTTTCGTTGTATCATATCCAACACAGAGCCATTCAGGTGTTCAATAGGGAAGATAAACTTAACCGCGAATCTAGTAAAAAACTCCTAGAAAAAGCGTTTCCCAAGGTTCCCTACTCAGAAAATAAACACATCAACGTTAAAGGAGATAAATCACCTTTTGACGGCGATATCACCTACTGGAGCCAACGTAACTGCAAGCTCTACGATGGCGAAACCTACTTTGCCATCAGACGGCAAAACCATAGATGCGGATATTGTGGACTAAAAATGCTTGAAGGGGAGAAAGTACATCTTCATCATGTAGATGGAAATCATCATAACTGGAAAGCCAAAAACCTTTTAGCTATTCACCAAAGCTGCCACGATTACATCCACATGGGCAAAGACTCTAGTTAAGAACATCGAAAGCTGGGTGCGGGGAAAACCTGCACGCCCAGATTGAACAGAGAGGTGCGGCGGATAATACCGCCCATCGACTCTAACAGGGTTAAGCTGCTGAGTGGACAAAGGTTAGTCGATTTTTTGAGATGTTGATAGATGGAGAAAATTATGTCATTAACTGTTTGTCCTGCAAATAGCGTATATTTAATGTCAAACTGAATACCCGAAAAATTCTTAGAGAAAGGACTATAACCCTTCTACCAACGAATCGGTTGGGTATATTTATCCGTAACTAAAAATTAATTGCTACATCAAAGGGCAACAGTTTCTGATTGTTCGATGGGCTTCTCTACGCTCTTACTTGTCTGCGACACGCAAGAGCGAACGTCAACGCCCCGCTTAAAGAGCGTAGGCGCAAACCTCCAGAACGACATCGCTATAAGTAAGTTTTTTGTCAAAAAATCCCACATAAATTAGACAAGATTCCGGTTATTTTTGCTTTTAACTACAATACTACAAACCCTACACAAGTATTGTAGTTAGCCTTGGATACAGTAATAACCGTGTACTATCGTGATTTTTCGAGTAAATAAATATTGTATAGTGGTGCGCGGAAATGCTCTCGCTGAGGGAGAATAAAAATCAGACAGAATAAAACCAGACACAAATTAACTTGTGTCTGATTATTATACAGGTAGAAATGATGACGCTCTCCCTCGTCCACGTACAGGAGTACAGAAAAGCGATCGCTTCATTACCCACAGCGCAAGCAGAAGCGAAGTTAATCATGTTGTGGCTTGAGGGAAAGTCAAAGTCATCAATTATTTCTTATCGGCGTTATATCAGGCGATTCTTGGAGTTTTTAGATAAACCACTAAAGCGCTTAACTTATGAAGATTTAGTTGAGTATGCCACCCAGTTCAGGGACAAATCAGACAACACCAGACGGATTTATATTGCGGCGGCTAAAAGCTTAATTAGTTTTGCACACAAAATTGGTTATCTGCCTTTTAATATTGGGGTGGCGTTAAAATTAAACGCGCTGCCAGATGCAATTAATGAACGATACTTGGATGAAGCTGATATTAAATTAATGGTCAGGAGCGCAGTTAAACAAGTCGAATCAGCTTCAACACCCAAGCGCAAACACATCGCTCAGAGGAATTTACTGATCATCAAATTACTTTACCAAGCAGGACTAAGGGCTAGTGAAATTTGTGATTTAAGCTGGCAAGACTTAACAGCCAGGGGCGACAGTGGGCAAGTCTACGTTAAACACGCTAAGGGAAACAAAAGCCGGACTATTCTGATTAAGCCAAAACTATGGGCTGAACTGATGGATTTTAAAGGCGATGCTACTGCCGTTGATGCCGTCTTCACGTCCCAGAAGGGCGGACACTTGGAGCGACAGAACCTGCATCCGATTGTCAAAGCGATCGCCATTGATGCGGGACTGAGTGAGAAAGTTTCGGCTCATTGGTTGCGTCACGCGCACGGGACTCATGCCATTGAGCGAGGGACAAATCCAACTTTAGTTAAGGAAACTCTGGGACACAGCAGTTTAGCCATCACTGACCGTTATCTCAAAGCAAAGCCTAACGATAGTAGTTCCTTAAAATTAATGGACATTTAAAGCTAATTTAGTTGTTTTTTGACCATAAAACAAAACAAAAGTCAATCCCATGATTTTACGCTTACGGAGCGAATTACAGAAATATTTATACTAATACCAGATTGTACAGATGAGTATATCAAGCAAAAAGACTAGTAATACTAC
>DATNQO010000246.1:0-50458 GCA_036704005.1 Leptolyngbyaceae cyanobacterium | reverse complement strand
GCTTCTTTCTTTTCAAATATACTGAACATTCCAGCGTGGCATTTTCATGGTGGTTGGAGTTCGCACAACCCCTCATTTACCATGCTTACACTAAACCCTATCCTCTTTTATCTTCTATTACCCGCAACTTGGGTTATTAGGTTCATTGATATTTAAAGAAAGCTTTAGTCCGATGAAAGTTTTTTTTATGACCTTGATTTTGGCAGGGGTTCTTGGCTTGATTCTAATTCAGGCTGAATAAAGCATTATCAATAAGAATAATTACAGCTTGGCAGAGTTAAAGAAACAAGTGTTTTTACTGGGATAAAAACACGAGTAATAAGGTAATTTAAGTTAGTCCTACGTGATATTTCTATCTGATCATTTGAGCAGAAGTTAAATTACTGCAATATCAATGAAAACTTGGGATGTCCGTCGCACTACCTCATAATTTTAGGAAACGCTTATGACTTCTACTAATGAACTAGAAACAAAACTTTATGAAGCCTATGATACAGCCTATCAAGTTTTTCTGCAAAAGTGGCTGGTAAATCGCCAAGTTGCTCTCGATTTGATCCAAAAACATTTACATCCCGAACCTCCACAAGTAGCGGTGTTAAGTGTAGGGGCTGGGCCTGGTGATTTTGATGTACAGGTAATACGTTTTCTTAAGCAACAGCTACCAAAGGATTTCACACTGCACTATTTAGCGGTTGAACCAAACCCTTTCCATCGTCAACGATACGAAAAAGAAATTAACGTTCCAGAGTTCTCTGACGTTGAATTAAAAGTTTATCCAATAAAAGTCCAAGAGTTTCAGACAGATGAAAAGTTCGATATCATTCACTATACCCACTGCTTGTATTATATGCCCAATGATGAGAAGCAGATTATACGTCAAGGGTTGGAAATGCTTAAGGAAGATGGCTTCTTAGTGATTACTCTTGAGACCAGAGAAGCAGTGATATTTGAGACTATGTTTAAGTATGCTGCTTTCACAGGAGAGGGTTTTGCTGATATGCTAGAAATGGATCAAATGCAGACAATCGTTGAAGAACTGGGATTGTCGTATGAATTGATAAATTATCCAGAGTATCTGGATGTCCATCTGTGCTTTGAGGAGGCTTCTTCAGGCGGTAAAGTTTTATTGGATTTCTTTTGTCAGGCTGATTCTGATATACTTTCTTCCCAACAGCGCGAAGAAATCTTAAGTCTGTTAGCGTCCAAGGTAAATCAACAAGATGGACGTGAACTTGTGTCTCTACCTTCGGCAACAATGATTATTCGTAAACAAATCGTTACATAACCCTTGCTGAGTATTTGGAGGACAAAACTTGAATTCCTACACTATCATTAGTCAGACCGAACTTGAGCGTGTTAGTGATGGCATGACCCGACCTCTACTAGAAAATTGCGGAACTGCTTCACATATCCTGATTTTAGTCTGGCCACAACTTGGGGATTTTGATAGTCTGGAATATGCTTGGTGGTTACAGCGCGAAGCTAAAAAGTTGCCAGAGGAAAAACTGGCTATTCGTGCAGTGGGAATTGGCGATCGCAACTCTGGAACCACATTTTGTCAGTATACAGGATTTCCAGCCGAAAAGTTATTTGTTGAACCTAATGCAGAACTACATCGCCAACTGCAACTGTATTCAGGTTTGAATTTTTCTCTCCCTGGACTTTCTCCATCTGTGAAAGCTTGGCTAAATCTCATATTAATGTGTGCAGGGTTGGGCAGTCCGGGAACACTAAGAGAAGTTTTTCGGGGATATAAAGGCGATCGCCAAGCGCCTCAACTCATACAAGATGATGAAATTATTCAAGCTACTCCTCTACCTGCTTTCTCAGGCTCGTTTTTCCGATTAGCTGGCGGAGGTGGGTTTCAACGTCCCTTTGAATTAGCTACTCTACGGCTACGCAATATGGTGGAAGTTCTGAGTAATTGGCATACTTATGTTCCTAATTCTACCTACTTAACTCAGCGTGGTGGAACTTTTCTATTTGATACCAAAGGGCAATTAATTTACGAATATCGAGATTCAGGAATTCTCGGCTTTGCGGCTAACATGAGTCAGCCTTTATCATTTTTATCCGTTTGCGGGGAAGACCCTGTACTCAGTAGCTAGTAGTGGACTGGCAAGGCTAAACTTGTGCATTAGCCAAAAACCTAACATCCTATACCAATTCCAAAAATCTCGGCAACATATCCATTATCTGTAGGGGCGCACATCTGTGCATGGGTGTCAACTTAAGCTAAGATGCTTGTTCCACATACGTTTTACTCCCCTTAGTCCCCCTTTCAGGGGCAGGTTTTTTACACTTCGACCCAAAAACACTGATTTTAGGGTGTAGGGGTGTAGGGGTATAGGGGTAGATGAAAGTCTGATAATGAGCGTGAATCTTATAGTCCTCACTTATTACTTTTAGGACTTACGCAACTGGCATATTTTTTCTGTAGGGTGTGTGACGCTGTGAAAATATTTGAACGTAGTAATGAGACTTGTAGCGTCACGCACCAACCACCAATTGTGACATTTGCGTAAGTCCTGACTTTATGAAAAACCTGCCCTTAAGAGCCTTAGTCCCCCCTTGGAAAGCAGGAGACTTCTTGATTACGCTCTCTCGTTTTTTTTGTTTCCGTACTATTCCCTAAGCCCAACGTGCTTTGTCAAATCAACTCGACCTAGTTTTTTTCTCCTTGTATGAAACCACTTTGCATCCACTTTTTTTCTTATCTAAGAATATTACCTCTGAACGCAACTTAGTATAAGAAAACTTCACTTAAAGCATAGTCAAATATAGGCAAACATTGTCAAATAGAGAATGTTCAAATGGTAAAATAATTCATAGAGCTATTTTGAATAATGAAGCAAGTAGAGAAACACATAATCAAAAAAGGGCAGAGTTACTTTGATTATTGTGCTGAAATAACCGCAGTTTCAAAGAGACTCTATAACGCGGCTCAATTTACACAGCTTCAAGGATTTTTCTATGGATGGGGAACTCAATCACAGGCAAAATTAGATGTAATGTTCAAACAAAATGAGCATTACAAAGCACTTCCGGCGAAGGTTGCACAACTGGTACTTAAGCAAAATGCTGATGACTGGAGTGCTTACTATGAAGCATTAAAAGCCTACAATTTGGAACCAGAAAAATTCACCGGAAGACCAAAGCCACCTAATTACATTGAAGGAGAAAGCAATCTAGGAAAATTCAATAATCAAGCGGTAGGTAAGCGGGAATTTAATAAAGGATGGATTGTACCCTCAATGTCCCCAATCAGGATTCCAGTAAAACCGGGGCTGAGATTTGATGATTTATGCGAGGTTCGCATTGTTCCAAAAACTGGATGCTTCGTGATTGAAGTGGTTTACGAAGTGCCAGAAAACGAATTTTTCTGTAGTTTGAATCCCCAACTTGCCGCAGCAATCGACATCGGCTTAGATAACTTAGCGACGATTGTATTCAACGAACCCACAATTCAACCAATTGCAGTTAACGGTAAACCCCTAAAATCAGCCAACCAGTTCTACAACAAACAAGTCGCCAAGTACAGAGGATTTATCAAAGTTGGCTCATCGCGGCGGATTGCAAATATAGTCCGTAACCGGAATAATTTCGTTGAGTCGTACTTGCATCAAGCTACAAAAATGATTGTGGATGAAATGGTGCGGCTCGGTGTAACTCATGTTTCAATCGGAAAAAACGACCAATGGAAAACACATCTTAACCTGGGTAAAAGAACAAACCAAAACTTTACTCAAATACCCCATGCTCGATTTATCCAAATGCTAACTTACAAGTTAGAGCGAGTTGGCATTACCGTTGTGGTAGGCGAAGAATCATACACAAGCCGCGCTTCGTTTATCGATTGGGACATCATCCCAACATTTGACCACAACACCAAGGTAAAACACACATTCTCCGGTAAACGTGTGGCAAGAGCTTGGTATATGAGTGCATCTGGCTTAAAAATTCATGCCGATGTGAATGGAGCATTTAACATCGGCAGAAAATGTAATCCCAAGGGGTTTGATTGTCTCAAATCTATTCTCAGGGATAGGGGGTGTCTGGTAGTACATCCAAGGCGTATAACTCTATTGTTCCGGCTTGTCCAAGCTAAAAGTAGAGTTGCTTAAAGCCAAAGAAGCCTGCGTCTGCCTATATTTGACTATGGAATTTGGAACTATTAGAATGCAACAACCTGCGACCCTATGTCACAAACTTTGATGTCACGACGGGAGACAATTTGCAACTCGTGAGAGTAACGCGGAAGCGGATCATTCACCAACCAGATTGGAGGAACCATCGTGGCTTCATAGTAATCAATCTGATGCAAAACCCCAGGATTATTTTTGAGTTCTACCACTGTCCCTGGCAGATAATCAAATATTTCATCCCAATCAATAGCCGACTCGACGTTCATCACACTCAACCTGTTTAATAGCTGAATTACTTACTTGCTCATAGCTGGTGGGTATATCAACCGTGCTTTTGATTAGCAATAGAACTGACTGCGATCTAGCACCACTTCACCGTAATCAGGAACCCAGGCAACCCAGGTCACTGGGGATTCCTGGCAGAGTAACTTGGCTTCCTCAAAGGCATAGTCACTGGGTGGTTGGAGCAACTTTACCCAGGTATCTCGGTTGTACGTGATGTGGCAGACGGGGTTCAAACCTGAAGTGATCTTGTTTGCTAGGGTCGGGGCGGTCGAATTGACCGAAACTGTTTGAAGGGACATAGGCTTTCTCCGTCTGTAATCCATGAAAACTTGCAAGTATTACTCTCTCCAACTAGACCGAAAAGAGTAAAGCAAATAATTTCTGTATCTATATTTACAAAATTTGGGGTAAATAGCTCAATAATATGAAATAAGTTAACAAATCCTGACATAATCGATAATCAATCCTAATTTATTGCTTCTGATACGGTTCAAAATTCTGGTGATCCTGCAAACTTTGGGAGCCACCGTCTGGACGGTTGCTGTGCAGCAAACCTCGTCTTCAATCTGGGGTAGTTCACTTATCGCTGGGGAAAAGTTCGCTCAATTGAGAACGATAAGTACAAAAAGCTGGTAGCCGAGGTATTTGTGAACAACTGCTCTGTCAACTTGACGATGGTAGGAGAAGGGCAAGCTGTGGTTTATCGGCAGTATTGACAAGGTTGTGCCAAGACCAAAGACCAATTCCTCCAGGCTGAGGCAAATGCCAAACAACAGAATCTGGGCTTTTGGAAACAATCGCAGCTCGTGATGCCGTGGGATTTTAGGTGAGGGAAGAAGAATACTGCGTCTAGTACGGAGCGATCGCAGGTGCAACAATGTGATTCCTTCTACCCAGATTTTGCATTCCACCCAATGCGGCAGACTTGGATTGTCCTGATATTCCTTACCGCAGATTTAGGGTTGTGCCACCAGAATCCGCATGGGTTCGACAGGGATAGGGATGGGATCTAAAAGAGTATGTTGATCAATCTCATCAATATATAGCAGTAATCATCCGCATTGCCGCGATCGCTAATTTCTGATTAATCCAGTAAATTCACAGAAATACGTTCATTTTGTTGGTTACTCAGGGCTAGGGCTTCTTGAATTAAAGCTTCATCGATTTGAAGATTAACTGTCATGCAATTTAATATCAATTGGTACTTTTATTATAAAGATGAAGCAGAAAACCCCAAACTGAAGATTTCTACACAGTATCATTCATCCAGCCGCAGTCCCAATGCACCGGTACGAAATTATTTCAGTTTCAAGACTTAATCCACATTAAACGTAGGTTAGTAATTTTTACTCAGTAATAAAAACTGTCATAAGGCAGATTGGTGTGAATATCTATCGCTAGGAGAAGGTAGAAGCTACCAGACGAAAGGCAGTATTAAATAACAACTTTGACATAGTTAACTTTTCTACACATATAGGAGTTTTTTTGCAGTTTTTGTACTGAGAATGTAAACGAATATAAAAAAAGGCGATGTCCAAGGACAAGCCGCTCTGCGTCTACGCACCGACTTTATTAAGTATTGCCATTAGTACTTTTGTCAGCTGCACAAATGTTTTTTCAAATGGCGACAGTGCCAATAACACAACAGTTTAACCGTAACATCAACTTTTTTACATAGCAGTTTCTAGATAAATCAGGACTCAGAGCAATCATAAAACTCTCATAACTAACAGCTTTTAAGCATATTCCCAATCCCCAGTCCCCAATCCCTTAATAATGACGAGATATAAAATATGACTCTTACAACAGAACGACGTAAAACTAACACCTTGTATGTCATTTTGATTGCGGGGGCGGCTGCTCTCGGTGGCTTTTTGTTCGGGTTTGATACCGCAGTCATCAACGGTGCGGTTGCAGCTTTGTCCACAGCTTATAATGCCAATAGTGTACTGACTGGCCTTGCCGTGTCGTTGGCATTGTTGGGGTCTGCGGTAGGAGCTTTCTATGCAGGGAAGATTGCCGACCGATATGGTCGAGTTAAAGCAATGGTAGTTGCTGCGGTATTTTTTAGCATCAGTGCTATTGGCTCTGGAATTGCTTTTACTATCTGGGATTTCATCTTTTGGCGGCTATTGGGTGGGTTAGCGGTTGGTGCTGCTAGTGTAATTGCCCCAACTTACATTGCGGAATGTTCTCCTAGTAATTTACGCGGGAGGTTGGGTTCTCTGCAACAATTAGCGATCGTTGTGGGGATTTTTATTGCTTTGCTATCTGACTACTTTATTGCTGTTTCGGCAGGTTCGGCTGAGTCACCATTTTTGTTTGGTATCGCGGCTTGGCGGTGGATGTTTTGGACGGAAATTCCTCCAGCTGTGCTGTATGGGATGGCGGCTTTGATGATTCCCGAATCTCCTCGCTACCTAGTCGCCCAAGGACGAGAAGCAGAAGCGGCTAACGTGCTGAATAAGATTATTGGCGGTAACGTTATGGCAAAAATTGAGGAAATTCGCCAAACGGTGATGCGGGAACGCCAGCCCAAGTTTTCCGACCTGTTTAGCAGAAGTGGCGGACTCTTGCCAATTGTTTGGATCGGCATTGGCTTATCTCTACTTCAGCAGTTTGTCGGGATTAATGTCATCTTCTACTACAGCAGTATTTTATGGCGAGCCGTTGGGTTTTCGGAAAAAAATTCTCTGACGATTACGGTGATTACAGGTGCTGTCAATATTATTACTACATTGATTGCGATCGCCTTTGTAGATAAATTTGGTCGTAAACCTTTGCTCATTCTGGGGTCAATCGGTATGACTGTGACCTTGGGAACTATGGCTTATACATTTGCCAGGGCTTCAGTTGATGCGGCTGGTAATCCTACTTTAACAGGCAATGCAGGTATTGTGGCTCTGATCGCTGCCAACCTCTATGTATTTTGCTTCGGTTTCTCCTGGGGGCCTGTTACCTGGGTACTGTTAGGGGAAATGTTTAATAACAAGATTCGCGCTGCTGCACTTTCAGTTGCTGCGGCTATGCAATGGGTGGCGAATTTCCTTGTTTCCACAACATTTCCTCCCATACTACAATATTTCGGCTTGGGTTCTGCCTATGGTTTATATACAATTGCGGCGGCTATCTCACTCTTTTTCGTTCTCTTTTTTATTAGAGAAACTAAAGGAATTGAGTTAGAAGATATGTGATAGTCTTGCCCCAGGCTATTGCGAATTTTATCTTTAACCAGTCTCATGATAACTGGCAAAAGAAGCGTTAAATTAACAGTAGTCGGCTTACCGGGGTGAAGTATATGATTTCAGATATGACAGTTCCTTTATGGGGTCTAGTAATTTTCATTTTGTGGACGATCGCTGTAGTTGTGCTTCTACTAGCCGTGAGAATTCGCCATCTATCTACTGGCGGTTCGCCAAAAGATTTTGGCATACAAAACGACGAAAGTTTGCTTTGGCGATTATATCGAGTCCAGGCTAATTTAGTAGAAAACTTACCTTTATATATAGGAGTTTTGTTTCTCCTGACAGTTCGTGGTGTATCTGGAACTGTGGTTGATTCGCTAGTTGTTGTGTACATCATATTTAGGCTTGTACATTCTCTAATTCACATAGCCGGAATTAATCCTCTATTCCGTCTTGTATGTTTAGTGATGCAGTTAGGTTGCTTAGTTGTTTTAACTACCTTTGCCATTATTTAGATAAGCAATCTCAAAAAAACAATTACTAATCCACTAGCAAAGGATGAGGAAAAAATTTGGTTCAATTATGCAAATGCTAATGACTCTGAACCATATTTTGCGGAATTACCCGACAGCCTCCATTTTGGCTGTAGTCACCATCGCTGTTTCGGGTTGCAATACCTTGACTTCGGACAGTCAGGATTTAATTACGCGATCGCCAAAAAATAGCCAACTGCTTAATACTCTTTCCACCCAATCTGATGCTTGCTATTCAGTGGCTTATTCTCCAAACATCTCTCATACTCTTGCTAGTGCTGATAGTAAAACTGTCAAAGTGTGGAATTCCAACAATGGTCGAATCTTGCACACCCTATCAGGACAGGCTTGGGCTGTCAGCTTTAGTCCTGATGGGCAGATTCTTGCTAGTGGCTCTCAAGATGGCAGTGTTAAACTGTGGAATGTTAGTATTGGCAAAGTCATCAGCACTTTTAGAGCGCATAAACAGCCAGTTTGGGCTGTTGCTTTTAATCCTGATGGCAAAACAATCGCTAGTTGTGGTCAAGATGGGACTATTAAGATTTGGCGCACCCCTATTTAAAAAGAGATGACTTGGCGATCGCGCAAAAACTTCCCGCTTATGTGGCGTGGAGCCTCAGTTGCTAACCAGATTGCTGTGTCTGCTCCTTGTTCTGGCGATCGCGGTGCTGATGCGCCACCCATATCTGTCTTCACCCATCCCGGACACATGGCGTTAATCACGATCCCTTTGGCTTGCAAAGCTTGTGACAACATAATTGTTGCCCCATTTAATGCTAGTTTTGATAAACAATAACTTGGGACTTCAGCCGATAAGCTTTCCAATGCTCCATACCCACTGGAAACATTAATCACTCTAGCATCCTGGGATTTTTCTAACAAGGGTAGAAATGCTTGCACCATGCGAATGGAACCAAATGTGTTGGCGTTCATCGTCACATCAAGCAGCTCACGGGAAATGGTGAGAATATTTATACCTTTATCTGGATACACCCCAGCATTATTAATTAAAACATCTAAGCGATCAATTTGTGAGCGCAAAGTTGCTACTGCTTGGTTAATCGAGTTGTCATCGCTAACATCTAACTCGATGGGAATCACCTTTGATTGCAGTTTTTGGGCGGCTTGTTGGGCGTGATCAAGTGAGCGGGATGTAATTATTACTTCATAACCTTTTGCTAGTAGACCTTGGGCGATCGCAAATCCAATTCCTCTGTTAGCACCTGTGATTAATGCGCGTTTGTCTTGTGTGGAATTCATTTTGATTTCTACCTTTTTGGAGTAATAAATATTTCAATACAGCCCTGTCATCTGTCATCTGTCATTTGCTATAAATAGTCGCGTCTTGATATAAATATTTATTAATTTTTACAAAATGTTTATTAACAGTTCTAGATGAATATAAGACTTCTATACTTTCAGACTCTAGCTTACTCTTTTGATTAGGGGCATATTTGATTAAATAACCTTGAGAGTCTAAAATTCTGTGAATTGGATAATTATCAGCAGATGTCTTTTTAAGATATGTGGGAATAGCCCTAAGATAACTTTTATCTACTCCAATTGCTGCAAGTATGTGTTTGTATGTTACTACTTTGCCTGCTGGTACTTTCAATATAAAATCGAGAAAGCGTTCATAAGGGTTTTCAGACAAGGCTGGGAATTGAGCGGGTTTAATTTGAACATTATTTCCCACACGAATGATACCCGACTTGATAATTACACATAACATACCTCTTTTGTATTGCAAAGTTTTTAAAGAATCTACTAAATGAGCTATGCGTTTACATGGTTCACAATGGAAAGTTAAACGAATAGCAGCCCCACCATCAAAATTTATCAGAGAACCAGAAGTAAAATTATTAGATTTTATCCCTGCTATGACAATATTTTCTCGTAATTCTCCTGGTGGAATTGCCAATTCTATAATATCTTCATGTCTGACAACTAAAACTTGTCTGGGACTGATGGGATTAGCATTAATATCTTCTGCAATACCATAACCTTCTTTTAAACTGAGTTCGTCAACTTGTCTCATTTCTGAACCCTGCTTATATTTGAGAAAAAGGTGTAAAATAGAACCGTTATTACTCAACATACATTAATAACTAACTTAAAAATGGATAAGAAAATTATTTATTTAAAAAATATTAAAACCCAAGAAAATAATATTTTACAGGAAATTTTTCATTTAGCCTCAAATTTTCATGATAATTCACTGCAAATCAAACAACTACATCAGAGTTTAATTACAAAAGCAGCAATAATTGAGAAAATATGTGCTGAACAAAAAGCAACGCCAGCAAATCTGGCTGATCAATCTCGTAAAATATACGCATGGCTCAAATTTTTAACAGATGAAGATTATCTCAACCTCCACGTGAAAAATACTTGTTATATGTGGAAAATGGCTAAAGATATTCTGAGTATGCGAGGTCAACAACCACTGCAATTAATGATTGCCATAAATAATATAGCTGGGCTATATAAAGGTAAAGTATCTACTAGCGCAGCTAGTGTCATAGTTAGTGAAGGCTTTATCAATGCACCAAATGCAGTATTACAAGCGTTAGTAGAATCTGCACTTCTGGGTAAGAAGCAAAAGAATACACAAATCATTAGAGAGTTTGCCAGTACAGAAGAGTATAGTAATGTTTTATTAGAGCTTGATTTGATTGCTGAGGTAATGGCAGAAAACCCACAAGGTAAGTTTTATAATCTTGATGAATTATTTGATAAAGTCAATCATGAATATTTCTTTTCCAGCCTTCCTAAACCTCGTCTAGCATGGAGTCGAATTAACACTTACCGTAAATTAGGACATTATGAATCAGCTAGAGATAGAGTAGTGATCAGCTTAACTCTTGATGATGCTACAGTACCTGAGTTTGTAGTTGAATTTGTGTTATATCACGAATTGTTACATAAATACCACGGCACAAAATGGGTGCAAGGAAAAAGAATGGTTCATACTAAAGAGTTCCGTGCTAGTGAAAGCCAGTTTAAATTTTATCAAGAAGCATCGAGATGGTTAAAAATATCAACATCTGAATAAAGTTATTTAAAAAATATTATATTTATATTGATTTCTCAAAATTGAAATATTGTTTTTTATTTCTTGCAGATTTTTCTAGTACAAAAATAATCTTGTAAAAACTTATGATTTTTTATGCTGATCATTGCAGAGCCAATTGAGTATTAAAAATTTGGCAGATATTAGTTTTACTTTATGAGATAAAAATGATGGAAAAAAATAAATTTGAGCGGATACAAATTAATTTAGAATTGTCACCAGAATTGTATGAAACAATCAACAAATTAAAACAACAGATTAATGGAGAAACTGCTGAAGTCTTGGTAAAAGGAATCATCCTTTTAGAAGTAGCTCTAGAAGCAAAGCTGCAAGGTAAACAAGTTTGGATTACAGACGATAAGCAAAACCTTGAATCTGAAATTGTAGGTATTTAACAGATGACAAGTGTAATAGATATCTCACAGATAATCACTACCAAAGGCGAAAATCCTTTAATTGTATTCACAAAAAGCAAACAGTCTCAAGAAAATTTAAAACTTGAGCGTAGACTGCAAGAACTCAAATTTAAACAGGAACTAAGAAAAGATTGGATTTTATTTATAGTTAGAGATGTAGTGATATATTCTACAATTATACTTTTCATTCTGGCGGCTAGTGGTTATTCCTTATTTATGCACATTTACAGGTGAGAAGTGAGAGCGATCGCACTATACAGAGAAGGGTATAAAGTGTTTGTAAATCTCAGCAATTGAATCCTTTAAGGCAGGAGCATTTCTACCAATGACAGATTATCGACACACCCAAGCGCCTCTGTGGATTGGAGTGGCGATCGCTTTTTATGCCTTTATCGCCATTGGCATTGCGGAAGCCGGGTTAGGGGTGCTTTTGCCCTCCATTGTATCAACCTATGAACTGAGTTCAGCAACCGTCAGCTTACTATTTGTGAGTCAAATTAGCGGCTATATTCTCGCAGCATTTACCAGCAGTCTAGTGAGTAACCGATTGGGATTAGGAAAAATGCTACTAATAGCTGCGGTGGCGCTGACAATGGCACTCGTCATCTACGCTACCTCCCCCTACTGGTTACTCATGGTTGCAGCCGGAAGCTTGCTGGGATTGGGCATTGGCTTAATTGATGCAGGCATTAACACTTACATTGTACAAGATTCCCGTAGTGCCAATCTGATTGGTTTGCTTCATGGTTTCTACGGTGTTGGCGCATTCTGCGGCCCCACCATCGCTACTACATTGTTAGTATTAGGCATGAACTGGCGGCAGGTTTATTTGGTATTAGCGGGAATCGTCAGCTTATTAATCGTCAGCGTCTTGGGTGTGATAATTTACCGCTATACCCCAATGACACAACGCATATCGGCATCAAATGCAACGGCTGTAAAAAATTTAGGGCGATCGCTCCAAAATCCCGTGGTACTATTAACTGGATTACTGCTGCTGGTTTATGTTGGTGTCGAAGCCTGCATCGGTAGCTGGGCATACACTGTACAATCAGTCGGTCGTCAAACTCCCCGACTCATCGCTGGTTATAGCGTCAGTGCCTACTGGTTAGGGTTAACCTTGGGACGTTTTATCTTAGGTTATTTCTTACAACGGCTTGGGGGAGTCCGCACCATCACTATGTCCCTCACTCTGGTAATCATGGGATTGCTGGCTTGGTGGCAACTACCAGATCAATTAATTAGCTTACCATTGATTGGCTTTGGCTTGGCAGCAATTTTTCCCGCCACCATCTGGCTAATACCTCAACGATTACCAGAAGCCCTTGTTCCTGCGGCTGTTAGCTTCGCCACCAGCGTCGCCAGTTTTGGCGCAGCACTTATCCCAACTGGCGCAGGTTGGGCAGCAAGTTGGGCCAGTTTAGAAATTATCCCCCTGTTGATGCTACCATTGGCGTTGTTAATCTTGGGCTTACATTGCTGGCTAGTGCAACATTCGGTGAAACAAAAAACGCTGTAATTATTGTTATTTCAAGGTCGCTTTTTTAAGCTAAATTTGATGATAGCTAGCACCCCTTGTCTACCTCCATCTTTCGGTTTTAATTTCCAATCTCGTGCTGATGTTTGCGCTGCTTCATCCAGTTCGCGATCGCCTGTAGAATCAATTAACCGTACACTAGTTATATTGCCATTCTCATCCGCATTAAGTGCCATTTTTGCATTACCTTGTATACCTAATCGTCTGGCTCTATCTGGATATTTATAGTCACATTTAATGCAATCTGCACGGTCTAAGAAAGAGCCTTGATCCGTCGGTGGTTTTGGTGCTGTAGCGACTTCTTCTTTTTTTGGTTGATTACCAACACCATTACCGAAACCGTTACCAACGCCATTACCGGAACCGTTACCAACGCCATCACCAACGCCATTACCAAAACCGTTACCAACGCCATTTCCCACGCCATTTCCCACGCCATTTCCAGAACCGTTGCTAGAAGCATTGTTAGTTGTATTACCGGAACCGTTATTGGTAAGGCTACCAGGAGTTTGGCTAGAAGTTAGCGATCGCTGCGTACCATTTGATGGAGCATTAATAGATGTAGGAGAAGGTGAAGATTCAGGAACTGGTGGTATTGAGTTTGCTACTGGCTTTGATGGTGCAGTTGGTATGGTTGGTTGCGGTGGCGGACTCTTCAAGCGTTCAACCAACTTTGTCGTAGAACTATTTGGTTCTAATGGAGGTTCATTTGTAATTGGTGGCTGAGTTACAACTGGCTTTGAGGTTTCAGGTGGTGTTGTTGGCTGTGGTGGCGAAGTCTTTGATGTATCAGTCAACTTTTGTATTGGAGAAGTAATAACTGGTGTTTTCTGCGGTAACAATTGCTGGGATGGTTGTACAGTTGGCTGTTTTACCACAGACCTTGAAGAGGTATCTGCACTTGTGGAGGTTTGCTGTTGAGCAAACTTACCACCTCCCCCACCACCTCCCCCACCACCAGCATCTACCTTTGATGGCGATTTCTCAATTTCTGGGAGTTTTTTCACTTCCTGATTTGGCACTTCTATAAGCGTCAGTTCAATTGGCTCATCTTTAACTTGAGGATTTTTTATCAAAAAATAGCCAAGAAATAAAGTCAGTAGCCCAATATGTAGTACAAATGAGCCAATTGAACTGTAGATCAGAAACGATCTAAGCGCCTTAGCTTCTTTTTCTCGCTGCTTGAGAGCGGTACTCGATAAGCTCATATTTTTTTATAATTCATTGTCACTGATTTCTTTATTAGAATACAATACAACTTACCAAAGTTATAATTTTTAGTATTATATTCTTCATTTAGCACTAATTATCTGACTAAGATATAGTTTTTTTGTAAAAAAATATTAGTATTTGTAGGGTGGGTATTGCCCACCAAAAGCATGATACGGTAGACTATGTATATTTAAAAAATAAGCCTAAATTCTATAGTTTAAAACTTATGATTATCATTTGATTTTGTAATTAAAACATCTAGCATCTATTTTGTAAATTATTTTTACAATTCTTCAATTATTAGGCGACAAACTGAATTACACCCCATTGCCCATTTGTTAACCAAGAAGGGTCAGACTTTGCGACTTCCTCGACAACTTCAGATTTTAAACCTACTGATACTTCTGATTTGAGAGTACGTAAAGCTACCATTGGTGCAGGCAAATAGCAAACGATATCAGCAATGTTAGTAGTAATATGCCAATGGCGATCGCCTAACAATCGGCGATAATTTGCGTCTCCTTTAACTACCAGCAAACCCGTATTTGCTAACTCATCTTTCAGATATTTCGGCATTTCCCAAAATGCTAAAGGTGATGTCCAAAAATAATCCTCAGACAAAACTAAACACCCTGACAGAATATAATTTTCTACCCTTTGAGCCAAAGATATAGCCTGCTGATTGCTAGTAGCAACTAAAAAGCTGGTTGTATCATATATATCCTTAATCATGGCATCAGAAACGAAAGTTGGATGTGGTTTCAAATGCAGATAAACTTGATTAACCAATTTGCTACTTAATAAGAAATCCACCAAACATAAGTCACATACCAGTTCAAAACCAGCATTATCTACAATAAAATCAACACGTTTTCCCTCACCACTAATTAACAATTCACTGACTTGAGCAGCATCATTAACTAGTATGTTCCCTAACTGACTTTCAACATCAAATCTACTGCGTTCAGCTACGCTGGGCGGAACGCCATCGCTCTCAAATGCAGACCACAAACTGAGGTCAACTCGATTGCCCCACAAAGCAAAATATAATAGTTTAATTAACGCTGTTTGATTTATTTCTTCCTCAGTTTGCCAATCATCTACCCATTTATTTACTTGGCTGCATAAAAGAATGATTGAATCGAGTGATGCTTCTAAACCTTGAGATTTTTGTAATTGGAATGGGTCAATACCTTGCCACCTACCAGGACGAAAATAATGAGTAATTTCTAAAATTAGTCGATAAAAGTAAGTTTCGGCAAAGAACCAAGGCACGTCTAGCCAACGCTGACCATTGTAAGTTTGTAAATAGTTATTCCAAGCGTGAAAATCTTTGCTATTATCATTTTCTAGAGGTAGTAAATAACCTAGTGGTAACTCTGTAGCTAGACTTTCTAACCTGGAATTAATTTCCGGTGAAAAATTATTTTCTACTATAACTCTACGAGCGATCGCAGGCATTCGTTGAGTAACTGTATACTGAGTAAAAGTACCTGATTCTGAACCTACAAGTGCTGGTGGTAGTGGTAATTTTGGCATTGGAGAAGAATTGCACACAATTTTTCTTACCCATGTTGAGAGAGAAAATGTAAAATCTCTTGAGATGTGATTTGTGGCTGTTCAATTTGCGGTGCATGACCACAATTTTTCAGCTTGATTAGCCGAGAATTGGCAATATGGCGCTGAAATTTTTCCCCATCTCCAGATGAAAGCATATTATCATCTTCTCCCCATAAAATCATTGTTGGTTTATCAACTTGGGCAATTTTATTTGCTAAATTGCTATAACCACCAGTTTTGACATAAGCAATCATAGCATCATGCCAACCCGGCATTTCTTGGTGTAACATAGCGCATTGAATAGCCGAAATAATTTTTGGTTCAATATTAGGTAAAATACTGCCAACATTTAAAGCCAAAATTTGGCGTTGACGTAGGTATTCTACAGCCAAAAAGTCAAAAGGAGGAAATAAATATTTACTAAAGATGGGAGCAGAAGTGTAACCCAAACTATTAATTAAGACTAGCGATTTAACGACTTCAGGATAAGTCAGAGTAAAATCAATTGCAGTCGCCCCTCCCATTGATGCACCTACGAGTACGATGGGTTGATTAATTAAAGTTCTCCAAAATTCGTAAAGGTGAATTTTAATTCCATCTGGACTGTATTGTATTTCTTTTTGTCTTTCTGTAAAGCCGAAACCTAACAAATCTACTGCCCATGTTTCATTTTTCTCCGCCAACAATGGAAACAGAAGACGGAACTCTAAAATGGAACTATCAAAGCCGTGCAGTAACAGAAGCGGTGTTTCTCCCCGACCTTTGTGGATGTATGTTGTGAGAATTGGCTGTTGGCTGAGGGAAGTTACCAAAGGAGTCCTTTCTATATTTTCCCCGAAAGCGATCGCCTCTGCGTCTTTGAGTTGATTAACTTGTGATGGCAGAAAGTTGGGAAACATTATGTTTTATGTTACTCTAGAAAACAATAATTGAAGCAAGATTCTAGACTTTTGATTTGATCAAGCTTTCAGTCTTTATTTTCTAACAGTAACTAATTTTGCACTTACTTCGTTATGCTCCCAATACGATGTAGTTTGACTTGATGATCTTCATCACCACTGAGAATCATGTTGTTTTTCAAGTCAACACTCCTTATTCCCTTGGGACTTTGATAAATTGTTTGCTCTGTTGCTGCTTTTGTCCTGTCGAGTTTGTATTCTGAGGTTAAATACCAAGCAATAACTTGTCCATCATCTCCACCACTGACTAGTAAACTCCCATCTTCACTAAATTTCAGAGTCCGTACTGGCGAGTTTGGCATGATCTGCCAACTATCTATGGGCGGACAATCAACTTCGGAAATTGTATTCCCAGGGCTGGCATTTTTTAGGGTTCGGCATTGGGATAAATTCCAAATAGTAATGTAGCCCGCAGAATCGGAGGTGGCTAAAATTTTTGCTGATGAGTTAGGTGCAAAATCTACTCCCCAAACATAGTCTGTACTCCCGATTCTGGGATTTATCTTTGCTAAGGTTTGCACCGATAGATTCGGCTGTTTATTATCAACTTGATTGGGATTCCATGACCATAATAAAAAGCGATTAAAGTTACCTGCTATCACGAGGGTTTGATCATCAGGACTGAGGGTTAAAGCGCGAATTTGAAAGCCTGATAAATTAAGCTGATTTTGTAGGTTGATAACTCCTGGGTGTAGCTGAAATTTATTATTAACAGATGTTCTTGACCATAGTCTTAATTTACCACTGCCATAACCGCTAAATAAATATAGGGAATTTTTCGTAAATGCTAAATCAAAGACTCTATCACCTCTGGCTTTTGGGTCGTTTTGGTCTTGCAATTGTTCAGTTGTTTCTCCGGTCGGGACATTCCTAAGTTCAATTACACCACTATCTAGCCCGATCGCTACACGATTATTTTCTACAGGCAGAAAGCGGGACACTTGTACAGCATCATCGGTAATTGCTAATAGACCTTGGGGTTCTTGTTGGCGATCGCAAGCCACTGATTTTCCACTATATTTAATATCTGCTGGCTGTAAACTTTCACCATTGTTAATTTTCCACAGTCTTAATGTACAATCATCTGAGCCACTCAGAGCTAATAAAGCATTCCCGCTAAAAGCGACAGAGTTGACAGTGCGAGTATGAGTTGGCTGTCGTGTTGTAAATGTAGCTATTGATGCGATTGTTGATGCAATTATAATCAGATATCCCCAATAGGGGAATCTAAACAAAAACTGCCGAATATTAAACCTTTCTAAGCCCTTTTGTGTTGGTTTTGATTCTGGGAATTGCCTTAAATTATTTGTTGAAAGTGATACAGAAGGTGGAGTAACGTCTAAACTGTTAGCAATACTTGACTCTTTTATTTCTCTATGCGGTTGTGGTTCTTGAACTAATTTTTTTTCTGTTGTTAGTGATGGAATAGATTCTTCTGGCGAAGGTTGCTGTTGAGTTAAAATTTTCTGTTGAACTTGTAAGACTTGTTCATCTGTTAGTTCAAGAATTTGCTGAAACCGACGTAATTCTTCAACAACAGCCTCACTCAGAGGGTATTCAAACTGCATCGCTTCTCGAAATACCTGTTCATACTGCTGAAGCTTGTGGCGATGTTCCTCGATTGCTACAAACATGGGATTTTCAATTGCAGCAACGTCTTCAGCAGTTAGATTCAACGCCTGAAAACGTTGCGTTAGTTGAGAGCGTTTGAAAACACTAAGTGGGTATTCTTGTTGAACAGATTTTGTAAATTCCTGCTCATATTGCCTCAAGTTGGCTTGATGCCTTTCAATCTCCGCATTAATTCGGCTCTCAATCACTCCTACATCTTCATCACTCAACCCCAAGGTTTGCCAAGTTTGCTGCAACTGATTGTGTGTGACCTCATCTGGATAATGCTTGCGCTGTGTTGCCTTCACAAATGCCTGTTCATACTGTTGAAGTTTTTGATGATAGCTTTCAATCCTTGTTGTGATTTGTGCTTCGATGGGTGCAACATCTACATCTGTCAGTCCCAAGCGTTGCTGTTGTTGGCGTAAGCTAGTCCGGGTTGCCTCACTAAGGGGATATTCCATCCTTGTAGCAGTTAAAAATTGCTGTTCGTAGTCTTGGAGTTTTCGGTGATATGCTTCTACCTCAGATGTAATCTCAGATTCAATCGTCGTAATATCTCTATCGGTAAGTTCTAGTTGCTGCTGGGTTTGTCGTAAGCGATCGCGACTGGCTGTACTCAACGGGTACTCTTGCCGGAGTGCTGCCGTAAACTCCTGCTTATATATTTGCAGGTTTTGCTGATAGATTTTAAACTGTGCAGTTACCTGTGCCTCAATCGGCATCGTGTCTTCATTCCGCAGCCCCAAAATTTGCTGAAGATTTTGTAGGTCTTGGCGATCGCTATCTGCAATTGTCTCATTTCGTTCTAGTAACTCTTGAAACACCTGCTGATAGTTCTGGAGTTTTTCCCGAAACTCATTGCGATAAGGTTCTAACACCTCATCTTCAATTTGTTTAGCCTCTGTTGGTTCTAACCCCAAACGAGTCCTGAGTACATCCAATGTTCGACGGCCAACAAAGGAAATTTCACCTCGATGAATAAATCGCGCTACCTCTTTACGGTATCGTTGTTTTGGATCACCTGGAGCCACCTTTGCCAGCCGAATCTTGAAGCCTTCTCGAATTGCATAAATTTCCGGCTTCATCGCAGGCTGAAGTTCTCGCACTTTCTGACTTGCGTACTCATGGAGTTCATCAATTGAGACAAACTCATCCTGATCGCGATCTGCTTCTCCTGACTTAATACCTTCAATCAAGAAACGAGTGTAAATGGATAAATCTTCCCCTTGTTGCTCAAAGGAATATTGAGTCGAACTAGAGGAAGTTAATACTACTCGTCCTTCTCCACCCAACTGTTGTCGAATATCAATCGTGCCATCATCTTTGGCAGACAACCCTTCAGCAAACGCGCCACTGAAACAGCTATCGAGAATTACTACCTGCCGCCGGGAACGGCTTTCACTCATGCGGTCATGAACAAAATTAGCTGACACTGCCGTTGAGCGAATCAGTTCGCCTTGCTGTGTTTTAGTGGTGTTACGAGTCGCTAGATACAGTCTACCACGATCATCTTTAATACCATGTCCTGAAAAGTATAGCAGTAGCAAATCATCTTTTTGCCGACCAGAAAACAGCGTTTCAATCGCCATTTCTACAGCTTGTCGTTCAGGATTTTTCAGCAGGATAACATCTGAGGCGACAAAACCTCCCATTTCTGGATGCAGCAGCACTTCGTACACGGCTTCTACATCTCTAACTGCACCGGGCAAAGGGTTCAGCCCTGGCTCATACTCACTGACCCCAACCAGCAACGCCACTTTCGCCATTTAACTCACTCACTTATGCTGCTATAAAATCTTGAGCTGCTTTAATAGCTGCTTCCAGTTCTTCTCGGCTGTGGGCTTTCACGGTTAGTTTTTTGCCATTAGCTTCTACCGAGAGTTCAATCGGCTTACCACCAAGGCGATCACCCAGAAACCCCATTAACTTCTTAGCATTGGCTGTATTCACCTCAGCCATCAGCAAGCCAACTAAAAAACCACCTAATGATTTATTACCCTCTGGTGGGTTAGGATCAAAAACGCGATTAACTGACTCTACCTCGTCCATATACTCTAGTTCAGCAATTAGCCATTTAACCAGATCGTCTTGTTCTTCTGGCTCTGAATCTGGGTCATTAAAGTGAATTATGAGTTTGACATTGGAAGTGGCGGTCATTTTGGTCTATGTTGAGGCTGAGTATGAATTATACGTCCTCAATTCTTACATATATACTCAATTAATATTGAGATTCTCACTTGAAAAAATAATATTTTGTATAAAAATTAACAAAAGTTTAGACAGGTAGATTTAATAAAGGAGCGTAAAAATAAGTTCTTCTCTATCTAAAAAATAACTGTCCTTATTTTTTGTTCCAAGGGCGATCCGTATCTCGGCGGAACCTTTTATAAGTTCACCTGTCACTGTAAGTATAATATGGGCAATTTGCTCACTTTATGGTTTCAAACCGGGTTGCTCAAGTTATGCGCCCCAAAGTGAAGAAAGTGAACCCAAAGAGTTAGAGTAGCTCTGTTACTTTATCTGACCCGTTTTGATAGAGCGATCGCTTGAGTATCTGCACCCCAAAAAGTCGGGCAAACGTTGGCTTTCCTTCCTCAACCCAACCTACAATTCTCAACACTTCCTTATATTTGTTCACTATCTATACTTTTTATTAATGTCAGGATTTCTAGAATTGACATATCTAAATAAATAAGGTACAAACAATACTTTTTGCAGTGATAAGACTTGTCACAATTAAGAGAAATAATTTTAAATTTTGTATGTGTGAATTTTAAATTTATTCGTAGATAGTAGAGCTATAGTGTATTTAGCAATGCTGCTATTGGCACGGCCAAGGTTAACCCTTCAATGCCAAGTATTTTATGAATTAGTTTGGAAATACCTACTCGATGACAGGCAAAAACGCAAGACATAATGCTTTTCTGCGGCTAGTGTCTGGTAATGGAGCAGCATTTGGGTCAGAATCTCGCTACTCGCTTACCAGTAAAGAAGTAGTAATTGGACGTGACCCCAGTTGCCAAGTTGTTTTAGATGCCATGATGTATCGAATGGTGTCCCGCCGTCATGCTGTGGTTCGTCCCGTCGCTTCATCTGTAGATGGCACATTTAGCTGGGTACTTTGTGATTTGAATAGTGCCAATGGTACTTATCTAAATGGTCAACGCTTGTATGGGTGTCAGGAATTGCACGCAGGCGATCGCATTTCTTTAGGTGCTGATGGGCCGGAATTCCTGTTCGAGTACGCAGTTGCACCCCAACCGACAATTATCACTAACCAAGTTGCACCCCAACCTTTAGCCAAAAATTCCCAACAAAAGCCAGATTCGGTCAGCTTCACTCAGCTTTTCCCCATCATTTCCACCGGGAAAGATTTGACACGCAAAGCTTACCTTGTCCCTGGAATACTGACGGTGGTATTTGTGGTGCTGATGTTTGCCACAGTAGGTAGACCACAAGCCAATCAAGTAATAGTAGCAACTTACATCGCCCTAGCTGCTTACTATTTTATTTACCAACTTTGCGGTAAGCCTAAACCTTGGTGGGTGCTAGTCGGTGCAGCGTTGACAACAACGTTAATTTTGCTCAGTCCAATACTAAATTTATTTATCTACATTTTTCGTGTGATTCTTCCTGGTGATGTACCAGCAGTAGATCAACCAATCAACAGCCTCACAGAGTTATTTGTGGGGTACTTTTTTGGTGCTGGGTTGATGGAAGAATTACTCAAAGCTTTACCTATATTGGCAGCATATCTCATCGCCTTGGGGCTACCCTCACCTTGGCGCGAGCGTATCGGCATTTGGGAACCTCTGGATGGTATCCTTTTAGGAACCGCTTCGGCTGTCGGCTTTACTTTATTAGAAACTCTCGGTCAATATGTACCAGCCGCTTCCTTACAAGCGGGTTCAGATGTAGGCTTACAAGTCTTGATTGCCAGAATTTTGGGTTTACCAGCTGGACACATGGCTTATAGTGGTTATCTAGGATATTTCATCGGCCTCGCTGCACTCAAACCCCGTCATGCTAAACAGATTCTCGCCGTTGGTTACTTCAGCGCCGCCGCACTTCATGCTTTATGGAATACAGCAGGACACAGTAATACTTTACTCTTAGTTGTTGTTGGGGTCTTGTCTTATGCTTTCTTAATGGCAGCAATTCTTAAAGCTAGAGCATTATCACCGACGCGATCGCAAAATTTTGCTACTCGTTTTCTAGATCCTAAATGAAGTGCTGAGTTGGGAGTTTGAGGAATTGTTTTTTGTCATTATCTCTCGGTTTACTTTGAGTTTATAGCAGCCACCAGAGCAATAAAGACATCGATCAATCATAAACCTCTAAACCAATCGCCTTTTTAGCCTGTTCCCTGTCACCTGTCACCTAATAAATCTGTCTTACGGTAGATTGCGCTAATTTTTTTATCAGCGTATGGTGACAATACAATCATTTGTTATGAGTAAAAGCTAACACTGTAGAGCGAAAAGTTGCCACAACAATGTGACCTGTGAGCAAGATAACCGTTCACTGGGATTAAATAAAAACCTACAACAGAAGTTATACAAAATTAGCAAAGATAGTTTTATTTACCATTGCTGGACTAAATTAATTAAGATTTTTAATTTAAAATCCAAAATTTGTACTAGGATTCAGGCTGAGAATCATTGAGTTGTCGGATGGCATAGTAAGCGATCGCCACACTCATCTTCGCCTGTTCAACTTCTGATAAACTAGACCAATCTTGACTATTCACGTTATCAACTATAGAGGTTAAATTTTGTACTTCCCGGCTCCGCATAGCATAGGCGTAGGGACGGATTAAGATTGACAAATCATCTGTTGCCCATGTGGGTAATACACTCTGTACACACTCTACTAATTGCTCACCTAAAGATTGCCCAGATGAAACAATCTCTGTGGCTTTAGTAGCGATCGCACTTAGCCAACCTTGAGGGACACCAGCCGCGAAAGCTGTATATAAATTTTCTTGAAGGTGATCTACAACTGTCGATTCTGTATTATCATTGTAGTATGAAGAAAAGCTCAATTCAGACCATAGGTTATCAAGTTTGTCGTAAAAAACCTGCGATCTAGTTGTAAGTTCTTCATCTAAAACCTCTTGGGCTGCAAATTGCCGTTCGAGTTCGTCAAAATAAGCTGCTGACTCGTCATCACTGGGATTCCAAGGATAGGCTGCATCCTCTGGTTCTAATAAAGCTGCTAACAAATCCAGTTCGATTTGAGATTCTACAGAATGGCAAGCGTCTGAACCGTTAATTTTATGAATCATTGTTTGCCTCTTGATCAATTAAGTTGTTGACATTGAAAGCTACAGCAGTCAGCTTGAGATTTCCGCAAAAAAAAATGGTTTATTTTAATCTTTCAATTGTCCATTTACTGCACTGCTTGTGTCAGTTGTGAGTTGTGGTTGATCTGGTCTAACGCCAAATTCCGTTTTAGGCAGGTTTAAAATAAATTTTTACATATACTAACAAAATCTTGATCCCCTTGTAAGTAATCTTTTTCCAAGAAAATCCGCCAACAAAATATATAAAAAGGAAGATGAAACAATTATGATAATTAATTTTAGATATTCTGCTTAAGCGCTTAATAGTTTTTCAACGAAAACCCGACAGTTAAAAAGTTACAAATAAAAACCAAATTTTTCCCCTTCCCCCCTGTTCTTCCCCAGCCCCCAATTAAAAATCCTCAATCACAAATTCCCAAATTTCACCTCTGGGACTACCAAACTTTAACTGCATACCTGATTTTAAGGGAACTTGCTCTCGCCGCAGGAGTTGTTGCCAGCCGTTAGCCCCTAAAAACCACGTACCGAAGGTAGAAAAATCTTGTAGATAATAAGTGGGAACTTGAGTAGTTTCGGTAGAAATATTCCGACATAAAATTTCGGCGTGTTCCTTAGAAACATAACGTTCAGGAATGACGATATCATTATTTTCCGTGCGACCGATGCGCGTGACACCCGTTCTTAAAGGACAAGTGCGACCGCCGGGGGAAAGCGATCGCAATAAAGCGACCGACCTGGGAATATTAAAATTAGAAATAGTAATATCTGGCATTTCCGTCACACTGTCATCCAAGCCTTTGATGAGTTCACCATCAAAGTCTGGATGGAGATAGAGAACGGGTAAAGTCCAAGCCGGTTGATTATACTTATATATTGTTAGCAGTTCTTGCCTAGCTTCTGCCACTGCTTCATCGATTGATTTGCGCGATCGCAATGCTTCGGCAAAAGCTTGAATAAAACTGTGGCTTTCCCGGTCAGCGATTTCGTCCCGCATTGCCAACACCGCCGGCACACCATGACGAATTAACACTTCTGCCAAACTACTAGTAGGGATAGCCTGATGATTAATAGCTGCTGGTTGTGCGCCCCAACAGGCATTAAACACAGCTAATTTCACAGCACTGCGAGTTAATGCTTGGGCTAATTCTATACCATTGAGGCTCATTTGTGGGCGTAAAAACAGCAATCCACCATCAGGGTTTGGTAAACCGTGACCAGCATAGAAAAACACATTATATGTTTTAGTTTCCAACTCTTGAATCAGCTCTTGGGGTGTTGGCTGGATCAGAGTTTTGACACTACAGGGTGCGTAATTATTGTATTGATTGCCATTTAACAGGGTTTGTTCTAGGATAGCGGCTTCCTTTTGCAGTTGCAGGTTTTGGTCATGTCCCAGAACCAACAGCACTTTTAGGGCTTGGTCAGTGCGTAAATATGGTAAAGCTTCAACTTCAGTAGTAGTCCTGCTAAATAACACATCCGGGGAGAGGGACATCGCCGGCTGGCCGGGTTCCCGTTGCATAATTTCCCAGGGTAAAGCAATTAAATCTGGGTCACGAATTTCTAAACGAAAGCGCAGACGTGTATGCTGACCCATAGCGATACCGCGACTACGTTCAAAACTGCCGAGAATTGGCCCATCAAATATCCAACGCCACAAATTCATCCCCAAGTACTGCATAAGGCGACTACCATAACCAGTGGTTTGGTTGGAGGGGGGTGAGACTAAATTCCAAGGAACTGGATTTGTTAAAGGGGGTCTGGTATCTGAAGAAATATGAATCCCACTATGGCCAGCAAACATTTGCTGCCATTCTTGCCAAACTTGAGTGAGTTCAACAGGCCAAGCACAGTCACGCAGAACATAGCCACTGGGATAGGGAGCCTTAACCACCCAAATGGCGAAACTATCTTTGCCAGTATTGATGAGACGGGCGATCGCCAGATTCAGGGATGGCATGGATTAGGACACTACAAGGTACAAACAATGTAAAGGTATGTGTACTGAACGTTTACTTCTTCACCAAAAGCTAAATTATATAGCTTTTCATAGGCAAGTCAAGAACTCAGCATTTTTGATGATACCTGCTAAGTATAATTTCCTTTTGGGAAAACTGTTAACTTGTGCATAGCATCTTGTTTTTCTCTGTATGATTTCAGCTTCTTATTAGTTTATCCTATATTCAAGGCTCTAATACCCCTACCTCTGCATCTAAGGAATTCGGGACTTACGCACCAAGGTTATCTGTTAAGGCTGGGTGTAAGGGTATAAGGGTGTAAGGGTGTAGGGGTGGATGAAACAATGATTTTCTCGTTAGTTTTACAGTCCTTACTCACTGCTATATTCAAAACCTACACTTGTGAGCATACTCCTATACCCTTGTCCAAACCCTTGATTTTTCGTTTTTATGCGTAAATCCTATTGTTATGGATTCTTTGAGTCGGTTGTACTGGGATTGTTTGTCGGATTTGGTGTAGAGGGTAAGTTGTCTTTGGGAAGAGAGACACTATCGCAAGGACTGGCTTGATTGGGTGGTAAAACAGTCACAGCAAATCGTTTCAGTTGGGCTAATGGCATCTTGATTGGCTGATCTGAAGGTGCAGGAGGATTCGTAGCCAGATTATTAGCGCTAGCTGGGTTGGGATTGCTGCATAGACGCAGATACACGTCATAATCACCAGAAGCGGGTTGAGAATTAGGTTTTTTATCGATAACTTCTAAAAAACTTTCAGGACTTAACTTTAGTTGATTGACAGTGATTTCACTATTTGTTTTAATTATCCATCCAGAGGCGAGATTATCTAGCGATCGCTCTACCTTGGGACTCTGGGTAGCTGGTACAGTCTCCGTTGGCGTGGCTGTGCGAGTAGCGTATTGCGATCGAAATAACATCACCCAATAACCAAATACCCCAGCCGTCGCCACTAGGATTAAAGGTACGAGCCAATTTAGCGGTAGTTTGCCGATTCTGTTGGGTAAGTTGTTAGCGACTACTTTGGTTTTTTGTTCTGAGTTAGTCTCTGGTGATGTTGGCTGTTGCGGGCTTGCTGTCAAATTAACAGTCTTGATATTAATGCCTTCAGGAATAACTGCTTTTAGACTGATCTGCGGTTCGCTATATTTAACTCGACAATTAACCAAAGCGATAGTGACGTTATCATGGCCATTTTTATTGTTAGCAATGTTTACCAATCGCTCGACCACATTCACAATATTATTTTCTTCACCAGTGAGAATAGGTAAAACTTCCGTTTCCCAATAATCTTCCACACGGTCAAAATCACTCAACCCGTCAGAAGTCAACAGAAATATCCCATCTTCATCGATGATAAATCTTTGGGCTGTGGGATGTAAAGAACTGCTGGGACTCATTCCCAAAGCCTGCACCAGAGAACCAGAGCCACCTTGTTGCACAGCTTCACGATAGACAGCATAGCCTAATCTCACTTCCCGCGATGCCACATCATCGTCGAGGGTAACTTGATAACAACCGTGGCGAGTAATCCAATAGGCGCGACTGTCGCCGACGTGGGTAATATACATTTCATGGGCGATCGGTAATGCCATTACCAAGGTTGTACCCATGCGTTTTCGCCCTTGGCGATTTTCGCTGTCATTGCGTTGACTAATTTTATCATTGGCAATAGCTACTGCTCTTTCTAAATCAGCTATGAGAACAGAGGGTTCAATATGCTCTACTGGTACATTTGTTAGTTGTTGTACCTGCTGCTGAATAGTTTCAATGGCTAAATTAGAAGCAACATTTCCGCCTTCATGTCCACCAATGCCATCACAAACAATCGCCAAAGCATTAGATTGGGGCGGTTTACTCAAGAGTGTACCACTGGGAGGATAACAAGCATCTTCGTTACGTTGCCGACTGGGGCCTGTGTCTGTTTGTGTGGCAATTTGGATGGTAGCGGTTTGTGATTTGCCTAATTCTGCCAGTGCTTGGTCTAAAACTGCCACTAGCACTTCACAAGACTTAATTTCACCGTGAATGAGTTGATAGCTAATTTGGTCAATAAATTCGGCGATCGCCCCTTTGGCTTCTTCACGTAACTGCTGCCAAAATTCTCCCAATTGGGGCAATTCTGGCGCTCCCTTCGAGTCTGAGTGTAGTTCCAATAACCGCAATAATGGCCCTTCTACGCGCAACAGGTAGGGATTGAGTAAGCTAGAAGCTACACCTTCACTCTTAAAAGGTTGCCAAAGATTAGCAATTTGCCACAACCAATGTAGTTGGCGCATTGACGTAGCGTAGCGCCAAGCATTGGTAAACTCTTCACACAAACGCACTTTTTGAGGTAAATTGCCTACCAGAATTGGCGATTTTTCTAATAAGAAAACTTCACTGTGGAGCTTACTATCACTTGAGGGTATGACTCCGTAAACTTGGGGAATATGCAAACGGTAAGGGATGAGGCGAAGATAGGGTCTGATGGGGTGGATATTTTCTAATTCGGGTGTTTGGGGTGATAAACCAGGTTTAGTATCTAAAACAACGGATTCATTGATAATTAAATAGCGATCGCCTAATATTTCTCCGGCACTGTCAACACTCAAACTAACTCCCACCACCCACAAATAACGCTTGGGTAAAGGTGTGGAGCATCGCTGGCAAAACTTATGCGTCAGGGGGTTAGCAGCCTGACAAAGTTCATTTGGACAGTAGAGCGTTGCCGCATCATTTTCCATAGTGTTCGCACCGATCAGCGATTGGCAATTGTTTCAACAGTACGGTAGCGGCAAGAATTAAAACCGCTCAGATTTTTTATTAGTTGACAATTGACAATTGACAATTGTTCATTCCAGGTTTAAAACCTCTCCTTTTCAGGAGAAAAAGCCAAAAATTTCCGTTTCTCAATCATCTCACGAGTGAGACAGGGGTAATTGTCAACTGTCAATTGTTCACTGTCCATTGTTAAATCCATTTATCCAACAGGGGATTATGATTATTAACCTGCCATAGCAGCAGATGTCAATACTTATTTGAAGTTATGCAAACAACTCACTCCTTTGTCAATCCTACAGCCTCATCATAGCTTTATTTAGCTAGTGCTTTTCCTGAAGTTTGTTGACTCGTTGACGGTTGAGAGTTAACTGTTAACCCTCAACCGTCAACCAGAAAAGATGTCTAACTTACGATAGGCGATCGCTTATTGCTATAGTTTATAAGTTGCGAAACAGTCATAAACTTTAATTAAGAATTAAGATATTTAAGAGTCAGACAACAAGAAGATTCACCATTAGCCACGCCACCCTGCAATCTGCCTAATAGCCTACAGCTACTTTGTTGCAGAACTCGGAGAGTAGGCTAACACCTACATAATTCTTAATCAGCCCTAACTAAAGGTTATAGAGATTTCTAATGGGTAAGATCACACTAGGGATTATGACTCTGTACTCGCTAAACACCCCGCCAACGCGCTTCAGCACTCCAATCCGATGATAAATGTTTCATGGATTTGCTACTGTGCAAATTGACACATTTAGGAAAATAATTTGAAACTTTTATTTGTTAGTTGACAGTTGTAGGGGCAGGGTAAATCTGCCCGTACCAGTCAGTTGTCAGTTAGCTTTTCCCTTAAATGGTGTTAATAGGTGGGCAATGCCCACCCTACGAAATCATCAAGGTTTTGAAGCTGAGATTGCCAAGTGGAATAACATGGAGCAAGATAAAAGCTAACCTGATTGTTGAGTAAGGTTAGCGATAGGGAGATGTTAAACGCTCAGTAAATATTCTAGCCTCTAACCTCTAGCCTCCAGCCCCTAGTCGCTAGTCCCTCACCTTTAACCTACTTACTGATCACCAACGGCAACTTGAGGAAGTCCTAAGCTGTAGTTAGTGACACGAGCAGAGAGATTGTAGCTGATTTCGCCTTTTTGCAGGAGCGATCGCAGATAATGCTCTAAGTCTGAGCCAATGCGGCGTAAGTTATAGTCTGTAAGATCCGCACCACTGGAAGCTTCGACTAGTTCATCGAACTTACGATAAATCTTTTGCAAAGCATCTTCATTCCAATTTAATTCGTTGTCTGGGTCAACATCCAAGGTTAAGACTTGATTGCTGGGAACTAGTTCGCCATCCCGGTCAATTTCAGCTGCAAAAATGCGGATGTGTCTGGTTGTAGACTTGAGCAGCATTGCGTTGTCCATAGCAGGGTGTCAGATTCAAGTTAATTACACTGCAATCATTGTAGACGCTATATACAGCCATAAAAGCACTCAAATTAATTGAGAATTGGCAACTGCGCTAGCGCATAAGCGTGACTTTGAGCCAGTGCTGAGTTAAAAGTAGAAAGTTATTACTTCTGCCCCCTGGCAACTGTCAACTGTCAACGGCCTTCAGCCTCCTCTTTTCCCCATAGATTGGATTTTTCTTAGGTGAACTTAGGGCTTATGCTATGGTTGAAAATCAAAATCTTAATTTTTTTTAAATTTACCATCTAAATTTTCCAAATTTTTCTGATGAAAAAAACGTACATTGGGTAAATTTACGGTAGTAGCATCTAACTACGTCCAGCTTTAATAAAAGCAAAAAGAATAGAGGATTTACTTACGTGTAAACACCAAAATTTCAGTAAAAACTCAAACTGTTATTGACTGTCAAATAAAGTTGATGTAAAAAGCTTTAAAAAGCTAGAACAACTTCTTACAGAAACTTTATTGTATATAATCTCAAAAACTGAATAATAGTTATGGCTTACCTGCACAACAACTAGTACAGGAAGAGTCAAACTTACACTTGAAAGTCTATCTCAAAAAACACAGGAGAGTGCAATGACAGTTAAATACTGTAAATTGAAAAAACATTGTTAATTTAGGCACAACGGATTCAAAAAACTATACAGAAATATCGTAGGAAATACATCTCCTTAAGCTCATAACCACCAAATACAGGAATCCCTAGAACTATGAACTCCAAAGCATTACCAAGGCAGCTGAATAATATAGAAGTCGGTGTCTATGAGTGCGAAATACATCTCAAATTTCGGTTAGTTGAGGAAAAAAGTTTGTTGGGCGATCGCGAGCAACTAATGCAGGTGCTGCTAGATGCGCTCACAGAAGGGTCTGATGACTTTTTAGAGATGCTACAAGCGTCTGTAAAAGCGCAAGAAGTCTCTGAGTTTAAAGCGTCACCCCAAATGCGCCGTCAACTGATGCGTTTACGTAATGCTGTTGATACTAATCAGTAGTTACAAATAAAGCTGTAGTTTGAGTAGTGGCAAATCAAATACTGGGCAGACAATCTTAATTATTTGGGAATTAGCTTACCTAAATATTTGCTCTAAATAATGAGTTGGCTTGTATAACTTAATGCTTTCGTTAATAAGCTCAAATTTACCCTACTCCTCGAAAAGCTAAACAAAGCAACTGTAAAGGTAGTTCTCACTAATTATTTTACGTATAGAGTTGAGTAATTACTAACACTATCATGCTCTGCTTATTCAACTGATGAAAGCGCTAGAAGATTAGTTAAACAGAGCAATTGTTATAACCAGGGTTTTACTTCGACTTGCGGAGATTAATTAGTAAAAATAACCACAAATAATGTGATAGTTTCACCATCTTGAAAATAGTTGGTAGTTGATTTTTTCAAGAGGTGTAATTGATTAATGTGATAGTCTTGCTACTACATGAGGTGTTTTTAATAAACCTCTGTGTCTCCGTGCCTCTGTGTTGAGATTTTTTATCACAGAGGCACGTAGGTACAGAGATAAGATGCTATCAAAAGTCTATTTTGCTAGTCCGTGTTCTAAGGCAAAGCGAACTAACTCTGTACGGCTGTTAGTACCTGTTTTACTGAACAAACGGCTAACATATTTTTCGACGTTACGCACGCTAGTTTCTAGACGGCGGGCGATTTCTTTATTCATTAACCCTTCGGCTACTAGATTTAAAACACTCTGTTCTCTGGGGGTGAGGTCGATTTTAAAAGGGGCGGGTGACTGAGAAATGGCGTTTCTTTGAGTTAATAAAGCTTTAATTTGGGCGATTTGATTAGCTAACTCGGCAATATCTGGGGTTTCGCCGTCTTCGGTGATGGTTTGGGGCTTGCTAGTGCGGCGGGTAAGTAAATTTTCTACTATGGCTACCAACTCATCTGGATCGAAGGGTTTAGGTAGATAAGCATCAACGCCAGCTTGATAACCTTGGATGCGATCGCTTGTCATCCCTTTTGCTGTTAAAAATACCACGGGGAGAGATTGAAAGCGCGGGTCATCGCGCAATTGCTTGAGAAATTGATACCCATCAACTTGAGGCATCATCACATCAGAAATCACTAGGTCTGGTGTGTTTTGCTGCATCCAATCCCAACCCTCACGGGCATTACTGGCGACTTGAACGTTAAAACCACTTTCTTGTAAGTAGTCTTTGACGGCTTCTCTTAATCCCGGTTCATCATCTACCAGTAACAATTGTGCTGACATCTAAAAATTTCCTTTGGTCTAAGTTATAAGTGGAAGTGGGGAGTAGGGAATGCTCTTCAGGGAAGGTTTTTCATAAAGTAATGAGGGAGAACTGTAAAATCCCCGAAATGATCAGAGTTTCATCTACCCCTACACCCTAAAACCAGTATTTTTCGGTCGAAGTGTAAAAAACCTGCCCTTGCAAGAGTAGGGAGTGGGGACTGGGCAAAGAAACTACCTTGTTTCAATGTAGCGAATGTTGAATCTAAAATTCAAACTCAATTAAGCCATTCAATTGTTTTAGCCTCTTCTGGTAGCTTGGCATTCCGTTGTCCGGCTGCACGCGCCCTGGCTGTGAACAGGCTGATGGGAGTATTGAGCAAATCTACTAGGTCGGCTCGTCCGGCGATCGCTTTGGCACTATCCCGTGGTAATTCTTTAATTAACCAACGTGCTAAACGGTAGCCAACTTCCTTGAGACTGATATCTCGCATTAACTCTACACCATGCAGCTCGTGCAGGTAGCGATTAGAGCGTCCATAGCGTCGCCATTGACTGGCTAACTCTTTAAGTGTGACCCGGTGGCGGTGCTGAACAATAGCGTCTGGAGCAAATTCTAAACTGCCAAGATTTGACCGCAAAATCCGCCAACAAATATCCGCATCACCACCACTATTGAGATAAGGGCGAAATAATCCTGATTGATCAAAGGCAGTGCGGCGAATTGCTAGGTTAGCTGTTTGCCCGTAGGGACAAAAGCGATGGGCTAAAGTGTGCTTTTGGGAGAGGGTTTCTTGACGGTCGGCGTGTTTTTCTAATAAGTTTGTTCCTGGTAGGGCAACAATTTCACCGACAACAATTACTATTTCAGTGTTGACAAAAGGGTTAATTAATGCATCAAGCCATTGAGGTTGAGGACGGCAATCAGCATCCGTAAATACCACAATTTCGCCCACAGCCGCCTTAATTCCAGTATTACGAGCAGCGTAGGAGCTTTGAATTTGCTTTTCGCTGAGGGGGCGAATTGTGATCGAGGAATTGGCGGAAAATTTTTCTATAAAAGTGAAGGTGCGATCGCTGCTGTTATTATCTACCAACAGATACTCTACCCGTTCTCTAGGATAGGTTTGAGATGTAAAACAGTTAATTAAATCTGGTAAATCTGCCTCACCGTTATAAATAGGAACAACCACCGACACCATTGGCAAATAGCTGTTGGCGGTGGTTGTATCAATTTGCTGATGATTCATAAAACCTGAGAGAGTGGTTTGGGCAATACTAACTTAGTACAGCTTGGCGGAAAGTGGGGAGGGGGAAGGGGGAAAGGGGAAAGGGGAAAGGGGAAGGGGAAAGGGGAAAAGAGGTGTAATTATTTTCTCCCCCGCTCCTCTGCTCCTCTGCTCCCCCGGTCAGTGTCAGAGCTTCCTGCTTATGTGACTTCATGCTCCTCTGCTCCCCTGCTCCGGTTGGTGAGCGTAGCCGAACCACTGCTCCCCTGCTTCTACCCAACCCTCTCTTCAAGTTTGTAACTGATATATGAACACCTGGTAAATAATCACTCGTAAAGCGATGCTTAAAACTTCAACTCATTTGCTCCGAGGCGCATTGGTTGATTGGTTGGGTTTATGGGAGGACGGGCGAAGGTATTGTTAGATAATACAGCGATCGCACGAGCATATTGAGGATCGTTCTGAGTACCAATCAGTTGAGGATTGGATGCTAGTTGACGTTCCTGTGCTTCGGTTAATTCTAGTTTGATATCTGGGGTAATACCTTTATGATTGATATCTGTACCCTTGGGGGTGTAGTAGTGAGCAATGGTGACTGCTAAACCAGAACCGTCTGGTAGTTCATGAACTGACTGCACTAAAGCTTTACCAAAGGTTTGAGTCCCAATAACTACGGCTCGTTTATTATCCTTGAGCGCACCTGTAAGAATTTCACTGGCGCTAGCTGAGTTACCATCTACCAGTACTGCCAAGGGAAGTTTTGTTAAGGCGGTGCGGTTAGCTCTGGTATTCTCGTTAACTCCTTGACGGTTAACTGTGCGGACGATGCCACCATCATCTAACCACATCCGCGCAATTTCAATACTCGCTTGCAATAAACCGCCAGGATTTCCCCGCAAATCTAACACGTAAGAATCTACTTTCTGCCCGTTTAACCTGCGGATAGCTCGTGCCATTTGCTCGGAGGCGTGGGCGCTAAATTCCCGTAAGCGGATGTAACCTACGCGACGGTTGCCTTCTTGTTTGAGGTTGTAGGTGACGGTGGGAACTTCGATTTTGGCTCTTGTCAGCTTCAAATTAATGTTGTTGCCGCTACGTCCTAGACGTAAAGTAATGGGAGTGCCTTCTTTACCACGAATTAATTTAGAGGCATCTTCCACTTTCATTTGCTGGGTGGATTTACCATCGATTGCTAAAATCTCATCCCCTGCTTTAATCCCAGCTTTCAAAGCCGGCGAATTTTCTATAGCTTCTAGTACAGTCAGCCGCTTGGTTGTCTCATTCAGCTCCATGCGGATACCGATACCGGAGACTTCACCAGAAGTTTGATTAGTGAGAGCTTCAAACTGTTGGGGATCCATGAACCTTGTATATGGATCGTTCAGCTTTTGTAGAGCTTCCCGAATTGCCACATACGCTTCTTCTTTAGATGAATATTCTTTACTTAATAAGTTTTTTCTAACTGCCAGCCAATCTTGTTGATTAAACTTGCCATCAACGTATTCACTATTTACTAATTGCCATACTTGATCTACCACAGCTTTGGGGCTGTCTTGTAAGGCGGCGCGAACGCTGCGAGTCCAAGCGGGGCCAAATAATGATACAGTTGCTGTTGTAGCGATCGCCCCTCCAATCATGGCAACTTGGAGCAGCGAGTGATTTTTCGCAGATGAGTTCATGTATATCAGCAGGAATCTATTGTGATTTTGACAGTTTAGCAATCAGACTTTCGGGAAATTCTTAAGTTTCTATACTTAATTTTTAGCTACACTCCCACTATTAATTCTCCTCTTTAAACTAAGCGTAAGTTTTGCGTTACTTTATTAACAATCATTAAGGGTTGGCGATTTTCTTAATCAGTCTAATCTAGGACTATGACAATTGTGTGACAGTTCTGTTACTGTCATGTTTACACCCCATATTAATTTTCTAAGATAGCACTTCTCTCAAAGAATGGCCGGTCTTTTTTAGCTTAACTAACAAAGCCTTTTTATCTTGTGTTATGAGGCGCAAATTTACCAGAAATTTATCAGTCCCCCCTGGACAGAAACTGAGAAAAAAGTGGCAATTACTACAAAAACTTGCGTGGGTTTTATGTCTAGTGTTTGGTGGTTGGCTTGTCATCACCACTATAACCCTAGTTTCTGCATCCTCCCAACCTGTGGATGCCTTTTTTGTCCTTGGTGGTAGTATTAGAAGAGAAATTTATATTGCCCAAACAGCCAAACAATATCCACAAACTCCCATTTTAATTTCACATGGTTCTCAAGACCCATGTATTAAGCTAATTTTTCAGCGTGAGTTTGCAGAGTTGGACAATGTTTGGTTAGAAAAGTGTGCTAATTCGACTTTTGATAATTTTTACTATGGAGTGCCAATTTTAAAACGTTGGGGAGTACATAAGGTAAAACTGATAACTTCACCCACTCACCTACCGCGAGCTAAATTGATGGCACAAATTCTTTTAGGCGCTCATGGTATTTGGGTTGAGGTTGAGGTTGTTAAAGAAAAGGGTGTTCCTGGTAATAGGGAGTCGTGGGTAAAAACAGGATTAGATGTTGCCCGTAGTTTGTTGTGGGCGGGTTTAAGTCAAATTATTCAACCCCAATGCACAGATGTGATTCAACTAAGCGAAGTTGATATGTCAGCTTGGCAGCGCCGAGGTTTTAAATGTGAACATCAAGGGAATTTAGGGAGATGAGGGACTGGGGACTGGTGGTTCGACTCGCGGTAATCGAGCGGAGTCGAGATTCACCAACCGGGACTGGGTAAAGAATTAGATAGATAATATATAGTTTTGTGGGTGATTTGTCAATAATTTAACATATCTGTCTATATTTTCAGTGAATAAACCCAATACAGTAGGGTGGGCATTGCCCACCAAAATCATGATACGGAATTGCACTGCCCAGCCTAGAGACTACTACCCATTGGATGAGGAATGAGTCTCATAGGTTGCGATCGCTATAATAGTAGACAAAGGTACTTCCGCAAAATAGTTTTGCTGAAATTGTTCTTCACTGATGGCTGCGACAAACTCGGCAATGGCTGCATCAGCATTGCTTTGTTGGACATGATCAGCATCCCAGGTAAATTGTAAAGAACGGTCTTGTCTTTTGACTGTGAATCCCCAATACTTTAAAGCTTTGATGCCTAAAAGTAGGCATCTGTCGCTAATCTTCAGTTTGTCTAAAATTTGCGTGCGGGTGCGTAATTCATTGGTGCGGCTGAGGTATTTAGCAATTCCCACTAGGGTAAGCCAAATGTCTTGCGGTGGTTGGTGCTGGGGTTTGTGCCAAGCAAGAACTAGCTGTTGATTATTGTAGAGCGATCGCCGCCACCAAGCGCGTAAATCGTCCCAGTTGGTGGGGCATTCTTTTAGCATGAGGGACTGGGGACTAGGGACTAGGGACTGGGGAAGGTTACGCCAGTCTAGGATGTGGGTTGAGTGGTGGGTTTTGAGTTCTGAGTTGGGGTTGGGGCGGACGGCTATTAATCTGATTTCGTAGCGTTTTTTATAGGTGTTGTAGTCTAATTCGGCGATACAATCACATCTACCTATGGGTAATTCATCTTTATAATGTCCCCACCAGATACCGGGGAAGGGGTTTCTTGTGGAGTCGTCGCGAATATCAAATTCGGTTTTAATATACTGTACTTTTTTTCCTTGCCAATCTTGTTGATTGCGATGCCAAGCATTTTCAAACCAGCAGTTTTGAATCAAAAGTTTGGGAACAGGGTTTCCCATACCGCAAGGTTCTAGCAGTTTGAGTTCTAAAAATAACTCTTTACCTAAGTCTGCAACTGTGACTGCAATATCTGCTTGCACTGTCGGGGCGAGATTGACAGAACCCAAAGTTTGCCGTAGTTGCTGATTTATTGCTTGGGTAAATAGGGGAATATTTTCTGCTAACAAACTCAAGCCAGCAGCAAAGGGATGTCCGCCGAAGCGATGTAATAGATGCGCTTGGTTCTTCACCAATTGATATAAATCAACTGAGTTTACCGAACGGGCGGAACCACGGGCGAGGGGGGATGAGGGGGATGAGGGAGATGAGGGGGATGTAGCTTTAGCTTCCCACAGGGTGGGAGATGAGGAGGAAACTTTTAATATTTCTCCCCCTACTTCCCCTACTTCCCCTACTTCCCCTACTTCCCCTACTCCCTCATCTCCCCCCACTTCCCCAGTCTCCAGTCCCTCAGTACTCAACAAAATCGTCGGGCGGCCTGTCTCTTGGGCGACTTGTCCGGCGACTAAACCTAAGACACCGACGGGCCATTGGGGGTCTTCTAAAACGATGACGCTGGTGGTTGATAGGTCTAATTGGGTGAGTTTTTGGGTGACTTGTGCTTGTACGTCTTTCTGTAAGGACTTACGACGAGTGTTTGCTAATTCTGTCACTTCAGCTAAATGATGACAACGATTAATGTCTCGACTGGTGAGGAGTTCTACGCAGAAACTAGCATCGCCTTGGATGCGGCTGACGGCGTTAATGCGGGGGCCTAGACCGAAGGAAATATCTGTGGGGCGATCGCCACTTCTCTGGCATAATTCTAATAATCGCCCTACCCCTGGTCTGCGTCTGGCGGTTGGTGGTTGTTGAAAATCGGCTTGTAATTTTTGGATGCCTAACTGTGCTAAATAACGACAATCACCACTAAGTTGCACTAAATCGGCAATTAAACCAACTGCAACTAAATCTAATAAATCCTCTAAAGGATTTTTTGGTACATCAGGTAAGGTTTGATAAAGAGCTTCTATCAACTTATAAGCTACACCCACACCAGATAGATGAAACAAAGGATGTTCATTAGGTAAATAGCGGGGATTAATAATTGCTGTGACTGCTGGACGTTCGGTGGGTAAGGTGTGATGATCTGTAACTATGACATCTATACCTAATTTTTGAGCATAAATAATTTCATTAATATTTGTACTGCCCGTGTCGCAAGTAACGATTAATGTAAAACCTTGATTCGCTAAATTATTAATGCCTGATTCATTCAATCCGTGAGACTCTTTTAAGCGATTGGGAATGTAATAATTCAACTGTTGATGTTGCTGAAAAAATTGCCCCAAACCATCCCATAGAACAGCAGTTGAAGTAATACCATCAGCGTCAAAGTCTCCCCAAATCGCCACTTTCTCACCGGTTTGACGCGCCTGTTTTAATCTTGCCACTGCTAGCTGCATTTCTTGCCCAAACTCAAAGGGGCTAGCTGGTTGATAAGTTTTATAGTTAATGAAAGCTGCTAATTGTGATTCTTCTTTTATTCCCCGTTGCCATAATAATTGTGCTGCGTACAAACCTTTAGATGTAGCTGCATACTTTTTAACCGCTTGGATAAACCAGTCTGGTGCTTGTTCTGTTGCTGTTAAAATCCACTGCATTTTTTAACTCAAATTAAATAATTTTTTCAAAAATGGTTTCATGTTTGGAAAAATATATTATGCTAATTTTTTCAAATTACCAAATACTACAAATATAAAATTAATCCATCCACAAATCTAAGCCACACTATAATTTTAAACAACTTTAGAGGATGTTTGAAAAGTCATCATTGATGTATCAAATATTTTTTTACTCTACCCTAATCCTCCCCTTGTCAAGCAAGAATGTTTTATCAGACAAGGGCAACAAGTTTGTCAATATCATTAGACAAAAAAATTATGACTGGACTTGACCGGGAAAAGGCGTAAAACCCTTCCCCTTTTACCTTTTTCCTTTCCCCTTCTCTTCCCCCTGTGAATTTCTACCAGTGTTGGGTTAAAAAAGAAACATGAAAATCATTAAACCCCTCACTAACTGGTTAGAAACCCATGCTAGCGCCCCTGCATATACCGGCTGGGTACTGGCGGGAGTTGCTGTTTGTTTTTTTGGTGCAGCGATTAATACAATGGCTGGCTGGCTGTATGCAATTAGCGGTGTGAGTTTCGCTTTATTAGGTATTGCCGCAATTTTACCACCGCGATCGCTCACAGGTTTATCTGTAACTCGTCGTCCCATTCAACCCGTCTCAGCCGGAGATGACTTAGTTTTAGAATTAGAAATTCACAACCCCACCAAGCAAACTGTGAGTTTACTGCAAGTTGAGGATATATTACCTTTCGTTTTAAATAAACCAATCAAACAGGCAATTGACACAATTCCTAGTCAAGAAAGCTACAAATGGATACATTACCAACCTACCCAGCGTCGGGGGATTTATCGCTGGCACAATGTAGAGTTAGGAACTGGTGCGCCTTTAGGATTATTTTGGTCGCGTCGGCAGCATCAGTGTAATGCTACAGCCATTGTATATCCTAATGTACTCCCCTTAACAACTTGCCCCTTAGTCGATGAACTGGGACAAGAAGAGAGCCAAAGAAGCGAATATCGTGGAAAACCCTTGCAGACAGCCACATCTGGGTTAGTGCGATCGCTCCGTCCTTATCGTATAGGCGACCCCACCCGCTTAATTCACTGGCGGACTAGCGCCCGTTATGGCGAGTTACGGGTACGAGAATTAGAAACCGTCACAAGTGGACAGGAGATTATTATCGCCCTGGATAGTTCTGGTAGCTGGGAAGAAGAGAATTTTGAACAGGCAGTAATTGCCGCAGCATCACTGTATTTTTACGCACAGCACCAACAATTGCAAGTGCAGATTTGGACTGCGTCAACAGGGTTGGTGAAAGGCGAAAACCTCGTCTTAGAAACACTAGCAGCCACCAAATTTCTAGAAGAACCCAGCAACTCAGAACCCCAAAACACCCCGTGGATTTGGTTGACACAAAACCCCAATAGCCTTTCTAGTCTGCCTCAAGGTAGTCGTTGGGTCTTATGGCAAGATGTATCATCTCTAAAAGAACAAGTAATGATTAACAAAGATTACCCAGGCATCACCATAGAAAAAGAAAAGCCATTGCAACTTCAATTACAACAACCCTTGCATTCATTGTGAAATTGTATTTTCACTATTAAAAATTCCAATGAACCTTGACAACAAAGTAGAGGTTAGATAGTAGAGGCTAGAGAAGAGATATTTTTATCACTTGGTTGTGTAGCGAATCTCATTAACATCTAGTTTTTCCTTGATCCTATACCTTGAACAATCAAAAATACACTGTGCCAAAGAGATGAGTCCATAAAAAATCAGAAAATGCTGATAAGAAGCGACTTTTAACCCAATCCCCAGTCCCCAATCCCCCTCCGGGTATGCCTCCGGCACGCCAAGGGCGAACGCAGTCGCCTGGGTCGGGCTAACCCTCCCGCAGCGCTGTCTCACCAATCCCCAGTCCCCAACTTAGACAAATTCCCCAGCAATACCCTAGTGACGCTGAGGTACAATGCAAAGAATATTTGAATATTCAGCCGCCGATCCCCATGATTTCATCAGAATCTAACACAAAATCCAGCGATAAAAGTCTAGAGGCAATGCGCCATTTTTCAGAACAATATGCTAAACGTACAGGTACTTACTTTTGTTCTGAACCATCCGTTACCGCAGTTGTTATTGAAGGATTAGCCAAACATAAAGACGACTTAGGTGCGCCTTTGTGTCCTTGTCGTCACTACGAAGACAAAGAAGCTGAAGTTAAAGCTACTTACTGGAACTGTCCTTGCGTACCCATGAGAGAACGCAAAGAATGCCATTGTATGCTATTCCTCACACCAGACAATGAATTTGCGGGACAAAGCCAAGAAATTTCTTTAGACACGATTAAAGAAGTACGAGACAGTATGGCATGAGTGAAATCATGCCCCCAGAGTTTTGGCAAGGTGTAGAACAATTCAACGCTGGCAAGTTCTACGCCTGTCACGACACCTTAGAGGCTTTATGGATTGAAGCCAGCGAACCAGAAAAAACCTTTTATCAAGGAATTTTACAAATTGCCGTTGGTCTTTATCATTTGGGTAATCGTAACTGGCGAGGTGCAGTAATTTTACTAGGGGAGGGCAGTAACCGCCTGCGACGTTACCCTTCAGTTTACGGAAATATAGATGTAGATGAATTACTAAACCAAAGCGCAGGCTTGTTAAAAGCATTACAAGAAATCGGCCCAGACAAGATTGATTACGACAACCTCAACGAAAACCCTGCCCTACCCATACCAACAATTGTAGTAACAAATGATTGACTAGGAGGCAGAAGGCAAAAAGATTTGGGGAATAAGACACTGATTCTTGTTCCCTATTTTTGTATGGAGATGAGGGAGATGAGAGAGTGGGAGGAGTGGGGGGAGATGAGGGAGTGGGAGGAGCAGAAGCGCAGGGGAGAACACCTGTCACCTGTCAACTGTCAACTGACCAACAACGAAACTTTAAACTTGAGCCAAGCGTCAAGATTTCAGCCTGCAATGATCTCAAGTTACTTACTGCTGATAGGAGATGATATTTTTGGAGAAATTACTTGAGATAATTAGTATACAAGCCTCGCTCCCAAACATTAACTTGCTATGATGCCCTATAAATTGCCTCTGTCAAAAATCCGTCGCCTGGGGTTAGCTTTGCTGCTACCTGCGGCATTCCTGGGTACTATAGCCCTACCTCACCAATTATCAAGTGTCACCGCACAAACGCCAACAGGAAATCGCCCGCTTACTATCCGCTCGGATATTCAAGAATACGATGCCAAAAATCAGGTGATTACTGCTCGTGGTAATGTGCAGATGTTGTATCCGGCTCGACAAATTCAAGCAACATCGGCTCAAGCACAGTATTTCAGCAAGGAACGTCGCATTGATTTCACTGGTAATGTCTATATTTTGCAGCAAGGCGGCAATAGTATCCGCGCGGAAAAGGTAACATATTTGATTGATGAAGGACGATTTGTGGCGTTACCCCAGTCCAATCGTCAGGTAGAATCCGTTTATATGGTGGATGACGCAGAGGTTGGTAGTCAAGCCAATACACCTGCTCCCAGGACACCAGGGTTACGCCGTTCTAATTAGCATCAACCAACAAGACAGCACAGTCATAGTGAAAATTGTTTTAGAAAATATTCACAAGTCTTACGGTAAGCGAGTAATTGTTAATCGCGTTAATCTTTCTGTTGCTCAGGGTGAAATCGTTGGTTTACTAGGCCCTAATGGGGCTGGTAAAACAACGACATTTTACATTGCAACAGGTTTAGAAAAACCGAATCAGGGGCGAGTCTGGTTAGATAACTTAGATATTACTGGCTTACCAATGCACAAAAGGGCAAGATTAGGTATCGGTTATTTAGCACAGGAAGCAAGCGTTTTTCGCCAACTTTCAGTTCAAGATAATATTCTTTTGGTATTTGAGCAAACCAATGTACCGCGTAGGGAGTGGTCACAGCGACTGAATACTTTACTGCGAGAGTTCCGTTTGGAAAAGGTGGCTAGGAGTAAAGGGATTCAACTTTCTGGTGGTGAAAGAAGACGGACAGAATTGGCTAGGGCTTTAGCAGCTGGGCGAGAAGGGCCAAAATTCTTATTGTTGGATGAACCATTTGCTGGTGTTGACCCGATCGCAGTTTCTGAGATACAGCAAATTGTCGCACAACTGCGCGATCGCGGTATGGGCATTTTGATTACAGACCACAACGTCCGCGAAACCCTAGCCATTACCGACCGCGCCTACATCCTCCGCGAAGGACAAATTCTCGCCTACGGTAATACTGACGAACTCTACAATAATCCCCTTGTACGTCAGTATTACTTAGGTAGTAATTTTCAAGTTTAGTGGAGGCTGTTGACAGTTGACCAATGACCAATGACCAATGACCAATGACCAGTGACCAATGACTAAACTCACTTCTTTTTATAGCTTCAATTCGCTGCTGCCTTTGACAATTATGGATCGCTATCTGATTGGCGAATTGTTACCAACCTTTTTATTTGGTGTTGGGGCTTTTGCCTCAATTGGTGTGACGATTGATGCTGTATTTGAGCTAGTTAGAAGAGTAGTAGAATCTGGGCTACCCATCGGTATTGCGGTGCAGGTTTTCTTATTAAAGTTGCCTAATTTTATTGTGTTAGCTTTCCCCATGTCTACGCTATTGGCAACTTTGATGACTTATAGCCGTTTATCTAGCGAAAGTGAACTCATTGCTTTGCGTGGTTGTGGAGTCAGTGTCTATCGCATGGTGATGACTGCGGTGATGATGAGTTTGGTCGTTACAGGGCTGACATTTTTATTTAATGAGCAAATTGCCCCAGCCGCAAATTATCAAGCATCTTTGACTTTGGACAGAGCGCTAAAATCAAACAAACCCACGTTTAAGCAACAGAATATTTTTTACCCCGAATATCGGGATGTGAAAGAGAAGGATGGGACTAAAACCAGAATACTAACGCGCTTATTTTACGCTGACCAGTTTGATGGCAAGCAGATGAAAGGATTGACTATTATAGACCGTTCTACAGAAGGTTTAAATCAAATTGTGGTAGCAGAGTCTGCCGAGTGGAATGGCGCTCAAAGTGTTTGGGATTTTTATAACGGTACTATCTATTTAGTAGCGCCCGATCGCTCTTATCGGAATATTCTACGGTTTGAACAGCAACAACTGCAACTACCGCGTACACCCTTAAACTTGGCAGAACAAAGCCGCGACTATGGTGAGATGAATATTGCTCAAGCTTTGGAACAGTTGAATATTGAACGTTTGGGTGGCGATCGCCCAAAAATTCGTAAACTGGAAGTGAGAATCCAACAAAAATTCGCCTTACCCTTTGTCTGTGTAGTGTTTGGGTTAGTCGGCGCAGCAATGGGAACCATACCCCAACGCACCGGCAGAGGTACTAGTTTTGGTATTAGTGTGATAGTGATTTTCGCTTATTATTTACTCAGCTTTATTACTGGCGCTTTAGGACAAGCTGGGGTTTTCTCTCCCTTTCTTGGCGCATGGTTGCCAAACTTTATTGGGCTAGGGACGGGAATATTATTATTGATGCGTGTTGCTCAACGCTGAGGTCTTTTAATTTCTTGCAAGAGTTGCTACAAACAAGCCAGAGCAAGAGTTTTGAGGGCCAATGTGTTGCATTTCTATTGTGCGATCGCTGCCATTTAAAGGTATTCCTGGTAGTTGGGGCTGGTAAGACAATAGCTATTAGGGATTGGGTAGAGAAGTGGCTATCTTCAGTGTACTGGTAAGTCACGGAGAAAGTAAAAGCGATCGCTTCTCCAATCAGTCCCTTTTTCTCTACCTAAATAGCCTGTTAATGGTGAGGAGAGTTCAATCAGCAAATCGTGAACTAATTCATCAGTTAGTTTAGGGTTACGTATAGCATTATAATGAACACGAATTTCTGTCACAGTAAAGTTGTGATGTGTATTTGTTGAATTTTCATTATCTTGGTCAGATAGTTCTTTTACTGCTGCGATAATTTGCGATCGCAGGTGAATCTGTTTTTCTGTTTTATCAATATATTCTTCAATTTTATAATCTATTTGTCCAGGTGCTAAATATTTTTGTAATTCAACTAAGTTGATCGCGCCCGGATATTTGGCTTTTAACTCAACTAATTTTTGTAAAGTCATGGCATTAATAATACTCACTTCCCATTCTTTAGCAGATTTAATTGTATCTGATGAAGGATTACCAGGGCCAATTACTAATTTAGCTGAACTTAATACTTGAGTTTTCCCTAAGTGCATTCCACCTAACTTTAGTAATTCTTCAACAGTACGACTAGGAATAAGTTTACCCGCCTTACACTCACAAACTAGAGAATAAGGTTGCGAACAGTATAAATCTAAGCCTCCAGCCCCACCTTTATAAGCACTTTCAACCTTAAATCCTAAAAACTCTAGACTCTGACGTGCGATATTTTCAAAATCTGTACCAGCTTGGTAGTTGCTTTTTTTCTCATCTAGTTCTATGCTGCGATCTCCTAATGCTGCAATATCCTTAATCCAAGCTAAATCAGGGTTAGGTGACTCAATCTCTTGGATACTACTCCAACCTAAAAATACTTTTATATCATCATCTAACTTTTTAGCTGCTGGGTTATTAATGGCAATGGCAGCCAACGCACTCTGCAATTCTTGTAATTCAGTATGCTGTGGTAGTTCTAGTTTCTCTAATTGGTTTTTGCGTTGGGCGAAGATGCGATCGCTTAATATTGGTAATTCTTCAGTTACTCTTATAGATGTTGGGAAACCAACAAATCTGCCTGTTTTATCCTGAACATTGGCATTAATTGTTAATTGTTGATGCTTATCTAAATTATAGACACGCAGGTAAGCAAGAAAAATATGCTGTTGTTGCTCAATTGTTTCTTTTAAAGCTTCTAAAGAAAATATTGTTAATTTAGATAAAATATCCAATGATTTAGTAGCATCTAGGATTTGGCAAAGTTCACATTTAGCCCAAGCCTTGATAATAGATGATTTATTATCTAACTTTGCTATAGGTAAAACATTGGCATTGTAATACTTCTCAAATGGTAGTGAACTCTGTAGACTATCTGCTGGACATAAAGCAAATCTCTGCCCAGGACGAATAAACATTCTGGGCATAGCTGCAATTGTTAGCCCCTGTATTAAAGCTTCAATCTCAGGGGCAGGTAAACACAATGCTGTTGGAATTGAAAACAGCTGACTCATTTCTAATTAGCTATAGGGTTAGTTCAATGTTATCGGAGCTAGAATTGCTTTGAGGTATCCTCATAGGCAAATCGTCATCTGTCAAATTATCAGGTTCTTGTCCAGAAGGATCGCTGAGTATTTCTCTAATCAAAGGATTATTAATTGCTAGTTGCTGCTGTTCAATAAAATCTAATACCTGTTCCTTTGTGAGTTCATAGCTTTCACTATTATGCCAAACGAAATAGATAGCTAAAAGAGGTTTAATATCTTTAGCTTGCAAGCCAACCCATTCGCCACCCTTTTCTTGCAATAATATTCTTAATTTTTCTTTAGCTACTGTTGCACCTGGATTAATTCGTTTAGAACGGACTAAGCAACCACGAGTTATATCAAATTTTCTGTAATCAATTAGTCTATCTAATGCAGCACCTATAAATCTACCATCTTTTTGAACTACACTTACTCCAATCTTGATTCTTCTTCTGTTACTAACAATTCTGAAATCAATAAAACCCCTGTCTGCGGCGCTAGCTTCGATTTCTTCAATTTTTGCAATAGTTACTCCCTCTAAAGTTTTACCTATTAAACTGTTAAAAGCCAGCCAAAGAGCATCACCAATAGTTCCGCTTTCCTCCATTAATGAATCAATGGAAGATTCTACATTTGCTAATTCATTATTGAAATGTGCTTTCACAGGATGTGGTGGTATCAAATCTGTAGGTGGGGTTATACCACCTGAAGGAGGTACAAAATTGTCTGCACACCATTTTATCACTGCTCTTAATGTCGGTCTTCCTTTCCCAAGCTCCTTAAGTTTACTTTCATCAAATGGGTAAAGAGGATGAGGTGGAATTTGTTGATTCTCTTGATAAAAATCTTTTAACCATTGCTGAGCAAGATGAACAATATTATCAGAATTGAGATAATTTAAAGTAATCGGTTGCCTATTAGCTTGTTCGCTTACTAATCTATCCATGACTGCTTCAGCTTGTGGTAATGACCTAATTTGCTCATTCCAAGTTTCAGGATACATTGCTAGTAGTAAAACACCACGTTGGAGGCTATTGTATAAATCTTTTGCTAGCGTTGCAACAACTTGTGGTGCTGTAAAGCCTGTATCAGAAATATCAGCAAAATCTAATTCATCAAAGCAAATTAATGGAACTCTATAATGGCTAGTTATATCTAATATTTGGCGTACATTACTTAATGCCTCAGCCTCTTTATTTTCATTTTTAGAATTTGGTAAGCCTAGTGCATCAGCTTGTATTTGTGTTATTTCTGAACCTGATAGCCAGTGAGTTGCATAGAGAGCGTGTGTTGTAGAAAGTGTCCACAAAATAGCCCTGACTATATAAGGATTGGTAATCTCAGGCTTAATTTTTAGGACAGATTCAGTTAAGCTATCAATTGTTCTGGTTGAGTATTTGTTTAACCAATTTGGGTAAAAATTGGTAGTATATTGCTTTGGTGTATAGCTACATTTTTTAGCATCATTTATTAAAGCTGCGGCTATTTCTTGCCACTGCATTACATCTTGATTTCCAAAAGCTCTCAGGCTAGAAACAACATTTTCTAAAAATTTGGACTTAATCTGATTTAGATTGTCATACTTACCCATATATATAAATAAAGTATGACCTTCTTTCTGCAACCGATGACGAATACGGCTGATAATGTGACTTTTACCTAACCCTTTTTCAGCAGTTATTGTAATGCCTACAGTCTCGCGTTTTCCTTGGCGAATTTGTTCAACTGCATGAAATACTGCATCAGAAGCATGAGCATTAATTGAGGGAACATCAGGATAACTTTTGCCCCATATTTGTTGCGGTCTAACAACAATATGCCCTGCAAAGGGATTTTTATTCCTAATTAGTTCATCAATGGTAGATGTGGTAGCAATCATGGTCTAGTAATAAGATATTTATCTAGTGAGGAGTACAAAAGTATTTATGCTTTCAAAAGTTTTGCGTAGCAGCGTAAGCCATCTAATACTGTGGTGATGGAATCTTCTATCTTGTCTGGTGCGCTATCTTCTACACTTCCGCCTTGTAGCTGCAAAATATCGTTAGCCTGCATTTCTAACAGCCAATCATTAAATTCTGTACGACTTGTGCGATCGCCTACTTGTCTTCTAATCCGATAAATTGGTACTAGATCATTAAAGTTGTATTCATAATTCAACTTGTCATACACTTCCAGCACTACTGACTCAAATTCTTCGTAGGAAGCGATCGCACTTTTATCAGCCTTTCCTGGTGCAGATGTACTAACCATACTGCTGGTAATTCCATTAATCCACTTTAATAGTGCATTTGCAGCCCAAGTACCAACAATAGTTCCATCAAATCTAAACTCAGAACTTCTCAAACCCTCACCCAATACCTCTAAACCCTTGGGTAATGCGAGAGAGTAACCAGTTTTGGAAATAGTAATTGCTTGCTGTTGCTGTAACTCTTCAAAAACAGGCTGATAATCTGCTACCTTTTTGCCTTTGGGGACAATACGCTTTATGACTTGGCTTCTCTTCACTTCCTGCTGCGTTCCTCCCAGATCCCATAAAGCTAAAAGGAGGCGAGTTTTAGTTTGAGATATATTTTTTATTGACATATTCAATATTTTTCTCAGCAAAAAACATCATAGCGACTGTATATTTTTAACTGATTTCCAGGTCAAAAATAACCGAGTAATTGCTGAACTGACATCTTGCACCTTCTCAATAACCAGGTGGCTCCCTGCACTCCCCACCCTAAAGATACTGCAACAAAATTAAACTCTGATTCGCATATCAGATTTTGTGCAAAAATCAAGATTAATAACTCATTACTTCCTGCAACAATTGGCGGTGCATGAAAGCACCATCAACCAAACTTTTTATTTTCTCAGATGATAAAGGTTGACCATTGCTGTAATATTCCAGCCAAGTTTGAGCGATCGCATCCGCATCATTTGGTATATCTACTAAATCCCATCCTGGTATGGCTAAATCTTCCATCAAGCGGTTAACTTTAGGGTCATAACTCAGAGCAAAACAGCGACAACCTTCACTTGCTGCCATAATTAAACTGTGCAACCTCATACCGATCGCCATTTCTACACCAGGAAAAACGCCCTTTAAAATCTGCGGATCTTCTAGACACAAAATCTTACTCACATCCTTGAACTGCGGTTGTATCGCCTCTGCTATCGGTAAATCTTCACTTTTTTGAAATGGCAGTAATAAAATAAAAGCCTGGGTAGCTTTTTGCAGAGATACCAAAGCTTGAGTCAAATTAGCTAATCTTGCTGGCGTTAATTGGGGATGGTTTCTTAAAGTCACAGCAATTCTCGGTGTAGGTAAATCAGCGAGTTCTGGTAATGATTTAGCCTGTAGCGCCCACACAGGATCAGGTGCGAGGATGTGGGGAACTCGCCAATCAGATAATAACGCCGCACTAGCGCGATCGCGTACACTAACTTGAGTACAACCAGTAAAATTTTGCCTAGCCAACCAGCGAGTTTGAGGACGTACCAAAGGGCCGATACCTTGCGCCCAAGCCACAGTTTTTAAACCCATCCTCTGCGCCAACCCCATCAACCCCCCATAATATAAAGGGCTAATGGTGCTAGTAACATCCTGAATTAAACTTCCCCCGCCCCAAATAAAAACATCACAAGAACGCAAAGCTTGCAGTACAGGCAAAAAAGCCATGCGATTATGGGATTCTACACCATAGCGATCGCTGGTTTCCCCAGGATTGCCAGACAGCACCACAGGCGTAACATGAGATGGTAACATTTGCAGAAGCGTTGCTAATAAAGCTTCGTCACCACCATTTCCTTTACCGTAATACCCAGATAATAACGCCCGCATTATTCTTATATAAAATTTGGATGCTGGATTTTAGATTATCAATTTTTTTCCAATAGTTGACGAGTTGTCAGTCATATTGCAAAAAATATCAATACACCTATGGGAAGATGAGGGGACAGTTGACAGTTGACAGTTGACAGTTCAATGCTGAGTCATGAGTGCTGAGTCTAATGACTAATGACTAATGACCAATGACTAATGACCAATGACTAATGACTAATTATGCACGTTCTATCAATTCCCACTTGGATTATTCATGTTTCTAGCGTGATAGAGTGGATAGCTTCTATCTGGTTAATCTGGACTTACGGCGAACTCACAGCTAATCGTAGTTGGTGGGGCTTGTCTCTAGCAATGTTACCAGCATTAGTGAGTGCCATGTGTGCTTGTACGTGGCATTATTACGACAATGCCGAATCTCTTGAATGGTTAGTCACACTGCAAGCTAGCATGACTCTAGTTGGTAATTTTACCCTTTGGGCAGCAGCCGTGTGGATTTGGCGATCGGCGAAGATAGAGGCTAGTGATTAGAGATGAGGGAGATGAGGGGGATGAGGGAGAAAAAGAAGCAGGGGGGCGGGGTGCAGGGGGCAGG
>DATNQO010000245.1:0-45120 GCA_036704005.1 Leptolyngbyaceae cyanobacterium | reverse complement strand
TGGAAGTACCTTAAGAAGTTTTGAGATGGTGGTTGCGAACTCGTTCGGGGCTACCTGTGGGGATGGAGGCGATTAATTTTTGGGTGTAGGCTTGTTTGGGTTCGCGGTAGATGCTTTCGGCTGTGCCTTGTTCTACTATTTGACCACGATTCATGACTAAAATGCGATCGCTCATAAATTTAACGACGCTTAGGTCATGGGAGATGAATATATAAGTTAGTTGAAATTCGTCCTGCAATTCTTTAAGTAAATTCAACACTTGCGCCTGTACTGATACATCCAAGGCGGAAACGGATTCATCACAGATGATAAACTTGGGGTTTAAAGCCAAGGAACGCGCAATACATATCCGTTGACGTTGACCACCGGAAAATTGATGCGGATAACGGTTCATTGCATCTGCACTCAAACCTACCCGTTCTAAAAGTTCTGCTACTCGTTCGCGTCGTTGTCTTGTTGTTTTACCTACCGAGTGAATTAACAACGGTTCCATGACTGCATCCCCAACCTTCATCCGGGGGTCAAGGGAACTAAAGGGATTTTGAAAAACTATTTGCATTTCCCGCCGCAGTTTTTGCAACGGTTCGCCTTTGAGATTGGTAATATCTCGTCCATCAAAGATAATTTGACCACTCATTGGTTCGATTAACCGCAACAAAGTTCTACCCAGGGTGGTTTTACCGCAACCAGACTCCCCTACTAAGCCTACAGTTTCTCCTGGTTTGACATCAAAGGAAACATCGTCAACCGCCATGAGATAGCGTTTTGTTCTACCAAACCAAGCCTTGACCGGGAAACCCACTTTCAAGTTCCGAATTTGTAATAGAGGTGGCTTTTCTTGCAGACTTTCTAATCTGGCGGAGATTTCTTCAAAGGTAATTTCTGGGGGTGGTGCAGGTTCTTTGGCTTGAATAATTAATTGTCCGCTTGGTGTTTCTTCCACCGTCATGTAGTCAGAAACGGTGAGTAGTTTGTGGGGACGGCGGTTGAGGGTGGGGCGACAGGCTACCAAGCCTTTAGTATAGGGATGTTGAGGATTATGAAAAATTTGCGCGACTGCACCGTATTCAACGAATTTACCTTTGTACATTACCGCCACTTGGTCGGCAATTTCCGAGATTAAACCCAAGTCATGGGTAATAAAAATTAACGCCATTTCTCGACTTTGTTGCAATTCTCGCAACAAATCGATAATTGTGGCTTGTACGGTAACATCTAAGGCTGTAGTCGGTTCATCGGCAATTAATACTAAGGGGTTACAGGAAATTGCCATTGCAATCATCACCCTTTGCAATTGTCCCCCTGATAGTTGGTGGGGGTAGCGTTCTAGCATTGATTCTTTATGCTGCTTTACTAACTGCGCTACCTTATAATCATCAAGGGGGGAGTTGGGGTTGGTTTGCGACCAAGTTTCGCTATATTGTTGTTTGATTTGCTCATCGCTAGGTAAAAGTTTAACTTCTTGTAAACCTGCGATCGCCAGTCTTTTGGCTTCTGTTAAACTAACATTCTGATGGCGGAGAATTGCTTCTGTCAGTTGAAACCCAATCGTATAAACCGGGTTAAGTGAACTCATCGGTTCTTGGAAAATCATGGCAATATCGCCACCCCGATATAGCTGCATTTCTTCTGAAGATAACGCCGCTAAATTGATAGGGTTAGCATTGGCTTGTTGATGAAACCTGATTTCTCCACCGCTAAGTCTCCCTGGATGCTGCAATAAACCCATCACCGCCAACGCGGTGACTGATTTACCACTCCCAGATTCACCTACTATTCCTAAAGTTTCACCTCTATTTAGCTGAAAATCAACCCCATCGACGGCTTTAACAGTATGACCATCACTGGAAAATTCAACTTGCAGGTTACTAACCTCTAGGACAGTTTCTTTCATAGGAGTTAATTATAATCGTTAGTAAAAATTATTTGGATTTTAGCAGTAGTTGGAGGAATTGGGGAATTAATTCAGTTAACAGTTAACAGTTATCAGTTAACAAAAATTGATAACTGTTCACTGATAACTGTTAACTGACACACCTACTTCCCTAGAATGGAATGTCGTCCGGGTCTGGTTCTTCTACTGGTGGATAGTTAGTTTTCGGTGCGGGTTCGTAGTTAGTTACTGGTGCTGCAACACTAACTGTACTGGTGGCTGGGGTAGGTGCTGGACGTGGTGACTCGTAGGTGGGAACGTCGTTTTGTGGGATAGTCACAGCCGGGGATGGTGGACGAGAGGGGGTTTCTGTGGGGGCTGGTGTTCTGGCTACGGATGGGGTGAAGTTAGCGCCAACTGATTGAATTTGCTGTACTGTTAATTCAGCACGTTTTTCTTTAAATCCTTCTGGACGCTCGATGGTATTCATGCCTAAACGTCCAGCAATGATGACGCGATCGCCTTGATGATAGTTTTGCTGAATTTCTGTGGCTAAATTACCCCATCCCACAACTTTTAATGTGGCTGGTGGGTCATCTGGTTTGCTGGAGTTAGGAAACTGCACTAACATTTCTGTAACTGCTAAGTTATCTGATGTATAGCGCAGTTGGGGTTCTTGAATGATTTCTGCCATTAAAACACAACTGTTCATTAAATCCTCCTGATGGGTTGGGGGTTGGGGAAGAAGAGGGGGAAAGGGGAAAGGGGAAAGGGGAAAGGGGAGAATTTTTTGCCTTTGGCTTTTATCCCTCCGAAAGCGGATGTAATAGCCACTTATGCAGATCAAGCGCTGTTTGACCTTTCCCTTTTTCCTTTCCATTCTCATTAGTCTTTGTGTATGCAGTTGATGATGACTATTAGGTTAGGTCACATATTTTTGGAGTAATGCCAATCAATAATTAATATTTAATAGTTGGCTTTTTCTTGTAGTTACCAAATTATTTATCTCTCATCATAAATAAACTCTCTAATTAAAACCAGTTTTAGCATAAAAGCCAAGCGATAGTTTTGAACAGCATTTTGGAAATGCTGTTTGCCACTTTCGCCTGACCGGAACGAGCATTGATTTCTGCATGAGTAGTATAATTGTACCATTTATTGAGAAATAAAATACATGGTACAGATTTAAGACAATTATGGTTGCGATGCCCTAAAGCAACCACAACCATACAGGAGTCTGATCTTAACCCAGATAATTAACCGTCAACCGTCAACTGTCAACTGTCAACTGACTTGCACATGGACGGGAAAAACACCTAATGCAATTAATCTGGCTGGGAGGTCGCGCAGTATGGGTAAGCGTAACAGTGCGGGGGGTTGAAAGGTGCGATTAGAAGTCAGGACAGGGGCGAATACTCGCTTTTGAATGAAGGTTTGAAATGCTTGGATGATGCGGGTGGGGAATTCTCGGCGGCGTTGGACTTTGGCTAAGTCGCTAATTTCCACATGATGATTTTGCAGTGGTTTGGTGAGGACGTTAGCTGCCACAACTGCATCTTGAATGGCATAATTAATACCTACGCCGCCAACGGGTGACATGACATGGGCTGCATCACCAATTAGCAGCAACCCTGGACGATACCAGCGCTTGACAAGGTTAGATTCAACTGAGAGAAATGCTACCTGTGACCAGTCTTGCAAACGGTGGATACGATTTTTTAACTCTGGGACAACTTCTACAATAGTTTTTTTCAGGGCTTCTAAACCTGTAGTCCGTAATTTTTGATAATCTCCCTTGGGAATGACATAAGCCATTTGCCATTCATCACCACGGTCAAGCATAGCGATGATATGACCGGGGCTAAATCTTCCCATTCCTCCCTCGCCATCTTCTGGTTGACGGGGTAGGCGGAACCAGAGAATGTCCATTGGGGGTGAGGTTTGGGTTGTGGTAAAATTACCTAGTTGGCGTAATCGGGAATGACGACCATCTGCACCAACTGTTAGTGTTGCCCTGATTTCGTGCCAACCACCGCCCCCACGATAACGGACACCTTGAATTATTCGGTTTCCCTCAATTAATTCTTGGACATTCGCACCCATTACTAGGTGAAAGCTTGGGTATTGTTGCGCCTCTTGGGTAATAAACTCTAGGAATCTTACTTGAGGCAACATGGTAATGTAGGGATAGCGAGTCTTCAGGTGACTAAAATCCGCTAAGGTCACTGTATCTTGCGGCGTTTTGATTTGAATTTGCCGCATTTTGGCATGGGGTAATTGTAGCAGGCGATCGCTTAATCCCAATTCTTCCATAATCTCCATCACGGATGGATGAATTGTATCGCCGCGAAAATCCCGGTCAAAGTCCTTATGGGCTTCCAGCAAAGTTACACAAACGCCTTGACGCGCTAAAAGTAAAGCTAAAATAGCACCAGCCGGGCCACCCCCGACAATGCAACAATCGGTAGTTTTGACATCTACAATCTCATGGGCAGGATTAGTTAGTACATCAGTAGTCATCACAACACCTCCAGACAGCCCTAAAATTAAGGGTAGTTTGCTTTTGATGGTGTGAGCAATTTTTTTAATTTTTCGTAGCGATACAGAACGTATATCATGGACGCTAAAATGACCTTCATCGGTTAACTGTTGACTGTTGACTGTTGACTTATGACTTAATGACTATTAAAAATACTGTGGCGCAAGTTGTTTTAGAAAACGTTTACAAGAGTTTTCCCCCCCGTAGAGGGGAAAGTACCCCATCTGGGAAGAAAACTGATGGGGAACCAGCAGGAACTGTCAATGTTTTACGACGGATTAACCTGACTATTCCTGATGGGGAATTTATGGTGCTGGTGGGGCCTTCTGGTTGTGGTAAAAGTACCTTGCTACGGTTGATTGCGGGATTAGAGGTAATGACAGGGGGTAATATTTGGGTAGGCGATCGCTTGGTTAATGATTTACCACCCAAGGATAGGGATATTGCAATGGTGTTTCAAAATTACGCCCTCTATCCCCACATGACGGTATACGACAATATCGCCTTCGGTTTACGTCGCCGTTCTCAAGCTGAGGAACCAAGACAAACGCAAGACTCCCAACTACCTACCTGGGCGGAAAATCTGCTGGTGGGGGCGACAAGAAAGTTACCTAAAGGACTGCGTTACGTTTCTGATAGGGAACGGGAGGTAGATCAGCAAGTGCGGGCTGTGGCGCAATTGTTACAAATTGAAACTCTGCTGCATCGTTTACCTAAACAACTATCTGGGGGACAAAGACAAAGGGTAGCATTGGGACGTGCGATCGCTCGCAATCCTCAAGTATTCTTAATGGATGAACCCCTTTCTAACCTAGATGCTAAGCTAAGGGCAGAAACTCGCGCTCAAATTGTCAAATTACAACGCCAACTGGGTACAACTACGATTTACGTTACCCATGACCAAACAGAAGCGATGACAATGGGCGATCGTATCGCCATTATGAATCAAGGTCAGATTCAACAAGTAGCCTCTCCCCTAGAATTATATAATCATCCTGCCAATCGTTTTGTCGCTGAGTTCATTGGTACACCCCCAATGAATTTTATTCCCGTAGAGTTTCACGCCCCATTATTAATTACTCATTCTCAATTTCGCCTCACCCTTCCCGATATTTGGGCTAGTGCTTTGCAAAAATACGATGGACAAACCCTTATTTTAGGTATTCGTCCAGAACATTTAATTGTGAGTGTACCCGCAACTAAGAATTTGCCAGTACAAGTAGACTTAGTGGAAAACTTAGGTAATGATTCTTTTATTACTGTGGCATTAACTGAAGCTGATTCACAATTTGCCCATGCAACAAAATCTCTACAAGTGCGAGTTCCACCAGACAGGCTTGTAACTGTGGGTGAACAACTTTGGTTATCACTAACAGCAGAAAAAATTCACTTTTTCGACCCAGACACCGATTTAGCGATTTTTCCTAAAAATTAACTATGAGTGAATATTTTTCGTAAGTTTGGTGGGCAATGTCCACTAAACTTACATATTTGAATCTGGTTTTTTATGAGTATTTTTTCTGTTCACATATTATAAATTACTAGCTGCAAATACATTTTAAATAATTTTGTTAACGAAATCTTTCTAATAACTCCTCTCTGGATAATTGCAGTAATAAGGGAATATATTCTTGTGGCGTTAATAGTAGTAAGGTCTCAATAATAACGCTTAATTCTACATCTGAAGCGCCAAATCTTACTTGTAAGATATTTTCTATGACTTGGCGACGTTCAGTTTGTATACCTTTCTGAAATCCTTGACGAAAACCTTCTTGTTTAGCTTCTGATAGTTTTTGCTCGTAAATAGCTGATAATTGCATAATTAAATTTTTAAATAAGTAGAACGGTGGGAAAAACCAACCTATGTTAATAAAAGTAAACTAGACTAAAACCCTCTTCCCTCCTGCCTCCTGCCTTATCCCAACGCTAAATATTCACACCGACCTACTTACCAAATAATTTTATTAACGAAATCTTTCTAATAACTCCTCTCTGGATAATTGCAGTAATAAAGAAGTAAATTCTTGTGGTGTTAATAGTAGTAAAGGCTCAATAATAGAGCTTAACTCTGCATCTAAAGCACCAAATCTTACTTGTAAGAGATTTTCTATCACTTGGCGATGTCCTGCTTGTATACCTTCCTGAAATCCTTCACGTATACCTTCCTGGAGTCCTTTACGAATACCTTCTTGTTCCGCTTCGGCTAGTTTTTGTTCGTAAATAGCTGATAAACGCATAATTAACTCTCTATCCTCCTGGTCTATATTTTGATTTACTTCTAAGGTAGTCTTTAAACTCAATAATAAATCAATTGCTTTAGCACGTAATGGATGATTGTTAGGCAAAGCTTCTAGCTCATCTATGGCTTGTTTCTGTACTCTCCCCTTACCTAATATTCTCAACCATAATGTTTCTTGTGTACGCGGTAATTGATGAATTGCTACAATTACAGTTCGTAGATAATCTCCTAAAAAATGTACACCTTCTCCCCAGTTTTCTGCATCTGTGCTGGCTCTAAAACCATTGAGTATGGAATCTGAAGCTGTGGGTGATAAAATCCACAACATTGGTAAGTCTGATTCCTCTATTGGGTTATCTTCACCTTTACTTTGACGCTTGATTTGAGCAAAGACATCAAATAATTTGTTCATACAGCTACGAATTTCTGTAATTGTAGCTGCATTTCTAAATGGTTCAATTAATGCAGGTTTTGCGGCAATTTTTCCCAACAGTCCTATTTGTATTGTATCGCTTGTTGATTGGGGTGAAGGGGCAAAATAAACATCTATCTCTCGTACTTCTGATGGAACTTTGCGACTTGTTTCTACTTGTCCCAATGGTTGTAATAATTCTTTAAGGTAGTCTTTGGCAAACTGGTCGTAGGGAAACCTGGTCATGAGCTACTTTGAGGACAATAGGATTATTTTACATGAGTGCGATCGCAGACGCGGCGGAGTTCACTAATAACCAACAAACGTTGTGACTTGTTGTAATTTTGTCTGATAAATTTTGACTAATCTCTCAATACCTTTAAAACGATAATCTCCCATTTCTTGAAAATCATCAGGTTGTGAAAGTAATTGATAAGTGGCTTCACTAATGACGCATTCACTAGGCGGACAAACTGCTTCCATGCGTGCAGCTAAATTAATTGTCCCGCCTAATGCTGTGTATTCTACTCTTTGGGAACTGCCAACATCACCGACAACTGCTTTACCACTATTAATGGCGATACGTAAATGTAGCGGTTCTTTCCAGAAGCCGTTGGCGTTGAGATGTTCCATGCGCTTAAGCATGGCTTTAGCAGCAGTCGTGGCGCGATCGGCGTGGTCGGCTTGGGGTTCGGGAGCGCCAAAAAATGCCATAATACAATCACCGATGTATTTATCTAACGTACCTCCACAAGCAAAGACTTCTTGCAGCATCTCTTCAAATAAATTATTTAATAATTCGGCGATCGCAGTTGGTGTTAACTTCTCGGAAATAGCTGTAAACCCAACCAAGTCAGCAAACAAAATGCTGATTTCGCTTTCCGCCGGCGGTAAACGTCCATCGACTGAACCACCTACAGAGATTAACTGCTGCACAACCGCCGGCGAATGATAGCGTTCTAAGCGATGACGAATTACTTCTTCGGTTTTCAGTTTATCAGCTAATAACCAACGTTGCACGCTAGAAGCTACCAAGTTTGCTAAAGCAGAAAAAAAGCTGAGTTCTTCCTCACCATCTCTTTCCCAATGATAAGAAGACAAATGCGCGTCAGCATAAAGCACACCTACTACCTTACTTTCGTCCCATAAGGGTACAGCCATTGCGCTACGAATACCTTTGAGTAAAATGCTGTGTTCGCTAGAAAAACGCTCATCTTTGTGCGTATCAGCAGTTTGAATGACGATTTTTTCTTCAAATACCTTTTGGCAGATACTACGACTAATCCAACTACCATCTGCAAGTAAATATTTCTGTTGAGTTTTATCTCTAGTACCTGCATTCACTAATTCTAAATGACCGCAACCATTAACATCAATTAATAACGCCAATCGGTCAATACTACTGAGGTAGCGAAATACAACCTGTTGCACCTGTGAAAAAATTTCTTCAATTGATGCTGCTGCACTGAGATTTTTGGCAATATCTACTAAATCTTTCAACCTAGCAATGGTTTTATTTTTATTGCCAATATCGCCATTATCACTATCAGATTCTATCCATTGTTGTTGTAGCTGTTTGGCGCTGCGAAAAATTGTTCTTTGTTCGCCAGCCTCTTCAACTTGTATGTGCTTAGTCGCTGCTGATGTAGGCGGAGTTTGAAACAGCACGACTACATTCACGTTACCTAGCCAAATTACATCACCATGCTGTAAAGACTGGGGATGTGTGACTGCGCTTTGATTAACTTGTGTACCGTTTTTACTCCCCAAGTCCTCAATTACCCATTTACCATCAGCTTGCTTTATCAGTTGGGCGTGTTTGCGAGAAATGCCACCATAGGGTAAGTATAAATTACATTCCGGCAACCGCCCAATTGTGAATACATTTTGATTCACCGTGACAGTTGTTTCCGTGTCTCCTTGTTGTAAGCGTAAAGTCAGTTCAGTCATGGGTTTAATATGTCTATGCTGGGGAGTGGGAACACAAACTTATCTGGGTAAAGGATGTACAGATAGTCTTTACCTTTTCTTTATGGCATTGTAAAAGGCGATCGACAACTATATGTAGGAAATATTACGCATCAATTATATGCAAAAATTTTTAAAGATTTGTGCAAACGGATTCAGAGAAATTACTGAATTTACGGAAAAATAACTTGCTGGTATATAGGAAACACTACTATTTTGTGTTTACTTATACGATATTTATCGCTAACAAAACTAAAATTCTTTTTTTAAGTAGACTTAACTACCTTTACAATTTATTTATAATATCTATATCCAAAAAACACACACAATTCAGCAAAATATTATTTGAAGAAATAATATTAAAAGAGCGTTGGGAATATATATCTACCAGACTGAGTATTAACTAATTACTAGCCGTTATCTCTTATGGTTAAAATCCAGAAACTCACGCCAAAGTATAGTTTTTTCTTGTTACTAGCTACAATTTTAATTGTATTAATAGCCACACTTTATCCGTTTAACTTTTCAAGAATCCAATTATTGTCATTATCTACAATTATTGCGAATTTTAATCATTCTAGTAGTTTTCAAGACCAAGTAAATAATGTTCTATTATTTATTCCCTTGGGATTTACCTTGACTAATTTGTTGTCGAAATCGAGTAAAAAAAATCTTTCAAAGCTTTTTTTAGTTTTTTTATTTAGTTTCAGCTTATCATTAACAGTTGAACTTTTACAGATATTCTTACCCTCTAGAAGTCCTACACCTGCTGATTTATTGAATAATACACTGGGGGGAATATTTGGGTTGATTTGCTTTTATATCTGGAATGCGAAAAGCTTTAGCAGTACAGTTAAAAAATTGGAAACCAGTCGAGCTAGTCAATCACGTAAACAGATAATCGTTTTTTTTCTTGCCTATTTGTCTCTGACATTATTTATTTCCTTTTTGTGGCAAAATGCAACTAATTTAAGTAATTGGGATAGTAACTATCGCTTAAGTATAGGCAATGAAGTTATAGGAAATAGACCTTGGCAGGGATATTTATCAGAAATTTATATTGCTGATAGAGCTATATCCAAAAATGAAGCATCACAAGGTTTATCTAATGCTAGTTACTTTAATCAACTTGGTAATTCTTTAGTAGCACACTACGAATTAATTGGCAAATGTTGCTATCAAGACCAAACCGGAAATCAGCCCAAATTATTATGGCGAGGAAAGCCTGTAACTGCACCAGAAAGCCAAGGTGTGTTTGTCAGTGCAAATCATTGGTTGAGAACATCTGCTCCTGTGACGACTCTCAGCCAAAGAATCAGTCAGACATCACAGTTTACCATTAGTACTGCGATCGCTACTACTAAAATAGACCAGAAAGGGCCTGCAAGGATTATATCTATTGCTGATAGTTCTCTACGCCGCAATTTGACACTAGCACAACAAGGACATAGCTTAGATTTACGCTTACGTACACCGCTTACAGGGGAGAACGGGTCAGATTTAAATCTAAATATACCTAATATTTTTACAGATAATTATCTTCATCATATTATCATCACCTACGCCAGAGGTACTATCCAAGTTTATGTAGACAACATAGATAATTTCTACTCTTTTAACTTGCTAGATTTAATTCCTAGAGAGCAACGGATTTTTTATTATGCTATAACTTTTATTCCTTTAGGTATAGGCTTAAGTATAATAACTCTGCTAGCTCAAAAGAAACTAATATTTTATCGATTTCTATTTTATAGTGGGATATTTATACCTTCTTTAATGCTGGAAAGCATTTTAGTAAGTGAAAGTGGTAAGAATTTCAGCCTAAAAAATTTATTGCTGGGTATCTCATTTACAGCAGTAACTATGCTGCTTTTGAGAGTAAGGGCGGCGCGATTAAAAAAATTACATAAATTTCAGTTTTAGTTATCTTATATCTTGCACCATTACCTGATTGCGAAAATCGAAGCCCAAAAACCTTATTATTTCGTAGGGTGGGGAGTACATCGCCACCTGCTTATTGAGAAGGTGCAAGATGTGAGTTATATACATTTATCTATTTCCTGTTTACTTTTAATTGTTGATATCAATTCTATGAGAAGCTGCAACAGACAAATTCTGTAGAGACGTTGCATGCAACGTCTCTACTTGATAATCAACAGCATGGGTAAGGGTACAAAGTAGGGGCGCACATCTGTGCGCCCCTACCCACGTATTTGTCGCATTCTTTTTTCAAATTGGTATTATTTCGGGCTATGTTTACGAAAAGCTGCGATGCGTTCACGCATAGTTTATTAATGCCAATACCATAATATTGACTTGTTCAGACTTATCAAATTTATTGTAATTATCTAAAAATAATTCATTTAATATCAATTAATAAATCATTGATATGGGAAACAATTAAACTTAATATACTTTGTAACAGTTTCTTAAAACTCTGTTATTCCCTAATACCTTTGACAATATTTATTATCACTACCGAACGAAAAATGACAATTATGTTTGGTTCACGTCTCGGCTGGCTTGTTCCTGTAACGTTAACTTTACTCGGTTTAGGGACAAATATACAAACAGCAAAAGCAGAAAATACTAAAAATTATCAATTTAGCGTTGACTACTCTACATTGGTTGAATTAGATTTCAACTATAGACCAGACTTAGAAATTGTTAGAGCAACCATCACAGGTGAGAGTACCACAGCTGCCCCTTATGGTTTAGATTTTTTTACTAGCAACACCTACGGTAAACTTGAACCGGTTGAAGATCCATCTATTCGCAGATATAACTTTAATTCAGATCCTAGCGTATTTGGTTTATCAGAGGAACCAACACTTTTTGATGTTTATTATGGTAATGGGAATAACAAATTATTTGGTAGAGCGAATGACACGGCTGACATTAATCTTGCAGAAGGGACTATTAGGGGTGGTGGTACTATAACTATTTATGATGGAACTGGCATATTTGAAAATGCTACAGGTACTATAACTTTTACCCAAGAGGATAGGCTTGATCCTTCAGGAGGCCCTAGTAGGGGGTTGGCTACACTTAACTTCAACTTGCAGACTCCCCAAGCAGTTCCTGAACCAGCAGCTACCACAACTTTAATTGGTGCAGGTGTTGTCGCAGCCGGTTTAGGAATGAGAAAACGCAAAACTGAAAAGTTGAAAGTATAGCAGGGGACAGGTGATAGGTGACAGGGGACAGTTAGTAGGGTGCGCTACTTATGAATATTTTCTTGATGTAGCTAGTGTTTCTAATACTGACGCACCCTACATTTTGGAGATATTTCTATCTGGAATTACCTTAAAAGTGCCTACAAGTTGAATATTTTCACACCTAACTCTTATCTCGCCTAGAACTAAATTTTCAGGCGGGATGGGCTTTAGATTTGCTGTAAATCTTTTTGATTTTGTCTTGCTGACTTCATTTACATGGGCGGTAACTCTAAAGGGACTGTTCCTAAGAAACCCTTGCGATAATCTGTTAATAGTTGCCTAGCGGTTCTTTCTACATCACCTTTGTAACGATGTTCTGCTAGGGCGTGTAAATAACCTTCTCCTGTGTGGGGTATGGGGTCGAGTTCATAACGAGCATATAAGGGCGATTTTGGTAGTAACTCACCGGCTTGTTCTTCCAGAGAAGTAAGTAAATCTACTAATGCTGCTGCTACTAGCTGATTGTCATATGATGCTTCACCAATATCATCACAAATTGCTAGTTTCACTGCTGCTTCTTGATTACCTAATTTAGCGGGGATGACACCAGGTGCATCTAGTAATTCTAACTGGTCAGAAATTCGCACCCAGCGTAGCTGACGAGTCACCCCAGGACGGGCAGCACTTTCTACAACTCGTTTACCTAACAAGCGGTTAATTAAGGCTGATTTGCCAACGTTAGGAAAACCGATGACAACTGCACGCACGGGACGAGGTAGCATTCCCCGATCTCGTCTTCGTTGATTCAGTTCCACCCCAGCCGCTTGGGCTGCTTTTGACACCGCCACCACACCTTGACCATGTTGTGCATTGGTAAAATAAGGTGTTTCGCCACGATTTTTAAAATAATCTACCCACAGCGATCGCACCTGTGCTGGTATCATATCCAAGCGATTGATTACCAAAACTCGCGTCTTACTTCCTACCCACTCATCTATTTGTGGATGATGGGTAGCTAAAGGTATCCGTGCATCTCTCACCTCAAATACCACATCTACCCGCGATAGCTGTTCCTTGAGGTTCTTTTCCGCCTTGGCAATATGCCCCGGATACCATTGGATTAAGTTTAATTTGTAGTTATCTGTTAAGCCCATAGTTATCAGTTGACAGTTGACAGTTGACAGTTGACAGTTGACAGTTGTGATTCTCTTCCTGCCCTCGGCCTACGGCCTCCTGCCTTCTTAATTATTACCTGTAATAGCTTGATGTAAAATTAGACGGTTGCCGTCTGGGTCGTAGGCGTAAATTTCTCGACCGTGGGAGGCGATCGCAATTTCCCCTGGTGGGGGATAACCTAAATTGGTGATGTGTGCGATCGCTGCTTCTAAGTTACTTACCTCTAAACACAAACTTACCTTACTTTTGGCTCCATTTTGAAATTCTGACTCGTGAGTTTGTTTAGGTTTAAAAATTCCCAATCGCATCCCAGCCAGATTAAACTCAGCATACACATTTGGGATGTTGGTTATTGGTTGTTGTTCTAATAAGTTAGTGTAAAAATTCACTAGCTTATCAATGTCAAATGTTGCCAGAGTCATCAGTGCGGTTGTGTAGTTAATGGTCATTGGTCATTGGTCATTAGTTATTAGTCCGTAGGCGGTTGACAGTTGACAGTTATCAGGAGGCTTCTTCTTTTCCCCTTTTCCCTTTCCCCTTTTCCCTTTTCCCTTTCCCCTTTTCCCTTTCTCCTGTCCCCTTGAAGAAAAAAGGAGTATCTAGCGTGCTAAACACTCCTTTTTTACTCAATTAATTGACTTAGATACAATTTTATGCTATTGCAGTTACTGGTTGTGGCCAGCGTCCTACGGCTTTACCTATGACTGCTAATTCCTGCATTAAGTGGTCGAAATGCTCTGGTGTCAGGGATTGTGGCCCGTCGGATAGGGCTTTTTTGGGATTGGGGTGTACTTCTATCATTAGGGAATCGCTACCAGCTGCGATCGCCGCCATAGCCATTGAAGGCACAAACTCAGCCCAACCTGTACCATGACTGGGGTCAATCATAATAGGTAGGTGAGTCAACTTCCGCAATACTGGCACGACCGACAAATCTAGAGTATTACGTGTATACTGACGGTCAAAAGTACGTATACCCCTTTCGCATAAAATTACATTGGGGTTGCCTGCGGCTAGAATATACTCTGCTGCCATTAACCAATCTTCAATAGTAGCAGCCATACCCCGCTTCAGCAGCACTGGCTTTGGTTGCGCCCCTACTTTTTTCAGCAGAGAGAAATTCTGCATATTTCTTGCGCCTACCTGGATAACATCAGCCACTTCCGCGATAATTTCCAGTTCCGCCGCGTCCATGACTTCAGTAATTACGCCTAAGCCGCTAACCTCTCGCGCCTTTGCCAACAATTCCAAAGCACTTTCGCCATGTCCTTGGAAGGCGTAAGGGGAAGTACGAGGCTTATACGCACCACCGCGCAAAAACTTAGCTCCCGATGCCTTGACGCGCTGTGCCGTTTCAATAATCATTTCCTCATTTTCAACGGAACAGGGGCCAGCCACCACCACCAAAGGATGATGTTCACCAAATATAACTGGGCCATCAGGCGTATTCACCACCACTTCCGAAGCTTCGCCGTGACGATATTGACGGCTAGCTCGTTTATAAGGTAGTTCTACTCGTAATACTTGCTCAATCCAAGGGCTAACTTCCTGAATTTGTAAGGGATCTAAATCGGCAGTTTCCCCTACTAAACCAATTACCACTTTATGTTTGCCGATAATTTTTTCTGGTGTTAGCCCCCAACTGCTTAATTCTTCACTAATACGGTTGATTTCCACTTCCGGGGAACCAACTTTCATGACTACTATCATATAAAAATCCTTAATTAATAGCGATCAGTATTTGAGTCAAGGGACTGGTGAGTGGGGACTGGGGACTGGGGAAATAACCTAATAACTGATAACTGTCAACTGACAACTGACAACTGTCAACTGCCTCCTGCCTCCTGCCTTCTTAAAAAACAATAGGCTTTATCCTGGTTCTTCTATATTAATTGCTGACCTTATCAACGATTTAAAATAAATACTTATACTATAAAAAACATGAGCGCTCAGTGCCTTTTACTACCTATTGGGAAAAGTGGCTGATAAATCAGCATTTAGTAATGTTGAAGTTATGCAAATATAAACTTCAACATTGACTCCAACACTTACCCAACAAGAAAGTTATCTGAACACTTGAGCGCCGTTTTTCAAGCCTTTTTTTGTCGCGTTTCGCGCCAACCTTCTACCATGCGTCCCCAGTTGGTGCTAAATTCACCTAAACCGAAAAGACTACCCTCTCTTTCCACATCCCAAGAGGCGGAGAGAACGCCGTAAGTAATACCCAACACACCCAAACCAAAAAGTCCCATATTCACCAGTAAAACAGCGATGGGAGCTAGTTGGATATGAGCATAAGTAGCTAGCAAATAGCTAACAACTAAGGTAGCGATACCTAAAGCTGTGGGTATACCGCAGAATGCGGCTACACGCCGGATCATTCTCTGGCTTACCGCTTCGGGAATTGCCATCTCTTGTTTAGTGTAGAGTCGCTGCTTTTTATCTTGCTTGTCAGCTTCTTTTAGCTGTACTGCTGGCTGACTGGGAGCTTTTGCAGGTTTTTGGCGCTTTTTCTTCGGTTCAAAAGGCAAACGACTGCGTTCAGATTCTTCAGCAGGCATAAAAGGTAGTCCCTATCCACGAATACCGAGACGACTAATCAAAGCTTGGTATTTTTCCCGACTTTCTTGTTGCAAGTAAGCCAGAAGGCGCTTGCGATGACCAATAAGTTTTAACAAACCCCGGCGGGAAGAATGGTCTTTTTTATTGGCTTGCAAATGCTCACTGAGGCGGTTAATGCGCTCGGTTAGCATAGCGATTTGGACATCGGTAGAACCGGTGTCAGTTCCATGCACTTGGAAGTTATTAATTATTTCTTGTTTGCGCTGTTGCGTCAGAGCCATGATTGATTCAATTTATATTCGTTCTAAATGTATGCAGCAGTCTCTCATCATATCACAGGCGTTTGGTTGTGTGGGAGATGTTGGGGATTGGGGGGAGATAAGGGGGAAAGGGGAAGGGGGAAAGGGGAAAAAGAACAACTGTCAACTAACAAATACTTTTGCTTCGTAGCTGGGTAAGTCGGTTACTAAAGTGTCGTCTGTAATTGTGATTTCGTCGTTGGTGAACAAGTCTCGCCAAGTGTCAGCCGTGGGGAATTGGGGAATTTGATAGTAACTGAGATTGTTGGCGGAAAAGTTAATAATGACGACTACGCGGGAACCTTGGTCATTCCCGCGCACGTAGGCGAGAATTCTGGCGGCGGGGTTTTCGTGGAAGAATTCTATGTTGTCGCTTTGTAAGGCTGGTGTGTTTTTGCGTAAAGCGATGAGTTTTTTGTAGTGAGCGAGTAAATCTTGATTTTGGTCGTTGTCTAATAATGACCAATTAATTCTTTTGGGTTGGGTGACATCTTCACTTTTGCGCTGATATTCGCCAAACTCTTCTCCCATCCACAGCATCGGTATACCTACGGCTGTCATGAGGATAACGGCGGCTAATTTGGCGCGTTTAAATGCGTCTTCGTCAAAGATACCGCGATCGCCTAATTCTCGCATCAATCTCTGGCGATCGTGTGTTGCTATATAATTAATCACGTTTGTAGCCGTCGCATACCCTTGTTGTTTCGGGTCTAATGCTGGTTTGAGTTGTTCTAAATCAAATTGTTCGCCTGTAATGTGGGGAACAAGAAAATAGTGGAAACTTTCATGCCAACAAGCATCCAATGGCCCATCTGGTTTAACTACTGTACTAGTATCAGGAATGTGTTCGGCAATGTTAAAGAAAGGTTTAGAACCAGCAGTTTCTTGTGCTTGTTGTGCTAGCCAAGTTAAAAATTCAAAGTTAGCTAATTGACGGACTGCATCAAAACGAATCCCATCAAGGTGATATTCACTAATCCAAAACCGCACCACGTCACCGACATATTTCCAGGCGGGTTTGATATCTAGTTTTTCATCATAGTTATTATAATTAAACTCCGGCCCCCAATAATTATCCGGGTCTTCTGGATAATGCCGATATTCGTAATACCAATAATTGCGGTCAATCAGCATTAAGGGACATTTTTCATCTGTATGATTATAAATCCCATCCATAAAAACACGAATACCTCTGCTGTGGCACTCGTCAATTAATCGCTTTAAATCTTTTGTTGAACCGTAACTAGATTCTGTTGCCAAGAAGTGACGGACTTTGTAACCCCAATTATAATCACCAGGATACTCATTGACGGGCATCAATTCAATGGCATTAATTCCCAAATCCCGCAGATAATCTAACTTTTCAATTACTCCTAAATATTTGCCACGTTTATCAGGATCAGATTCATCACCTGTAAAGTCAGCCACGTGCATTTCATAAATAACTAATTCATGATTTTGCGGTAACGGCACATGATCATATTGCCAAATATAATCATCAACAATGCGTTGCCCATCTTTGATTCTAACTATCCCATAGCCTTTTTCGTCATTTACATCCGTGGCGTAGGGGTCAATGATATCTAGCCATTCATCTTGGTGATTTGGGCTATTTGATTTTACACGAAATTTATATTGATAAATACCGTCTTTTAATTCTAAAGAAGTACGAAAATAACCATCATCAGTTTTTTTCATTGGTATTTCTCTTGCTTGAGAAAAATAGCAAATTAGAGATACTTGTGTATTTTGAGGAGCAAATAGTTTAAATTCAATGGAATTGGACATTTTAGGAATTGCATATATTTTAGTACATCCTATTCTGGGTAATTATTGAAAACTTCTTTCTTCAGTAATAAGAAATCATCCGCTTTCACTCCTATGGTTGAGGAAAAAGGGATGATTTTCAAGGAGACTATAAGATTCATAGATGTTTTGAAATATTCGTAGGGTGGGCAATGCCCACCGTATCATGCTTTTGGTAGGTATTGCCCACTATTACGAATTACGTAGGCGTTAACCCTTCCGTGGTATACTGGGAATTGCCATAAGTCCCAACGCATAATTATTCTGAAGGCGCATTCGGGTACAGATGTAGAATCGTGCGCCGAGAAGCAAGCAAGAAACAACAATACAAGTTGCAGATATTACCTTGGATTTATTGACTAGGTTTAATCCTCCCTATTACTTTGATTAAAGGTAAGTAGAGCGGACTAAATAAATCAAGGTTTGTAGTAAGGACTTTAGTCCTTTTTTGAGGACTAAAGTCCTTACTACGAACTCAATTGTAATAACTTCACATTACTTAATAGAGGTTGATTTATTTTTGACCACTTACTTATTGGAATCATTTTGATAAGATTCCAATACCCCACTGCGAATCATCAGTTGCGGCCAAATCAACAAAAAGAAACCCATCCAAACCAACACCGGAATAGCAACTATTACAGTCACCCAGATAATTTTTAACAGTAACCAACTACCAATAATTAGCGTTACACCCGTAAGTAAAATAGACCAAGGCTGACACCACCAGGGTTTATAATCCCAAGGATTAAGAGTTTTTTGCTCTGACATAAGTTATATCAAGTTTTCCTAATTATTTATCATATGTTGGTTTTAGTGGTAATGGATAATAACTAATAGGTAATTGTTTTTTCCTATCACCAATTACCAATTACCAATTACCAATTACCAATTACCAACCTCCTCGAAAAGTCTTTTGAATTAATCTCACCTTCTGCGTCTGATTTGCTCTTGCCATTCTTGTAAAGAAATATATTTATTTTCTATCACATCTAGAGCCTCAACCACGCCAGTCGCCCTAGAGACACGGAACCAATAAATTGTGCTATTGTGGTCTGGCTGATCCTCATACACTCGCACTTTATAGTAAGGATCATCAGGTGTGGGAAGACCATCAACAATGGCTGCAACTTTGATAGTTCCCCTGGATAGCGTGCGAATTGTTCTAGCTTTGTATTGTACCTGTGGCAAATTCCAGACTAACTTAAAAGCTGTTTCTTGATCAACCTCTTTAGCCGCCTGAGCGACATTGACAGTGTTGATGTTACTAAGTCCAACTAATTCCTTGTGTACTTGCTTGTTAAAACCCTGAGTGTTGACTAAGTTTGTTCCCCACATGGCTTGTCCAAATGCTCCTATTAGTAAAACACTCATCAGGGGATACCAGATCATTCTTTTCATACAGATGTCCTTGGGAATGTTTAGACTACTTACGGAGTTCTATATCTATATTCTTGTTAACATATTTTAATACAAGTAGATAATTGAAGCTACCAATAGAGTGTCTGCGGCGGTCAGGTTTGGTTGCCTTAATTTACATAATTTTGAGTGAAGTAGTTAAAAAAAATTTATATAATAATTATGTCTTACTGACCAAATTAAAATTCAACAACATCCCTTCCAAAATTAAGCAGTCTAGAAAATATATATAAATAATAAATAGGATAGCGTAAGACTTATGATTGAAAGGAAATATAATAATTTTTGGAAAGATTTTAAGAACATAGAAGCATTGCTTCGACCAGTTTGTGAAGAATTAGGTCGAATGCCAAGTGCTAATGAATTAATAAATAGAGGTTTAGGGAATCTTTCTAGATATATATATAAGTATCATGGCGGTAGTATTGAAGTTGCCAAAAAATTAGGATATTTAATTTATGATGAGGTAAATGGAAGACATTCTCATGATTATTGGAATTATGAAAATACATTAAAAGAATTAATTACTTATATTCAGGATAAAAAAATAAATTACATTCCCACTAAAAATGATTTTTTGCTAGATGGTCGCCAAGATTTATATTCTGCAATCACTAAAAATGGAAGACAGAAGATGTTTTCTGACCCTCTCATACAGGTGTTAGGTTTAGTAAAAAAACCAAGAGAACTGAAGTGGACAGAAGAAACAATTCTACAAAAGTTAGAACAGGTAATAGAAACGCTTGGTTATTTCCCTTCTGGAACTGATTTAGATAGTATGGGTTTAGCTGGACTACGTGGTGCGATTGAAAGGTTTGGAGGTAAACAAAAATTTTGGAAACTGCTGGGAATGCCATCACATCAAGACAGACAACTTGGGGATACAGATTTAATTGAATCTGCGGAGTCAGTTAAACAAGCTATTGAAGAGTTGGCTAATAATTTAGGTCATTTTACGACTTGCAAAGAAATACAGCAATTAAAGTTGAATATACTCAACATCGGCATTAAAAAATTTTTTGGGAATATAAGTAAACTTGCTGAGGAAATCGGTATTGACAAAAGACAATTTCTTCTACTTAAGGCTAGGGACGGACATATTCTCAGAAGCGTTAGTGAAATCATTGTTGACAATATACTTAGCTACCATTCTGTAGAACATTTAAGTGAAGGTCAAATTGATGAAAAGTCAGAAAGAAATTTTAAGTATGACTTTAAGGTAGCCGATTTAGATGGCAACCCTGTATTTATTGAGATTTGGGGTTATAGGTCTAAGGACGAGAATAAAGCAATCAGCAAAATTGTAAAAGCATATTTAGAAAGAAAAGAAGAAAAAATAAACTTTTATATAGAAAAAGGCATTAAATATATTTCACTTGAAGGGCATTGGTTTGATAAGTCTATAAACTTAATTTATCAGAAAGTTACAACAGAGCTTTTAAAAGCCAACATCATCTCTAATCCTCCAAAGCAGCTATCTCAGGAAGCTATAGAGTTTCTTATTTATAATGTCTATGACACAGAAGCTATTCTTCAGGATATTACTGAAATAGCTATGTCATTAGGTCATATGCCAACTGCCCGTGATCTTATGAAAATTAACAGAGGAGACTTGATTGATAACATTCTAAAACTTGGTGGATTTCCTCACCTTAGAAAAATTTTGAAGCTTGATAAAAAACAAATAGAGAAAAAGTGGAGTAAGGAAAAACTTAGAGAAGAACTTGAGCCTTTTGTCCAGCAACTAGGTCGCCTACCTACTGCAAAAGAGTTAGAAAAAGTAAATCGGCTTGATATAGTAGGTGGTATATACAAAAATGGAGGTCATAGGAAAGTAGCTGAAGATTTAGGTTGGGAATACATTACTAACTATGTTGATTACCGAGATTGGGATTTTTTTAAATCGGAGCTACTTCCACTTTGTGAGCAGGAAGGGTATCTTTTCTCTGCTGACAAACTAAAACAGATGGGTAAAGGCAAGTTAGGTGCATCTCTAAAGTTTCATGGAGGTGAGGTTGAAGTAGCTATTAAATTAGGTTATGAGCTATTTCAACCAAAGTGGGATAACCAGAAATATGCTTATTGGGTATTTGAGAGAATTATTAAAAGTCTTGGAAAAGTGCCTAGTCCCGTTGAATTAAAAAAACAAGGATACGATGGTCTACTTCAATGTCTCCGTAAATATTATGGAGGTATAGATAAAGTTGCATCAGAACTTGGATATCAATATCAGCCTGTAAGACAAGATTATTCAGACTTTAAATCCATTCAAGAGCTACTTGTCAGTATTGCAAAAGAGATTGGACATTTCCCAGCACGAAAAGATTTAAAAGAAAGAGGGCTATGCAATCTCTACGTTACTATCTCAAAAAGGTATGGAGGACTGAGGAAGGTCTGTGAGGATCTAGGTTATGTGTATCCTGGGAGATGACGCATACGGAAATAAATTTTTTATTCAATCCAAAATAAATATAGTTATTCAATAACTAAATACATGATAAAGTAATCGAGAATAAATTAAAAATATTCTCATCTTAAAGATTGATTTTGATATTTACTTCAACTAGTAATATACCCTGTAATTTTAGTCATGAAGCAGATTAAAAGGGAAGCGATAATTGAATTGGTGAACGAGATTTTTCTATTTCATCAGATGTTAATTTAACATTTGATTCTAAATAATCACGAATGCTTCCGGCTAAGTAATAAGAGAATAACGGTGGAACTGCATTACCTACTTGATTAAAACAACTGGTTTCTGAACCTACAAATTCAAACCAGTCGGGAAAACTTTGTAATCTTGCGGCTTCTCTCAGCAATAAACGCCTGCGCCTACCGTCAGGTAATTTAATTCTGTGCATATCACCTGTTGCTCCCGCTAGGTTTCTACAGGTTAATGTTCTTGCTGGTTTATCTAAATGTAAGTCACGTGGGCGTTTACAAGAAGAAGCTTTTTCATATTTGGCTACATATTCATCCATACTTGGTGTGAGGAATTTTGATTCTGGAGGAGCCATAAAAGCTAATTCTTCTAATGCTTCGCCTGCACTTACCGTTTTACCTAAAATTTTCGGAAAATGAAGCTTGCCTTTATGCCCAACTACTATTAAACGTTCACGATTTTGAGGCACACCAAATTTAACAGCATTTAATAATTGATACTCTACTATATAACCTAAATCCTGTAGAGATTGAATGATTTCATTAAAGTAGGATTTGTTTTTATAAAGCAACCCACGAACGTTTTCAAATAACCAAATTTCCGGGCAAATTCTCTTAACTGCACTAATAAAAATGGGAAAGCCATCTCGTGAGTCTTGTAGACCTTTTTGATTTCCTCCTACGCTAAAAGGTTGGCATGGAGGCCCGCCTATAATCACTGTGGCGGGTGGTAAATCTGTCTGGGTTGTCAGTAAAGTTTGAGTACAATTTCCTTGGAGATTTTTTTGATAGGTTGCACAGGAGTCTGCATCCATTTCAAAACCTTGGGTGGCAAAACCCTGTGCTTCAAATCCTAGTGATAAACCACCACAGCCAGCAAATAAGTCTAGTACCAATGGGCTGAGTTCTGATGCAGGTTTAAGTAAATTATTTATTTGATTGATGTAGGTCATCCTGCACTATTTGGTTGACTAAAACTGCTCATTCTACGACTTCCCGCACTAAAGAGGCTAACTTATCAGCACTGTCAGGAACTGCGATCGCCTGAGCATTTTCCCCCATTTTCTTTAACTCTTCTGGCGACTGTAATAAATTTAACACTTGAGTTTGCAATAACTCGGCTGTTAACTCCGACTGTTTAAAGCTTAACGCCGCGCCAGCTTTGGTAAATACCTCGGCGTTGTAGGATTGATGGTCTTCCGCCGCAAAGGGGTAAGGGATTAAAATTGCTGGTGTGCCACAGACTGCTAATTCTGTTAAGCTACCCGCACCAGAACGACTGATGGCTAAACTAGCTCTTTGCAGTAAGGCGGCCATGTTGTCGTAAAAGGGTAATTCTATATACTGCGGGTGCTTCAAGGTATCGATATCGGGATCGCGATCGCCTGTTAAATGCACTAGGTAAGCGCCAGCCTCAAACCAAGCATTCGCCGCTTCACGCACTAACTTATTCACCGCCACCGCGCCTTGGCTACCACCGAAGACGACAATTAAAGGCACACCTTCAGGAATTGCTAAATCTAGTTGAGAATTATTACTGGCGTTTAAGAATTGTGAACGGACAGGAGTACCTACACATACACTCGTAGCACGGGGTAAATACTTCGCCGCCACTTCAAATCCCAAGGCGACTACAGTACACCAAGGGCCAAAAAAGCGGGTCACTTTTCCTGGTAAGGCGTTGGACTCATGAAAAATTACGGGTAAACCTAGAGAACGGGCTGCAATCACAGCCGGGCCAGCAATATATCCGCCTGTGGTGACGACTCCTTGAAATTTGCCTTGTTTGAGGAGTCGGCGGACTTGAAAAATCGAATTGATAAGTTTACCTAAGATGATTAAAGATGAAATGCCGAACCCTTGCTGAAACCCTTCAACTGCAATAGTATTCAAAGGATATTGTTTCGGGACTAACTGAGTCTCTAGCCGATTGGGGACACCCAGCCATTCAATCTCATAATCTGGTAGTTTCTCTGCCAGTGCGATCGCCGGAAACAAATGTCCACCAGTCCCACTGGCAGCTATGAGTAATCTTATTGGTGCATTTACCATTGAAACTATACCGTTTAGCGCCTAGCTTAATTAAGATAAAACAATTTCCTGACCTTCTCCACTCCTATCAGTAAACTCTTCGCTATGACTAAGATAAATTTTTTACTACTCAAACGCCACAGCAAATTTTCTCACAGTATTTGGCTGATTTTGTGTCTTTTATCCCTGGGTTTTGTCAATGTTTGGCAACCTACCCAAGCGACAGAAGTTGCTCAAAGCACATCTAGCGCTGCGCCTACTGAATTAAGAAACCTGTTGACGCAAATTGATAGCGCCGCCAGCAAGGGCGATGTGAAAGGAGTTTTGCAATTTTTAAGTCCAACCTTCACTCATGGAGATGGATTGAACCGCCGAACTTTGGAAAAAGCCTTGGTTACATTTTGGCAGACTTATCCGAAATTGCAATACACTACACAAGTACAATCTTGGAAGTCTGAAGGAAACGCGATCGTTGCCGAAACGGTAACTAATATCACAGGTTCAGGCAAAAATAACCTGACTCTCAACGCCACCATTAGATCCCGTCAGCGTATTGCTGGGGGAAAAATTACCCGCCAAGAGATTTTAGCAGAACGTACTTTAGTTACTTCTGGTAACAAGCCGCCCCAAATAGATTTTAAATTACCACAGCAAGTAAAAGTTGGACAGCAGTATAATTTTGATGCGGTTGTGCAAGAACCATTAGGAGATGATTTACTGTTGGGAACAGCTTTAGAAGAACCAGTTCAACCAGATAAATATCTCAAATCCACACCTGTAGAATTGCAACCACTTAATTCAGGTGGTTTGTTTAAAGTAGGACGCGCCCCATCAACTCCTGGTAATCGCTGGGTGTCTGCTGTTATCTTGCGGGGTGGTGGTATGACTATGGTGACACAGCGTTTACAAGTGGTGAGATAGGTATAGGGTATTGGGGACTGGGGACTGGGGATTGGGTGATTTTCCTCCAATCTTCAGTCTGATTCTACAAAATAGGTTTGTAGTAAGCACTTTAGTGCTTAAAACTTAATTGAAAAGTAGCCGATAATAGATAAAGACTAATTAATCAAGATGAAATATGGCTGCCATAACAATTAATATTACAGAAGAACAACTGCAAAAATTGCAGGAATTAGCGCAAAATTTGGGTGTTTCCACTGAAGAATTGTTATCCGCCTCTGTAGAAGATTTGTTAAATCACCCCAAAATTGAATTTAACCAAGCTGCTAATTATGTATTGCGAAAAAATGCTGAACTTTATCGGCGATTAGCATGATTAGCTACTTATTATTGGTTGAAGTTATCGAACTTCACCGCCAAATCATCAATCAGTCTGGCGGCGCATTGGGTATCCGAGACTTGGGCGCTTTAGAATCTGCACTTGCTCAACCCCGGATGACTTTTGGTGGGGTAGAACTTTACCCAACAATTATTGATAAAGCCTCGGCAATCGGCTTTTCACTAGTAATGAATCATCCATTTATTGATGGTAATAAACGGATTGGTCATGCAGTGATGGAAGTTTTTTTAGTGCTAAATGGTTTAGAAATAAATGCTTCAACCGATGAGCAGGAGTTAATCATACTATCTCTAGCATCAGGTCAACTTGAGCGAGAAGCATTTACACAATGGTTGAGAAATCATGTCAAACCTATATAATAATATAGCTAGGAGTTCTAGTCGTTAATAGAAGAAATAAATTTAACTACAAACATATTTCTACCGCACAACTAATAACATGAGTTATTAGTTCACAATTATTGGACAATGGAATCTTGACCATTAACTCTTAACCTATGATTTCCCTGAAGAATCAAATTGTTTTGATTACTGGCGCAAGTAGTGGTATTGGTAATGCTTGCGCGAGGATTTTTGCTGGTGCGGGTGTAAAACTGATCTTGGCGGCGCGGCGCTTGGAAAGGTTGCAGCAGCTAGCTGATGAACTAAATAAGGAGTTTGGGGTAGAAACTTATCTGTTGCAGTTAGATGTGCGCGATCGCCATGCTGTAGAATCTGCTATCACTAGTTTACCGTCTGCTTGGTCGGCAATTGATATTCTAATTAACAATGCTGGTTTGAGTCGTGGTTTAGATAAGCTGCATGAAGGCGACTTCCCAGACTGGGAAGAAATGATTGATACTAATATCAAAGGTCTGCTTTATTTTACCCGTTATATTGTGCCGGGGATGGTAGAGCGCGATCGCGGTCATGTAATTAACCTTGGTTCTATCGCCGGACATCAAACTTATCCCGGTGGTAATGTTTACTGTGCGACAAAAGCCGCAGTCAAAGCAATTTCCGAAGGTTTGAAACAAGATTTGCTGGGTACTCCAGTACGTGTGACTTCCGTTGATCCTGGGATGGTAGAAACCGAATTTAGCCAAGTCCGGTTTCATGGGGATAGGTCACGGGCGAAAAAGGTTTACCAGGGAGTTCAACCACTGACACCAGAGGATATTGCCGATGTGGTGTTTTTTTGTGCGACGCGATCGCCTCATGTCAATATTAATGAAGTGATACTCATGCCTGTTGACCAAGCTAGCGCCACATTGGTTAATCGGCGACAATAGCATTAGGGGACAGGTGACAGGTGACAGGTGACAGGTGACACTTACCGTTAATCAGCTAACTTGAGATAAGGACATTTTGACAGAAACTCAGCCGCTTTATTACGAGCATCTGGGTTATCAATGTGGGCTGGTGTAGGTTGAACAATTCCCGAAAATAAATCATCCAAGCCGTAGGGCGTGAAAAACTCCCATTGTCCTTGAGTATCTAAGCGCACCGCTACAGCCGTAGCCGTATGTAGCCAATCTTGTATCCCATCTTCTGTACTGGTGTAGGGACGGCGGCCAGGTCGCCATCGGGCGAAACTCGCTTGATTTTTCACATCAAACTGGTGATGGGGAAATAGTTCTGTCAGGTAAGCCTTGGCTACTAATTCTTGATCACGGTTTCCCGTTTCATCAAAGAAGGCTATATCGAAGTCTTTAATAAATAAAGCGCACTTTTCCCCAAAAATCGAACGCCAAACGGTGTTTCGTACTGCACCCCCTGCTAACCACGGGTTAGGTAGGTTAAGTTGAGCTATGGCAGATAATACTTCACCGACGGGTGTATCAGACAAAATCATCTGTAAGCGAGTGTGACCATTCATAATCGATAGGAGTGCAGATTTGACAATTATTTTGAATTTATCAAAATTGCCATGCTCAAATATAATACTCCCCACCCCAACTTACTATCTTTGACTACAACTCGGTATCAAAACCTTATCCCCGTAACCCCCAGTCTCAACAGACAACCTCCCTTGCTGCGTAAGTCCTTTCAGCTTGTCAATGAGGCTGAAAACGCTCTAAACTGTAGTAGTTATACTGAATTTTCCCTGAAGCTATGATTTTTCTATCCACACTGATGGAGGAGCGTTATATTAATTTATAGACAATACTAATATATTCAAAGGTGGCATTTCCCATGAAGCTGGTTTGACTGTTTGACCAAAACTGCTAAGATGCTAACATTTAAGACTGGACATTTTTCTCTATCCAGTACGTAAGTGATTAATTTATTTCTGGCTAAATGTTGGGTATGTATATCAGAATACCTCCATCTACATTATTTACCAAACTTATTACGTTTTTGTCAATTACTCTGACTAAACCTATCATCAAGCAGGTTTTGGCTTTGTGAATTAGTTTAGCATTTTGATAGATTAACTCATGTAAGCTCAGATTTTGAGCAATTACAGAACTCATTTATGCAGCTAAAATCAAAATTGATAGAGTATGTTTAAAACCATTACTTTATTCATTAATTAGCTAATTTTCCCACAAGGCATTACAAATAAGTCTTTCAAAAGGCTGAGACTGATTGATTGGTAGCTGGAGATATATGCAGTTAACATTTTTAATAAGCTTTTAATATATTGTTAATGTAGACTTAACAATTTAAAATATTATAATCTAGATATTGTAAAGAAAAGTTAATATTTTTTTGCATAAAAGGTGTTAGTGCATGATAAATTATCAAAGTTTAAACAACCGTGTCAACCAGGGTTTTCACTAGCAAGTAGGACAACTGATAAATGCCGAAACAGAAAGATCATGCACAACAAGCATACGACATTTTGACAAAAAACGAAACTAGAAATGTTAATAAAATGAGGCTAATACTAAAACAATTACGGTTAAAACTGATAGAATCAGTACCATTTTTATTGGCTTGTGCTGTATTTCTCAGCATTATCAGCTTAAAAAGCCCCTTACTGCTTTTTTGTATGCTATTTGGTAGTTTAATTGCCATAGTAATTCATCAAGTTGGACAGCAATTAAATTTACCGAATCGGTGGCTAATTTTGTGCCAAATATTAGCAGCTGCCTTGGTTTTGACTGTATTTTGGTTAGATGTTTTAGCTTTCCCTGCACAGGCGCAATTTTTTGGGAAAGCAGAAACCTTCTTCAAAACTACCTTAACCCAAGGGACTGCGAATAGTGGGGGTAGCCAAGCAGCCGTCAGCTTAATTTTTAACGTGTTGCGAGGCATATTTTTAGTGTATATTGCCATTTCTCTCGTTGGCGTAATCAATGCAGTTCGTAAGGACGAAGATTGGCAAAGTGTAGCGAGAACTCCCCTATTAGTAGTTATAGCTGTTACTATTGCAGATGTACTCACAGGATTTGTCATTGGCGACACTAGTAGATAATAGTTACAGCCCCGTAATCAGGATTAACTGATACTCTCATCCCTAGCCCTAGTCTCTCCTTTATTTCACCGAGAAACGCTGTATGTCTGAGGAACGGCCACCAGAATTTCGCCCAGTTAATCAAATTTTAGGTTCTCAACCCTCATTGGGGCCAATTCCTGCTGACCAAATATTTCCTTGGACAGTTATTTGTCTAACGTCATACTTTATCATCAATGGAATTTTTGGGGCTATTTTTCCAGATGACTTTCAAAGATGGCTATGGACTTTTTTGATTGCTGGTTGGGGAATGGCTACTTGGTGGATATTATCTGGTGGTAGAAGTTGGCGCTTTTTAAGTAAATTTATTGGAGTTCCTACTTGGACAAGAGGCTTTGCTCGTTATCACAGCTTGCTAGAAGTAAACCATGAAGCAAAAAATCGGAAAACAAAGCATCGGTCTCGCCGGAAACGAAAGTAGATTAACGCCTTTTGAGGATGCGCTACATCTATCAACCATGCTGAGAATTGCCTTGGATGGGCGTGATATTGGCGCTTATATTTTAACGAAAGGAACTCAAAAAGATAAATTTTGCTTTGTTTTTGGTTTTGAATGTAAAGGTATTCATACCACATTAAGAAAAGAACAAATAGACACAATCTTCAATAATATTGAATCTGGATTAAAAGACATTCCCGAAGGGGAAAACATGACTTTACACATGGGGTCTTTTAGTTCAGATAAACAGCGCCAAACGGAATTATCAGACTTGATTAGACGCGCCCCTTCAAGAGATATTAAATATCTGTTGATGGCAGAAAGAGCTAGGACGCAAGAATTGACATCTGCGGGGATTCGCAAGCCAAAATTCTTAAAAATATACGTTAGTTATACAATAGAACCGACTTCCACCAATGCCGATGATTGGATTGAAAAACTGTTAGGCAGAGTAGAAGCTTGGTGGTTAAATTTTAAAGGTGATATGGCAGAAATTGCCAATCAGCGTATTGAAGGTATTATCGGTAAAGCATACCAACAAGGTTTTTGTCGTTGGGAACAACTTTTATCTAATAAGATGGGGTTGGATATTAAACCGTTAAATGCAGAAGAACTTTGGCAAGAAGTCTGGCGGAGGTTTAATGATACCAAACCAATTGATATTCCCCAATTAGTAACTCTGGATGAAAATGGGCTTTACGAACAGGTACATTCAGAATTATCTAGTACCCAATTGTTAATAGAAAACGTCCACAGCACAACACTGTTAATGGAGTCTGGTGTCCCTTGTGCCGATCGCCGTTGGGTCAATGTCAATAATAATTATATTGGGGCGATGACTTTCCTCGAAAAGCCTGGTGGCTGGCCGAATAAATTTGCCCAACTGCGTTATCTGTGGGAACTATTGGCGCGAGAGTCAATAGTAGATACAGAAATTGTCTGTCAACTGACAGCTGCTAACCCAGCTTTGGTAAAGACTACCCTGCAAAGAGTCTTGAAGCAGTCGAATGTGACGGCGATGATGGCGCAGGAAAAGAGTAAAACAATTGACGTTAACGCCCAATTAAAGTTAAGAAAGTCAGTTGCAGCCCAAGAACAACTATTTGAAGGGGCTGTCCCCATTTATGCAGGTTTGGCTATCTTTGTCCATCGTCCCACGGTGGAAAAATTGGATGAGGCTACAAGGTATATTGAAAACTGCTTCCAACGTCCGGCGCGGGTGGTGAGAGAAACTGAGTATGCTTGGAAGATTTGGTTACAATCTTTACCCGTAGTTTGGGAAGGTTTATTAGTTAAGCCCTTCAACCGTCGCCAGTTATACTTAACTAGTGAAGTCCCTGGTTTAATGCCTTTGGTAATTACCAAAGCTGGTGATAAACATGGCTTTGAATTAATAGCAGAAGAAGGCGGTACACCTGTACAGTTGGATATGTTTAACCAGCATAAAAACTTAGCCTTGTTTGCGACTACCCGCGCGGGAAAGTCAGTTTTGGTGTCGGGAATTTTAACTCAGGCTTTAGCGCATGGTATCCCCGTAGTAGCATTGGACTTTCCTAAACCCGATGGGACATCCACCTTCACCGACTATGCCCATTTTATGGAAGGGAACGGGGCATATTTTGATATTTCCAAACAATCAAATAACTTATTTGAACAGCCAGATTTACGATCGCTCAATCCAGAACAACAACGCGATCGCCTCCTTGATTATACAGGCTTTTTGGAATCAGCTTTAATGACGATGGTTTTAGGCTCATCTGCTGACAACCAACTACTAGCACAAACCGTCCGTTCCCTACTCAACTTGGCCTTGGGTGCTTTCTTTGCTGATCATGGGATTCAAGAAAGATATAGAATGGCGATCGCTGGTGGTTTTGGTAGTCCAGAATGGCAGAAAACACCCACCCTCAACGACTTCCTGCACTTTTGTTCTCCCGAACATCTACAGCTAGACTCTGTAAGTGGGAGAGTTGAAGACGCACTCAGTCAAATTCACCTGCGCTTGCGCTTCTGGCTTTCCAGCCGTGTGGGACAATCAATTTCTGCACCCTCTAGCTTTCCTACCGACGCGCAACTCTTAGTATTTGCGCTGCGAAACCTCTCAGATAACGAAGATGCAGCCGTACTTTCCTTAAGTGCTTATTCCGCCGCCTTGCGCCGCGCCTTGAGTAGTCCAGCTTCCATCTTCTTTATTGATGAAGCGCCGATTTTATTCGAGTTTGACCAAATATCCGACCTAGTGGGTAGGATGTGTGCTAACGGAGCTAAAGCAGGTATTAGGGTAATTTTATCAGCACAAGACCCCGATACCATCGCCAAATCTAAAGCCGCGTCGAAGATTTTACAAAACTTGACGACAAGATTAATTGGGCGTATTCAACCAGTAGCAGTAGATAGCTTCGTCAGTATTTTGAAATATCCCAGAGATATTATTGCCCGTAACGCCTCAGAAAGCTTTTTCCCCCGTAAAGAAGGAGTTTACAGCCAATGGCTATTAGATGATAACGGCATTCATACCTTCTGTCGTTATTATCCGGGTTATGAACAATTAGCAGTAGTTGCGAATAACCCCCATGAACAAACAGCACGTCAACAAGCAATGCAACATTACAGTAATAAATATGAAGCAATATCAGTGTTTGCACGTCAGTTACTAGCTAGTTTGCGCGGTAGTTAAATCAGTTATCAGTTATCAGGCGTATCGTGGGGAATTTAGATGATGTTTGAAAAGTCCCTAATCATGTATCAAATACTTTTAGATCCCCCTAAATCAAACTTTTTAAGGGGGACTTTGAAAAGTTTTCCTCCCCCTTTTTAAGGGGGGTTAGGGGGATAGATAGTGCTTAAAATCACAGCTAATCACTTTTCAAACAACCTCTTAGACACACCAGCCTTCCACCAATTGGTGTTGTTTCACCCAAGAATTTAACTGTTCACTGTTAATGGTAAAAAATAACCAGGGTTGTAAATAAATGAAAAAAACTATTTTATTCACATTAGGATTTTTGAGCTTATTAGCTGTTCCCGCAATGGCACAATTAGGGAGAGTTTGGACTGATTTTCAATCCTACTCTACAGACTTACAAAACTATTTGCGATATAACTTGAGTGAAACATTAAACCCTTTAGAAACTAGCTCACAAAATGCTTTGAGTAGTTCAGCAGGTGATTTAAATATACCTAATCCTATTGCGGCTGGTGAGCAAGTTCGCAGAGATGTCTTATTTTTCAACTCCATACCAGACAAATTTGAGAATAATCAAGCAATTCGTTCTAACGCAGTGACTAACGAGATTAATCGTTATATCACCCGGAGTACAGTACAGGGGATGCTGGGGAGAGAGGGACAAGAAAGAATGAAGGGAAAATTGGAAAATACAGAAACAACTATTCAAAATATTGAAGATTTTGCTAGGCAAGCTGAAGAGAGTCAATCAGTTTTACAAGGAATAATTGAAGCTGCTACAAGATCCGCCGCTAATCCTGCACTTAGTGCTAGTGGAGAGCAATCAAACTTACAATTGCAAAGTATAAAAATCCAAACTGAACAATCAAAAATTATTAGCGAAAACTTATATCAAACAATCTTATCAAACCAATCTCTACAATATTCTAATCTCAATCTGGCGAACATTTCTCAACAGATGGAAGAAGCCAATCGATCGCGGCGAGTAGACACATCAACAGAAGCGGCTAGGCTGCTAAGAAACACTACTCAAGTCGATTTATTTGGCAGAAAAATAGAAGAGAATTAAACCTCTGTATCTCTGTGTCTTTGTGGTGAAAATTAACCACAGAGGCACGGAGGCACAGAGAATATAACTATATGTTGACATATGCAAATTTATCCACTTCTAGCGCAAATTGGCTTTACAGATACCCTCAATAGTGGCACAGCAACGGCTCGCAGTATTGCTCAAGGTTGGGACGAGCAATGGCTAAATTTATTACAAAATAACACGAGTAATAACCTATATGGAGCCTTAACAAATCTCGGCGTATTTCTTGCTGTCGGCACGCTCCTATTTTTTGTGATCCAGTGGTTCAATGATATGATTCAAAGCGAGTATTCGCGTCCGATATCGGCTCTTGTTTGGCCTTTTATAGTAGTCGTATTATTGAGTAATTCTGGTAATGGTAGTCTCCTTTCTACCTTAACATTGGGTTTCAGAGGCTTTATCAATTCTGTAAACCAGCAAGTAGTCACTACAGCAGATGCTGACCAAGTTTATCAGCAAGCATTAAATATGAGTGTTGCGGAAGAAGTTGCTGGTTCTCTCCTGCGTCCCTGTCAAGCTTTAACTGGTGGACAACAAACTCAATGTTTGGCAAAAGCTAGCGAAAGAATTGATACCCTCTGGCAAGAATATAGAAATTTATATGGCAATAAAGCTTGGATAGTCAGACTAGAAACTCAAGTCAATCAAATCAGATTTGGTACAGGTATTGTATCAGAAAATAATTTTAATTCTTTGATTGGTAATACAGTACAAACTAGTATTAAAAACTTTTTAGTTTCCCTACAATATGCTTTTCAAAATTTAATAGAAGCCACTATGTTACTAATAGCAGTTTTGGGGCCGGTAGCTGTTGGCGCTTCCTTACTTCCGGTGGCTGGGAAACCGATTTTTCTCTGGTTAACAGGTTTTATATCAGCAGGAATTGCTAAACTGTCTTTTAATATTATTGCCATCATTACAGCCGCCGTGATTGTCAACGCCACAGAAAAAGACCCGAATGCTAATCCTGATTTAATGTGGTTCATGATTTTTATCGGAGTTTTAGCACCACTGTTATCTTTAGTGTTGGCTGGATTGGGTGGTTTAGGCGTATTTAATGGTATTAGTAATGCAGCGACAATGGTGAGGGACAGAATATAAGGGGTAATTGGTAATTGGTAATGGGTAATTGGGGATAATTTATATATAAAGGGGGGGGAATGGTTAATTTTTTGCAGCAGAAAAAAAAGCAAGCATTTAGTGTGCTGACGGCTTTTGCGATCGCCACATTTAGTTTGCACTTATTAGTTTTATTTATATTTATTGTGCAGGGGTTAAATATTCGCCAACTGAGTATTCGCAAACCACCGAATTTCGTACAAACAATCGATGGTAAGCCAGTAGGCGCGACTGATGACTTAGCCAGAGATCCACAGGTAATTCAACAGTTCGTCAGTAAAACCATGATAGCCATGTTTAACTGGTCGGGAAATCTCCCACCGCAAAGAGTGGAAGAGATCGCCAAACCCCAACAAGACGCAGGAATATTGATTAGAACCCCACAAGGAGGTAGCCAGAGAGTGACAACTAGTAGTTGGGTGGCGAGTTTCGCCTTATCAGAAGACTTTCGTAAAGGTTTTTTAAGTGCGATCGCCGAGATGACACCCCCAGAAGTCTTTGCTAGCACTCCGACCCAAGCCATATCAGCACAATTAAATATTAAAAGAGTTTATCTACCAGTAGCGATCGCGCCAGGAACATGGCGAGTTGGGATAGTCGCCGACCTCGTACAAACCAAGAAGAGCGATAACCGTAAAACCATAACTCCTTTCAATAAAGATTTATTAGTACGTGCAGTAGATTTTTTCCCCACCCCCTTAGCCGAGGGTAGCAGCGCTATCCAAAAAGCAATTTATAGTAGTCGCACTGATAAATTAGAAATTTACGAAATGCGTAATTTATGTTTATTAGATGATTATAAAAATACCAGCAAAAATGCCGCCTATCCCTGTGAACCAGGCAGTTTTATTAGATAGGAGTCATCAGTTGACAGTTGACAGTTGACAGTTATCAGTTATCAGTTATCAGTTGACAGTTGTTCCTTTCCCCTTTCCCCCTTCCCCTTTCCCCCTTCCCCCCCATGCAACTACTCAAACCAGAAAATAAAAAAACCAGTATTCTACCCCTGTTGGCTGTGGGGACATTTGGGTTAAACCTGTTTACTCTGCTGTTGCTGATGTTTCATGGGTCGATGTTACAGCAATTGAATCGCCAATTAACCCCCCGGAGTTTGGTACAGTTAATTGATGGTCGTGCTATTACCGTAGACCCCAAGCCCAGCTTTGAAAGACACCCAGAAACAGTCCGCCGTTTTGTGGGTGAAACTATGACTCTTATGTTAACTTGGTCACAAAAGCAGCCGTCAGCAGCTATCTGGGAAGCTAGTTCACAGTTGTTAACTAATAATTTGCAAGCAAAATTTTTATCAGAAATTAATGAGTTAAAATCTCCTACCCGCATTGGTAATACTACAAGAAGTGATGATCATGTATTGGTAATTCAAAAAATTTCTCAACCAACACCAGTTGGTGAGGGTCAATGGAAGGTGGAAATGTTTGCTAATCAATTAATTTTTAATGGTGCTGACAATTTAGGTAAATCAATTCCTTTTAATAAACAGATTGTAGTTCGAGCTATAGATGAACCAGTTATTTCCCTACCATCTGCACCGCAGCCTTGGCATTTAGCAGCTTTTCGACTGGGCGAAGCTCGATTAGAAATTTACAACATCTGCGACATCAAAGATACTAATTGTGCTGGAACTTCTCAATCAATACCTCAGCAATAAATCTGTCAACTCCCAGAAACTTTTAAATTTTTAATTGAAAATACACCATGACTTACGAAACCCAACCAAAACCCCTAACTCATCCAGAAGTAGATTCTACCGATTGGGAAACACAAATGGCTAGACTAGTCGGGTTAGCAGCAGAACCGACTCCTGAGATACCAGATGTATTACCTAGCCAACCATCCCCAACATCGCCACAGGAAGTTAAAACCGAGCAACCCCTCTCATCTAACCCCTTTGCGAAGTTAGCCTTGGTGGGTACAGGTACTTTAGTCTTGGTGATGGTAGCTGGGGTGTTTTTATCCCAACTGATGGGTACTACTAATAATAAGCCAGCACAAAATAGTTCAGCTTTGCCTCAGCCAGAAGCACCAGCCACAAATTTCACACCGCAGGAAAATCTCGAACAACAAGTAGAAACTTTAAAAACTAAATTAGCTCTGGCTGAACAAACACAGGCGGTAAAAGTAGCACAGCAAAATCTCAGAAACGCACCAAGAGTAACAGCTACCCCAACTCCACAAACTAATACACCGACAAGGGTAAGTGTTAATCCAGTGCCACAAACTGGCCAGCAAGCAACGCCTTCATCACCAGCACGTACAGTTATTGTTGAGCGCGTTGGGCAAAATCCCTATATGCCACCCATACCACCTATACCACCTATAAATATACCCTCACTCAATCCCCAACTACAACAATCCCCTGTAGTACAGGCAAATCCTACGCCAACCCCGCCCAGCCCTTGGGAGCAATGGAAAAGCCTAGCCAAGATAGGTAGTTATGGCCAGGCTAATCCTGTGGATCAACCTAGCATGACAGTCTCTAGCCAACAGCCAGTGACAGCCCCAAGACCACAACAAGCTCAAATACCTAATTCTGGGATGAGTCAAGGACAACCTCGCAACCCCCAAGCAATGAAGGTAGGAACTACTGCAAAAGGTATATTGGCAACAGGGGTTTTTGGGGAATCTGCTAGAGGTAGAGGTGCTAATCCTAACAATAACAACAATGATGACAACGACAATAAGAGCGTATTTGTCATCCGTTTAACAGAACCACTCAAAGGCGCAGATGGTGCGATCGCCATACCAGCAAATACTGAGTTATTAGCTGAACTACGTTCAGTTTCCGATCAAGGCTTGATGCAGATCAATCTCACCAAAATGATTGTGCAAAATAATGGCGTTCCCTCAGAAAGAGACATCCCCAACAATGCACTGATAGTTCGTGGTTCTGGTGGTACTCCTCTGATAGCACGCCAATACCCTGATCGCGGTGGTGCGATCGCCAGCATGGATTTCGGTTTATTTGTCTTAGGCGGTGTGGCTAAAGGCGCAGAATTATATAACCGTACAGAGTCACAAGTAACATACGGTGGTAACGGTAACTTGACTACAGTCACAACTGGCAATAACCGCCGCAATTTCGTTGCTGGGGTTCTTGAAGGTGGATTAAACTCCGTCGTTCCGCAAATTTCCCAACGCAATCAACAAGCAGTCGCCCAAATGATGCAGCAAGGCAATATTTGGCTCCTCCAAGCTGGAACCCCAGTAGAAATTTATGTCAATCAAGCGGTTCAACTTTAATAGGACTTACGCAACTGGCACTTGGGGTAGGGTGCGTCAGATGTGGAAAATCCTTGAATGTGTCCGACATTATTGGGGCTGACGCACCCTACATTTACTTGATTTTTCGTTTTCATGCGTAAGTCCTATTGAAATCTAACTTTTCACGTTATGTGGAAAAGCCAACGTCAGACCTCACCCCCCAGCCCCCTTCCCTACGTTCGCGCAGCGTGTCGTTCGCGGTAGCGTTGCGTAGCAAAGACAGGGAAGGGGGAGAAATCAAAGCCTCTAACGCCACTTGCTACAACGCGGGAAACCCGCGCAACGCAGTGGCTCCTCCTACAAGGAGAGAGGTTTGGAGAGAGGTCTTCTAGATGCCGTGAAAAGTCAGCTATTGAAATAATTCGTAATCAGTGTTATGAAGGCTAAAAATCCTTTTCCCCGCTTGTCTTTAGCCACCTTGATTTTTTCGGGTGCAATCATCCTATTTGGCAGTCGTGCGCTAGCTGATAATGCCGTTCTACGTTCGATTTTTTCCTGTCAAGCACAAGGCTTAGGAGGATTAGTTCCAACTATCAAAGTGTGGTTTGAACAAGGAACAAACCTCAGCTTTATTCCCGCCGGGGAAAAAATTAAAAAAGTTTGGTTAAATGACCCTTCCCAGGTAACACTAGACTTTGACGGCCCAATGTGTATGCAGTTTGGCGAACAAAGCGGTAATAGTGAAGATTGCAAAAACTCATCCGCCAACGTCATCCAACTGCGACGTATTCCCAGACTCAATCTTCCGGGTGTACGCAGTACCAAGGATACACTTTTAACAGTAATTACCGAAGGTCAAGGTCGCACCAAACTCTATACTTTTAAAGTTCTTTACGAAGACACCCCGCCAGAATATCACACCCTAGCTGTTTTCGCTGACCCCGGCGGGGCATCTTGTGCCAGAAGTTCTAATTGATTGCTGAGTGGGGAGATGGGGGAGATGTAGCTTTAGCTTCCCGCAGGGTGGGAGCGGGGGGAGATGAGGGAGAATAACAACTGTCAACTGTCAACTGATAACTGATAACTGATAACTGTCAACTGACTAATTACACATTAGAGGTAAATATAAATCTATCTAGGAAGGGTTTTTCAAAGACAGTAAAACTACTATGTTGTTGTGGGGTAATAACTTGATTATTGCTCAATAATGATATTAGTCACGAAAAATGACTCGTTCTCCCAATAATCGTCGCTTATCTCTCCAGCTTCTTCGGCGTGCCAGTCTGGTTGTAGGATTCGTAGCACTGGCAGGAATTGTCGGCGGCGCTTGGTGGGTGAGAAATTATGTATATAATGACTTAGCTCCTTTAGTGGAAACGAACCTGGAGCAATTGCTGGGACGTTCCATCAAGTTGGGGCAAGTTGAACGTTTCACACTCTCCAGCCTCAGATTTAGCTCTCTATCAATACCCGCAACTGCCACAGATCCTGATAGAGTGACCGCACAAGCGATAGATGTGCAGTTTTCGCCGTTGCAAGTCATCCTCACCCGGACGCTAGTATTAAACGTCACTTTAGTCAACCCCAATGTTTTTATTCAACAGGATCAAGATGGTCGGTGGGTAACGGCGCAGGTGAAGACGGGGGAGGGACGAGGCGCAATTCAAACTCAGTTGGAAACACTAGAACTTGTTGGTGGGAATGTTGAGTTATTAGCAGCCCCCGCACCAACTAGACCCCAAGGTTCTGTAGTATTAACTCAGGTTGGGGGTATTGCCAGATTTGCACCGGATAATCAGAGGATAGGTTATCAAATCAATGGTCAACTCACCAGGGGGGGAACGGTAAGAATTTCTGGTGAAACACAACCAAAAGCACAACTGACAAATCTTCAACTTGCAGCTCAAAGTGTCCAAGTCTCTGAGGTCAGCCGTTTAATTAATTTACCAATTGTCTTACAAGCTGGGCGCGTTGATGCTGATTTAGCAGTGCAAATTCCCGCCAAGCAGTCGGAAATATCGATTACAGGAACGGCTACTCCCAGTCAAGTCACGGCGAAAGTGCAAAATTTGCCGCAACCGTTTTCTAACGCCAATGGCAGATTAACATTTCAAGGACAAACAATTGGTTTAGAAAGTCTCAGCGCTAACTTTGGTAAGGTGGCCTTGTTGGCGAATGGCACAGTTAATCTGCAAACAGGTTATAATCTGGCGGCTCAGGTCAAGTCAGTTACTGCTAAACAACTTTTAGACACATTTAAGGTAAAATCGCCAGTCCCCGCAGCCGGAGAAGTCACAGCCGCTATTAAAGTCCAAGGTGGTTTACAGCAACCAGTGGTGAGTGGGACGGCCAGCAATATCAAACCTATTCAAGTTGACCGTGTTTTATTTACAGGCGTAAAAACTGACTTCCGTTTGAGTGTAGGAGAAAAAGCTACTCAAATTGCTGTACCTAATTTGACATTGGTTCCCGCCGCCGGGGGTCAAATTACTGGAAGCGGTCAAGGTCAACTAGGGGGTAATGTCAAATTTAACATTGAAGCGGCTGGTATCTCAGGGGATGTACTGGCACGTAGTTATGGCGTAAACCCACCTATCCAGGTTGGTAATGTGGCGGCTAAGGCGGAAATTACTGGCTCTCTAGGACAGCAGCCTTTAGCATTAAATGTTTCAACGGTGCAAGTGCAGCCACCAGCTGGGGGGCAAATTGTCGGGCGTGGTCAAGTCCAACTAGCACCCCAAGGTAATGTGTCATTCAACCTTCAAGCACAAAATTTACCAGGGGATGCGCTGGTCAAGACAAACGATAATATCAAAATCGGGAATGTCTCAGCAAATGCTAGGGTTTCGGGCAATTTGGGCAATTTGCGGGCGGTGGCACAGGTGCAAGCACCCACGGCTACTTATCCCACGAGGGGAGAAGTTGTCGTTGCCCAACAAGGCAATAATCTTGTGTTACCCAATGCAGTGTTGAATGTGGCGGGTGGTACGGTCAGGGCTAGTGGTAGGGTTGTCCAACAACGTTGGCAAGCTGCTGTCAATGCTTCACAAATTCAACTCGACAGTTTTGAGCAAATACCGCCGCAGTTCCAGGGAGTGTTAAGTAATGCGGCGTTCAATTTGTCGGGAAGTACGGCTTCTTTCCAACCGGAAACTATCCAAGCTAGCGGACAAGCAAGCCTGAATGTGGCAGGCGGTAGAGTTAACCTAAGAGATGTCAACCTGAATAATGGACGTTGGCAAGCTGTCGCTAATGTTTCCCAAATTCAATTCAACCGTGTGGCACAGATACCGCCGCAGTTTCAGGGTGTGTTAACTAGTGCAGCGTTCAATTTATCAGGAAGCACGGCTTCTTTCCAACCGGAAACTATCCAAGCTAGCGGACAGGCAAACCTGAATGTGGCAGGCGGTAGAGTTAACCTGAGAAATGTCAACCTGAATAATGGACGCTGGCAAGTTGTAGCTAATGCTTCGCAAATTCAACTCAACCGTTTCTCCCCCCAACTACGCGGACGAGTCAATAGTAATGTTCAGTTGGCAGGAACAACAGCATCATTTCAACTTGCAGATATCCGCGCCGCCGGTGAAATTAATGCTTCTCAAGGGATAGCACAGTTAGCGCAACCAATTAACGCTCAGTTTCAGTGGAATGGAAAGCAAATTATAGTTCAACGTGCCGCTACCGCAGGGTTGAGTGCGAATGGTGCGATCGCAGTACAATTACCAGAATCAGGTACACCCCAAATTGCTGGTTTGAATTTGAATGTCCAAGCCCAAAATTTTGACCTCAGCAAGATAGGGTTGCAAACGCCTGGAGACATAGCAGTTGCGGGGTTACTCGATTTTAATGGACGAGTGACAGGCACTCTCAATACCCCTGAAGCAGGTGGTAATATCCGCCTCCGCAATTTTAATGTGGGTAACTTGGCATTTGACCCATTGTTAACTGGTAATGTCAATTTCCAAGGCGGACAAGGAGCAAGTCTGCAACTGGCAGGCACAGAAGATAAGATAGCTGTGAACCTCAACGCTAATTATCGCCCGACTTCGTTTTTAGTTCAACGTGGTGGCGCAATCACCACAGGTAGAACCGAGGGTGATAACTTAATTATCAACGCTCAACAGTTTCCTATCGCTTTGGTGAATGGGTTTTTACGCAACAACCAACTCAGACCTTTAGGTGGGACATTATCAGGGAATTTAACTGTCAACCTCAATAATTATGCCGTAGCTGGTGATGTCGCCATAGCCAACCCCCGCGTCGCCAGAGCTTCAGCCGATGAGTTTCGTGGTAATATTAACTACGCTGATGGTACGGCTAGTTTAAGTAATGGGCTATTACGTATAGGTGACAGTAATATCGCTCTCAGTGCCAGTTTGCAAGCTGGGAATGACCCCAAATTTCAAGTACAAGCGAATCTCAATCAAACGCGGGTGGAAAATTTATTACAAGCATTCAGCATCTTTAACTTTGGCGACTTTGGCGGTGGTTTACAAACACCCTCACTAGCAGGTGCGGAAGCACTCGATACAACACCTGTGCGTTTACCTGATGCAGATTTACAAACTCAGTTGGAGTATTTCAGTAAAATTCAGACAACAATAGCACAACAACAGCAACAAGAGAGGAGACAACAGCCAGATTTACCTAGCCTACAAGAATTAACTGGCGTTTTGAATGGGACAATTACAGCTAGTGGTTCCTTAAGAACTGGGTTAAATGCGGGTTTTAATCTTCTAGGTGATAACTGGCGATGGGGTGAATACTCAATCAATCAAGTTGTTGCTAATGGGAATTTTGCTGATGGTGTGCTTACCCTATCACCTTTACAGGTGGGTATCAATGGGGGATTGGTGGCTTTTGCGGGACAATTGGGTACTGAGGAGTTGTCAGGACAGTTGAGCGTCAACAGCTTACCTCTATCACTGTTAGACCCATTTATTGCCAGATATCCTATAGATATTACCGGACAAGTAAATGCGATCGCTAACTTAGCAGGTAGTTTAGAAAATCCCAGGGCGACAGGGGAAGTTACCTTAGCCAACGCCACTTTAAACAAGCAACCTGTGCAAACAGGACAAGTCAACTTTAATTATAACAATTCTCGCCTCAATTTTGACAGTACCTTACTTTTGACAAGTACACAGCCGATTACCATTAACGGTAGCATACCTGCGGCTTTACCTTTTACCGCCGAACCTCCCACTAACAATCAAATTAGTATTAACGCCAATGTCAGCAACGAGGGTTTATCATTGTTAAACCTGTTGACTAATAATCAAGTCGCTTGGGTGGATGGACAAGGACAGGTCAACGTCAATGTCCAAGGTACTTTCAACCAGCCAATTATTAATGGCAATGCGACAATTAACAATGCAACGATTAGCGCTCAACTTTTAACCGATCCTCTGAGGAATGTCACAGGCACAGTACAATTTAATGGTGATACGTTGAATGTACAGGGGATTCAAGCTACCTATAATCAAGGTTTAGTAACGGCATCGGGAAGCCTACCGATTTTTGCGGGTGGGGGAATTGTCAATAATCCCCTGACAGTAGCAATACAAGATAAACTAAATCTGCAAGTTGCAGGTTTGTATACAGGCGATGTCAGTGGTAATGCGGTGATTCGGGGAACAGCCCTAAAACCTCAAATTGCTGGTGATATTACCTTAAGTGATGGTCAAGTTACTCTCGCTCTCGGTAACACAAGTAATAATAAGCCACAACAAGCAAATACAACCACTACCCCCACAACTATCCAAATAGAGCGACAGCCAGCAACAACAGCCGCCCAACCAGAAACAACAGCCACCCAGCCAGCAACAACTAGACCTAATTTACCTATAGAGTTTGCAGATTTACGCTTAAATTTGGGTGATGATGTACGGATCACAACTGAGCTATTAAATTTTTTACCAGGGGGAGCGGAGTTAACGCAGTCGCTAATTAACTTTGATGCTGTAGGCGACTTGACTATCAATGGTACTTTAGCCCGACCTCGCCCTCAAGGAGTCATACGTTTGACAGGGGGACGCATCGGCTTATTTTCCACTGAGTTTACCTTAGAGCGTGGTTATGAGCATACCGCAACGTTTACACCCAGTCAAGGACTTGACCCTACTTTAGATGTGCGGCTAGTGGCAATTGTACCAGAAGCATCAAATCGGAGCGATCGCATTTTAGATTCGCCTTTCTCTGCGGAAATCAGTGATGTTTCTGCTACCAACTTTGGTACATTACGTACAGTCCGCGTCCGCGCTACAGCGACAGGGCCTGCTAGTCAATTAGCTAAAAATTTGGAACTTACCAGTGAACCTAGCCGTAGTCGCGGCGAAATCATTGCGCTGTTGGGTGGCTCAATTTTAAATAACTTCGCCCAAGGAGATGCTACGCAAGGGTTAACTAATATAGCCAGTTCTACAATTTTAGGTAGTTTGCAAGGCACAATTACAGCGATCGGACAGACTATTGGTTTTAGTGAATTCCGCATCTTTCCCACTGCTACCACAGGTCGGGAATCAACTAGATCCTCAGTTCTCGATTTATCAGCAGAAGGCGTGTTTGATATAAATCGCACTCTATCTGTCTCTTTATCCGCCCCTCTGTCTGGCGATGAATCTTTGCTTTACAACGTACTCTACCGTCTCAATGATGATATTCTTGTGCGTGGCTCTACTAATCTAGGAGATGATAGTCTATTGTTTATACAGTATGAAACTCGGTTTTGACAGTTGACAGTTGACAGGTGACAGGTGACAGTTATCAGTTATCAGTTAGCAGGGTTTAAAAAAGATATTTTTTTGAATTTTGAATTTTGAATTGTTTGTAGGTTTTTTACAAAAGTATTAAACAAGTCATCAGATAGATTACCCAGAGAAAGTTTGAATTTTGAATGCGCGAATTTTAAATTGTTCTGACTGGCTCTGATGTAAAAAACCCACATTTGTAACGTTTTAGTTATAATCAAATTTCGTCAAAGGTTTTCTTAACAAAAGTTCATTTCTTCGTTTAATTTTATGTTTCGCGCTAGTGAGATAATTATCTGCATAACGGAAAGCAGATGCACCATCATAAGCTGCGATCGCTACGGCTTGGAAAAATACCTTGGTAGGGACTAGTTGATTCGATAGCTTTTGCGTCAAAATCAATAAGTCTTCATCTGTTGCAGGTACAGTAGCCGTTTCTGACCAGTCTGAGCTATCAAAACTATCTTCAATTAACACTTGCGACATTTTCTATTCTCCCAAAAGCATAAGATGCAAAACCTGCGATTAAATTTAGTTGCTGTTCTCTTGTTTGTAGGTTGTCTGGTAACTCGGTGTTAGTACAACCGATTTCTTGCAAAATATGTAAACAATAAGCACTGAGTTCACTGCTTGAAGCCCGCTCCCACTCGTGAGCAACTTCTTTTGCCATTGACTGATTGACGCGGATAACGTTCCTTACAGGGCTAATCATCAATTGACTCTCATAAACTTGATAATCGAAGTTTTGATCAGAAGTCCTAATTTACGTAACCGTGATTCTGCTGAATTTATGAAGACTGTAAAGGAAACCATCAGCGCAATTGCGGAACGTTAACTCAAGGCATTACTTACAGTGAGTCTGCTTTCATTGCTCTTTTGTCCTCCAATTAAACTCAGTAAAAAGATTCTTCAGCACTATTTCCGGGAT
>DATNQO010000244.1:0-178624 GCA_036704005.1 Leptolyngbyaceae cyanobacterium | reverse complement strand
ATATTGGCGGACTAACAAACGATAGAAGTTACTCAGTGATTGTTGTTGATGATAAGACTATCAAGCTAGGTAGTGAGTTTAATGCAGCTACAGTTGACACCAAATTCAATACCCTGAAGTTTGCTAATGGACATAGTTTTGAAGATAAGCAACAAGTCGTTTATGAAGCCAAAGATGGCAGTAACATTGGCGGTTTAATTTCTGGTGAGAAATACTATGTCAAAGTAATTGATGGTAGCACCGTTCAACTATCCAAGACACCAGTTGTAGAGGACTTTAGTGAAGGGGCAAGGCTAAGTGGAATCACTACAGTCGGTAGTGCTACAACTATAGTCAGCAGCAACAATAACGACTTTGCAAATGGTGATACTGTAGTTTACAAAAAACGTTCTGCTTCGTTTACGGTAGATAAAGCCGAGAATATTCCCAGTACTGGAAGTATTTTTAACTCTGATACTGGTGATATCGTCTCAAAAGATACTATTAATTCGGAAAGTCATGGTTTTGAAACAGGCGATCAGGTAGTTTATACTGCCACTGGTTCGGCTTTAGGTGGCTTAACTGACGGTGCAATATACTACGTTAAGAAGGTAGACGACAATAAGTTCCAACTGTCTACAACTAATGGCGGCCCAGTAATTGATATTACCAATGCTGCGGCAGGAACAAGTCACAAAATTACTGCTGTAGGGCTGAAGACTGCCAACATAGTTAATTTCACTTATAGCAATGCCAATGCTAGTAACCAAATTACTGTAGTCAATCACGGTTTCACTTCAGGACAAGCAGTCTTATACACCGGAACACCTCAAATCGGTTTAACCAATGGTGCAACCTACTATGTAATTAAGGTTGATGACAACAACTTTAGACTTGCTGCGACTAGTGGTGGTACGGCAATTTCTCTAACAGGTGCGACTGGTTCCAATTCACTGAAAGCAATTGGCCAGGAATTAGAAGAGGGTGTAACTTACTACGTAATTAACTCAACATCAACCAGTTTCCAATTATCGCAAACAAAAGGTGGTCAAGCGATCGCTCTTGATCAGAGTGGATTAACTGGTGAAGGTGTAAATCATATCTTTGTTAGAGAATCTGTTGTTGATTTAACCAGTAAGAGTACAGGTATGCACAACCTGCACATCGACCTGGAAAACGGCACAGCCACAGGCGACAAACACCAGTTATCATCAGGAGCGTCAATCGTTCTACCAAGCCAAGGTGATCAGGTCTTCTCAGCATACTCTCAAGCATCTTCAGGTGCTGTCTTAGCTGGTAGTGGGGCTAAGGCGAAAATTAACATTACATCTAACATGAATACCTATATAGGTAACGCTGCTGTAATTACAGCAACAGGTAATGTTAAAGTTCAGGGACAATCCAATATTCAACTAACTGGTGCAGCTAGTACCAAAACAGGTGGAATAGTTGGGGTTGGTGTTGGTGAACTTACAGCTAAGGTTGTCAATAACAACAAAACAACTGTCTTCAAAAATGCGACTATTCAGGCTGCTGGTAATGTAACCATTGATGGTCAATCAGTTCACAAGTTCAATATCTCCAGTGATAGCACTGCTGGCGGACTGATTCCTATTGGCAGAGCTACAGCAACTTTAAATCTTACCCATAACACCATCACTGAAGTTGCTGATCAGGCAAATATCACTTCCCAGCGAAATATATTGGTTAGTTCCTCCAGCGACACAACTGGCTCAGTCAAAGCGGATGCTAGTGGTGGTGGATTCATACCTTTTGCTTATGGAACAGCTAACTTGATCATTAATGGAGCTAATGACACAAATGTTAACGCTGCCACTTTGGAAGGAAGAAAATTAACAGTTGAGTCGGCTGTTGACAATTTAAATGTGAATGCTTTGGGTTTAGCAAAAGCTGGTGGCTTGATTGGCATTATTCAAGCTAAATCTAATATCGCCCTGAATGAAACCAGAGCCACAACTAATATCGGTTCTGGAGCATGGCTAAAAGCTGATGAACTCAATCTGAATGCTGTTTTCAGAAATGTGAACACCAACTCCACAGCTCTGGCTCATTGCGATGGACTAGGTGGTAAAACAGATTCTGATGCAATCAATAACTCAAATCTCAAAGCAACCGTTAACACAAATGCTAACTCTACCCTCACTGTCAACTCCCTGAACGTGAAGTCAGGCTTTGATAGTTTTAATAACATCTACCACGCCTACAGCAAGAAAGCATGGAAACTGAAAATTTGGCTTCCATTTATTGGTACTATTTCTATCACTATGGACTTTGGTAGAGCCAAACCTGATGGCTCCCAAAACGCTACATCTGCAAACGCTACATCTACTACAGACTTCAATTCCAATGTTGTGCGCCTAGCACGGCAAGTAAACCCTGTTGTAGTGATTGATGCCAGTGGAAAAGTCGCACTCCAGAGTGAAAATGTTACTGTTGATAACGGCACTGACATCAAAATTGGTAATATTAACGCTACTGGTGGTGGAAAAATAACATTTAGTACTGGAGCAAAATCTACAGGTGGATCATTTGTCGATAGAGGCAAGTATTCGATGAGTAGCCCGGCATTTGACACGGTAGAAATTCAGAATTATTCCCATAAAAATCTCATCATTAATGACATTAGAACTATATCTAGTAATTCTGGATCTTCTGCACCGGACTATAGCCAAGTGAATGTCGACAAAGCTACCAGTACCACTACTTCATCTGGCTCACTAGCCGCTAACCCAACGCTGGTAACAATTAATAACTGGGGTGCTTCTAACCTGATTCTTCAAGGTGTAATTGATAATCCTCACGATCGCACTATCCTTTATAGTGGAGGTAATATTTTCAGTCAGGGAACTACACAACAGATAATTACCCGCGACTTGAAAATGACTGCTGCCAAAAGCATTGGCACAGATAACCAACGCATCACTGCTCAATTGATTCAAGGTTATAACCCAGTTACTGCTGATGTTGCTGATAGTAATATTTATCTCAACGTTGAGGCACAAAATTCCACCTATCTCAATCTGGCAGCAAAAGCCCTTGACAGCAATCCAGTAACGGTGAATGTTCAAAGAATGACTGCTAATACTGGAGATGTGAATTTGGCGATCGCTCAAACCACAAATCAAGCCAATACTGCTATTCCCGCACTGTACAAGTTTAATAATTTCTCTGACTCTAACCAGGGGATTATTGCTGGTAAAAATATCGTCATCAATGCGGGAACCACAACTACAGATATCGATGCTAAAACTATCTTTTTGACCTCAACAGGCTCACTAGATGTAGTGACAGGCGGCTCGATTAATGTCAAAAACTTAGCTGGTACAGTTAATCTACAACGGCTGATCAGTGATCAAGATGCAGTCAATTTGAGTGGAAGAGATTTGACTCTAGTAGATAATTCTCTGCTCAAAGCTGCCAAAGATGTTACTTTAACTGTGGCAAATCTATCGATGTTAAATAATGCAAATTTGAGCGCAGGTAATAACGTCAATTTATTAGTAGAGAATAATTTCGACATAGGCTCAAGTGCTACCATAAATGCTGGTAATGAGGTTGTGATTCAAGGCGATTACAATAATCGAAATATTGCTGGTGCTTCCATCAATATCGATGGTTGGATTTATGCGCAACAGATGTCTATTTACACTCAAGACAACAATGACATCTTGAATATTCGACGACTGGCTACTGCTACTAACATATACACTGGTGGAGGTGACGATGTTGTGAATATTGGTAGCAGTCAGAACCGCACCAATGAAATTCAAAAACGCCTGACTATTTATGGCGAATCACAGAGCGATGTCGATACTTTGAATATAGATAATTCAGGAGATATTTCTAATAGTATTGGCATCTTAACAAATACATCTCTGACTGGTTTAGGTATAGGTGAAGGTATTTACTACAATGGTTTTGAGGTGTTTAACCTGAAATTAGGTACAGGTAATGATGACTTTACTATCCTGAACACAAGTGCGACAACTAATATTGATAGCGGTTTAGGGGATGATAGATTCCGCGTTGGGCCGAAAGTAGATGCCAATGGCAATGTATTAGATGAAATTGTCAATGGAGTCTGGATACCAGGGTTTAGTTTATTAGGAATTAAGAACAATACCACTATTAGAGCAGGGAACGGCAATGACTATATCCAAGTGAACCGTAATACTGCTGAACTGAACATTTATGGTGAAGGTAGTGATGATACCTTTGAGGTGAATACACCGATCAATTATTCCATCTCACTGAGTAATGCTCAGGTGAATATTTCTGGCGGTGATGGCAATGACAAAACGGTAATTAAAAACTCTTCTTTGTTAGAGCCTATCATTAATAATGGGTCATCGGTTGAAGTGGTCAATAGTCGATTGATTAATCTGATGATGAATGAAGTTCTAGTTATTAATGGAACTCCTAGTGGCTCTAACAATACCAATAATAGTATTAATAATACTTTGGCTAGCCTTTATGACCGCAGCCTAGTCAATACAAACACTACTAGTACGAATACTGGTAGCAGATCCACTTTGTCTAGCCTTTATGATAGGAACTCGGCAAATTCTAGTGGTGGTACAACCAATAACACTATTGATCCTTGGCTGCTCTCTTTATTTTCTCGTTAATGATTGGGATCTGAGCCGATAGGTGCAGATTTAAGTCAGGGAGTCACGCTCCCTGACTGGATGACTTCCATTTGTCAATAGGTTATGTAGAATCTTAAGTAAAGAAATATTTCTTGGCTTAGGGTAATGAAACGTATCGTCTTGATTGCTGGATTTGAATCATTTAACGCTGACTTGTACAGGAAGGCGGCCTCGTTGGCTAGTTCTCGCTGTGGTGATTTGGATATTCGAGTATTTAGCGATCGCAATATTACCAGCAACCGCCAGGAAGTGGAAGCTGCATTACAAGGCGCGGATGTGTTTTTTGGTAGCCTATTATTTGATTATGACCAAGTTTTGTGGCTGCGCGATCGCGTTTCGCAAATTCCCATCCGCCTAGTCTTCGAGTCAGCCTTAGAACTGATGAGTTTAACCAAACTGGGGGCCTTCGCCATTGGCGACAAACCCAAAGGAATGCCCAAACCCGTTAAATTCATTCTCGACAAATTCAGCAACGGACGCGAAGAAGACAAACTCGCCGGTTATATTAGCTTCTTAAAAATCGGCCCCAAACTTCTAAAATTTGTCCCAGTCCAAAAAGTCCAAGACTTACGCAACTGGTTAATTATCTACGGTTACTGGAATGCAGGCGGTTCTGAAAACGTCGCGTCCTTATTTTGGACAATTGCAGAAAAATATTTAGATTTAAAAATCGGCGACATCCCCCCACCCATCGAAACCCCCAACATGGGGCTACTTCATCCTGATTATCCAGGCTTTTTCACCTTCCCCCGCCAATACTTGAAATGGTATGAAACCCTTGGTGGTAGAGACGTTGCATGCAACGTCTCTACACATCCTATCGTCGGCATTCTCCTCTACCGCAAACACGTCATCACCAAACAACCATATATTCCCCAACTAATTCGCCGTTTTGAGGAAGCGGGTTTGATACCCTTACCGATTTTCATTAACGGTGTGGAAGGACACGTTGCAGTACGAGACTGGATGACAACTGACTACGAACAGCAACAACGGCAAATAGGTAATATCGAAACCCCGTCACTTTCCCCAGAAGCCGTCAAAGTTGATGCAATTGTTTCCACCATCGGCTTTCCCCTAGTTGGCGGCCCGGCTGGTTCAATGGAAGCAGGCCGTCAGGTAGAAGTAGCAAAACGCATCCTCACTGCCAAAAACGTCCCCTACACCGTCGCCGCACCTTTATTAATTCAAGATATCCACTCTTGGACACGTCAAGGTGTGGGTGGTTTGCAAAGCGTCGTGTTATACGCCTTACCAGAATTAGACGGCGCTATTGATACCGTCCCCCTTGGTGGTTTGGTGGGGGAAGATATATATTTAGTTCCTGAACGGGTACAGCGTTTAATAGGTAGAGTCAAAAATTGGATAAGCTTACGCCAAAAACCCGTTTCAGAAAGGAAAATCGCCATTATTTTATACGGTTTCCCCCCTGGTTACGGTGCAGTAGGTACAGCAGCATTATTAAACGTCCCCCGCAGTCTCATTAAACTACTCCACGCCCTTAAAGACCAAGGTTACAACGTCGGCGATATCCCAGAAGATGGGGAAGAACTAATTCGCCAAGTAAAACAAGCGGATGAGGAATTAGAGGCTAGAGACTGGAGGCTAGAGGCTAGTTCTTCCCCAGTCCCCAACACAGTCAACGTCCGTACCCTAGAAAAATGGTTAGGATATCTCCGCACATCCCGCATCGAAAAACAATGGAAATCTCTCACAGGTAGCGGAATTAAAACCTATGGCGATGAATTTCACATTGGCGGTGTGCAGTTAGGTAACGTCTGGATAGGTGTTCAGCCGCCCTTGGGGTTACAAGGCGACCCCATGCGGTTAATGTTTGAAAGAGATTTGACACCCCATCCCCAATACGCCGCTTTCTACAAATGGTTGCAAAAGGAACTCAAAGCTGATGCTGTAGTCCATTTTGGGATGCACGGCACTGTAGAATGGTTGCCGGGTTCGCCTTTGGGTAATACTGGTTATTCTTGGTCGGATATTTTGTTAGGAGATTTACCCAATCTATATATATATGCGGCGAATAATCCTTCCGAGTCGATTTTGGCAAAGCGTCGCGGTTATGGGGTGCTAATTTCTCACAATGTACCGCCTTATGGTCGGGCTGGTTTGTATAAGGAATTGGTTGCATTACGTGATTTAATTGCTGAATATCGAGAAGACCCGACAAAGAATTACGTTTTAAAAGAAGGGATTTGTAAGAAGATTGTTGATACGGGTTTAGATACAGATTGCCCATTTGAGGATGCCAAAAGCTTGGGTATTCCTTTTACTCCTGAAAATATCAGGTTGTTTAGCGCCCATGCTTTTGATGATTATTTGGTGAAGTTGTATGAGTATTTGCAGGTGTTAGAAAATCGTTTGTTTTCTTCTGGGCTGCATACGTTAGGTGAATCACCAAATGAGGAGGAATTAGCATCTTATCTCGAAGCTTATTTTGGTGAAGGACAAACAAAATCGCCAGAAACCGAAAAGCAAATCACCGATTTGTTAATGCAAACTACGGATGAATTAACTAATTTATTGCGGGGTTTAAATGGTGAATATATTCCCCCAGCACCAGGAGGCGATTTATTAAGGGATGGTGCTGGCGTGTTACCTACAGGCAGAAATATTCATGCGTTAGACCCCTATAGAATGCCATCACCCGCAGCTTATGAACGGGGTAAGGAAATTGCCAAGAAAATTATCGCCCAGCATTTAGAAGAACACCACATATATCCTGAAACGGTGGCGGTTTTATTATGGGGATTAGATGCAATTAAAACTAAGGGTGAATCTTTAGGCATTCTATTAGAATTAGTGGGTGCTGAACCTGTAAAGGAAGGAACGGGGCGCATTGTTCGTTATGAGTTGAAGCCTTTAGCTGAAGTGGGACATCCGCGTATTGATGTGTTAGGAAATCTTTCAGGAATTTTTCGGGATAGTTTTGTGAATATCATCGAATTATTAGATGATTTATTTCAAAGGGCGGCGGATGCGGATGAACCAGAAGACCAAAATTTTATTAGAAAACACGCTTTAGCTTTAAAAGCCCAAGGTGTAGAAAATGCTTCTGCGAGATTATTTTCTAACCCGGCGGGTGATTTTGGTTCTTTGGTGAATGACCAAGTTGTTGACGGGAATTGGGAATCTGGGGAAGAATTAGGTAATACTTGGCAAAGTCGCAATGTGTTTAGCTATGGTAGACAGGATAAGGGACAGGCTAGACCAGAAGTTTTACAGCAGTTGTTGAAAACTAGCGATCGCATTGTCCAAGAAATCGATTCGGTAGAATATGGTTTGACCGATATTCAGGAATATTACGCCAACACAGGCGGTTTGAAAAAAGCAGCCGAAAAGCAACGCGGGAAAAAAGTTACGACTAGCTTTGTCGAAAGTTTCTCTAAAGACACCACACCCCGCAATTTAGAAGATTTATTGCGGATGGAATACCGCACAAAATTACTTAATCCCAAATGGGCGGAAGCAATGGCGAGTCAAGGTTCCGGTGGTGCTTATGAAATATCTCAACGCATGACAGCTTTAATTGGTTGGGGTGGTACGGCTGATTTTACTGATGATTGGGTTTATGATCAAGCTGCTGATACCTATGCTTTAGATGCAGAAATGGCGGAGAAATTACGCCAAGCCAACCCGGAAGCTTTTCGTAATATTATCGGCAGAATGTTAGAGGCGCATGGGCGCGGTTTTTGGCAAGCTGATGAAGATAAGTTAGCTAAGTTGCGTCAGTTGTATGAGTTGACTGATGAACAATTGGAAGGGGTGACTGTTTAAAATAGATTTGGAAAATTGAACGCAGATAAACGCAGATAAACGCAGATGATTAATATTAGCTATACTTACCTCCATTATATAATGGAGGTGTGTATCTAATTGGGATATCTAGTGCCAATTGTGATTTCCACTCTTTTTCATTAGGAAACTATTAATTAATAATATGGAAAACTCTTTCACTGCTGTATTTGAAAAAGTGGATGATTGGTATATAGGCTATGTCCAAGAGTTACCAGGAGCGAATGTCCAAGAGAAAACTTTAGCAGAAGCAAGGGAAAGTTTACGAGAAGCTGTTGAACTTATCCTGATTTCTAATCGAGAACTTGCAGAGAGGCAAATTCTCGATAAAAATGTGATTCGTGAAGAGATTAAAGTGAAAATATAGTGAAAAGACGTGACAAGCCACTAAAGTGAGGTAATACAGCGTGGGTCTGGTAATGAGGCTTTTTCTGGCTGGCGTGGAAACCAAGATGCTGTCTTTTTACAGACCTCGACTAACATTAGCATAACTGGAACTTCAATTAAAACACCTACTACTGTGGCAAGTGCTGCACCAGAATTTAACCCGAACAGCATTACTGCTGTAGCGATCGCAACTTCAAAATGATTACTCGCACCAATTAAGGCGGCTGGTGCAGCATCTTCGTAAATCAAATTCAGTTTTAAGGCTGCTACATAACTGATTAAAAAGATGAAGTTGGTTTGGATAAATAGTGGTACGGCAATTAACAAAATATGTAAGGGGTTGCTAACTATTAACTCACCCTTAAAAGCAAATAGCAAGATTAAAGTTAATAGTAAAGCAGTAATCGCAATGGGACTGAGATATTTGAGAAACCGCCTTTCAAACCATTCTCTACCTTTATATTTGAAAATCCAGTAACGGCTATATATACCTGCGATTAATGGCAAACCGACATAAATTAACACTGAGAAAACTATAGTTTGCCAAGGTACTGTTAAGTCATTTGCTGCTAGTAACCATCTTCCCAAGGGAGCATATAAAAATAGCATCGCCAGAGAATTAACAGCCACCATGACTAAAGTGTGACCTTGATTACCGTAGGAAAGATAACCCCACATTAAAACCATTGCTGTACAGGGGGCAATTCCTAGTAAAATGGTTCCAGCTATGTAAGAATTAGCGATCGCTACTTCACTACCACGAATTAATTCTGTCCCGGCAATTAACGGACGAAACAACCAGCCTAAAAAGAATTGGGCAAACACTACCATTGTGAATGGCTTAATTAACCAGTTTACCACTAAGGTAAGAATTACTGGTTTTGGCGCACGAATCGCATTCATTGCTTGGCTAAAGTCTATTTTCACCATGATGGGATACATCATGAAAAACAAACATACCGCAATCGGAATTGAGACTTGATACACACTAATTGTATCTAGTCTCACCGCTACCTCTGGAAATAATCTTCCTAAAGCAATCCCGGCAAATATGCACAAAAAGACCCACAATGTGAGGTATCTTTCAAAAAAGCTGAGATTATTTTCAGTTTTTTGATTTAGGTTCATCGTTTTTAATCTCCATCTCCAGCTTTCCAAGCGATCGCTTTACTTGGTCTGGGGTCTGGTAATCTTAGAGAAACTATTGCTGCTCCTAGTACCAAAAACATTGATGTCCACAAACAACCAACCAACCCCAACCATTGATAAACCAAACCAGACAAAACCGTACCAGCCAGGCGACCGCCAGAGTTAGCCATATAGTAAAACCCGACGTTTAGCGCTACTTTATCATCATCGGTGAATGCCAAGACTAAGTAAGAGTGAACCGCCGAGTTAAAAGCAAACACCACACCAAACAGGAGTAGTCCCCCAACTATGGCAAAATTAGCAGGTACACCTAGTTGCAAAGCTAAGGCGATCGCAGCTGGAACAGCAGTTAAAGTAAATGTCCAAAATTGAATAGTTTTCGATTGTGGCGGACGACCAGAACCAAATCGCCTAATCAGTGTTGGTGCTGATGACTGAATTATCCCATAGCCAATGACCCACACCGCCAAAAATCCACCCACTTGATAGAAAGACCAACCTAAAACCTGACGCAAAAATACAGGTAACGCCACCACAAACCACACATCTCGCGAACCAAACAGAAAAAATCGGGCGGCGGAAAGAATATTAATCTCTGGACTTTTAGAAAACAGTTGGCTAAACTTCACCTTCTTCTTAATTTTGCCCATACCTTTAGGCAGTATCAACCCTGTAAACATGAGCAAAAATAGACCAGTCGCCATAATTAGCAGCGCATTGACAAAGCCAAAAGCACCTAACAAAGCGCTACCAATAAAAAAGCCAACTCCCTTCAAAGCATTTTTAGAACCCGTGAGTATAGCCACCCACTTAAACAAAGAAGACTGTGCATCCTGGGGAACCACCAAGCGAATTGCACTTTTAGAACTCATTTTGGTTAAGTCTTTAGCAATTCCCGAAAATGCTTGAGCTACCATCACATAAGTCACAGCCAACCATTGCACCCAACCGGGATTGAGAAACGCTAGCATCACCAAAGAGAAAATCTGTAAGCCAATACCAGTGTAGAGAGTTACCTTCAATCCTAATTGTGAGCCAATCCAACCACCTAAAAAGTTAGTGACAATACCAAATACTTCATAGAACAGAAATAAAGAAGCAATTTGTAGTGGAGTGTAACCAATATTATTGAAATACAGCAACACTAACATTCTCAGAGCGCCATCAGTGAGAGTGAAACCCCAATAGGCTAGAGTGACAAGAATATAGTTTTTGAAATTGGCTTTAGAAGCTGTAATTGTCATAGGGAATTAGGAATAAGGGGCTGGGGAGTTCCCCCCCTTTTAAGGAGGGTTAGGGCAGGGTGGTTTCATACAATCCGAGAAAAAAGATTATTGTGTTTCAAAGCCTCTCCCCCCGTGGGGGAGAGGTTTGGAGAGAGGGCAAAATCTCTACTACAACACCAGAAATCAGAACTTATAAATTTTTCTTTTTCTGTATGAAACCACCCTGCTTTTAAGGAGGGTTAGGGGGGATCGAAACACTGTTAGGCAATTTGATAAGACTTGTGTATAAACCGTAGCCCTACTAGGAAGGGGGAGCTAAACTCCCCTCTCCGCGTTGGAGAGGGGTTAGGGGAGAGGTTCTTTCAGAATTACTGAATCTGTGTTCTATTTCCTAAGTGCTATTTAAGACTCAATGCCACCTTACGGGCGAGTTCAACCATACGGTTGGCATAACCCCATTCGTTGTCATACCAAGCCAGAATTTTTACTTGTGTCTCATCGACAACCATAGTAGAAAGGGCATCAACAATAGAGGAACGAGGGTCGTCTTTGTAATCAATTGATACTAAAGGACGTTCTTCATAGCCCAAGATGCCTTTAAGCGGTGCTTGTTCAGCCGCCGTTTTGAGTAGGGCGTTAATTTCTTCTACTGTGGTGGGTCGGACAACTTCAAAAACGCAGTCTGTCAGGGAAGCGTTGAGTAGCGGTACTCGCACGGCGATACCGTTCAGCTTGCCATTGAGTTCTGGATAAATTAAGCCGATCGCCGTTGCCGAACCTGTAGTTGTGGGAATTAGTGATAAACTTGTAGCTCTGGCACGACGTAAATCTTTATGAGGAGCATCGACGAGGGTTTGAGTATTGGTGTTGTCATGGATGGTGGTAATGATTCCGTGTTTAATACCTAAGCCTTCGTGAATAACTTTGACTACTGGTGCTAAACAGTTAGTTGTACAAGAAGCCGCCGTTAAGAGGTGATGCTTTTCCGGCTCATAGAGATCATCATTAACTCCCATGACAATATTTAAGGCTTCTTCCTTAACCGGAGCAGCAACAATTACCTTCTGTACTCCCCGCTTAAAATAGGGGTCGAGTGTTGCAGGAGTCCGAAATTTGCCGGAACACTCTAAAACTATATCAACACCAATATCTTCCCAAGGTACATCACCCGGTTTTGCATACTCACTAAAGCTCAAAGGTGTGCCATCAATTAGTACACGTTCGCCTTCTGCTTCTACTTCCGGTGTCCAGCGTCCGTGAACAGAATCAAATTTGAGCAAGTGGGCGGCTGCTACTGCTCCACCTTTAATTTCATTAATATGGACAAATTCTAGTTCCGGCCAACCCCAAGCAGCCCGCAATGCTAGTCTTCCAATCCTACCAAACCCGTTGATACCAACACGAACTTTCATGCGTTTTCCTATTGTTATTAGTCATTAGTCAATAGTTCATAGTCAATAGTCATTAGTAATGAATAATCACAGTTAACTATTGACTTTGGACTATTAAAATTGCTTTTGTTTACGTAATAATTCGCTAATTGTTAAATCTAGTTGGGCTTTGCCTGCAAACACTGTTCCTGCTTTACCTTGATGTAAGTGAACATAATTTATTTGGTAAGCTTCACTCGGTAAAGGTACATAACCAACAGCAATTGCAGTTTTTGGAGCTTGCTTAATGTAAAAATCTACAAACTGATAGATGGCGCTTTTATTTTGTATTGACCAAGGATTAACGTAGATAAATAAAGGTCGAGAAAGCGGTTGATATTGGGATTTTTCTACAGTCTGCCGTGATGGTAAGATTGCACCTTTACCGCTATCAACGGGTAGTGCTTTTAATTTATTTTGGTTCTCTTCATAATAGGCATAACCAAAATAACCTAAAGCGTTGGGGTCTTTGGCAATACCTGCAACTAAAACATCATCATCTTCACTGGCTGTATAGTCGCTACGACTGGCTTTAGCTTTGCCTGTGACTGCTTCGGTGAAGTAGTCAAATGTACCAGATTCTTTACCCGCACCGTATAAATTTAGAGGTCTATCTGGCCAAGAAGCCCGGACTTGGTTCCAACGGGTGATTTTTCCTTGTGCGCCAGGTTCCCAAATCTTTTTAAGTTCGGCAATTGTAATGTCTTTTGCCCAATTATTTTGTGGATGTACGGCAATAGTTAGGGCATCAAAAGCCACAGGCAATTCTACATATCTAATACCGTTGCGATTACATTCTGCCATCTCTGCTTGTGTAATCGGACGAGACGCATTACTAATATTAGTTTGTCCAGCACAGAATTTAGCAAATCCTCCGCTAGTACCAGAAATATTTACTTGAACTTTAACGTTATTATTAGCTTGAAACTCTTTAGCGATCGCCTGGGTAATTGGATAAACTGTACTCGAACCATCTACTGTAATTGTTGCTGTACTAGTTACCGTTGAATTAGCCACCTCAGTAACGTTAGATGGCTGCTGAGTTTGATTAGAAGTAGCGGTACAACCACTGACGACAGCAAAAATACCAAGCGCGAGAGCTATTTTCTCGGCTGTTGTTTTCATTGACCTCACCTCTAGGGCGATATTGGTTTATACCTATATCATTTCAAAAAAAGTTGATATGTCAACCATGACTAGCTGACTATACACAAAAATTCATCAAAAAAAATTGATGTATCAGCAATGCTTATGTATAAATGAAATTTTACTTTTATTGAACTTGCGTAACACCCCATCCCCTTGTGCTAATACTGATTCAAAAAATATTTGCCACACATTGATGAACTGTAGGGGCGCACAGCTAGCTGTGCGCCCCTACCCACATATATGTCGCATTCTTTTTTCAAATTGGTATAACTCTCGTAAAAAATCGCTTTGAGCTTCTCGCAGTTCTACGTTGGAGTTTGCAGCCTGAAGAGTCTGCATTGCATCCTCATAAGACGAACCAGTACAAATCAGGTAAGAAGCTAACATTGTTCCCGTCCGCTTTCTACCATTGGTACAATGAACTGCAACAGCTTTACCAAGGTTATTTTGATTGTCAATGAAGTTGCGTAACTCCTGAATCTGCTCTTGACTAGGTACAGATCCACCTTTGATAGGCAACCACAGATAAGGAATTTCCGCTTTTTGATACAAATCTAGGTTAGAAGGGTCATCCATAACAGAGACGAGCGCCTCAATACCTTCCGCCTGTAACTGGTATAATTCCTCTGGCATTATTGGCTTACGTACACCTGCTAATTTGCTGGGAATTACCCACCAGAGGTTTTCGCTTATCGGTTGAATTGGTTCCCGTTCCATTGGCGTGATCCTTAATTTAATTCCAGCAAGACAGCTTAAATCACTTTTTAATTATGGATGGCAAATTTATTGTATTTGAAGGGGTAGAGGGTTGTGGCAAGACTAGCCAAATGCGGCTTTGTGCAGAGTGGTTGCAAAGTTTGGGGCTGTCTGTAGTTCTCACCCGTGAACCAGGGGGAACGGAGTTAGGTGTAGAATTGCGGCGGTTGTTGCTACAAAAATCAGAAGATAAACCAATCTCTGAGGTGACAGAGCTATTATTATACGCTGCTGATAGAGCGCAACACGTAGCCCAGGAACTTAAACCGCAGTTAGCACAGGGTAAGTATGTTTTGTGCGATCGCTATATCGACTCTACCATTGCCTATCAAGGTTACGGTCGGGGCTTAGATATGAGTTTAATTGATCAACTGAATGCGATCGCCACTGGTGGGTTAACCAGTGACATAACCATCTGGCTAGATGTGGATGTTGAAGTCGGGCTTGCCCGTAAACGAGGAGAAAATGTAGGATTAGACCGGATAGAACAGGAAACCATCGCTTTCCATCGCCTTGTACAAAAAGGTTATGCAGACTTAGCTGCGTCTTCTCCCTCACGCATCATCAGAGTTGATGGTAGTTTGAGTAAGGAGAATGTACATAAAACAATCCAAGACATTTTAAGCGTATATATTAAAGGTTTGCCCTAGTCATCTAATTATTTTTTTATATCAAAAATAGTGAAATTCCTTATATCCAATCTCAGTGATAGTTTATCTACTGGGAACTTCTGACAATCACCAAAAATTTGTTTGATATTAATTTCAATATATGGTATTTTCTATCCTGAGCTTAAAAACTAGGATTGTGACATACTTCACATCCCAAAATATTGCATTACAAATCTATAAATATTAACAATTTAAGACTTAAGTAGCTCAAAAATAAAAGCTGCAACAGCCTATTATTGCTAATTATATTGTAGTGTAATTCAGCACTTAAGCAAATTCAAATTTGTTTAAGTTCCCAACTAATTTTTGCCAAAGAACTAGCAGGTATTGATAAAGTATGAGTTCAGAATCATCTACCAACCAACCTATTTGGATACAAGACAGAGACACTGTTATCGCCCATGATCCTAATGTTGAATGGCGATATCAAGAACCACCAGATTATTCCCGGACAAATCAATATCTGAAACAACAAAGTAAATATAATCACCTTGAAGGTTCCTTAGAAGCCATTGTTCAAAACTTAGTCAGAGCTTTTGAAATGGAAGCTTCCTTCAAAACCAATCCTCAGCAGTGGGTATCCATAGTAGCGGATAAATTCCGCATGATTACTAATGGTGGCCCTGCTTATACTGCTCAGGATGTGGCAGATGCAGGAACTTACAATTTATTTCTAGGTGACTCAGAACAATATAAAGCTTCCGAAGAAGATTTTGAGTCATCAGCGCATCTTTTTCATAATGCTTTTCCTAACGGCTTTTTATGGGAGTTGATAGAAGTATTAGCAGGGCCGCCAAACGTGACATTTAAATGGCGGCATTGGGGAACATTTAGCGGCCCTTACAAAGAACACGCACCAACAGGAGAGACTGTAGAAATTGTCGGTGTGAGCGTTGCTCGTGTTAATGATGATTTGAAAATTCTGTCAATAGAACACTTTTTTGATAGCGGTGCTTTTTTGAATAAATTAGCTACAGGTTGTCCTTTTCACGGGCAGAATAATTCGTAATTACAAGCATTGCCTACCAGATAATGTTTTGGTGGGCAGTGCAGCGCCCTAGAATAGCTTGCACATCTTTTCCTGCTGACAGTCAACAGTTAAGTAGGTAGACATAATTAAATGTAAGATGTGTTGTTGTTCGTAGTGTTCGCGTAGCGTCTGTCTACGACACGCTACGCGAACGGAGAGAGCGATTTATCGCTCTTTTGCTGGGTTTGAGAGGACTAAAGTCCTTACTACAAACTTATCTTTTATTAAGTATCTCTACTTATATAAATATAGATAATCGCAATTTTAAAACTTGTTTGTTAGACTACAAATCAATAATAAGGCATAAATATACAAAATGTATTTATACCTTTGGATAGGAATATCTGGGAAAGTGAAGTAAAATATTAGGCTATAGGTAGAAGAAATTTTGGTAATATAGAACTCATCCTTAATCTGGAAAATATACCTAGCCTATCAAATTAATATGAACTGCATAGAATAATAGGTCGAGAATAATTGAACGCAGATGCACGCAGATAAACGCGGATAAGTCAATTGATTTTATATTATGTACAACTTCATATAAAATTGGTATTAACCTACAGATTTAAAAATGGGATAATTTCTATTGAAATTAGGTAAGCAATCAAGCGACAGTGGGGGCGCACAGATGTGCGCCCCTACAGATAATCGATTTTTTGCCCAGATTTTTTGAATTAGTATAACAAGCAATGAATTCCACAAGAATAATATAGGAATCCGATTTGATTTCTGAAAAAATCTCAGTATATGTAGTATCTGTAGGCCGATGCACTGCCCACCATATCATGGCTTTGGTGGGCAGTGCATCGGCCTACGTAATATTTCAAAAATCAAGTATGAGTCCTATATACAAAAAAAGATAATCAACAAGCTGACAAAATCATAATTTCAGCCTGAGAATATCTATGCCAAATTATCGCTTACCATTCATGATATAGCTTTTGGGCATGAAACATAATTTCTTCATTGGGCAGACGAATCTTAGCGGGCTGGCGGGGGTAAGAAGTTTCAATGGCGCTGGTATCTTGCTCTACTACTGTTGTCACGGCACTTAACACAAATTGCCCCAGTAATCGTTTTAAAATTGGGTGCTTGGGTTGACTGTAGACTAAAACGAAGGTTTTAGTTTGTGTGGGAGTTTCTGGATACAACACATGAACTTGCAAAACTTCGCCGATGGGGAAAGTAGCACGAAAAGTTGTTAGTGCGGGAAAAGCATATTCTAATGTACCGGTGTAAGTCTTGGGTGCAGTCAGGATCAGAGGATTGTGGAGGATATCATTCCAGGTAGTATCTTCACGGCCTAATTCTTGCACAACTTTTGCCCAATAGCCATCATGCTCAAATAGGGGGATGCGATTGGCTTTAATACCAAATAACTCGCGGTGTGTGCCGCTTTGATGGTTGTAGTCATAGTTGATGGATATGTTGTCCAAAAAAGTACCCCGAATACTTTTTTCTCCAGCAACTCCCAAAAAACTCATACCTGCACTGACTTTGGAGATCAAATCTGGGATGGGAATTTTGGGATCATAGCCGCCGTATGTCCAAATGCAATCATCTTTAATCACGATTTCCAGAGGATTTAACAGGGGTTGACTGCTGACTTTACCGCTATTGTGCAGTCTTCCCTGCCCATCAAACTCTAGTGCATGGAAAGGACAGGCTATTGCATCTTTATTTTGACAAATCCAGCCATCTGATAACGGTGCTTGCATATGAGGACAGATGTTATCAAGGGCAAACACTTCACCTTGCTGATTTTGCCACAGTACATAGTCCTGTTCATTAAGTGTGACTTTATAAGGTTTGTTAATGCCCAACATGGAACGATGGGCAATTAACCAAGGTGCGCCCGGCAAAATTGCTTCCATATAAGTCTCCCAAGGATTAGTTTTAAGTTAGGGACATCCCAAATTTTCTTGTAGGATGGGCCGGACAGCCCGTCCTAGATTCTGGGCGGTAATAGAGTAAAATTGTGACAAAAGTTTCATCTTTGATTTTCAAAATACGACATAGTATTCACATTTGTCAACTAGGAACGTGACTAAACCAGAACCTACCCCAATGCGCCGTCAACCCAAGCAAAAGCGCAGTCAACAACGAGTAGAGAAAATTCTCCAAGCAGCAGCAGAAGTTTTTGTAGAAGTGGGATATGAAGCGGCGACTACCCACATGATAGCGGCGAAAGCCGAAACGGCGATCGGTTCTCTATATCAGTTTTTTCCTGATAAATTAGCAATTTTTCACGCTTTAGAAGCTCGTCACATGGAACGGGTAACAGTTATTCATGCTCAACTAATGCAGTCAGCAGATAGGGAAAAGCCATTATCAGATTTTATTGAACTTGTGGTGAATACTTATGCTGAATATTTTGCAGATCCCATGCCGCGTATTGTGTATATTCAATATTTTCTTGCACCAGAGTTATTTAAGCTATTTAATGAAAGCTTTAATGAGTGGTTGATAAAAGAGTTTGCTAGCTTGTTTCGCGGTTGGAATCCCGACTTAACTGTAGAAAAAAGCGAACTTTTAGCAGAAACGGTTCATTTATGTTACAATACCTTACTTTTCAATGCTTTACGCCAGGATAAGCAGCAAAGACAAGCTCGATATGCAGAAATTAAGGCTTTATTAGTGGCATACTTGACACCCTATGCAGAGCGATCGCCACAACAGGTAATGAAAGTAATGATATGCCCTCACTGTCATTCATCTCGTTTATCAAAAAATGGGCATCGCCACGGAAAACAACGCTATCTCTGCAAAGACTGCGGTAGACAGTTTTTACAGAGGTAGGCAGGACTCATGCAATAAATTGTTGCAATCTTTGTTGTTAATCCCAAGAACATACTTAAGATAAATAACATCTTCTCAAACTACGGAGAGATATCAGTGAAGAAAACGCTATTCCTCAATCCTCCTTCATTCGATGGGTTTGATGGTGGTGCAGGTTCCCGATACCAAGCCAAACGCGAAATTACATCATTTTGGTATCCGACATGGCTGGCACAACCTGCGGCGCTTGTACCTGGTAGCAAGCTGGTAGATGCGCCACCACATGGTCAAACTGTGGAGGATGTGCTGCAAATAGCTCAAGATTACGAGTTAATTATTATGCACACTAGTACGCCATCATTAGCTAATGATGTCAAGTGTGCTGAAGCGATTAAGGCAAAAAATCCCAATGTGAAGATTGGTTTTGTCGGCGCTCATGTGGCAGTCTTACCAGAGGAGACTTTGCAGGATAATCCGGTCATTGACTTTGTGTGTCGCAATGAGTTTGACTATACCTGTAAAGAACTGGCAGAGGGTAAGCCTTGGGATGAAATTAAAGGCATAAGTTACCGCAACCAGTTCTCCCAAATCCGTCATAATGAAGAGCGTCCCTTAATTCATGATTGGGATGCTATGCCTAGCGTCCTGCCAGTTTATGCCCGTGATTTAGATATTAGTAAGTATTTTATCGGTTATCTCCAGCATCCTTATATTTCCTTTTATACTGGGCGCGGTTGTCCGGCAAAATGTACCTTTTGTCTATGGCCGCAAACAATTGGCGGTCATCTCTATCGCCACAAAAGCCCAGAGGCGGTAGGACGAGAGATGGCGGAAGCTAAAGCCATATTCGGCGACAAGGTGCGGGAGTATATGTTTGATGATGACACATTTACCATCGATAAACATCGTGCGATCGCCATCAGCGAACACATGAAGAAACTCAAGCTAACTTGGAGTTGCAACGCCCGCGCTAATCTCGATTATGATACCCTCAAACAACTACGGGATAACGGTTTACGCTTGCTGCTAGTTGGGTTTGAATCTGGAAACCAAGATATTCTCAACCGCATTAAAAAAGGTATTAAGTTAGAAGTGGCACGAGAATTTATGAACAATTGCCACAAACTAGGAATTACCGTCCACGGAACTTTTATCATTGGTTTACCGATTGAAACTCCCCAAACCGTAGAAGAAACAATCCGATTTGCTTGTGAACTCAGTCCCCACACGATACAAGTTTCCATTGCTGCACCTTATCCGGGAACGGAACTTTACGAACAAGCCAAAGCTAACAACTGGTTTACTAATCAATCTCTCGTCGCTGATTCTGGCATTCAAACTTCTACACTGCAATATTCCACCCTTTCCAGTGCCGAAATTGAAGATGCTGTTGAGCGAATGTACCGCAAATTTTACTTCCGCCCCAAAGCTATCATCCCCATTGTGCGGGAAATGTTGAGCGATCGCCAAATGCTAGTACGTCGCTTACGTGAAGGTGGGGAGTTCTTCTCTTACTTGAAGGAAAGGCGGTTAACAAGGGAGTTGACAGGTGACAGTTGACAGTTGACAGTTGACAGTTGACAGTTGACAGTTGACAGTTGTTATTTTTCCCTTTCCCCTTTCCCCATTTCCCCTTTCCCCTTTCCCCATTTCCCCCTTCCCCTTTCCCCTTCCCCCAACTTCGCTTACAACAGAATTAAACCAAGTCGCACACCAACAGTAACGGCTTCGGTGCGGGTGGAAACGGCGAGTTTCTGGAAAATAGAAGAAACATGAAACTTGACTGTATGTTCGGAAATTTGCAGACTTTTGGCGATCGCTTTATTCCCCAACCCAGAACCAAGCATTTGTAAAACCTCAATTTCTCGCGGTGTTAAGGTTTGTACGGCATTCGGTGCTGCTTTTTCGCGGACAGATAAAAATTCTAAAATATCTGGATGTAGGACAACCAAACCAAGAGCGATCGCTTCAATTGCTGTCAAAATCTCCAATTCTGTACTATTGTCAAGTAATATACCCCGTACACCAGCACCTATTGCGGCTTCCGTATTGATGTCTGCTAATTCTTCCACAATCAACATCACCCTTAAAGGGTCTTGTTCCTCTTGGATGAGTAGTAATTTATCCCAGTCTGGAGAATCACCAGCCAAATCTAGCAGCACTACATCCGGTTGTAATTGCTTAACTTCCCTTACTAATACATCCACATCAGATACACTCCCCACAACCGTCATCTGCGGATCACTCGCCACCACAGCCGATAATCCCGCCCGTACTACAGGGGAAGCAGCAACTACCATTACCCCAATCATTTAGCCTCCACCTTAATAATCATGAGATACAGATTGTGCTAGGGACAATTCTGGCTTGCCGTTGGCAGAGACAGAAATATTTATTTATGGCGGATTGCAATCGGATAGAATACAGATTCATCTGCGTCCATCTGCGTTCATCTGCGTTCAATCATTTTTTCTGTACCTCACTGACTGGAAAACAGCTATACATTCAATAAATAGAGAAGTAATACTACTCTCTTAAGACGTGAAGACCGATCCCGCTAATGGTGCGACTCTCCGTAAAATGACGATAGAGAACAAATAGTTCTACCTGCATTTACATTTGGTCGTTCCTCAATTAGCCTATGCAACCAACTAATCCTAATCAATTTACAGAAAAAGCCTGGGAAGCGATCGCTCACACTCCTGAGATTGCTAAACAGCATCAACAGCAGCAAATAGAAAGCGAACATCTGATGAAGGCGCTACTGGAACAAGATGGTTTGGCCAGTGGGATTTTGACCAAAGCAGGTGTGAACTTACAAAGAATTAATGATCGCACTGAACAATTTATCCAGCGTCAGCCAAAAGTCTCTGGTAACAGCACCTCAGTTTACCTGGGGCGCAGTTTGGATACTTTATTAGACCGGGCGGACGGACACCGGAAAGATTTTAAAGACGAATATATTTCTATTGAACATTTATTATTAGCTTACGCCAAAGACGATCGCTTCGGTAAAGCTTTGCTACAAGAGTTCGGCTTAGATGAAAGCAAACTAAAGAATATTATTAAGCAAGTTCGTGGGAGTCAAACAGTGACCGACCAAAATCCAGAAGGCAAATACCAATCGCTGGAAAAATACGGGCGTGACCTCACAGAAGCAGCCCGTAAAGGTCAACTTGATCCAGTTATTGGTCGGGATGATGAAATTCGCCGCACCATCCAAATTCTCTCACGCCGCACCAAAAATAACCCTGTGTTAATTGGTGAACCCGGTGTAGGTAAAACGGCGATCGCCGAAGGTTTAGCCCAGCGTATCGTCGCTGGTGATGTCCCCCAATCTCTCAAAGACCGCAAGTTAATCTCCTTAGATATGGGGGCGATGATTGCGGGGGCAAAATTCCGGGGTGAATTTGAAGAACGTCTCAAAGCAGTATTAAAAGAAGTCACCGAATCCGGCGGTAATATAGTTTTATTTATTGATGAAATTCATACTGTTGTTGGTGCAGGTGCAACACAAGGGGCAATGGATGCGGGTAACTTGTTAAAACCCATGTTGGCGCGGGGTGAATTGCGTTGTATTGGGGCGACAACCTTAGATGAATACCGCAAATATATCGAAAAAGATGCGGCGCTGGAAAGACGCTTCCAACAAGTTTACGTAGACCAGCCTAGTGTAGAAGATACCATTTCTATTTTACGCGGTTTGAAGGAACGTTACGAAGTCCACCACGGGGTGAAGATTTCCGATAGTTCCTTGGTAGCTGCTGCTACATTGTCCAGCCGTTATATTAGCGATCGCTTCCTCCCAGATAAAGCCATTGACTTGGTAGACGAAGCCGCCGCTAGGTTGAAAATGGAGATTACTTCCAAGCCAGAAGAACTCGACGAAATCGACCGGAAGATTCTGCAATTAGAGATGGAAAAGCTATCTCTGCAAAAAGAAAGTAATGCAGCTTCCCGTGAAAGGTTGGAAAGATTAGAGAAAGAACTGGCGGATCTCAAGGAGGAACAAAGAACCCTCAACGCCCAATGGCAATCTGAAAAGGATGTCATTACTAAATTACAGTCTGTCAAGGAAGAGATTGACAAGGTTAACTTAGAAATTCAGCAAGCCGAGAGAGATTACGACCTCAACCGCGCCGCCGAATTGAAGTATGGTAAGTTAACCGACTTGCACCGCAGACTGGAAGCAACGGAAAGGGAATTAACCCAAGCCCAAGGTACAGGTAAATCTCTGTTGCGGGAAGAAGTCACCGAAGCTGACATTGCGGAAATTATCTCTAAGTGGACGGGTATTCCCATCAGCAAGTTAGTAGAATCGGAGAAAGAGAAACTCCTACATTTAGAAGATGAATTGCACCGTCGCGTGATTGGACAAGATGAAGCCGTGACAGCCGTCGCCGATGCAATTCAGCGATCGCGTGCTGGTTTAGCTGATCCTAACCGTCCCATCGCCAGCTTCGTCTTCCTCGGCCCCACTGGTGTAGGTAAAACGGAATTAGCCAAGGCGTTAGCCTCCTATATGTTCGACACCGAAGAAGCCTTGGTGCGAATTGATATGTCCGAATACATGGAGAAACACGCCGTCTCCCGGTTAATCGGTGCGCCTCCAGGTTACGTAGGCTACGAGGAAGGCGGACAACTCACCGAAGCCATTCGTCGCCGTCCTTACGCTGTAATTCTCTTCGACGAAATCGAGAAAGCACACCCCGACGTATTTAATATCTTCCTGCAAATCCTCGATGATGGTCGCGTCACCGATGCCCAAGGTCATACTGTGGACTTCAAGAACACAATCATTATCATGACCAGCAACATCGGTTCGCAATACATCCTCGATATCGCTGGGGATAACTCCCGCTACGACGAAATGCGCCATCGGGTAATGGAGGCGATGCGGAATAGCTTCCGTCCTGAGTTCCTCAACCGGATTGATGAGGTAATTATCTTCCACGGTTTAGATAAGCGAGAATTGCGCCAGATTGTGCAGTTGCAAGTGGAAAGGTTACGGGCGAGATTGGGCGATCGCAAGATATCTCTCAGGCTATCTGATGCAGCCCTTGACTTTTTGGCAGAAGTAGGATATGACCCTGTATTTGGGGCGCGTCCACTGAAGCGGGCGATACAACGCGAGTTAGAAACGCAAATTGCTAAGGCGATTTTGCGCGGTGAATTTAATGATGGGGATACGATTTTTGTCGATGTACAGAATGAAAGATTGTCTTTTAGTCGATTACCTGTTGAGGTGTTTACTAGTTAGTTGAAGGAAGATTAGCTCACGCAGAGGCGCAAAGACGCAAAGGAGTGTCTTTGCGTTTTTTTATTATTTTCCAGTAAAGATTCAGTGCCAATATTACTGTTAGCTTGAGGGGACTTATATAGTTTTTTTATAAAGAAGAAACGAGAGTTTAAAAACAAATATCATTTTTTACGTATAATCTTAATTACAAAAATTAAGTTTCAAATAAAGACATCATGCTAGAACAAGTGTTTTTAGGAGTCAATGTCATTGAGAAAATTTTGGATCAACTTCAAGAGGAAGAACGTAGGAAGCATGAGCAAAAATTAAAGGAGCTTTCTATTATTACTGACTCTAAGTTTCGAGATCAACTTGCAGCAGAATTATTGATGGATAAAGTCCTTGCTCCTATTGAGAAAGCACAGTTCCAAATTCAAGATGCAGCTAAACACGCTCAATATATGGCAGAAGTCATTGGCTATTATTATACAGATCATGGAATGAACCAGGAGCAAGCAAGCAAACTTAGTAGTCAGTTTCGTCTTTTAGCTATTCAATTAACAGAAGTTAGTTCTTTACATAATTTAAAACTAATCTATAGAGCAATAACACTATTCTTGGATCAGATTTCTGTATTTAAACATCGAGAAAGAAAATATTCGATAGAGTATGAAGTTCGTGAAGGAATTTTAAATCGATTGAATACTTGCATAGCAAATTATGAAAATTTCCAAAGACGTACAGATTTATTTTCCAGCCCTATGCAGGATAATAAACTAAATTCTTCTCAATCTTAGTAGATTTACCACCTGGGTAATTAGGTTCTGTGGATTTCCGCAAGCGAGGAAACGTTACTTTTTAATTGGTCAGCTTGATGGAAAAGATAATGCTCTAAGCAATTATCTAAGTGTAGCTAAAGTATTAATACTATTATTTCATCTAGTTAATTGAGCGATCGCACAATCAGCTACGTTAGCGTAGGCTGGGTTTGGGCTAGTTGTACTGAGTTAAACTCAGATCAGTAATGAAACTACAAGCTACGTATTTATACAGTAAGAAAATGAGATATTCATAGAGATAAACTGATGATATCGGTAATAACTCTCAATTATTGCTTGGGAATAAACTTTAAGGAAGGTAAAATACAGAGATTATTGTGTGTTTCCTAAAATAGGCGATCGCCTTTATGTTGGGTCGGTTACTAGACGGACGGTATCGGATTATTCAAACTTTGGCTTCAGGCGGCTTTAGTCAAACCTATATTGCTGAAGACACTAAACTTTATCACACCCATTGTGTAGTCAAGCAGCTCAAGCCGCAAGCCAGTGAACCTACGACTTTGCGTTTAGCTAGAAGATTATTCGCCGCAGAGGCGCAACTTCTGCATGAATTGGGGCATCATGACCAAATTCCGCAATTATTAGCGCATTTTGAGGAAGATGAGGAATTTTACCTAGTTCAGCAATTGATTGTTGGTCATCCTTTAAATAGAGAACTGACCCCTGGGCAAAGGTGGAGTGAGGATTATGTAATCAATCTTTTACTGAACGTCCTTCAACCTCTAGCTTTTGTTCATGAACATCACGTCATCCACCGGGATCTCAAACCCTCCAACTTAATTCGACGACACAGCGATGGCAACATTGTTTTAATTGACTTTGGGGCAGTTAAACACATCAGTACTCAAGTAGCCAGTGTTCCAGATAGAACTAGAATGACACTCAGCATCGGTACACCAGGATATATGCCCAGCGAACAGAGTCGGGGTAGCCCTAAATTTAGTAGCGATATTTACGCTGTTGGCATGATTTGCATTCAAGCATTAACCGGCTTAATGCCTGACCAGTTACCAGAAGATGACCATGCAGAGATGAGATGGCGACACTTAGTAGATATTAGTCCTGAGTTGGCAGATATCTTAGACAGAATGGTACGCTATGACTTTCGGCAAAGATACCAATCAGCAGCCGAAGTACTAACATCTGTACAAGAGTTGGCAAATTCTTACGCAGCACAAGCACAGTTAAGCACCATAACCCTACACTCTCCACCCCCTCCGGTTCTGCCTCAATATCGTCAAAAAACTGCCTTACCACCCGAAGTTTTATCTAGTGAAATACCTACCGTAATAGCGCCCCAAATAAGAGTGGGATGGGGTTTTTATCTCCAATGGGTATTTATCACTATTTTTGGTTACGTAGGAGGATTTTTAATCGGGTTTAACTTTTTAGCAGTAGCAGGAGACTTGGCGGCTGTTTGTTTTTGGGGGTTAGCAATTGGCGTGAAGCAGTGGTTAATATTACGCCTGAAAGTTTTCCGTCCTTCTTGGTTGTGGATATTTACAACTAGCCTATCTGTGGTTATTCCTTACTTGTTAGCAGGAGGGTTAAATAACTTTTGGGATTTTGTGCTATTACACGGATTAATTGTTGGGATTGCACAATGGCTAGTTTTACGGCGATTAGTTGATAAAGCTGGTTGGTGGCTATTAGTAAATGCCCTTGGTGGTTGGGTTGGAGGCATTATTTCTGGTGCGGTCTTAGTTTGGTTGTTGCGGCATCCAAAAATCTCCAATAATGGTTGATTATAACAGGGGAGAAATGATACTAAATCCAGTTAATTGTTAGAGGATGTCTGAAAACTTTTTCGTGTTGTGTTTAAGACTAGTAGATCCCCCTAAATCCCCCTTATAAAGGGGGACTTTGAGAATTTTGCCCCCCTTTTTAAGGGGGGTTAGGGGGGATCAAAAGATATATTTAAGACTTTTCAGACATCCTCTTAGTAATTAACCTAAAAACTTGAACTTGGTTGCTTGAGAAATTCTTCTTCTTCGGGAGTGGAAACACGTCCTAAAATACTGTTGCGATGAGGGAAGCGTCCAAAACGCTCGATAATTTTTAGATGTTGGAATGCGTATGTAATTGCTGATGCACTCTCAGGATCATCACTCAGTTGCTGAAACAGCTTCACAGACTGATGCTGATGGGCTAAGTTTTCGCTATGTTCAAAAGGTAAGTAGAAAAACCACCTTTGTACAGAGAGAAATTCGCGGTCATAGCCTTGGGTAACAGCGTGCTGGGCGGCTGCGAGTGCTTTGGAGTCAGTTGCAAATGCGGCGGGTGTTCCCCGAAAGATATTTCGCCCAAACTGATCTAGCAGCAGAATTAATGCTAAACAAGTGGCGGGTGAATTTAACCAATTGTCTAGATATCCTGCTGCTGCTTGTTGATAATCTTGGAGAAATCGAGTTTTTAGTTCCTCATCTACTTCTGGGTTTTTGATAAACCAAAACGGCTTTGATTTACCATAATTAGGTTCATCAGGATGACCAAACCAGAATTGTAAAATACCCTGTGCTGGTGACATTACTTTGATTGATTTTGACAAATTACTTGTCGCATTTTACGCATATTTGCGGGCAATTCAAAGTTCATCGCTTGTTGAATGAATATGGAAGGTATGGGGATATTAGGAGTTGCTTGGACACCGTAAATTAGTAAAGTTCCGTTACCACAATCTTCTAGTTCTAAATTGGCTGTAAAGTCAATAAAAGTTCCCTTTTCCATACGGAATTGAATTTTTTGACCTAGCACTTCTACAACGTTAAGATAAATCTCGACTTGAGCGGTGAAAAAGAGGAAAGCTTTTTGTGCTGCTTGATACAGACGTTTAACTTCCCCACGCTGTAGAACTTCGCTTTTAGTGACATCTGGAAAGTATTGTACCCAACGAGGGTAATCAGTGACTTGTTGCCATACCTGCGATCGCACCAAGGGTAAGTACATACAAGCAGACACCGCACCACCCCAAGCAGTATGCGATCGCGTTTCTACTAATATTTCACCCTGCATCAACAACCGTTGTTTTTCTTGACTCCAAGTCATATTAGTACCTGTAATAACTGAGTCGGAAATATAAGATGCAGACATAATAAATTATGGTCACTCCTCAGATTTTCCACCTTATAGGTTAAATCACAAATCGTTCTCTGGCATAAAATTCAACCAAATCAATTTTAGTCCCACTTCAACGCCCAAGTTTTCTGAAAACAAACATTTCTCATTTATTCTTCAGAAAATTTATCTAAAAAACAGCATATGTAACTACAATATGAATTTTCTTTGAAGAAGAGCTTTAGTTTGATTATCTTTCTCAGCAGACAAACCAACATTTATTTTCGCGATGTTTTGCCAATAGCCGTCTAGAAAAATTAAGATTGGGTAGAACAAGGACAATCAAAGGAAACGCAGTGACTCAATCTTCCTTAAACCGCCGATTAATCCAACTTCTAGGCGTGCTTCTAGGCATTGGTATAGCCACCTGGCTGTTAAGAGGCTTTGGTATTCTCAGCTTTATTCCAGGTGGAGTAATTTTACTATTTTTTCTAGGCGCGATCGCCATCGGTCTCATAGCCTACGCACAAAAAACTTGGTGGCGTTTTTAGAGTCATTGGTCATTGGTCATTGGTCATTGGTCAACAGTTATTCTCCCCCACCTTCCTCATCTCCCTCATCTCCCCCCACTCCCTCATCTCCCCACCCCCGACTCCTTCTCAGCCAAGGTAAAAACTGTAATTTCTGGTCGCGCGAAGAAGCGCAGGTGCAAGCCTGTCATTCCCAAGCCTCGGTTAGTGTGTAATAGCATATTGCCTACTTGATATCCTCCTGCGTAATACTTTCGCGCCCAAGGTGGTAGAATCATTGGCTTGAAAAAAGGTAGGCGTATTTGTCCACCGTGTGAATGTCCTGATAGTTGTAAATCAAATCTTCCCGTAGCGGCGCTGGTATTGGCAAAGTCTGGTTCATGAGCTAATAAAATTGCTGAACCATCCTTTGGTAATTGCTGCAATACTAAATCTAAGCGGCTTTTACCCATTTGCACATCATCAACCCCAGCAATGTGTAAGGTAGCTTTGCCTCGTTTTATGGTGTTAACAGTATTACAAAGATGAGATACACCACTTTGTTCGAGAACTTTGATTAGGGCGTTGGTATCGTTCTCATGGTCATGATTACCCAAGACTACAAAAGTTTGGTCTTTGGGTGTAAGTTGTTCTAAAGCAGGCTTAAGAGATGGAATCAAAGACGAAGAATTACGGGTAACTAAATCGCCTGTGATAGCTACTAAGTCCGGGTTTTGTTTGTTAACTAAACGAACAATACGCTGTAGGCGTTGCGTTGTCATCCACTGGTCACGGTGAATATCGCTGATTTGCACAATCCGATAACCATAAAATTCCGGTGCTAGACGGGGTAGAGTTAGTTGTAAAGAATTAATTTCAATCCAATTCGGTTCAATCAACTTGGCATATAGTAGAGTACAAAATCCTAACCAAAATAACCAGCGAATATAAGGCCAAACGAATCTCCTGGCTTTGATGAGCCACTTGCAATTTTTCAAGACTTAATCTCCTAATGATGTGACTGCCAGTTATGCCGTGATGTGATTTCTTGAAACTTGGCGCTAAATCATCTAGGGGTGGAAAGAACTATAGCTGTAGTCACACATATGACCGGAAGAGGCAGGGGGGAAGGGAGCTTTCTAGCAGGGGGAGCAATCCCTTCCCCTCTGCGTGGAGCGGAGCGGAACATGGGTACAAGCCCCGCCCATAAGCGGGCGCTCGAATGGGGCGGAGTACAAGCTCCGTCTCGGTTTTCCCCCTTGCTCCCTGCCCCCTGCCCCTTTTCCTCTTGCTGACTAATTTCTTGCTATATCTGGGTTTCCAGCATTTTTGAGCCTGTGGTGTATTTCCCTTACCCTGTATGGGTTTGAGGTTTATTTCTGCCTCAAAAATGTTTAAGTCCCGATAGTCAACGGGTTTTGCACCTATCACCTGTCCCCTGCTATAGTTACTCCCAAGTAGAGACATTGCGTAACACATCAGGAATTTCCCCTTGGGATAAGGGAAACTCTAATATAGTTTCTCGATAACCCAAGTATCCCGACTCTGCAAAGGATAGCAGCATTCGCGCCAGTGCTACCCATACTTCTGGCTCATATTCCCAGTCACGATAACGCGAAGCCCTACCAGCAATTGAACGTAGCGCCCAAAAATAAGAATTTCTGACCACAGAACCACCTTTTTTAAACTCTGGTAAGTCCTCGTGATGCAGAAATAGCACTTGATTTTCAATTTTGGCTCTCATAGGAGATATTTTAACAGGAAATGTCGGCGGTATTCAAAACCTTTATACCCCCCTACACCCAGTCTTCACAGAAAATTTTGGTGCGTAAGTTCTGTATTCTTGTCCTTCAATTAATATGTACACTTTGCTAAAGTATCAAAGTCAAAATCTTTGAGCATTTCTAGAAATTTAAACACAGCCGGAATATGCAGGGATTGAGAAAGCACCGCTACACCCATGACTCTTTCTAAAGGTTCTGGTAAACTATAAACTTTTACTGCTGGGGGAATTGGCACGGCTGCTAAACGAGGTAAAATTGCTGCTGTTAATCCTTGATTCACCATGCTAACAATTGTTGAGTCTTCTTGAATATTACTGGTGGTATGCAAAAATGGCGCTAACTGTTTTAACTGTTGATGTAGTGCTTTAGTACAAGGTAGACAAGACAATATTATGGGTGAATATTTAGCGATATCTTCCCAAGTAATTTGTGAACTGTTAATTTTAGCTTTTGGTGGAAGTAAAGCGACGTATTCATCGCGGACAATTTCCCAAGCTGTAAATTCATCGCTTGCGGGTAAATATGTAACACCAATATCGGCGCGTCCTTCACGTAAACAGTTCTCAACTTCGAGATAAGAATGATTTTCAATGATTGTAACCGCTACTTCAGGATATTGGTCATGAAACTGGGCGATCGCTTTTGGTAATAGATGAGTCGCTACACTGCGAAAAGCCGCTACCCGCACATGACCGCCATGTAAGCCTTTATGAAGGTTAGCTTCTTCCTGCATCATTTCTAAATGCAGCATTGCTTGACGAGCGTGATGTAAAATTCGCTCTCCAGCTGGTGTTAACACCGCTCCATGACGACCTCTCGCAAACAAGGGTATACCTAATTCTTCTTCTAGAGTAGCGATCGCATGACTTATTGCTGGTTGCGTCAGTTGCAAATCTAAAGCTGCTTCACTAAAATTACCATGCTCTGCTACTGCAACTACAGCGCGAAGTTGGGAAATTTTCATAAGCCATTAAACAGTTATAACAGGGGATAGGGGATAGGGGATAGAGGACAGGCGCTAATCGCTGCTTTTTATCAAGATTTTATGATTTATCATATGTCCTAACCTATGCAGCGACGGCTATAAATTCTCAATAAAAGTTGATTTTAGAAATAGCCAGTAACTTATTGTCTTGTTTTAGACTAATGCGAACAGGTATCTACAGACAAAAATTCATCTTTTTTAATACCATTTGACACTTTTTCTATTATATAAATCATATTTATATAAACTATACAAGCCATTATTTGATTACTAATTAAAACGTTGTTAAAGTTTTATTTATTGAACAAATGTCATGATTAATTTTATGCAGAATAACCTTAATTGTCTACAATCTAAAGGCAGAGAAACACCAAATAGCAGACTATTTGGACATAATTATTGCTGGGGAATTTTACATAATATTTGGCAAAAACTGGTAAAAATAATCCTAGTAAATCCCCAGGAAGTACAAGTTAGACAAAAGATAGACCGTTATGGTAATCAATATTGGTACGCATACGACCCCATAACAGGTAAATCTTTCGCTTCCGGTTCAGAAGCTGACATATCCATGTGGTTAGAACAACTTCACAGGAGTCATTAGTCAGTTATCAGTTGTCAGTTGTCAGTTATCAGTTATCATTAGTTTCTTTCCCCCTTTCCCCCTTCCCCTTTCCCCCTTCCCCTCTCCCATATGTAATACCCAATGTTTCAAACTGGGGGGGGATGTCAATGATACACTTCCTCTATAATCTATTAAGAAGTGTTGCGTACATTAGGAATGTATACTTATGCGTATATTGATGCAGGCCGCAGATGCAGTAGCGACTGGTGGGTATCATTTCCCCACAGCTTTTACCTTGGTGTATATAGTCGGCTTTATTGCGGCTGTAACTATTGGTTCCATTGCTTGGTACAACTCCAAGCGTCCTGTAGGTTGGGAAAGCAAAGAGCGTCCTGATTTTGTACCCAAGGTAGAAAAAGAAGAAACTCCGGGTCTGGGTGAACCGAAGTCTTAATTAGTCATTAGTCATTAGTCATTAGTCATTGGTCGTTAGTCAACAGCTAAAAATGCAGGTTTTGGACTATGGACTATGGACCCTTACGGGTTCGCCAGTTCCCTACGGCGGGAAACCCGCCTACAAGACTGGCTCACTATGGACTTTTGACTATATAGTTAATTTTGAACTTCTACCCAACGCCGATAAAGCTGCTGGATTTGTTTTAACAGTATAGTATGGGCTGATTCGTTCGATTCGTCTGGCTTTGCTATGTCCTGTACTTTCGTCAGGAGCTTTGCTTCTTCGATCGCCACATCCCCATCACTATAAATTAGACCGCTAATGGCTTCGATCAGATTTTCGCAGTCTTCGAGACTGGGGCGATCGCCTAAGTATTCTTGTAACCATGTGTAACATTCGTTGGGTTTAACTGCAACTAACTCATACAACCAGGGTTTAATCTCAGGATCGCTAGCCAAACCTTTTGCTTGGGCTATCTCGCGCAGACATTGGCGTTCTTCTGGTTGGATTTTGCCATCAATCCAAGCAGCACCAATCAGAATTTTAACTAAATTTTTCACGTTGGAATTTGTCACCATCGCTGCCTCCTCTAGGAGATTCAGGCTTCTATCAAATCGTACTATCCCTGATAGTAATCACGCGGAAACGTTGGTTTTTCTTAAGCGCACCATGAAAAAGCCGTCCATGTCTTGATTGTGGGGCCAAAGTTTCAACCAACCATGTTCTGTAGTGTAGCAAGAATCAAGCCAATTAGGGCTTGGCGGCTCAATTTGCCAATCAGTATTCTCCGTGAGGAATTGTGTAATTACATCTTCATTTTCGGCTGGATGCAGTGTACAGGTAGCATAAACCAGCACACCCCCCGCTTTGACAAATTTTGATGTATGTGCTAATAGTTCCTTTTGTAGGGTCGAGAGTTCTTGCACTGATGCTGGTGTTTGTCGCCAACGCGCGTCGGCGTGGCGGTGCAAAGTTCCCAAGCCAGAACATGGGGCATCAAGTAACACGCGGTCAGCAGTATTGTAAAATTGCTTTAAGTTGCGACTGTCGCCTGGGCAAATTTGAATCGAGTGTAAATTGAGACGTTGGGCATTTTCTTTAAGTTTACGCAACCGCGAAGCAGTGCGATCGCCAGCCCAAACCGTCCCCCTATCCTGAATTAACTCAGCGATGTGAGTCGTCTTTCCCCCCGGTGCAGCACAAGCATCAACTATCACCTCGCCCGGTTGAGGGTCAAGCAAATGACCAACTAATTGAGCGCTAGCATCCTGAACAACCCACCAACCATCTTGAAACCCTGGTAGCTTTTGAATTGAGCCAGTATTGCCAATTAATCGTAAAGCTTGGGGTAAATTAGGCATCCGCCTCGCCAAAATTCCCGCAGACTTTAACGCTGTCTCGACTTCCTCTATAGAAGTACGTAGAGGGTTGATTCTTAAATCAATCGTTGGTGTTTGGTTCATCCATTCGCAGAGTTTTTCCGTCTCTGCCAAACCCAACTGTTCTAACCAAACCTGTATAATCCAATCAGGGAAGCTGTGTAAAATTCCCAACCGTTCCACCGGATTTTCCGGTAACTTGAGAAAATCTGGTGATGCTGCAACCGAACGGATATACTGCCGTAATAAACCATTGACAAAACCCGTCAGTCCAGCAAAACCATTCTCCTTTGCTAATTCCACAGTAGTATTCACAGCCGCAGAAGCGGGGATACGCTCTTGATAACGCAGTTGATATAAACCTAAATGTAGGATAGAGCGGAGTTCGGTTGGTTGCTGGTGAGATTTTTTTGTGGCGAGTTGGTCGATGATAAAATCAAGCGTGCGTTGCCTCCTGACACTACCATAAAGCAAATCTGTTACTAGACGGCGATCGCTATCTAAGAGAGAAGCTCTTTGCAACGCTCTATCTAAAGCTACATCTGTATAAGCTCCTTTATGAACATCTCGCAGGGCGATAAAAGCTACTTGGCGGGGGTTAGTCATAGATAAAAAAGATTGCTGGCGTAATCATGGTTAAATTGGGGAATCAATTGGATACAATTAACCGCCGATAAACGCCGATGAACGCCGATGATAAAGATTTTTAGGTTTGGTTAATCCACTATTCTAGCCTTGTGATGCCACTAAGCTATGAATCTAGGCTGCCATAAAAGAAGCGACAGTTGCGACATAAACGCTTTCAGCATACAATAGCGAATTATGCGACAAAAACCACAATATCAAGAAGGCAATAGTGGAGAAAACGAAAAGTTTTTAACCACTAATGAAATAGCGCAAATTCTTCGGGTGCATCAGAGAACAGTGCAACGATGGATCTCATCTAATCGTTTAAAAGCTATAAAAGTAGGGCCGAAAATTTTCAGAGTCCGCAAGCAGGATTTCGATGAGTTTCTCCAAGGTCAAAATCAAGGTTGTCAGGAAGAATCATAAGCTTAGATGGCTACAGGAATACCAAGTAAACTCAAGCGTAACGGTACTTCAAGGGATAGTAATAAAATATCCTTCAGGCTGGAGTATGAGGGGAAGTTAGCTGTTGAGGAAATTTTTAATACCTCTCCCGCACAGTTAAATTGCGTGATTAAGGTAGAAAAACAGCCTATAAATCGATTGATTTATGGTGAAAATCTCAGGGTTCTCAGAAGCTTATTAAATGATGTTGATATTGCCGGAAAAGTTAAACTAATCTACATTGACCCACCCTACGCTACAGGTTCCGGTTTTGAATCTAGAACACAAAATCATGCCTATCATGATTTGATAGGCGGAGCTGATTATCTAGAATTTCTCCGTCATAGGTTAGTTCTACTTAGAGAGTTATTAGCTGATGATGGTTCAATTTATATACATCTAGATGAAAATATGGCTTTCCCCATCAAAATTTTGATGGACGAAATTTTTGGTTCTAAAAATTTTCGCAATTGGATTACAAGAAAGAAATGTAACCCTAAAAACTTTACTCGAAAACAATATGGAAACGTTTCAGACTATATTTTGTTCTACACAAAAACTCAAAGCTATGTATGGAATCAGGCATTTGAAGCTTGGACAGATACTACAGCTAAAAAAGAATACCAGTATGTAGAACAGGAGACTGGAAGACGTTACAAAAAAGTACCTATTCATGCTCCCGGAATCAGGAATGGTGAGACTGGTAAACCTTGGCGGGGGATGCTTCCGCCTCCTGGTAAACATTGGCAATATACACCCGAAACTCTGGATGAGATGGATGCAAGAGGTGAAATTTATTGGTCGCCAACAGGTAATCCCAGAAGAAAAGTTTATCTTGATAATAGTAAGGGTATTCCAGTTCAAGATATTTGGCTTGATTTCAAGGATGCTCATAATCAAAATATTAGGATTACAGGCTATCCCACTGAAAAGAATCCAGAAATGCTTAAACGCATTATTCTTGCTTCTTCTAACAAAGGTGACTTAGTGCTTGATGCGTTCTCTGGTAGTGGGACAACTGTTGCTGTTGCAGAAGAACTCGGAAGGCGATGGATAGCGATAGACAATTCTCCTCTAGCAATAGAAACTACAATTCATCGTTTAGCTAAAGGGACTGAAGCAATGGGTGATTTTGTTAATTCTCATCAGCCGCAGATACAACAGAAATCCCTATTGGATATTAATAGAGTTCTACGTACTGGGCTTGATGTATATTTCGAGATATCGCCAGATTTACAAGATATTTCAGAGACTTTAATCGAACAGTGGCACAGCAAACTCAACTTTCAAGCCAATCTCTGGTAAATCTCTCATCCAACATCTTGAGAGTAGATACCATTACTCTCCCTTTACCATAGTCTTCCAGAGCAGCGTAATCATTCCACATAGAGCCAAGCGTTAGTCCTGGCCTCTCGTTGAGAAAAAATATTTTCAGAGGTAAGTTATAGGCATCAGCATATCTAAGAATATCTGTTACTTTATCTCTATTACCACCTGTGCGATCGTCCTCTTGCGCTCCTCCTCGATCTGAGTCGTAGCGAGCAAAGCCTATAACTAATGGTGTTTTATCCTGGCGAGAAATAAAAATATCTGCTGGCGTTTTTGCATCCCACCCCTTCAATACTTTATTGAGCATTACATCTTTTCCAGCACCTTTTGGCCCTTGAATCAAATATTCTGAACCAAAATTTGCCTCAAACCACAGAAAAAAAGCTTCTGTTAACTGATATCCCTTTTTTCCAGGGTTCTTATCCTGTATGAGAATAGCCATTAGCGCTTCGTCAGGGTTCGGGCGGCTTGCCAAGTTTTTTTTGACTTCCTCTATATCTCTAAATCGATACCCATAATCATTTATGATACTTTGCATATTTTTCTTTTTCATCAACATTTGAACAGAAGTATCAGGCGATACATATCTACGAAAAACTCGCAACAACTGAGTTCGAGATGGATTAGGTTTGTCTGTAATGCTGATGAATAATTCAGCAGAAGTTTTGACTTTATTAGCTAATTCGATAAACTCCTCTATAACACTGCCGTAAATAGTTTTTGCTTCATCTAGATAGTCTGGATAAAATTCTGAGTCGATGAAGGTAATGTATTGAGAGGCTCTGCTTTTATAGTCTCTAAATGAGGTCACAAGGCAACTCCTTTGTAGCTTTCTTGCCTATATTGCCCAAATATGGGGCTTTATCCTACAAAAGGTATGGACAATAGCAAGAAGAGTTGAGGAATTGGCATCGCCTAAAACAAAAACCCCTTACAAGCGTAAGGGGATAAAAATCAAAATTTCTCTTTGACTCAATTGAACAACAATCTTACAAAGACACAGAAGTATCGACACTGCGAATTTCAAACTCACAAGCCCTAGAAATTAACTCTGGCGGTAGCTTCTCAAAGCTAACTAATGATAAGTGGGAAGCATCTTTCATCAATTCTCTAGCTAATAAGAAACCAGCAATTGTCCAGGTTTGATATTTTCTCGCTTGTTTACCTATTAGTCGCCCTTTCTTACCATCATAATATTCTGGCCATTCATCTTCTAAAAGCCTTCCTTGGGCAATTTCTAGGGCTTTAGCTGCTAGATAAGGTTTACCAGTTTTGACGGATGCTGCTGCTAACATCCACATTAAAACCGGCCAGCTACCCGCATTGTGATAAGACCAAGGAATATTTTTCGGGTCACAGCCTGTAACAATTCTATATTCTTCATCTTCTAAGGCTGGGTAGCAGATTTTCATTGGCATATCTCCTACCAAATCTTCCCATCTATCTTCGATGAGAGTCATAATGGCTTGTGACTGTTCTTCTGTGGCTAAGTCGGAAATAATCGACATTAAATTACCCACTGCAAAGAAGCGGGTATCTAATTGCGACGGCCCCACATTCCCCGCCATATAACCGCCTTCTTTCGGCAACCATTTATCTAATTCATAATAGGGAATTGAATCTACATATATATTGAAAAGGTTGACTGCTGTTTTACCATATTCTTCACTTTTGAAGCGGTAAATTGCATTTAAGCGATGAATATCTATCCAATAATGTTGGCGAATATGGGCGCATAAAAGTGGGAGGCGGTTATCAATTGCTTCGACAACATCTTGATTTCCTTGACAAACTAACATTTCACGGGCTGCACGTAACGCCGCGTAAAATAAAACTTGTAGTTCCAATGGATGACCGTAAATTCCTAAGCGGCGGTCAATCATACAAGCGCCATCTGGAACTAACAATGTGGGGTACATATCAAAGCGATTTGCCAAACAAATTTCCATAATTAGCCGAATACCTGTTTGAAATTCCGGCTGATAGGCTAAGGAAAAATCTTTGGTGGCGACTACATAAGCACGTAATAAAAGAATCCACCACAGACAAGAATCTACGGGTGTGACTCTGGCGATCGCATGTTCACCAAAATCCGCTTCTAAATATTCTTCACCATTATCTGTTACTACTTTAAAACTAGCAGGAATTAATCCCCGTCCAGGTTTATAGGCATCTAATTGCCTGTCTTTCGGCTGTAATTTTAAAGTTTCTTCTAGGAAGTTACGGACAATATCTGCTCTACCTTTAATCAGAAAAATTAAGGCTGATGAGACGAAATCTCTAATAAAACACTGGTCATAATTTAATGCTTCTACAGATACATCAACGGCTGCAACCGTTCCAACTGGAAGACCTTTATAGTATAAGATTGATTTCTCTAACGCTTTCCATGCTGATTCTTCTATAGTTTGATTTGTTAGCAATTCGTTTAGTTTCTGCATCGCCAGATTAACTCCATGAGGGTGTAAATTTTTGGTAGATGCGCTTGGTTGTGTTATCCTGACAAATTAGCAAAGATAACTTCTTAAAAAGCCTACATCAATTGAGATAACAGCCTACTATAAAATTTTCAAGCTGTTGTTTCTTATAATGCTGAATGAGCAATTAATTTGTTGGTAATCACTTATTCTTGTGATAAGTTACAGCTATCGCTGTAATGAGTTACCTCAAGTTAGGAAGTGATTATTAAAAACAGTAAGTGAAAGATATATTTTTAACTTATCCTTTGTTCCGGTTTAATTTCTGGAACTCTGCTTTACCAAATAAAAATATATCCGTAAGTCTATTTAAGGTTTGTATGAAGTCTGGAGGACTCCTCAGCATCCTTAATTAGGATTTAGTTTGAAAGACTAATTTTCCCCTTCAAATTAATAATTTATAACTTTTTGTGAAAATATGCAATATGAGTAATTACAATCTTTTAAAAGTCAATACTTCTGAAGGATTATATATTGTACACCACAGAAAGATTAAATGCTGTTATCTAAAAGGCTAATCGTAACTAACTTAAGCGCGATAACATATTCCCAGGTAAGTTAATGCAAACCAAATTAAATTAAAATGAGATTAACTAGTATTGTTTGCAACATAGCATAATCTCAATTACTAAATTCAAATAAAGGAGATTTTACTGAAGATAGATTTAGTATTTTGACTAGCATTTGATACAGATACAGCAGTTATCTTTTGCATTAAGTACAAAGTTATTGGTTGTGATATTAAAGTTTATCTCTTTATTTTGGTTTTAGTAGGATGGGCATTGCCCCCCATATCATGGTAGTGGGTATTGCCCATCTTACTTAATCAGGACTTACGCATAAAAACGAAAAATCAAGGGTTTGGGCAAAGGGTATAGGGGTATAGGGGTGTAAATCTTTAAAACCCTTACACCCTTACACCGTTACACCCAGCCTTAACAGATAACCTTGGTGCGTAAGTCCTGTTAATTTTGAATTGGTATTGTTGATACAGTTAATACTTGTGGTGGTGAAGCATCGGGTGGATAGAGAAAGTCTACCTCGACCAAACGGCGATCGCCTGTTTTCATATTTAATGTTGCTAATGGTTCCCCTGGTTGACCCCGCTTTTGGACTAAATGCACAAATCGAGTTTGTTGCTGTCCTTGGTCATCCCGATAACGGATGCGAACAGTTCCCCGGAAGAAGGTTTGACGAGCTGGTGTAGTAAAAAAGCGCAGTCCTGGTTGCGTCAACCTGTCTTCCTTAATAGGAGTCTGCAAAGATACATTCACAGTTTGCGGACTGGGCGTATTATTGTACAAAGGCAACTTTAAACTATATTGAATCGCGTAATTACCATGAGCGCGATAAGCCGTATCAGGATAACGTACCAACATAGGCGCACTCTGAACTTGACCAGTTCCTAAAGTACCCCCATGTAAGGTACTTAAAGCATAAGAAAAAGCCTGTCCAGGTTGGGGGATAGTTAAATTCCTCGCTTTGGGACTATCGACAATAAAAGAACGCCAATAGGAACCACGCGCCACCCCAGCCACACGACCATAAATTCTCGGTTTACCAGTTTCTTCCAAGGGAGTAGGTGTTCTATCCCTTGGCCCAGACACATCACTATTATCTAGTAAATTTTGCCACTCTTCTAAAGTCGGCGATCGCTCACTACCATCAGCGTTGGTAGGAGCAAACATAGCCAAACTAGCCGCATACACTGTACCATCACTCCTAAGTCGCGCGAAAGTTGAGCGTCCATTTAAAGGTGGTGTTAATCCCCGCACAGGTATAGGCTGATTTAACAGCATCCGACTTTCACCCGGTGGAATCACAATTTGAGCCGGGAAAATATCTTGTCGCTGTCCTCTCAAGACATCAGACATCGCGCGACTACCAGGCCCAGCGAACACATTACCTAAATTATTTTCCACAAAAGAGGGCAACTCAATAAACGGTGCATCCGGTTGACTTAAATAACTAGCCCCTTGCAAAACATCTACCCTGACTGGTTGAGATGTGGGGTTACGTAAAAGTATGCCTAAATATAGTGAGCGTAAATTATCTGCTGGTTCCGCCCTAGCAATGTGGTGAGCAAACACATCAAAGCGCCCGCGAAAAGGATAATTCAAATGCGCTGATGGAACTTTTTTTCCGACTGAGGGAAAAGTAGAAAGTAAAATGCCCTCTTTTAAAACTAATTCTGGACTATTGCTATTAAATGTTGGTATAGAATCCAACTGTCCTGGTAAAGCCCGGACTTGTTGGGGTTGTACGACCTCTTCTGGCGGTGGTGTAGTAGGAGTTGATTGAGCAACTAGAAAGCTTAGTAATAAAGGCAACATAGGGGGACTGGGGACTGGGGACTGGGGGGAGATGAGGGAGTGGGGGGAGATGGGGAAGTAAGGAGAGAAAGAGAAGTAGGAAAAAATCAGGGAGAGTTTTTACTTACTTTGTCTTCCTCATCTCCCTCATCCCCCTCATCTCTCCTACTCCTTCGCCTTGCTTCGACGCTAATTATTTTACAAAAGTGCCAGATTGTTAATAATTAATACGAAATCAGCGAGTATTACCATCAAATTATCTTGATTTAGTACTGGAACATGAACAAAAACACAATGGCTTGATAGTTGCTTTTGTCCTAAGTAGTTCAGTACCGAATAATAAAGACCTTCGCAGACAAATTTACCGCAGTCGTCACTAATATCAGTTGCTCTTGCTCCTATTATCAATTTTTCTAAATCAATAGGGGTCTGTAAAAAAGTTTCTCCACAGCTAGCACCCATTTCTACACTCAATTTTTCCCGCCCTGCGGCCATGCCACAACAGACAATGTAATCTGGTTGATACTCCTCTATTTTTGCGATTACTTCTGCACTAGCCAGCCCGATATCAACGGGTAATAAGCGCAGGAATTGTAAATCACATGGAAGTGAGTCAAGTTTGGTGACTTCAAATAATAAATCATCAGAGGAATTTGACTTTTGATCAGGCAGCCAAGTGGTAAAAGAAGTTAATAGAATTCTTTTCTTCATGGAAAATATTATTTAGAATAGAAAAACCCTCCATAAACAATTTACAAGGAGAAGGCAATGCCAGTTATTGCGGTCATAGATTACGAGATGGGAAATTTGCATTCTGTTTGCAAAGGATTAGAAAATGCGGGGGCGACTCCAATAATTACCCATTCTCATAAGGAATTAACTAAGGCGGATGCGGTCATATTGCCTGGAGTGGGAGCATTTGACCCCGCAGTGCAGAACCTGCGATCGCGTGATTTAGAACAACCAATAAAAGATATAATCGCATCTGGCAAACCCTTCTTAGGCATCTGTTTAGGGCTGCAAATTCTTTTTGAATCGAGTGCGGAAGGTAATCAACCAGGGCTGGGAATTATCAAAGGAAAAGTCAAGCGGTTTGTGTCACAACCAGGGATAACTATCCCGCACATGGGATGGAATCAGCTCGAATTAACCCAACCAAAAAGTATTTTGTGGGAGCATTTGCCCCCCCAACCTTGGGTATATTTTGTCCATTCCTACTATGTTGACCCAACTGAGCCTCAAGTGCGGGCTGCAACTGTTACCCACGGTACGCAAACCGTCACCGCCGCTATTGCCCAGGAAAACCTCATGGCAGTACAATTTCACCCAGAAAAATCATCAAATATTGGGCTGCAAATTCTGTCTAATTTTGTCTCTCAAGTACGGGAAAAAATTGCTGCGTAATTGTTATTTGTCAGCGTAGCACTGAGCTTGTCGAAGTGTTGTCAGTTGTCAGTAGACTAATAACTAATCACTAATGTTAGTAGTCAGTTATCAGTAGACTAATAACTAATGACCAATGACCAATGACTAATGACTCTGAGAATTTACGGGAATCGCCAAATTAAAACTTTACCAGGGCAAGAGACCCGACCCACAACTTCGCGGGTTAGGGAGGCTGTGTTTAATATTTGGCAAGGAGAAATAGAAGGCTGTCGCTGGCTAGATTTGTGCGCTGGTAATGGTTCAATGGGTGCAGAAGCTTTGAGCCGAGGCGCTAGCTTAGTGATGGGAATTGAGAAATCCAGCCGAGCCTGTGCAGTAATTCAAGAAAATTGGCAGCGCATCGCCAACAGCGAACAAAAATGGCGAATATTGCGCGGTGATGTCGTTGGGCAGTTAAAAAACCTATCAGGGCAGCAATTTGACAAAATATATTTTGACCCGCCCTATGCCAGTGGATTATATCAGCCAGTGTTAGAAGCGATCGCCCAATATCAATTATTAGAGCCAAACGGAGAAATAGCGATCGAACATAATCCTCAAGGATGGGTAGATATACTAATTCCTAACTGGGAAATTTGCCGTCAAAAAGTCTACGGTAACACAGCGTTAACTTTTTATAGAAGTGAGGGACTAGGGACTGGGGATTAGGGACTGGGGACTGGGAGAGGTAAGGGAGCAAGGGAGAGAATATTTCCCCCTGCCCCCTGCTCGATTGAGTGCGAAAACATAGAAGCCGTTAAGCAAGCACTTAGAGCAAGGGAGAGAATATTTCCCCCTGCCCCCTGCTCCCTGCCCCCCTGCTTCTTTATCTCCCCCATCCCTCACTCATCAACCGCCCAACTCATTGGGGCGCTTGTATTGCTTGTAAGCGGCGTAAAATAGTCCAGCCAGGGTGACGGGTATTAGACCAAGAACAATGCCTGAAAGTAGAGGTTCAATCACTGGAAATCTCCTGTTACGATTATTCATTATTTGTTTCCCGCCTTTAATTTTACCAAATCGCGGGTGAATGCCGCTTCCTACAGGATTCTTAGCCAAAGTTTAACGATAAAAACTGTAGTTGATGCTTGCAGACATCATCAAGAAATTTTAAGCTATGTGTAAGAAATGAAAAATTTCAGTAAACCTAGACTTCTAGCACAACTTTTGGATAACCAGATTACTAAACCTGAGATCCCCATTCAGCGTATCGCTTTAGTGGCGCTAGTGATACTGCTAGTAGTCCCTTTGGGCTTTTTTGGTGTTCAGTTGGTGAAAGCCTCTGACCCTTATGTTAAGAGTGTTCTTGCCATGAAAGGCGATCCAATCCAGGGACACGCTATCTTTCAAATCAATTGTGCTGGCTGTCACGGTTTAGAAGCAGATGGCCGAGTAGGCCCCAGCTTACAAGCAGTGTCTAAGCGTAAGTCCAGGTATGGACTTATTCATCAAGTCGTTAGCGGGGAAACCCCCCCAATGCCAAAATTTCAGCCCAGCACCAAGGAAATGGCAGACCTTTTAAGCTTTTTAGAGACTTTATAAGCCAGTAGAGTTGAGATACGCCCAAACCTAGAACCCCGTTTTCTTGAGGAAACCGGGGTTCTCTACGTAAGAGAGAGGCTAGAGGTTAGAGGCTAGATATAGAAATTCTATTTTAATTTTGAAAAAATGTCGCCACTTTGTAGGGTGGGCATTGCCCACCAAAACCATGATATGGTGGGCAATGCCCACCCTACGTACTATGTTACTTATGTCTCATAGTTAAAAACAAAAGTATTAGTTATAGGCAAATACTGAGGGGTTTCGACAAAACTTTACAGAAATTGCGTATATTTACTATTAAAATTTTAAAGCTATAGAAGAATGTCACTGCTATGCAGGATACTAACTCAGCATCTATCACTTCAAACCAAAACAAACAGATAATGACTGACGTGCTGCAAATCGGCAATCGTACCATTAAAGCCAGTGAATTGCTTCCCTTACTGGCTAATTATCAACTACTACCTCAATTATTACGGGAATTAATTATTGATGAGGCGATCGCAGCAATAGATTGTCAACCAGAAGAGTTAGCCCAAGCTAAACAAAGGTTTTACGCCGAAAAACAGTTAACCCAAGTAAGTGACATTCAAACATGGTTAACGCAACAAGGTTTGACCATCGAACAATTAGACAATATTATTACTCGCAAGATAAAGTTAGAAAAATATAAACAAGCCACTTGGGGGCCGAAACTGGATGCTTATTTTTTTCAGTTGAAGGGCAAACTAGATAGAGTAATTTATTCCCTACTGCGGACTCAAGATGCAGGGTTGGTGCAAGAACTTTACTTCCGCCTACAAGCCAAAGAACAGTCTTTTGCAGAGGTAGCACAAAAATATTCTCAAGGCCCAGAAGCCCAGACTGGTGGTTTAGTCGGCCCTGTGGAACAGAGTACACTGCATCCAGCGATGGTACAGCTACTATCTAATTGTCAACCTGGACAAATTTCACCCCCAACTCGCATTGCTGAGTGGTTTGTAATTGTGCGGGTGGAGAAGTTTATTCCCGCGCAATTAGATGAACCCATGAAGGCGCGGCTTTTGAATGAGTTGTTTGAGGGTTGGATGCAGGAACAGCAAAAGCAAGTTGTCATTAGTCATTAGTCATTGGTTTAGAGTGGAGGAGATGAACCCCAGTTTGATTAGATGAATACTGTAATCACATCTGAAAGAATTGATTTGCCTCCAGGTGCTATTGTAAAACTTTTGGGTAACTGGCAAGATTACCAAGGGATGGTTTTACTGTTGGGCGATCGCACTATTCCCCGCATTAAATACCGACCTGGAGAGTTCAGGATATTTGATCGTTTCTTGATTCTGTACTGTAGAGACGTTGTATGCAACGTCTCTACTGGCGTAGCTCATCTGCGTTCATCTGCGTTCATCTGCGTTCGATTTTTTCCCAATCTATTACCACATTTTAGTCTTGCCACGCCACTACATTATTTATTTAAAGAGAAGAAAACTGTTGAGCATAAAATCTCGCATAGCGATTTTCCAGTGCTAACAATTCCTCATGAGAACCTGATTCGACTATTTGCCCTCGTTCTAATACTAAAATCCGATCGCACCTCCTCACTGTACTTAAACGGTGGGCAATAATAAACACAGTGCGGTTTTCCATCAATCTTTCCAAAGCTTCCTGTACCAAGGCTTCAGACTCAGAATCTAAGGCTGATGTCGCCTCATCTAGTATCAAAATTTGCGGGTTCAGCAACACCGCACGGGCGATCGCAATTCTTTGGCGTTGTCCACCAGATAAATTCACACCCCTTTCACCCACCCAGGTATTGTAACCTTCTGGCAGTTGGGTAATAAATTGATGGGCGTTAGCAATTTTCGCCGCAGACACGACCGCTTCCATATCAAATATTTCTTTACCAAAGGCGATATTTTGGGCAATTGTCCCAGAAAACATCACGGTTTCTTGGGGAACAATGCCAATTTGTTGTCGCAGACTTTCTAGCTTGACATCACGGATATCAATATCGTCAATCAAGATTTGTCCGGTTGAGGGGTCATAAAAACGGGGGAGGAGGTTGACAAAAGTGGTTTTACCTGCACCGGAAGCACCCACAAGAGCGATCGCTTCCCCTGGAAATGCTAATAAACTAATATCTTTTAATACAGGTTCCCCTGGCTTATAAGCAAACGTCACGCTGCGATATTCCACTTTCCCCTTCACCGCCGGGAGAGTAATTGCACTCGGCTTTTCTAAAACCGTAGGCTGCATCGCCATTAATTCAAAAATTCGGTCAACTGAAGCTTCCCCTTGCTTAAATTCATTGTAATTGTTCGTGACATGACCGATGGGGTCAATTAATAACCCGGCTGCGGCTAAATAACTGAAAAATTCCCCAACAGTTAAATTATTTTGCTGAATTTGCCAAGCTCCCACCATCAGCAAAGATAATGCACTTAAAGCCTCCAAAAATCCTATAATGGGAATTTGGATTGCCTTAAGACGTTCTGTAGAGTATTTGGCTTGAAAACTGCGTTCTGCTTCCCGGCTAAATCTGGCAACCTCGTACTTTTCCGCCGCGAATGCGCGAATTAAACGAATTCCACTGAAAACTTCCGTGAGAATTGCTGACAAATCAGACACCCGATTTTGGCTTCTCAGGGAATATTTACGTAAACGTTCCCCAAACCAGCCAATTAAAATTCCCATCAACGGGGCAACTATCACAGTGGCTAAGGTGAGTTGCCAGTTGAGGTATATCATGTAAATTGGGATTGCTACCAACTGCAAGACACAGGGAATAAAATCGTGAAATAATTTATTAACTACTTCGCCAATGCGGTCGATATCTTCTGTGAGGCGGTATGATAAATCACCTGCTTTTGCTGTTTCAAAGTAGCTTAAATCTAACTTTTGTAGATGGGTGTAAACTTGCTGGCGGAGATGAAAAGCTATCCGCAAAGCCGCTTTAGACATATAAATGTCTTGTACAGACTGAAAAAAGCCCCGCACAAGAAACACTAAGCCTAAAATGGCAGCTAATTGAGCGATCGCTACTACATTACCTTGTCCAAAAGGATTGGCTAACTTACCTGCAAAATTAATTAAGGTCAACGTCGCCAGCACATATCCCACAATGCCGACAAGCCCCTTAGTGATATTCTGCCACTGGGGTCTAATATAGGGTAGCAGTTGCCAGTAATTAGAACGAGTTTTCAAGCTGTCACATCCACAACAATATAGTCCTTTGTTTGACGCTACCAGCTTTTGTGTAGTTTCAGCCTAACAAAAATACCCATTTACTATTTATTCAACTGACAACTGACAACACTTCTCTACGAGACGCTCCGCGAACGACAAGCTCAGTGCAACGCTGACCACTGACTACTTAACAGACACAGCATCAACATCCACTGTTTTTTCACTAACAGTAGACTCTACTGTGGTGTCGGTATTAGGTTCGCCCTTACGTGCTTTCCAACCTTCCAGCACCAGCCCAGAAACTTCAGTAACTAAAATTGACAACACTAAAAAATCATCAATTTCGCCCACAAAGGGGATAAAATCTGGAGCAATATCAATTGGGCTGAGAATATAAGTTAATGTTCCGATAATGACCCACCAACGGTATTTGGGGTTACGCAACAAACCACGATACCAGTTATACAGCGCTTGGATGGAAAACTTCATACTTTAACCCTCTATTTACCTTTGATTCTGACAAATTACCCTATAAAATTCCGGTAGGAATAACCGTCCAACTTAGTCTGGAAGACACTACTGAGATTTATACAGAAATTACCTTTAATCAATTTTAAATATATACAAGCTTTGGCATTAATTTGTCAGTCTGTTGATATATTTGCGTTCTCAGCATTTTCACCAATAGATATACTTCTTTTCGACCTGTATGGGTTGAACAAATTTTGCTAGCAGCAATGTATATGTTTTATTAATTAATTTAAATAAATTTATTTTTAAAAGACAGACTCTTGGATATTTAATTAATAAGTAATGTAAAGTGATCACAATTGAGTTCGTAGTAAGGACTTCAGTCCTTTTCTAAGGACTAAAGTCCTTACTACAAACCTTGATTTCTTTAGTCCGTACATTCATTATTTTGTTCTTCCACATTATAAAAATATGAGAAATATCTATATTATTCAGATGTATTTACTATCTTAAATAATCTGATTTTAACCTCCTATTAATTTAAAGAAAATGATTGCTGTAGATAATTGAGGCTGGTTATTTGTCACAGATAAAACTTTAGATAAAATGTGAGGAGTAGACATTGAATCTATCGAGACGTAAGTTTTTTACGATGGCAGGAGCATCGGCTACTGGTGCTGTCCTCCTATCTCCTTTGCAGGCATTCTATGCTAAACCTGTGATGGCTGCTGGGCCTTACGGAAATTTAGTAACTGACCCCAACGGAGTCTTAGATTTGCCATCGGGATTTACCTATCGCCGACTATCCGAAACAGGTCAAACCATGAATGATGGTTATAAAGTTCCTGGTGGTCACGATGGGATGGGTGCTTTTGCCGGATCTAATGGTAATACGATTCTCATCCGCAATCATGAACTCACTTCTAGTTCTAGCAATGGTTTGAGCGCTCCTAGTAGCAGTAAGTACAACTCTGCGGCTAGGGGCGGTTGTACCAAATTAGTCGTTAATTCTTCCCGTAACCTAGTAGAACATCGAGGAGTTTTAGCAGGAACCCTGCGTAATTGTGCCGGTGGTATTACACCTTCAAATTCTTGGTTAACCTGCGAGGAAACCTTTGAAACCAATAACGGTAAAAAGCACGGTTACGTGTTTGAAGTTCCCAGTAGTGCAAATACTTTTGTTAACCCCGTTCCGTTAACTGCAATGGGGCGTTTTAATCATGAGGCTGCTGCTGTAGACCCCAACACGGGCTATATCTACATGACGGAAGACCGGGGGGATGGGCTGTTTTACCGCTTTGTTCCCAACCAAAGCAACAACTTGAGTGCTGGCGGCTTGTTATACGCCTTAAAAATTACTGGGTCGTCTGGAGTTAACACAACTACAGGATTCCCAAAAAATACACCAAAAGCGGTGGAATGGGTACAAATTAACAATCCTGATCCTACTTCTGATACTGTTAGAACAGAAGGGTATAACAAAGGTGCTGCCAGATTTTCTGGTGGGGAAGGCATCTTTTATGGCAATAATTATGTCTACTTCACTTGCAAGAGTGGGGGTAGTTCTGGAGATGGGCAAATCTGGCGTTATTCACCTAGCAATAACACCGTTGAATTGTATATTGAACCTAACAATTCCGGTATTCTAGACAATCCAGATAATCTTGTGGTTTTTCCCAACCGAGACATTTTCTTGTGTGAAGATGGGGATGGAAACGATTACATTCTAGGCATTACTTCTAGTGGTAGTCTTTACAAGTTTGCTAAGAATGCCCTCAACACATCAGAGTTCGCTGGGGTTTGCTTCTCCCCCGATGGTCAGACAATGTTTGTCAACGTACAGAGTCCCGGAATAACTTTTGCTATTTGGGGGCCTTGGTAACTATAGAGGGGACAGGGAACAGGATTAAAATCAATTTTTCGATAACCTCTCCCCGACGCGGCTACGGTGTACACACAAGTCTGATAACTTAGTCCCACAACGTTTTGATCCCCCCTAACCCCCCCAGGGTGGTTTCATACAGAAAAAGAAAAATTTATAAGTTCTGATTTCTGGTGTTGTAGTAGAGATTTTGCCCTCTCTCCAAACCTCTCCCCCACGGGGGGAGAGGCTTTGAAACACAATAATCTTTTTTCTCTGATTGTATGAAACTACCCTGCTTTTTAACGGGGATTTAGGGGGATCTGAAATCTTGCACCTTCTCAATAAGCTAGTGGTGAGCGATGCCCACCCTACGAAATCATAAGGGTTTCGGGCTGCGATTTTCGCCATAACACAGTGGTGCAAGTTGTAAGATGACTATTTTTGATGTTTGACAACTGAAACAGAAAAGTCAGGTTGATGTTAGGAAAAATCGAATACGGGGAACTCTAATTAATGAAGATAGCGAGATGGCTTTGCTAAATTAAGGGGTTAATTTTGTGGGGTGGGCATTATGAGCGCCCTATGAATAAAAGAAGCAAGATGCCTATCCTACAAAAAACAAATTTAGTAGCTGGGCAAGATTAATTATTTATGAAATTCCTCATCAAACAACACCGTTGGCTGTATGTGTGCTTGAGTATTTTCAGCTTGTGTTTAGCAGTGACGATGACACCTGTAAAAGCATCTGTGCAATTACCCACAAGCACCTTGAATGTGACAATTGCCCAAGCTACCAACTCACTAGAACAGGGACGAAGTTTCTACCATTCGGGACGGTTTGCCCAAGCCGCCACAGCTTGGCAAGCGTCCGTACAATATTATCGTAGCCAAGGCGATCGCATAAATGAAGCCCTGAGTTTAAACTACCTTTCCCTGGCACTACAGGAACTCAATCAATGGGAAACTGCCAAGCAGTCGATTGAACGCAGTTTACAGCTATTGCAAACAAGTCAACCTACTGATGCGATTATTTGGGCGCAGGTACTCAATACTCAGGCCAAGTTACAACTACATCTTGGTAATGCCCAAACTGCCCTCGCCAATTGGCAACAAGCGCAAAAATTCTACGAACAGGCGGGTGATATAATTGGTAGTTTGGGGACTCAGATTAATCAGGCACAAGCTTTACAAACTCTGGGATTTTATCGTCGTTCTCAACAACAATTGCAGACGCTAACCCAGAAATTGGCAGCAATGCCAGACTCAGAAGTTAAAGTTAGTAGTTTGCGATCGCTAGGTTTAGCGCTACAAAAAATTGGCGATCGCCAAAGTCAAGAGATATTAGAGCAAAGTTTAGCTATAGCCCAGAAAATCGATGCTAAACCCCAATTAAGTTCTATTTTACTGGGTTTGGGCAAAAACGCTAGTAATTTACAAGACCCAGAAACAGCCTTAGATTACTTTGAACAGGCAGAACAACTAGCCACCAATCCCGGTGATAGTTTACAAGGGCGGTTGGCTCGGTGGCAACTGTTCCTCGACTACGATAAACCAGATTATGCTGTATCCCTTGCTCCCCAACTGCTGCAACAACTGCAAGAATTACCCCCCAGCCGTGATTCTCTTTACGCAGCTATAAATTTTGTTTCAACCCTCAACAAACAACCTAACTCTGGGCAAATCCTACCTATCAAAGCACAGGCGCAACTGATGGCCCTCACCGTCAAGTCTGCACAACAAATTCAAGATGCAGCCGCCCAAGCCTATGCCCTACATGAGTGGGGACAACTCTATCGTCGCACCAAACAGTGGGCAGAAGCTCAAAAATTAGCCGAGAAATCCCTGAATATTGCCCGTGAAATTGCCGCCGAGGATATCATTGCACAATCGGCATGGCTCTTAGGACAATTGTATCGACAACAAGGCGATCGCACCAAAGCCATTGCCGCCTACACAGAAGCCGTCAAAGCCTTAAAGGCGCTGCGTTCTGATTTAGTGGCTGTTAACTCCGATGTGCAATTCTCTTTTCGGGAAAGTGTAGAACCTGTATACCGGGAATTGGTGGGTTTACTCCTAGATAATCAACCAACTCAGGCTGAATTGATCCAGGCGCGTGAGTTAATTGAATCGCTGCAAGTCGCGGAACTCGATAACTTTTTTCGGGAAGCCTGTTTGGATAGAGCCACACAAATTGACCAAGTTGACCCTACCGCCACAGTTATCTATCCTATTATCTTAAGCGATCGCCTAGCGGTGATTCTCTCCCAAGCCGGAAAACCTCTGCGTTATTATGTCACCCAAACATCGCCAGCCGAGATTAACCGAACTTTAGACAATTTGCTGGTAGCCTTCAACCCCGTTTCCGATGCCAAAGATAGACAGCGATTTTCGCAACAAATTTACGACTGGCTAATTCGTCCAGGGGAAATTGAGCAAGCCTTTCAAGATAGTAAAACCTTGGTTTTTGTTTTGGATGGAAAGTTACGTAACATCCCAATGGCGGCTTTGTATGACGGTAAGCAATATTTAATTGAAAAGTATGCCGTTGCTTTGTCGCCTGGATTACAACTAATGGCTACTCAATCATTGCAGCAAAACAAAATTAAAGCGATCGTTGCTGGTATAAGTCAATCTCGTGCTGGGTTTAGTGCCTTACCTGCGGTGGAATCAGAAGTGCAGCAGATTTCCCAAAAAGTACCATCTTCTATGTTACTCAACCAGAAATTTACCAATCAAGCGTTGAGCGATCGCATAAAATCTACTCAAGCCAATGTCGTCCACCTAGCCACCCACGGACAATTTAGCTCTCTTCTCGAAAATACATACTTACTTACCTGGGATGGACAAGTCAACGTCAAGGAACTAGCCGAACTGCTAAAGAATCGTGGGAGTAATTCCTCACAACCTGTAGAACTGCTGGTACTGAGTGCTTGCGATACAGCCACAGGTGATGACCGCGCCGTCCTGGGATTAGCGGGTTTAGCTGTGAAATCCGGCGCAAGTTCCACCATCGCCACCCTCTGGCCAGTCAAAGATAAGGCAGCCGAAATGCTGATGATTCGCTTCTACGACCAATTACGCCAGCCCAACATGACTAAAGCCGAAGCACTACGACAAGCCCAAATCAACCTGATTCGTCAAACTGATTTCTACGACCCATTTTTTTGGTCAGCCTTTGTTTTGGTTGGCAATTGGCGTTAATTCAGTAATATTACGTAGGCAATTTTCCGAAAAAGTCATTTTCTTTATGGAATTTACGTGAAAAGTTGTTTATAAATGCTAATATAAGTCCCTTTTAACAGTTAACAGTGAACAGTAAACAGTTATCAGTTAAATAGGTTGGTGAAACACAACACCAATTGGTGGAAGGCGTATTTTGACGCTTGTTTATCCCCCACCATACACCGTTAGAACTGATAACTGATAACTGATAACTGATAACTGATTTATTAGAGTTCTGGAACACAGTTTCAACAATGTATTTGATATTACCATTAACCAGAAATGAAACATCGTTACTTAGCTAGTATCTTGAGTGTTGCAGCTCTGATGGCTAGTAGTATCTGGACTACTGCCTATGCAGTGACATTCACGCCACCTATCAATAACGGTGCGCCCAGACAAGCCACAGGCGGGGCTTCCCGTGGCAATATCTTTACCCCAGCTAGAGGTAATAGCGCCCCTAGACAAGCCGCAGGCGGGGCTTCCCGTGGCAACATCTTTACCCCAGCTAGAGGCAATAGCGCCCCCAGACAAGCCGCAGGCGGAGCTTCCCGCGCCGGAACTTATGAATTACATCCAGGGACTGTAGCCGCAACAGGGCCAGCCGCCCTCATTGCCCTTTTGCCACAAAGTTTTTATGGCACTACAGTTTCAGAACGTCCCACAATCATGGCGTATATCCCTGCTACGAATGCAGAAGAAGCTGTGTTTAGTATCAAGGATGAAGCTGGTAATATGCAGCATCAAATGACCATTCCTGTAGCTGGAAAATCAGGAGTGATTGCTGTAAAATTGCCCGCCAATGCACCTGCTTTAGCTGTTGGCAAAAATTACCAATGGTTCTTAGCTTTGAAAGTGGATGGACAACTCAGCCCCAGTACACCTTACGTAGATGGTTGGATTCAGCGTATCCAACCTAACGCGGAAGTAACTACGGCTATGCAGCAAAAAGATGCTTTCAAGCTAGCAACTGCTTTGGGTAAAAATGGGGTGTGGTATGACTGTGTAGCTACATTAGCAGCAGTTCAAGCCGCCCAGCCTCACAATGCAACCATCGTCAAGCAATGGGAAGAACTACTTTCCTCTGTTAGCTTGAAGGATATTGCTACCGCTCCTGTAGTAGCAAATTAAACAGGCTGAAGCAACAAGACTCTCTGGGTTGAGGGGGTAAGGGGGTAAGGGAGTTGTGGCTTTTGAAGACCTATACCCCTATATCCCTATACCCCCATACCCCTACACCCCTAGTAAATATGTGGCGCAAACTCCAAGCTTTCATAAAACGCAATCGCAGCATTTTGATTATTACTCCCACTGTGGCTGTGACAGTGATTGTTGGGCAATCATGGGGGTTTTTTAATTTACTGGAATGGAAACTACGCGATCAATGGGTGCGTCAGCGAGGAACTGAGGCGATCGCAGATGAAGTTATCATTGTCACAATTGATGAAAAAGATATTCAATCGGTAGGTAAATGGCCTGTTCCCGATTGGTCGTTAGCAAAGTTACTAACTAAAATTAAACAACAGCAACCCCGTGTTATCGGTTTGGATTTGTATCGAGATTTGCCAGAAAGTCGGGGATATGAGGAACTGGTAGAAGTTTTTCGGACTACTCCTAATTTAATCGGTGTTGAAAAAATTACTGGTGAGCGTGTTAATCCTCCACCAGAACTAAAAAAACGCGAACAAGTGGGTTTAGCTGATTTGGTGTTAGATGGCGATCGCTTCGTGCGTCGCGCTTTACTCACGGCGGAAGATGTGGAAGACCAGGGTAAAATCAAAGCTGGATTAGCAACTTTAGTCGCCCTCAAATATCTAGAAGCGGAAAAAATCACCCTCGCATCTGTTGATGAGAAGCAACAAAAATTTCGTTTGGGTAAAGCAACCTACGTTCCGCTTAAACATGAGGATGCAGGTTATACAGAAGCCGATTTGGGCGGCTATCAAATTCTCCTGAATTGGCATGGTTCAGAAGCAGCCTTTCGCACAGTTGCCATGCGCGATGTGTTGGCGGGTAAAATGCCCAGAGATTTGCTGCGCGATCGCATGGTATTTATCGGCTCAACAGCCTCCAGCACTAACGATTTTTTCAGCACACCTTTTTCTGCTGGACTATCCGCCCAAAGACCTACCCCAGGTGTAGTAATTCATGCCAATATCGCTCTGCAACTGGTGCGAGGCGCAAAAACTGGCAAAACCAACCTCCAGGGGATTTCTGGATTATACACTTCATACTGGATTGTTTTGTGGAGTGTAATTGGTGCGGTGGGTAGTTGGTACTTAGGTAGTACCCGTCACAAACACCAGATTCCCGGCGGTAAAATTCTCTGGGCTAGCGTGGCGATAACTGGGGGATTCCTTGGGGCTAGCTATGGGCTATTTTTAGCTGGTGTTTTGATACCAGTCACACCCGCCTTAGCTGCATTTTTGGGTAGCGTTATCGCCACAACCAACGCCCATAAACAGCAGAAGTTAGAAATTGCCAACGCCCAACTACTAGATTATTCCAAAACCTTAGAGTTAAAAGTTCAAGAACGAACTCACCAACTGGTGGAAGCCAAGCAAGCTGCTGATGCTGCTAACCAAGCCAAAAGCGAGTTTCTGGCTAATATGAGTCATGAACTACGCACACCGCTTAATGCCATCTTGGGTTTTGCTCAGGTGTTAGAAGCATCACCAGAAATGAGCGATAAAAACCAGCAAAGAGTGAAAATCATTCATCAAAGCGGCTCGCATCTCCTGATGCTAATTAATGACATTCTTGATTTATCGAAAATAGAAGCCCGTAAATTAGACTTGGTGACGACGGTTGTATATTTACCCAACTTCCTCCAGGGAATTACGGAAATTTGCGGTATCCGAGCCGAAGAGAAAGGAATTAGGTTTGAGGTTTCTATAAGCGATCGCCTACCACCAGCCGTTGAAGTAGACGAAAAGCGCCTCCGACAAGTCCTAATTAACCTATTAGGTAACGCCATCAAGTTCACAGACAAAGGTAGCGTCTCACTAAAAGTAGAACTAGTAGACACCGAACCCAATCCTCAATCCACCAAAATCCGCTTCCAAATCGAAGACACCGGGATAGGAATGTCCCCACAGCAACTAGAAAAGATATTTTTACCCTTTGAACAAGTAGGTTCAGCACAACAGCGTTCTCAAGGTACTGGCTTAGGCTTGGCTATTAGTCAAAGAATCGCCGCCTTGATGGGGAGTGAAATTCAAGTACAGAGTCAACCAGGGGAAGGCAGTTTATTTTGGCTAGATTTACAGTTATCAATCCCACTTTCTCATGACTGGCAGAATGTAACTGCTTCCCCCTTGCCAACCCACCAGAAAATCATCGGTATTCAAGGTAATGCGCCGCAAATTTTGATTGTCGATGATGATGATCACCATTGTGCGATTTTGAGTAGCCTGTTGCAGGAAGTTGGTTGTCGCACCTTGGAAGCCAACGACGGCGAACAGGGATTGAAAATGGCGATCGCCAACCACCCAGATATCATCCTGCTAGATTTAGCTATGCCTAATATGGATGGGTTTGACTTCATCGTTCATCTACAAAAGCATCCACCAAGCGATGCTATTCCCATCATTGTTTCTAGTGCTAACGTCTTTGAAGAAAATCGTCAGCGTAGTTTGCAAGCAGGCGCAACCGCATTTATCCCAAAACCCCTAGATAGGGATGAACTACTCAATGCTATACATTCAGCACTCAAATTGGACTGGATTTATGCCCCATCCACCCCACCCCCATCCTCGCCTCAATCTCAGACAGCTGATAGTGAATGGGTTGTACCATCTCAGGAGATTTTGCAACAACTATATCACTTGGCCATGATGGGAGATATTCAGGCGATCGAGGGAACTATAAAAGAGCTAACTCAAACAAACACTCAACTAACTCCTTTTGCAGCCGAGTTGAGCAAATTTACTGCTAATTTCCAGACAGCAAAAATCCGTAAGTTCCTAAAATCATATATCACCACGGAGTTACAAAAATGACTAGACCAGTGCATATCCTTTTGGTAGATGATAATCCGAATAATCTCAAGGTGCTATCAGAAGCGATTCAGGGATATGGCTGGAAAGCACTGATGGCTACAGATGGCGAATCAGCGATCGAGCAGACAGAATATGCCAATCCCGATCTGATTCTGCTTGATGTGATGATGCCGGGTATTGATGGATTTGAAACTTGTCGGCGGTTAAAAGTAAATCCAATTACAGAAAATATTCCGGTAATTTTTATGACTGCCTTAACTGAAGCCAAAGACAAGGTAAAGGGATTGGAAATGGGTGCAGTTGATTATATTACCAAACCCTTCCAACAGGAAGAAGTAATTGCCCGATTAAAATTACATTTAAAAATCTCCCATCTCACCCGCACATTAGAAGAATCTGTACAAAAACGCACCGCAGAATTAACCCAATCTCTACAGCAGTTAAAACAAACACAACTCCAATTAATCCAAAGTGAAAAAATGTCGATTCTTGGACAATTGGTAGCAGGAATTGGACATGAAATTAATAACCCCATCGGCTTTATTGCTGGGAGTTTATCCCATATAGAAGAATATACAACTGGTTTGTTGGAATTAATAGATTTACAACAGCAGAAATTACCAGAGTTAGACCCAGAAATTGAGGATTTAATTGCCGAAATTGATTTAGATTATATTCATGAGGATTTACCCAAATTAATTAAATCAATGAACCAGGGAATTAACCGCCTCAAGGACATTAGCCTATCATTAAGAACCTTTGCTCGTGCCGATATTGCATCTCAGGTAGAGTTTCAAATTCACGAAGGAATTGATAGCACTTTGATGTTATTAAAGCATCGCCTAAAAGGGGAAGGTAATCGCCCTGGAATCAAAGTTATTACAGACTATGGGAATTTACCGCCAATCAGTTGCTATCCGGGGCAACTTAATCAAGTATTCATGAATATCATTGCTAATGCCGTTGAAGCTTTTGATGAACCCAACTACGAGAATTCTCATCAGAGAATAGCACCTAGCCAACCCACTATCCACATCACCACATCAGTAGATTCCCAACGAGAAAACGTGACAATTTGTATTCAAGATAACGGCTGTGGTATGCCGTTAGAAGTGCAAGCTCGAATTTTTGAGCAATCGTTTACAACTAAGCCTGTAGGCAAAGGCACAGGATTAGGATTAGCTATTAGTCACGAAATTATTGTTAATAAACATTACGGACAAATTAGCTGTTCATCAACCCCTGGCATGGGAACGCAGTTTATTATTAGTTTGCCAATTAATTCTCAGTGCTAATAATTTCTAATGTTAGGTATCAGGGCATTTGCGGGAATACTAACTATTAGGTATATGTGGAGATTGGGAGATGCAGAAACCCTCTACTTTATTGGGTTGGTTCAACCCTGTAGGCGTATTGAGAAATTGCTTATTGCTATCGTTAGGAACGATATTCTTTTGGTGTAACGATGCTAAAGCCGATATTATCTCCGATCGCACAGTTAATACTACCGTTACCCAAAATGGGGCTAACTTCACCATTACCGATGGTACTCGCGTCGGCAACAATCTCTTCCACAGTTTCAGCCAATTCTCCATTAAGAGCAACGGCTCGGCAGTCTTCAACAACGCCACAGATATTCAAAACATCTTCAGCCGTGTCACAGGCGGTAACATATCCGATATTAATGGCTTAATTCAAGCTAATGGCAATGCCAATCTATTTTTACTCAATCCCGCAGGCATCCTGTTTCGCTCCCATGCCAAGTTAGATATCGGTGGCTCATTTGTGGGTAGCACAGCCAATAGTATCAAGTTTGCCGATGGTGCAGAATTTGGTATTTCCCCCACCTCTGGCGCACCACTACTCACCTTAGCCGTACCGATTGGCTTACAGTTTGGCACAACCCCAAAACCGATTCAGGTCGAGGGTACAGGACATCAATTACAACTACTCAATCCAGCCAATCCAGGTAACTCACCCATTGATCCACAAAGCAATCTTACCGCAACACAGCTAGGAGTAAAACCTGGAAAAACTTTGGCTTTGATTGGTGGAGATATCAGTTTAGTCGGCGGTACTCTCAAGGCGACGGACGGACGCATTGAGTTAGGCAGCGTTGGTGCTGGAATAGTCAGCTTTGAGGATGGGAAATTTAACTATGACAATGTGCAGAGTTTCCGAGATATTCGCTTTTCCCAAAAAGCCTTAGCTGATGCTAGTGGTTTTGGTGGGGGAGTAATGCAAATGCAGGGAGCGCGTGTCAGTTTAATCGATGGGTCAGTTGCGCTGATCCAAAACCTGGGAGGGCAATCTTCTGGAGGTATGAACATCAAAGCTACTGAATTGTTCGAGGCTGTTGCCATTGATGCCAATAGTCTCATAACTAGCGGTTTGCGGAATGAAACCTTGGCTGCTGGTAATAATGGGGATATTACAGTTACGACTAGACAGTTAGTATTGGAGCAGGGGGCAAGAATTGGTTCTTTCACCTATGGTTCGGGTCAATCTAGCAATATCACCCTAAAAGTTGATGATTCATTAAAATTAATCGGTTCTTCAATCCTTTACCCCAGTTCCAATTCCATCTCTAGTTCTATCTCTAGTTCAACCTATAGTGTTGGTTCGGCTGGAGATATCAACATTTCAACTAAAAAGTTAACTGCTGTGGATGGTGGGGCAATTAGCGCTGCTAGCCTCGGTAGTGGTGCGGCTGGAAATGTGGCTGTTAAGGCAACTGAGTTCATAGAATTAAATGGATTTTTGCCGGGAATATTTATCCCCAGTTCAATTAGTTCTCCTACTCTCGCCGCCGGCAATGCTGGCAATGTGCAAATAGATACGGCTAGACTCATCCTCAGCAATGGCGGCAGAGTTGATTCCTCTACAGTTGCTAGTGGTAATGGTGGGAATTTAGTAATTAATGCTACTGACTCTATTGAAGTCAGAGGTATTGTGCCAGGTTCCCGCAATCCCAGCCTCATTAGTTCCTCTGCCAATATTTTAGATGAATCATTCCGTCAACAGTTTGAACTTCCACCCGCGCCCACTGGAGACTCTGGTAGCCTAACGATTAATACAGGCAAATTAACTGTTAGTGATGGTGCATTAATCAATGTCCAGAATGAGGGAAACGGTGATGCTGGGACATTACGCATCAACGCTGATGCTATTTTTCTCAACAATCGTGGTAGGATTACAGCTTCGGCACAGTCTGGTGAGGGTGGTAATCTCAACTTACAGGTACAAAATACTATAGTTATGCGACGGGGTAGCCAGATATCAAGCGAAGCAGGCGGGACAGGTAATGGCGGCAATTTGACTATCAACGCACCCTTCATCATTGGTTTAGAAAATAGTGACATTATCGCTAATGCCTTCCAAGGCAATGGCGGGAAAATTCAACTGACTACTAAAGGCATCTTTGGACTGGAGTATCGTCCCCAACTTACCCCGGAAAACGATATCACCGCCAGTTCCCAATTTGGAGTGAGTGGTGAGGTGCAAATCAATAATATTGGTCTTGATCCTAACTCTGGTTTAGTTCAACTACCAGCAAATGTGACTGACCCATCGCAGCAAATTTCTACAGGCTGTGCGGACAGTCAAGGTAGTAGTTTTGTGGCTACAGGACGGGGTGGAATACCACAAAATCCCCATCAGCAGGTTGGGAGCGATCGCAGTTGGTCTGATACCCGCGACATCAGTACATTCCGCAAAAATGGCAACTTGACTACCCAAACACCCACATCACCAGAACTGCCCATGCAAGCCACTTCTTGGCATCGTAACGATCAGGGCAAAATTGAGTTAGTCGCAACATTATCTTCTGGGAATGTGCAGACTTTAACTTGTGCGTCGGTTCCTATTTATCAATTAACTTTTCGTGAATAGCCTTGCCAATATGGTTCTCGGAGTTTACCTTTTTGTACTTTACCGCTTGGTGTTCTGGGTAAAGATGCTACAAATTCTACGCTCCTGGGTAATTTAAAATCAGCTAATTTACCGCGAACAAAATTAATTATATCAAACGCTGTGGCATTCATACCTGGTTTTAAAACTACGATCGCTTTAATACTTTCCCCCCAGTCTTCATCAGGGACACCGATGACGGCGACTTCTGCGATCGCCTGATGTTCATATAAAATATTTTCAATCTCTGCTGGATAGACATTCTCGCCTGCATAACAGATCATATCTTTGAGGCGATCGCAAATATAGACATATCCCTCTGCGTCCAGATAACCTGCATCTCCGGTATGTATCCAACCATCAACTAGGGTAGTTGCTGTAGCTTCTGGTAATTGCCAATAACCTATCATGTTTGCTGGGGATTTAATCCAGATTTCCCCAATTTTCCCAGCCGCCAAGGCTTCTCCTTGAGGATTAACAACCTGAAGTTCCACGCCCGGAAACGGTTGACCCGCAGATTTTAATCTATCTGAATTAGCAGTAATATGAGCATTTGCTGATAAAGTTACAGCACAATTACCTGTTTCTGTCATACCATAAATTTGCACAAAATTACAGTTAAATGTCTGCATTGCTGCTTTTAATAGTGATTCAGCAATGGGAGAACCGCCATAAACGATGTATTCTAAGGAAGAAAAATCTGTTTGTTCACAAGCTGGTTCCATTAAGAGAACTTGAATCATAGCGGGAACCATCGCAGTTTTTGTAATTCGATATCTTTCTATCGCTTCTAGAACTTCAATTCCTACAAACTTTGGTAGTAAAATATTTTCTGCTCCAGATGCTAAACCACGGATACCCCACCATAAACCGCCGATATGGAAAAAAGGTACAACTAACAAGCTTTTATCTGTAGCATTCCAATCAATCCAAGTTTTGTTTTGTTTGACTACTGCTTGAGCGATCGCAAAAAAACTATAATGTCCTAATTGTACACCTTTAGGGCGACCTGTTGTCCCACTTGTGTAGATTTGCACTACTACATCATTTGGTTCAACAACAATACTTGGTTGACTATCGCTGTATTGATTATACCACTGATGATAATTCAGCCAATCTTGCTCAGATTTTTCTAAACTAACGATAGTTTTGACAAGATTGATTTCATCTGCAATTTTATGAATTAACGAATGAAACTCAGCCCCAACAAATAAAACTTCCACCTGGGCATCATTTAAAATATAACTAATTTCACTAGCAGATAAACGCCAATTAATTGGTACTAAAACTGCCTGAATTTTGGCGCAGGCAAATAATACTTCATAACTTTGTAGAGAATCTTTCGCTAAGATTGCCACACGCGCTCCGGGCTTGATTCCTACTGCTAAAAGTGCATTGGCTACGCGATTACTTTGTGTATCTAACTCTAAGTAAGTTAAAGCTTCCTCCTGACAAATCAAGGCTTTAGTATCAGGAAATTTCCGCGCTTGCACTCTTGCTAAATCTGCTATTGTAGTGATTTCATCGTGATAAATCATTAATTCCCATCCTCCTGTAATTGTTGCGAGATAACATTAAGCTTTGGTGAATTAATAATGGTAAAGTGATTACCATCTAAAATGTCAGTATAGATTTTTCCCTTGGTGTATTGACTCCAATCTGTTGGTTCGAGCCTTGTTTCCAACCTTTGGGAAGCCCACCAAATATGAATGTTAGCTGTAATCGTTGGAGGACAATAACCTCTAAATAGTTTTTCGTGAATTTTGTTAAGAGCTACTTGTTTTTCTAAAACATCAAACGCAATTTCTGGGGAAACTAAATTTCTTGCTTGTCCCCAAACCATCAAGCGTTTGAGGCTGGTAAAATAGGGCATATTTGTTAGCTGTGCTAGTAATTGTTGTCTTTCTTGAGGATGAAGATTCATCACTGCATCAGCGAACTCTTTGCTAAATCTCAAGGCTAATTCTGATAATAAATCTTCGTAAACAGGGGCATGATCAGGAATTAAAAAGGCATCTAAAAGACCGACAAAAGCCACCTTTTGTCCTTGTTTTTCTAACTGTTTAGCTACACTCACAGCCAGCGCCCCACCCATAGACCAACCCACAAGACGGTAAACTCCATGAGGCTGAAGCTGACGAATGGCGTGAGCATATTCAATAGCCATATCATCAATGCTATGATGTTCAATCGCCGGGTCATCAAGAGCGCGGGACTGTAAACCGTAGACTGGTTGATCTGACCCCAGACAATTTGCTAAATGCTGATAGACCATCACCTGTCCGCCGGCGGAGTGCATACAGAATATGGGTAATTGCGTTCCTTGGGGTTGGATAGGTACTAAACAGGAGGGCTGGACAACAGTCGCAGTATGATTAATGAGGAAGTTAGCTAACCCTGCTACAGTGGGATATTGAAAAAGTACACTCAAGGGTAGGTGGCGACTAAATTTTTGATTAATTTGCGACATGAGTTGTGCAGCTAACAAGGAATGTCCGCCTAACTCAAAGAAATTATCCTCAATACTAATTTGCTCAAACCTGAGAACTTGCGCCCAAATTCTCACCAAAATTTCCTCTACAGGGTTGCGAGGTCGGTTAATAGTTGTGTCTACATCTGGGCTGATGGGTGCGATCGCCGCTAATGCTGTCATGTCTACCTTACCGTTTGGTGTAAGTGGCAAGGATTCTAGTAAGATGAAGGTAGAAGGAATCATGTATTTTGGTAGCTTTTCCATCAAAAAGCCACGCAACTCGTTAATAGTAGTCTGTTGATCAACAACTACATAAGCGATTAAACGCTTGTCTCCCGGTACTTCTTCTCGGACTGTCACCACACCTGTACGCACCTTGGGGTGTTGGTTGAGTACCGCCTGAATTTCTCCTAGTTCAATGCGGAAGCCGCGAATTTTGACTTGATGATCAATTCGTCCTAAAAACTCAATGTTACCATCTGGGAGGTAACGGGCTAAGTCCCCGGTTTTGTATAGACGTTTACCCTCCCCTGGGGATTTAAAAGGGTGGGGAATAAATTTAGCCTGGGTTAATTCTGGATGGTGGAGATAGCCTCTAGCCAGTCCCGCACCGCCAATATGCAGTTCTCCCGCCACACCAATGGGGGTAGGTTGCAGATATTCATCTAATATATAGGTTTGAGCATGGGCGATCGCTTTACCAATGGGGACTTTTTCCCTAACATCAGATAGGTAACAAATTGTTGTGACAATTGTTGCTTCCGTCGGCCCGTAGGTATTGACTAACTTGGGGTAAGCACCCACATATTCTTGCCATAGGGCTACTTGCTGGGGTAAAGCTGGCTCTCCGCCAATAATCACCAACCGCAATGATTCTGGTATAGTTAAATGAGCGATCGCTAATTCCGAGATCAGCTGATGCCAGTATGCTGTGGGTAGGTCGAGAATTGTCAGTTGCCAATCTCGGCATTTTTCCAGAAAATGGGCTACGGAACTCAACATTTCTTCAGTACGTAGTACCAATGTGCCACCGCTAATTAAGCAGGGATAGATTTCTTCCGCCGCCGCATCGAAACTCATGGAAGCAAATTGTAATGTGCGATCGTCTGGATAAATTTCGTATACAGTCTTTGCTGTTTGGGTAAAATTTACCAAAGACTGATGCTCAATCATCACTCCTTTGGGTTTGCCTGTAGAACCAGAGGTGTAAATCACATAAGCTAGATTCTGCGGTTGCACCCCACTGATGATATCCTGATGCAGACTTTCTCCCCATTCTTTATCCAAATATACCACTGTCGCTGAATGGGGTGGGAGTTGAGTTTTTAACTTTTGTTGCGTCAATAGCACCGATACCTGAGCATCAGCCAGCATGAAGCTGATCCGCTCTTGGGGATAAGCCGGGTCTAAGGGAACATAAGCCCCGCCTGCTTTGAGAATCCCCAACAGCCCGACAATCATTTCTAGAGAACGTTCTACACAAATACCAACTAACACCTCTGGGCCTACACCTAGAGTTTGCAGATGGTACGCTAGTTGATTGGCGCGTGTATCTAATTCTCGGTAGGTGAGTTGTTGGTCTTGAAAAACCACAGCCACCGCCTCTGGAGTCTGTGCTACTTGGGCTGCAAATAACTCATGAATACACTGATGCGGGGAATCATCTGTATAAGTATTTTGCCAATCTTTCAACTGTTGTAGCTCAGTCTCTCCCAGTATTGGTAGTGAACCAATTGGCTGATGTGGATGGGCGACAATTGCCTGTAGTAAAGTTTGAAAATGCTCCGCCATGCGGCTGATCGTCGTGGCTGCAAACAGGTCGCTATTGTACCTGAAAACGCCCAGCAACGAGGATGGCGTTTCTATCATGTCAAAAACTAAATCATTCTGCCCTTCCTGCTGGGGAATGACAAAAGGCTCTAGTAACAATTCTCCCCAATTTCGCGCTTTTCCTTGATGGGACATAGATAATTCCATGTCTGCGCCCAAGTCCTGTAATTTTATCAAATTAAAGGAGATGCGGAGAATCTTTGCCAGACTGAGATTGTGTTGTTTTTGTAGTTGCTCTGCCAATAAAGGCGAGGGATAATCTTGATGAGCGATCGCTTCTAATACTGTCTGACGTACTTGAGATAAAAGCCCAAAAAATGTCGGATTTCCCGAAATCTTGATGCGTAAAGCCAGTATATTCACAAAAAAGCCCACAGTTGCCGCAAATTCAGGCTGACTCCTCCCCTCAATAGGCGAACCAATAATAATATCCTTCTGACTTGTATAGCGGTGTAGCAGTACGGCAAAAGTTGTCAGCAGAGTCATATAAAGTGTGACTCCCCAATTTTTCGTCTGCTGTTTCAGCTCACCAACCACAGCTTCAGCCAACTCAAAGCTGTAAGACGCTCCTTGCTGAGATGGTAATTGACTTTTGGGTTTATCTGTAGGTAGATTCAGCACTGACAATTCACCAGCCAATTGCTTTTCCCAGTAAGACCAGAGCTTCTGACCTACCGGACTGGTGAGCATTTTCTTTTGCCATTGCACAAAATCTTGATATTCCCAATCAATAGTAGTTAAATATACCTGCTTTCCAGCACTTTCCGCTAGGTAAAGCTGACGCAATTCTTCTATAAGAATCCCAAATGAGTAGCCATCAACAGCAATATGGTGTATTCCTAGTAAGAAGATATAGTCTTGAGCAGAGCGAGTAAATAGGCACAAGCGCCACACCGGCCCCTGCTCTAAATCAAAGGGACGCTGATGAGCCTCAATGACTTTTTGAGTCAGTTGTTCCCAGTTCCATGTTGTCGCGTCAGTCTGTTCCAAATCAACCGCTTGCGAGGCGTGAATCTTTTGAAAAGGTTCACCGTTGCGTTGACCAAATGTAGTTCGCAGTGTGGAATGACGCATCACCAACTGCTGACAAGCACGTTGCAGCGCAGAGATATTTAATGGTGAACGGATGCGGACGGTAAAAGCTAAATTGTAAGCTCCACTTTCTGGAGCAAACTGGTACATAAACCACAAGCCTTTTTGACCGTAAGAAAGCGGGTAAGTTTTCCAGGTGGAACCCTGACGCAGTAATTCGATGATTTCCGGCTTATGCTGCTTAATTTGCTCTAGCAATGTCGGCGTTAACACATCTTTAGATCCGCGATAACGCAGACGTTCACCATCAATGAATAATTCGACATTTTGCTGGGAAAGGTCTTGGAGAAACTCAGCTACATTCATAGTTCCCCTTCCAACAATTCCTCAGTTTTGCTGGGAGATGCAGATAAACTAGAACCTTGATTTGTCAGTCGTTCGCTCACCTGTATTGCCAAGTCAGCAATAGTAGTATCTTCCATAAACTTGACTGCAAGTATATCTACCTTGAGGTCTGTTCGTAAGCGATTTCTCAACTTCACTGCAATGAGCGAGTCCAGCCCCAGATAGTTTAGCGGCTGCTGTGGGTCTAGTTGCGCTGGGTTGATGCCGAGTGCTTGAGCTAACTGCTCTTGAAGATAAACTATTAACGATGGTAAGCGATCGCCTGATTCTAACACCAGTAATCTTGGTAAAACCGCATCTGGTTGGGCTAAGGTCGGCTCAACTTTTTGTTGTGCTACTTCATTAGTCATTATTTTTCCCCTTATCCCCCTACACCTCCCTTTCCTCAAATCTACACAGCTACTGATTCAACGTAACTATCAAGTTGTTTTTTTGGTTTGCCGTTGAGTACAGCGAAGGTAACATCACCCTCAGACCAACCATCATTTTGGTCATAAAAAGCGCAGGAAGTTTTTACTATAATTAAATCCCCACGGACAGAACATTTATTAATTGATAAACTCCCTAGAAAGTGCTGAGAATCTATCGGTTTTCTGAAGATACTAGAAAACTTCACTATCAAAAAATTGCTCAATTGCAGTTGCTTATAAGTAGGTAAATCCCAATCCCTCATAGCTTCCCACAAATTCTTATCTATTAAATGAGCAATCATGGTGTAGCATAGCTGGTTATAACAGATGTTAAATTCAACAGAGTTAAAGTGTCCAGTAGCCGCAATATAGCAAGATTCGGGAATGGAAAACTCACCCTTAATCGACCATAAGCCCTGCTCTTTATTTTTGCTTGTATCAGCAATGCTTTCGATTTTGGGATATTGAAACTGAGCTTTACGCAAATACTTACAGTGATCCTTATATGGTTCTAGAAATAGTTGCACTAAATCTTGACTCACATCTTCAACTTTGCTAATTTCCTGATTGATGTTCATACCTTTCTCCTAAAAAAACTAAAACTCTCTTAGAGGATGTCTGAAAACTTTATCTTGTTGTGTTTACGACTAGGAGATCCCCCTAAATCCCCCTTTTTAAGGGGGACTTTGATTCATTTCCCCCCCTTTTTACGGGGGATTAGGGGGGATTAGAAGATATATTTAATACTTCTCAAACATCCTCTTATTGACAAAATAACAAGCTGGAAAACTGATTATTTCGTAGCAATACCCACCACCCTCTTTCACTCGAAGGTGCAAAATATCAACCCCTAAACCCCTACAACCTGTGTTTCTTGAGACACAGTATAAAATGGTAATCCGTCATAAATACCGATGCGATAGCTGACACTGGTTTCGCCTTTCGGTACAGAAGATGCTTTGTGATTCAAATATCTGTTATCCCATAACAGAATGTCGCCTTCTTTCCATATATGCGTATGAATATGCTCATCACGCTCTATAAAGGAAAATAATTCTTGTAAAATCTTATGACTGGTTTCGTAATCAAAACCTTTAATTCCAGTAGTGAAACCTTGATTGACATACAAGATTTTCTCATTATTTGCTGGGTGAGTAATTACAGCCGGATGTTTAACAGCAGGAAATCTCCTATCCAATTCCTGCAAAATATCAATGATGGCTCTATCTATATCCCATTCTTGTACCTTATAACGCCATTTGCCTTCATGTATCATGTATTCGTTTTCAATGACGCTTTTTAAATTGCCCGGCAATTTTTGATAAACTTGCTGCATATCAATGTAGTAAGTTTCTCTAATTGATTTTGGCAGGACTTGGGGATACAACATGGTAAATGGTAAGGGTTCCTCCAAAAAAGCACAATCAGTGTGCCAGTAACGCCCAGTTCCAGAAACGCCAAATTTTTTCCCATCTTTTGCAACATTAGAAGATACAAAAATCTCTGGATAATCCGGGTGATGATAATTATCTTGAGGATAGACTTGTGGCGTACCAATTTTTTGAGCAAACTCTAGATATTGACTATCATTAATTTTCTGCCCTCGAAAAACTACTAATTTATGCTCATAGACAAGTTGCTTAACTAAATTAACTTCTGTTTCGGTCACAAAAGCAACGTCAACATCTAGGATTTCTGCCCCGATACTTCCAGAAGGTGGTAGATTAATGTTCATGAATTTTCCTGGGTAAACTATGATTTTGACTTGTCAGTTATTAGCCAGTTGAACGATATGTAAGCATTCTGCCTTTGGCAATGCTTAACCAATAACCACATTTATCAGCATCATGCTAGTGCTGAAGCTACATATTTAAATTGATATGCAATTAAAGATTTAGATTCTACTTGTAGGGATTTATTCAGAGATCGATTTCTCCAGCTTGATTACCAATCAGACATTTAATAGAAAATTATGCAAGAGATTAATAATTTTCCAAGATGAATAGATTGATGCTCGCAAAAATATTGTCTTCTGCTAAATTACAGAAAATTAAAGATGCAGAAAACTTATCTCTTGATAATTCCCAATATTGAGAGCAACGAAAAAATAACTTAATCAGGTTGCAGTGATTTTCGTGTTTTTACTAAGCCTAATATATTGCATCACTCTCTGATTGCAGAAATAACAGGCTGACTTATATCTTGCACCAGTTGCTTATTGCTAAAATTACAAGGCAAAAGCTTATTATCTCGTAAGGTAAGCAATACAGCGCCACCTGCTTATCGAGAAGGTGCAAAATATCCGTTTAAAAGGCGATAATTTCTCATGCTAATTAATGACCATCTTCCTATTGAGAAGGTGCAAGATGTAAGTATCAAAGTCCTCCAAAATCGTACTTTATTTTCTCAGCATCTTTATCCCAGCAGCTTTATTTCAGCACCATCGTATCAAGCTTATAACAGTTTAAGGTTAATTAGCAAGTAGAAATAGATAACTATTGTTAATATCCGTCTTTGGGATGAACCATCAATGGCTGGGGGAGCAGGGGAGGAAGAATATAATCTGTTTCTCAACTTTCACGCATTGAATGATTTAATTTCTGGCAGTCCCTTAAACCAACCATATCGTAAGTAATTAGCCAGACTTGGTATTAGTAGTAATCAGCGCCTCAAGCAGAGTGGCTATGACAAAGAGTTTGAGCCACTATCATCAGAGCTTTGGCAGTAAGATTAACAAATGAATTAATATTTTCCTAATCTTTATGTTAAGCTTGACAAGCTATAATTTGACTTAAATAGTGAGTTGACTTAATATCAAATAACTACTTTGCGGCATTTGCACAATAAATATTGCTTGAAGAAAAAGTCTTTATGCAAGGTCATGGCTGGAGCTAGAATAGCTGAATCATGATGTGCCTTAAATTGCCTAATATCAATATTAATAAATCATGACGACGAATACCTGTAACTGGTTTATTGAAAATAAATAGCTTTGATTAGCTAATAATTACAAGATTTAAATAGCCCAAAATATATAAAACATGGGAAAATCAACAGTTTCCAGCAACGACAAATTACCTTTTTGGCAACCGTTGACTGTAAGAAATTTTCGCCTTCTATTTATTGGTGAAAATGTGTCACTATTAGGAGACCAATTTTTTTTAGTAGCCTTACCTTGGTTGACTATACAGTTAACGAAATCTCCCATCAGCTTGGGTGGAGTATTGATGGCGGCGGCGATTCCCCGTGCTATTTTGATGTTGGTTGGCGGCGTAGTCAGCGATCGCCTCTCACCCAGGTTGATGATGATAGTTTCTCATATCTTGTGTGCGCTCCTCACAGGCTTACTAACGGTGTTAGTCATGCTACCAGGTACACAGGTATGGCTACTTTACTTGTTCGCGATTAGCTTTGGAATTGTCGAAGGTTTTTCTATCCCAGCTGCAAGATCAATTATTCCCACCCTCGTCACAAAGGAACAGTTGATAGCTAGTAATACCTTGAGTCAGGGAAGTACTCAACTAATTATGCTGATTGGGCCGACTTTAGGCGGTTTGCTAATTGCTAGTGTAGGTATTGAAAAAGCATTTGCCATTGATGCAGCCACTTTCCTTTTCTCAGCTGTGACGCTTTTGTTGATTAAAGACAGTAACAAGCAAAATATAGCCCAAAGACAAGAGTCAGTGGCGACAAACGAATTACCACAAACCCCAGACTCCTCCCCCAGAAAAGCCTCTTTCACTCATCAGATCAACAGCTTAATTGCTGGTATCCGTGAGGGACTAAATTATACTTGGCATAATCCAGCATTGAAAGTAGTTTTACTGGTCATAACCGTAATTAATTTTTTCTTCTTAGGCCCATTAGAAGTTGGGATCACCTCATTGGCGCAGACTCGCTTCTCAGGAGGTGCGATCGCATTAGGAGTCATGAGGTCAGCTTGGGGTGGTGGTGCGCTTTTAGGCACACTAATGACAGCAGTTCTTACCAATCTTCCAGCCTTGGGAATAGTAATCCTGAGTCTAGGCGCTGTACAAGGCTTTGGCTTTTTCTGTATCGGCTTTTTAGGAAATTTAACCTTGACAAGTCTGGTAATTGCTGTCCTTGGTGGCTGTAGTGGCTTTTTTACTGTTTTAGGCATTACTTGGGTGCAAAAGCAAACTCCCCCGGAAATGTTAGGCAGAGTTATGAGCTTGGCGACCTTTTCTGCTGTTGGGGTGGCTCCCTTTTCCTATGTATTAGCTGGTTTCCTAGCTAATATAAATCTAGTTCTCTTATTTACTATTTCAGGCGGCATGATAGTTATTATCAATGCTTTACTAGCGACTAATCCATCAGTCAGAGCAATTGACTAAAATCACAAGCCAAAAAGCCTATTATTTTGGTAGGGTAGGCAGTGCATAAACCACCTTCCACAAGGGAGGTGCAGATGTCAGAATACCCAATCCCCGCATGACTACCAAGCGTCGCCAATTTCTCAGAACTTGTGGTTTAGCTACCCTGGCTACCCAAATTCCTATGCTTACTGCTCAAGGTGAACCGCCAAATACTATCATCAAGCCGCCGCGCTTACAAGTGGGCGACACAGTAGGGTTAATTGCACCGGCGGGTACTTTTGAACCTCGATATATAGAAGTAGTCCAGCAATATCTGACTAACTTGGGGTTAAAAGCTAAGTTGGGCAAACATATTTTAGACCGTTATGGTTACTTAGCGGGTAAAGATGGCGATCGCGCTCAAGATGTGAATGATATGTTTGCTGATAATTCAGTCAAAGCAATTCTAGCTATGCGTGGCGGTTGGGGTTGTAATCGGATTTTACCTCTACTCAATTACCCCTTAATTCGTTCCCATGCAAAAATTCTCATGGGTTATAGCGATATTACTTCATTATTATTAGCCATTAATGCCCGGAGTCGAATTATCACCTTTCACGGGCCTGTAGCTACATCTACCTGGACTCCCTTTATGCTGAATTACCTCCAGCGCATTTTGTTTAACGGAGAAGCAGTAACATTACAAAATACCAATTCTCCAGAGGGGAAAGTACAGACAATTGTATCAGGAAAAGGCAAAGGTAAATTAGTAGGGGGTAACTTATCTGTACTAACTGCAATGCTTGGTTCACCCTATTTACCCGCTTGGCAAAATAGAATTTTATTTTTAGAAGATGTCAACGAGGACGTGTATCGGGTAGATAGGATGTTGACGCAGTTAAGAAATGCGGGAATACTATATCGAATTTCCGGTTTTATCTTTGGTCAATGTACTGATTGTAAACCCAGCGAGGGCTACTCGCTCACTTTAATGGAAGTATTACAAGACCACATCACCCCCTTAAAAATACCAGCTTGGTATGGTGCAATGATTGGTCATATTCAAGATAAATTTATCTTGCCAATTGGTGCAGATGTAGAAATTGACGCTGATGCAGGGACAATAACGTTATTAGATGCGGCAGTCAGTTAATTATTAGTCACCTGTCAACTATCAACTGTCAACTGTCAACTGTCAACTATCAACTATCAACTATCACCTGTCACCTACTATAAAAATCAATTAATGTCTGGCGATAGGTATCTGGTAAACCTGTATCAAAACACTTACCTTTGACAACATATCCAGTCATACCTTCCGCTTGACACAATTTATCTAAACAGGTTGTTACTTGAAATTCGCCATAAGTCCGTAAATTTTTATTGATACTTTCTTCTAAAAAATCAAATATCCTTGGCGTAATTATATACAAACCAAAAATACATAAAAACTCATCTTCTGCCATGCCTTCTACCCGCAAATGCTCTCGTGCATAATCGATGCTGGGTTTCTCCGCTAGTTGTGTTACTGTCAATACAGAATTAAAATCTTGCCAAACCCCTGTGACACATCCAGCTTTATTAATTATTGCTGCTGGCATTGTCGTTAAACTAACAACACTTTGATTAACTTGCTCATAAATTTCCACCATTTGCCGCGCACAAGATTTATCAGTATCAGATTTATAAATATGATCACCTAACATTAATAAAAATGGTTCATTCCCTACCCAATCTTTGGCACAATATACTGCATGACCATATCCTTCTTGTTCTTGTTGCGTTAAGAACACAACCTTATTACCTAACTCTTGCAGGTATTTACTATATTCCTGATTTTGTGGAGAGAGTTTTTCTAATAGTTCTGGTGGCGGAGGATTTTTGAATAATTCAGCAAAAATTGCTATATCATCTGGCTGTACAACAATACCAATTTCTGTAATTCCCGCGCTAATTGCTTCTTCTACAATTGCTAAAATTACAGGTTTAGCTCTACCATCTTCATCAATAATCGGGAAAAGAGCTTTTTTCACAACTTTAGTAGCTGGAAATAATCTAGTACCAAAACCAGCAACTGGAATTACCGCCTTTCTTACTTTCTTTATTGACATAAATTCTTTTTAAATTGGTTTGCACTGCCTGTGTCACTTGTCAAGTGTCAATTGTTTTTTATACAGTCACAAATTTATCAATAGCCGTTATGAACTCCTTAAACCTGTAAAAATGGGAATTAAATTGTATATTCCCTCATGGGTTTGTTGACATTTGACTGTTAACTGTCAACCGTCAGCCGTCAACAGCCAATAGGAAAAGATGTGCAACTTAGATGTATGACAGATCATTTTTACATTTTCGAGTCTGTCTTGGCAGCAATTCCAGTATGCAAACAACTCAGACTACTTTCAGGGATCATGTATTCTCAAGCCACAAATATTTTTAACCAAATCTTGCCCAGTGCAATTGCTTAATAGTTAAGATAATTATCATTTGTCATTTTATACATTACGATTAGTATAGTTTAGTGCATAGAGCAATTTTCAAGACTATACTTTATGGTCAAAAAAATTTGCTTCAGTTAGGAAACACTAGCAACTATGAGCTAGTCTCTTTCTCAGAAGCAGTAAACAATTTTGATTGAGTTATATGGCTAAGGAACTTCCCACAGTTAATTATCATAAAAATAAATCCGGTTTTAATATTTCGCCAGCAAACTTATTTATAGGTTTATGTGCGGCTTTACCAGTAATATCGGCATTACCTGTAGAAGCATTGCAAGTCCAGGTTAATCCCACTAAACCCCGACTAGGGGATACAGTTTCTGTATTCATTAATCTCGATAATCCCGAAAATACCAATAACCCAACAATATCTGTTGGCGAGAAAACTTACCCAGCTTTTCAGGTAGCGCCTAATAAATATCGAGCATTTATACCCACAACTCCCCTAGAAAAGCCAGGTACTAGAAAAATTAGAGTTTCTGGTGATGGTCAAGTCAAAGAGTTATCTGTACCAGTAGTTAACCGGAAGTTTCCTGTACAGCGCATTACTCTACCACCAGGGAAATCGGCTAGTGGCGCAACTGAATACGAACTTAGACGTGCGGCTGAGTTGAAAGCTTTACAAACACCGCAAAAATACTGGAATGGGGCATTTCTGAGGCCAAATCAAGGACGACTCAGCACTGGTTATGGTGTACGTCGCTACTACAACGGCAAATTTGCCCAAAACTACTACCATCGTGGTGTGGACTACGCAGGTGCAGCCGGATCTCGTGTAGTTGCCCCAGCAGCTGGCAAGGTAGCATTAGTAGGTACAGTATCCCAAGGATTTCGGGTGCATGGTAACGTCGTCGGCATTGACCACGGTCAAGGTGTTGTCAGTATTTTCATGCACTTGAGCCGAATCAATGTAAAGGAAGGTGCTTTTGTCAAAGCAGGGCAATTAATCGGCACAGTAGGTTCTACAGGGGCTTCTACAGGCCCGCATTTACACTGGGGTCTGTATGTTAATGGTCAATCTGTTGACCCAATTCCCTGGAAAAACAAAACCTTTCCATAATCGGGGTGCTAATGTTGACTTTGTATATTTTTTGTCGATAATGAATTAGGAAAAAAAGTTTAACTGGTTCCGTACTTACCTTGCTTGGGTGGCTTAAATAAAAGATGAGCGCTATGAGTATTGAAAAAATTGTAGAACAAGCTCTCCAGGATGGTTATCTTACACCAGCAATGGAAGCAGAAGTCGGACGCATCTGTGATAACGCCTCAGAACTCTCAATAGAAGAGTACATGGCGCTGGATCGGTTGATGGGAGCGTTATTAACTGGTGAGGTGGTGGCAGTTCCTCGCAAACAGTTCATTAACGTTATGGAAGAATTAGTATTAACTGAGGCGATCGCTAGAGTAGCAGAAATTGAAGCTACCAGCGAAAGTTCCATTGATGTGGGCGATATAGCCGCCTACGCCCTCAACCGTCTACCCCCCTTATACGCCACCACAGAAGAAGGTGCTAGTTACCAACGCATACGGGCTAGGGTTGAACTCCAAGAATTAATCTCCCAGCAAGTAAGTGAGGCAATTAACCTTAACCTTAACCAACGAAACGACAAAAGAACGCCCGTATCAACAAAAACAACGGGCAATGAAGTCTTACGCCAGGTTAGCAGTTTGTTACAAGTCTACGCTCCCAGCTTTGAACAGAAATCTTAGATTTAGTCATTAGTCATTAGTCATTAGTCAACAGTTAAAAGATGAAGCTTTTGGACTATGGACTATGTACTTTTAACTAATTCTGTACTATCACGGGTGTACCTACCTCTACTTGGTCATATAGCATACGGACATCAGAATTACGCATTCTTAAGCAGCCGTGAGAAATAGCGGTTCCTAAAAGGTGGGTATCTGGTGTGCCGTGAAATCCAATTTTATTACGTCCATCTGACCAAAAACCAATCCATCTTTCCCCTAAAGGACTATCTGTCCCGGCAGGGAATATTTTACCTGTAATCGGGTGTTTCCAGATAGGGTCGTGTTCCATGTGTGACACGGTGAAAGTCCCTGTAGGCGTTTCCCAGCCTTTCTTACCTATAGCTATTGGGTAACTAGCTATGACAACATCCCCAGCATAAACATAAGTGCGGCGATCGCTCAAATCAACCACTACTTCCTTCTTACCACTCTCTACAAGCTTACTGGAGGTTTTTTGGTGGGCTGAAGGTTGAGGCGGTCGCAACTGGCTAGAATTGCTTAAATTTGCTGTTAATAAATCGGTTTTTTTGGGTACGTTAGTCGCTAAAGCTACATTTTGGTTAACAGTGTCCGACTTATTATTAGGCTCAATAGCCGAAGACTGTGGTTGAGATATTTGAGATGAAGTAGAGTCCCCTGGAGGTACAGGCGCACCAAAAGCGGTTTCGCCTATTCCGCCCCTGTAAACCCCCCCTGGACGGTTTAAGGTAGTCAGAACTGGTTTTTTAGACTGTTCCTGCGCCGTAGTAATGCGCCAATGCACAGCTAGCGATAAGATGGCTGTGCCGAAGCCCAGAAACATTACCATACGCCCTACTGATTCATTTCTTACCATTGCCATCGCCTATTGTTTATCCCTGACATATCCGACCGACTAATTGAACATTTTTATTTTCTAATTATCAAGAATTTATAAATTCTTATCTGTTTACACGTAACTATGCGTAAGCTCTTGGGCAAACTAAGAGTATATAGGTATGAGAGTTAAACAATTTCTGATCAAGAAGTTTGTTTAACTGGAGTGTCAAACAGAGAATTTTTAACATCAAACTTACTGCTAGCACTTGCCAAGTGCGGAAATTAATCATAAATGGTGTGGGTGGGAGAAAGACCATGTTAGAAAAACTATGCTTAGCAATCACGATTACGTTTGCCCTCAACTTATTTTTCCAAGTTCATGTCCCTGATCAAACTAATTCTGGGGCTAGTTATCAACAACACATAGACACATCAACAACAATTTTAGTCAAAAGACCGGAAAAATGAAATTCCCCGGCTTCTACAACCCAAGAAATCCCTAAAACTATAATTTTTACTAAGGTTTAATCACCAAGCTTTATACTAGGTGACAGGGAACAGGGGACAGGGGACAGCAGCAAAAGCTGTTTACTATCAATATTTTATGATTCATCTATGCCCTAACCTATGTGGCGACTATTATAAATAAGCAATCTGGAATTTTTGGGGGGAGAATTACCTGCCAATTTCCAGGTTGTGTGCATCAATCTTGCAGAGAATTTTGGCAAATTGGTATTACTACTAAAAATAGTTGCTACTAGATTGAGTTTCTGTCTGCCAAATAACTAAGTCTTCTATTTTAATACAACCTAATTAGCTTTGTCAGAGATTGACAACCCAGCATGAGCAATAGTGACTATCAAAGACATATTTCCCTACTTGTTTCTGTTATGAAATCATAGTTTATTACCCCAACGCGAGTCAGTTGTTATTTGTTATTTGTCAACGTTTAACGATTAGTTTTGTAGACTAATGGCTAATGACCAATGACAACTGATAAAAAAGTTTTACATTCAACATAATGCTAAAGTCAATTTAAGAAATTTTACCCAAAAGTTTTCCAAAAATTACTTTCCTCCACTTTCATCATTAATATACATAGATTAATTTCTATGTATCCAGAAAAGCCACCTCTAGATTAACTTAACCTGTAGAGAACAAGAAGTGGTTTTTACCCTGAGATAGTGCATAATAGCTATACATATTTTGCATAAATTGTCAACTATAAGTGGTCACTTAGCAGGAGATCCACAGCCATAGGTAATATAGCCTGGAGTTAACAGGTGAACAAAAAGAATCCACAAACAGCGAGATTGACGCAATACAGCCGAACAAATGCACCCAATCCTAGACAAGTTGGTGTTACACTCCTAAATCCGTCACCTAATTCTGGAACAAGCGGCGAATTAGCGGGTCTAATAGATAGGGATGAATTAAAGCCAGTACGATCTATGAGTCAATCGATTACTGTATCCTGGTCAACGGTTGATGCGAGGTGTCCAGAAGCATCGGTGCAAGTTGACAAACTCTCTAACCACGATTTAATCTTGCGCTGTCAAGCCGGGCTGCGTCCTGATCGTGCTGCGTTTGCCGAACTTTTGCGCCGTTATCAAACCCAGGTTGATAGAGTTTTGTACCACCTAGCTCCAGACTGGCCAGATAGAGCCGACTTGGCTCAAGAAGTTTGGATTCGTGTCTATCGGAATATTAACCGCTTACAAGAACCTTCTAAGTTTAGGGGTTGGTTAAGTCGCATTGCCACCAATTTGTTTTATGACGAGTTGCGTAAACGGAAGCGGGTTGTAAGTCCTTTGTCGTTAGATGCTCCTCGTTCTGTAGATGATGGTGAAATGGATTGGGAAATTGCTGGAGATACACCAGGGCCAGAGGAAGAACTGACAACCAGAGAGTTTTACGAACAACTGCGGGAAGCGATCGCTGATTTACCCGAAGTATTCCGTACTACTATTGTGCTGCGGGAAATCGAAGGCATGGCATACGAAGAAATTGCCGAAATTACCGGGGTATCCTTGGGAACAGTCAAATCCAGAATTGCCAGAGCTAGATCCAGATTGCAAACCCAGTTGCAAAATTATCTTGATGCTTAATTTACAATATTTTTCATCTACCTTATGGGAGAATTTAATTATTGATTAAGAATCATCAAGGAACTATATCATGCCTCCGCCATCAGTAAAAGAATGGATGAATATCTCAGGCTTGCCCTCATTCTGCCCCTAGATGAATTAGTAAAAATGTTAGTATGACTACTGATTCTAATTTTAATAACCGTTGTCGGCGGCAATTTTCGAGAAATTTACCAAAAAAGATGGCTAGGCATACCAAAGAATCAACGGGTGCTATGGATATGGTGAAGCGCGATCGCTTTGAATTATTGAGTGCATACCTCGACGGCGAGGTGACAGCAGCAGAACGCAAGCAAGTTGAAGACTGGTTAGCAAACGATGTTGCAGTGCAGCGCCTTTATTCCCGGCTATTAAAGCTAAGACAAGGCATCCGCACCATGCCCATACCAACAACCCAACAATCTCCAGAAGTGACCGCCCAGCAAGTAATTACCAAAGTTAACCGCCGTTCTCGGTTAAGATGGGTTTTTGGTGGTGCTGTGGCAGCTTGTGTAATTGGTGCAGTTTCCAGCTTGCTACCAGCAAGAGAAGCCTTAACACCACAAATGGCCCAAACACAGCAAGAACAACCAACTCAAACCTTTGCCCAGCCCAGCCCCCAGATCAAGGTAGCTTTAAACAACCCAGTTATAGAAATTCCTAAAGCAGCCGTAACTTCCCCAGAAAAAGTGATCAATCGTAGGCGATCGCAAATCAGGGAAGTTCCGCCTACTATTAATTAATCTTCCGTTCGTAGTAAGCACTTTAGTGCTGAATATCTGAGGACTAAAGTAGCAGTTCGTAGGTAGGGCTATGCCTTACAAAACCATGATCTGGTGGACAATGCCCACCCTACTTATCTAAGAGTAGCTGTAGCTTCCCCGAAAAAAGTGATCAATCGTAGGCGATCGCAAATCAGGGAAGTTCCGCCTACTATTAATTAATCTTCCGTTCGTAGTAAGCACTTTAGTGCTGAATATCTGAGGACTAAAGTCCTTACTACAAACTCCACCAACCGTCAGGTAGGTAAATACCTCTTAGCTGTTTTACTCTTGCTGGCTGCATCAAGTAAACCCAAGTCCAACCGAGAGAAGCACCCTGGAGATTGTACACCTCCACATTCTGGCGATTGTAAAGATTTGCTGACATTGCCCTATCAGGCTGATAATCTTCCAGTTCGTCTAAAGCGTCCAAAACACCTAAATCAGCAAAAGTCAGTAAATATCCATGAACGATATCCGCTCCGGTCGTCATGGCTGGATATCCCATTGGCAAAGCAAATAACCGCCCCAAGGTAGTTGCCCTTTGGGACTCTACCACCTTACCAGCACAGTACCTTTGATAATTTCTTTCACCTGGTTTGAGAGTACCGTAAACAAAAACCTTCATTAGTCAGTTGTCAGTTGTTATTAGTCAATAGTCAACACTAACTTAGTTATTCTCCTCTGCTCCTCCAACTCCCCTCACTTCCTCATCTCCCTCATCTCCTCTGCCCCTCTGCTTCCCACAATTCATCTATTGCTAGTTTTCAAACCTTTGCTTACCATCAACTACAATATGAAGGCAGACATGATTACAGACGAGTAGGAGAATTTTCGGTGGACTCCCGATATACACCCGCAACAATTGAGGAAAAATGGCAAAAAACATGGTTAGAACTTGGTTTAGATAAGACCCCCACAGATAGTAATAAACCAAAATTCTATGCACTATCCATGTTCCCCTATCCATCGGGCAGCCTACACATGGGTCACGTCCGCAATTATACAATTACAGATGTGATTGCTCGCCTCAAACGTATGCAGGGTTATCGGGTACTGCATCCGATGGGATGGGATGCTTTCGGCTTACCAGCAGAAAACGCCGCCATTGACCGTGGTGTACCGCCTGCCAAATGGACTTATCAAAACATTGCCCAAATGCGGCAACAGTTGCAGCGCCTCGGTTTATCCATTGACTGGGATAGCGAAGTCGCCACCTGTTCCCCAGACTATTACAAATGGACGCAGTGGATTTTCTTACAATTTTTGCAAGCCGGGTTAGCTTATCAAAAAGAAGCGGCGGTAAACTGGGATCCCATTGACCAAACTGTATTAGCCAACGAGCAAGTTGATAGTGAGGGACGTTCTTGGCGCAGTGGTGCGATAGTTGAGCGTAAATTGTTGCGGCAGTGGTTTTTGAAGATTACCGACTACGCTGAAGAATTATTAAACGACCTTGATAAATTGACAGGTTGGCCGGAACGAGTCAAATTGATGCAGGCAAACTGGATAGGGAAATCTTCCGGGGCGTATTTAGAATTTCCCATCGTCGGCAGCACAGAAAAAATTGCCGTGTACACCACCCGTCCTGATACAGTTTACGGTGTCAGCTATGTAGTCTTAGCTCCTGAACACCCCCTCACCAAGCAAGTCACCACCAAAACACAACAAGCGGTGGTAGACAGCTTTATTAAAGAGGTGACAAATCAAAGCGAGTTGGAACGTACCGCCGAAGATAAACCTAAACGCGGTGTAGCTACAGGTGGTAAGGCAATTAACCCATTTACAGGGGAAGAAGTTCCTATCTGGATTGCCGATTATGTACTGTATGAGTATGGTACTGGGGCAGTGATGGGTGTACCTGCCCATGATGTGCGGGATTTTAAATTTGCTCAAAGATACGATTTACCAATTGATTTTGTCATCGCCGCCCCTGATGATGTCGCAGGTTTCGACTTAACCCCAGCATCACAGACAGAAGAAGTTACCCAAGTCGTGCAAATTGAATATAACGAGGCTTATACAGAACCAGGAATTTTAATTAATTCTGGCGCTTTTACTGGTATGAGTTCTACAGATGCCAAGCAAGCTATAGTTAAATACGCCGAGGAACAGGGTTTTGGTAAAGAGCGTATTCAATACCGCTTACGGGACTGGTTGATTTCCCGTCAACGCTATTGGGGCGCACCAATTCCTGTGATTCATTGCCCCAATTGTGGTATTGTCCCAGTACCTGACAAAGATTTACCCGTTACCTTACCCGAAGAAGTTGAGTTTACTGGGCGTGGTGGTTCACCCTTGGCACAGTTGGAAAGCTGGGTGAATGTACCTTGTCCTAGTTGTGGTACTCCCGCCAAACGGGAAACAGACACGATGGATACTTTTATTGATTCTTCGTGGTATTTCTTGCGGTTTACCGATGCTAAGAACGAAGAACAGGTATTTGAGTCGGCAAAAACTAACGACTGGATGCCAGTAAATCAATATGTAGGCGGTATTGAACACGCGATTTTACACTTATTGTATTCGCGCTTCTTTACTAAAGTATTGCGCGATCGCGGCTTGTTGAACTTTGACGAACCCTTTGAGCGTTTGTTAACTCAAGGCATGGTACAGGGTTTAACTTACCTCAACCCGAATAAAGGCGGCAAAGATAAATGGATACCTTCCCATCTGGTTAACCCCAGCGACCCCCGTGACCCCCAAACAGGCGAACCACTGCAACGCCTTTACGCCACCATGTCCAAATCTAAAGGTAACGGTGTCGCACCGGAAGAGGTTATTGGTAAATACGGCATAGATACAGCGCGGATGTTCATCTTATTTAAAGCCCCGCCAGAAAAAGATTTGGAATGGGATGAAGCCGATGTGGAAGGACAATTCCGCTTCTTAAATCGGGTTTGGCGTTTGGTAACAGATTATGTTGCTTCTGGGGTTAAGCCTCAAACTATATCTGGTGAATTGAGCAAGTCAGAAAAAGACTTACGCCGGGCAATTCACACTGCTATTAAGTCGGTGACGGAAGATGTACAAGACGAGTATCAATTTAATACTGCTGTTTCCGAGTTGATGAAGTTGAGTAACGCCCTCACTGATGCTAGCAGTAAAGATTCGCCAGTTTATACTGAGGGTATCCAGACACTAGTATTATTGTTGGCTCCCTTTGCACCACACATCGCTGATGAATTGTGGCATTTGTTAGGGAAGGGCGAATCAGTACATACTCAAACTTGGCCTGCTTTTGATACGGCTGCTTTAGTTGCTGACGAAATCACTTTGGTAATTCAGGTGAATGGTAAAAAACGGGCTGATATCCAAGTTCCCGCGCAAGCTGACAAAGCCGAGTTGGAAAAATACGCCCGTGAGTCAGAAGTTGTGCAACGTCACCTGGAGGGTAAGGAGATTAAAAAGGTGATTGTTGTACCTGGAAAGTTGGTTAATTTTGTAGTTGGGTAATCTCTCTCTGTGTCTTTGTGGTTTATTTACCACAGAGACGCAGAGGCACAGAGGGTTATAGCGACTGGTTTTTGTGCCATTTTATATGAAATTTCCTCTAAAACAAGTAGAGACGTTGCATGCAACGTCTCTACATTATTTATGCAGCGCAACTTCATAGAGAAGTGGTATATGCCTCAACATCTAATCGTATAACCAAGTATTGGAAGCAAAATCATCCTTGATTTCGTTTGTTGTTTGGGTTGGTTGTGTTGGTCGATTGTCGGGAAGTCGAGTTGATTTTCTATAAGGTACTGGTTTATAGATGTCTTTTTGTTTTTGTAGTTGTTCCTGTTTTTGTTTCTCTTGTTCCAGTCTTTGTTGTTCTAGTTTTTGTTGCTCTTTTTCTTGTGCTAAAGCTAAAGATTTATGTTCTTCTATCAGTTGGGAGTTAGCTTCTGCTAGCTGTAGAGCAGTTTTTTTGGTTTCTTCTAACTCTTTTGTGAGTTTTTTAAAGGAGGATTTTTGCTCAGATAAAGCTGCTTGTAATTCGTCTATTTTTTGCTGTAAGGTTTTTTCCTGTTGTGTGGATTTTTTTAAACTTGCTTGTAATTCTTTGATGGTCGCTTCTAAATCTGCTTTTGTGCTACCTTTATCACCATTATCTTCCGATGTTGGTGATGCTTCTGGAGTTGCAGCAGTGTCTTCAACTACTGGTTGTGCGGTGACTTCAATTGCATCTTCACCAGCAGAAGGGGTAAATTTTTGGGCTTCCTCTTGAATTAAGTCGGAAAGGTTCTGTTTTCTAGGCATTATTTTCTCCAATCACGCTGTAGTTCTTCGGCCACGCGGTGGTAATCTGATTCCGCTTCTCTAGCATTTTTGCCTCGCCATTGGTCAATAGCTACACCATCCAAAGCGGCTCTTTCATGGGCTTTATAAATCCGAATAAAAGCCTTGCAGACGGGGATTCCTAGCCTTTGGAGAGTATTTTGTGCTTCTATTGCTTCATTCACACTCCGGGTATCGACCTTTGTGAGTAACACCCGATGGGCAACTCCGGCCGGAACTACAGCCGCTTTGACTGTCTCAATTAATACAGCCAAATCCATTGCGGATGGTGGTGTAGGTAAAACTAGATAATCTGCGATCGCTACTACTGTGGCTAATGCTTCAGAGTGTAGCGCAGGTGGCGTATCTACTACTACTAAATCGTATTCTTTTATAGTTTGTAACCTACCTAAAAGCTGAGGATTGGTTTCTTGGGATAAATCAAACCCCATACCATTTTGACTTCTGCCAAACCACCAACTGGCAGAACCTTGTACATCTGTATCTACGAGAATAACCTTTTTCTTCTTCGCAAACTGAGCAGCTAAATTGATGGCGGTAGTCGTTTTACCGACACCTCCCTTACCGTTGATAATAGTGATGATTTTTGGCACTGCTTATTTCCGACCCTGCCATACTTGAATATACCGCTTTGTGTGACTGTCGGAAATAGGGGAGATGGGGGAGTAGGGGGAGTGGGGGGAGCAGGGGGAGATAGGGGAGAACAACTGACAACTGATAACTGATAACTGACAACAAGTTTTAGAAAAAATCGTAAGAATGGAAGTCAGTGACTTAAACTTCTATTTTTATGACAGCCTCTTATAACTTACCCCAAGGCCCCAGAATCTCGCGCTTGCTGCGGTTGTTCAAGTTTATTAATCAGCCAATACAGTACGTGGAAGATTTTGCTAAGGTCTACGGTGATAACTTCACTATCTGGAGTAGCAGAGAATCGCATTTTGTGTACTTTAGTCATCCCCAAGCATTAGAGGAAATTTTTACCTCTAATGCTAGTTGTTTTGATACTGGGGGAGGGGGTGGCCCGCTTTTAGAACTTTTGCTGGGTAAGAGTTCTTTAATTTTATTAGATGGCGATCGCCATCAGCGTCAACGTCAACTATTAACTCCACCTTTCCACGGGGAAAGGATGCGGGCTTATGGTCAAGCTATCCGTGAAATTACGGGACAAGTAACTCAACAATGGCAAATGGGCAAGCCCTTCAATATCCGGGCTTCTATGCAGGAAATTACCATGCGCGTTATTTTGCGGGTGGTATTTGGTGTAGATGAAGGGCCATTGTTTGAAGAACTGCGGCAGCTACTAACTACTTTGTTAGACTTTATTGGTTCTCCTCTAGTCTCAACCACCTTCTTTTTTAGTTTTACGCAAAAAGATTACGGTGCATGGAGTCCTTGGGGACGCATCGTGCGTCTCATCCAGAAAATTGACGAACTGATTTATACTTTGATTGACCAACGTCGGGCTGATGTTGCGGAAAATCGTCAAGATATCCTCAGTTTATTGATTTCGGCACGTTATGAAGATGGACAGCCGATGTCAGATGTTGAGTTGCGTGATGAATTAATGACAATGTTGGTTGCAGGACATGAAACTACTGCTTCCGCTTTGACTTGGGCATTTTACTGGATTGATAGTCTACCAGAAGTGCGGGAAAAGTTAGCCAAGGAATTAGATACCCTGGATGACAATTCCGAACCCAGCATTATTGCTAAATTGCCTTACTTAACAGCAGTTTGCCAAGAAACTCTCCGCTTCTATCCCATTGTGCTGAATGCTTTCTTTAGGCGAACAAACAAGCCTGTAGAAATTATGGGTTATAAATTGCCGAAGGGAACATTAGTTGTTCCCAGTATCTATTTAGCCCACCATCGAGAAGAAGTTTATCCCCAAGCCCAACAATTCAGAGCAGAACGGTTTTTAGAAAGGCAATTTTCTCCTTATGAATACTTACCGTTTGGTGGTGGAAATCGCCGTTGTATCGGTCTAGCATTTGCCCAGTATGAAATGAAGATTGTCTTAGCAACAATTTTGTCCCAATTTCGAGTATCTAGACTTAGTAAGCGTCAAGTCAAGCCAGTGCGTCGCGGTTTAACCTTGGCTGCACCAGGAGGGATGAGGATGGTGGCGAGTAAGGGGAGATGAGGGAGATGAGGGAGTGGGGGGAGATGAGAGAAACCCACCCCTAACCCCTCCCAGGAGGGGAACAGGGAAATGTGGTTCGACAAGCTCACCAACCGGGAGTAGGGGAGAGTAACAACTGTCACCTGTCAACTGTCAACTGTCAACTGTTTCCTTTAGCCACTTGACAGCTGCATCAACATCTGCGACTTGTTCTCCGGGTGGTACTGGTGGACGCTTGACCATGACAACTTGTACGCCTAGTTCTCGTGCGGCGATGATTTTGGCGTAGGTGGCGTTACCGCCGCTATTTTTGCTGACGATGGTGTCGATATGGTGTTGAATCAGGATTTCTCTTTCTTGTGCGAGGGTAAAGGGGCCGCGATCGCACAATATCACCCCAGGCGGTACTAAAGCATCAGCACCTGGGGGGTCAATCATCCGCATGAGAAACCAGATGTCTTGCAGATGGGCGAAGGCGGCGAGTTCTTGTCTACCAACGGTTAAAAATACTCTTTTTGCTTGATTTTCCAACACATCGGCGGCGGCGCTGGTGCTATCAACTTCAATCCAGCGATCGCCTACTTGTTTCTCCCAAGGGCGACGGATTAACATGAGATGTGGTATGCCCACTTCCCGCGCCGCCACCGCCGCATTTTCGGTAATTTGTGATGCAAAGGGATGGGTGGCATCAATTAATACATCAATTTGCATTTGCCGGAGATACTCAGCCAGTCCAGCCGCACCGCCAAAACCCCCGACTCGGACATTACCGGAGGGGAGGATGGGTTCACGGGTGCGACCAGCTAAAGATGCAATCGCCTCAATACTGGGTATATTTGCTACTTTGGCACTCAGTTCGGCTGCATCTCCGGTTCCACCCAGAATTAAAAGGCGAATCATAAATCAGGGATTGGGGATTGGGGGGAGATGGGGGAGATGAGGGAGTGGGGGGAGATGGGGAAGATGTGGTTCGACTAGGCTCACCAACCGGGAGTGGTGAGTAAAAAATCTATCCCACCCCTACACCCCTACACCCTAGTTCTTAATAGCTGGAATCTTAGCTAGGATACCTTTTTTCAAAGGTTCGGGACGTTCTGCCCAAGGTAGTAAGCCGTCGGCTTTCTCGTAGTATTTACTGGCACATTCCAGCACAGCAGAGACATTATCATCTAAAGCTAAATCGCCAAATAGATAGGTCAACTTGCCTTTACCAGTAAAAGCCACAACGCAAGAACGGTTGCAAGCACTCATACATTCAACTTCTTGGATGGGAAATTTGTCTCGTAATTCCCAATCTTGGGCTAGCTGCTGGAGTTGGTTTAAGAGTTTTTGACCGCCGCTTTCACCTACAGGTTTACCATCTTGCCAAACACTCGCGCAGGTTTTGCAAACAAATAGGGTGTGTTCAGCCACACCCAAAGAATTATCAGTAGTCATCCGTACCTCGCAGATGTTAAAAATACATTGATAAAATTCGGCGGGCATCCTGGCTGGGAAAGTTAAGATAACTTCTTTCCTTCACAGTTGCGGGACAGCGCCGGATTTTCACCGTTAGCCTACGGCACACCACAGGCGTACTTTCCCCGTTACCTCTGGTGACTGCTCCCCACCAGAACCGAACATTCAATCAATAGTAACATCAATATTTTAAGTATCAGGGCTTACTCAGAGAAATTCTTCTGTGTAGGTAGGGAGCTAGGCTTTTTCGACTCCTAAACCCCTAAACCCCTATACCCCGCCAAAACAGTTGATTTTGGTTATCACAAGTAACCTAAAACCGTAAACCTACACCACCCTGGACAGCGACAGCCGCACCACCACCTTCACGATAAGCATCAAAAGCGATAACGGCATTACCAAACAGCACAGTATTACTATTAGGAACGACGTAATCAATACCTGGTTGTAGAGCAAAACTAATTTTGTCACCTACAGGAGAGGCGCTACTTCCACCAGTCAATACTAACCCAGCGCCTAAATAAGCATCTGTTTGCCAATTTAAGGGGAGGTCATAGGAAACTGTGGGGACAACTGCGGTATTTTCTCCTACTAAAGCTTGAGCGCGAAAGGAAATGGGTGATTCTAGCAGTTTGTAGCGAAAAGCTAAAACTCCCCCTATTTGGATACCATTAGTCAAACCAATAGTCGGCCCGATACCCACATAACTACCGTATGCGACTTGCGCTTGCGCTGGTTGAGTGTTGATTACAAGACTCACAGCAGAACTAGTTGCTAAAGCTACCACTAAATAAGGTAAATACTTCATCACCCGACTCCTCACACCATCTTGGATTTTGCAAGTTCCTTTGAATACTTATGTTATCGCTGATGTTGCTCGTAGGTCATGGGTAATTTAGTGGGGACTGGGGACAGGTGACAGGTGACAGGGGACAGGTGACAGGTTTAAAAGCTGCTTGGTATCAGTATTTTATGATTTACCTATGTCCTCACCTATCTGGCTACTGCTATATGTATATTTTTCTATGGAAAAAGGGCATAAAGGTGTGAAGAATTTGCCCTTACACCCCTACACCCTTACACCCTTAACTAACTACGGACAACGGGGATGAATCCCGCCTTGAGTGCAAATGTAAGCTAGTTGCTTGGCATCTAAATTTTTAGCTTGAGTAAAATCTACACCTTTGACTACCGCCGATACTGAACCTAAATCTGGGGTTTGGACAAATTGATCAGATGGGTCTTGTTTGCTGGGGGTGAGAACTGTATTTTTAAAATCAGCGCCGGCAACGTTGGCTCCCCGCAAATCTACCAGACTTAAGTCGGCATTTTGCAAATTAGCGTTTTCGAGTTGAGCAGAACGTAAAGTCGCGCCTGTCATCCGAGTGGCGCTGAGGTCAGCATTACTGAGGTTGGCTCGTTCTAAATCAGCGCCAGAAAGGTCGGAACTTTTCCAGTCGGTTTTAGTTAGGTTAGCAAAGGACAATTGAGCGCCTATGGCGATGACTCGACCAAGACGTGCGCCAAAGAGGTTGGCTTCTTGTAATTTAGCATCGCCTAAATCTGCCCCTGTCAAGCTGGCATTTTCTAAAACTGCACCCCGTAAATCGGCTCCTACTAATTGAGCGCTGCTGAGGTTAGCACCAATTAAGCGTGCATTTGATAAATTGGCTCTGTTGAGGGTGGCGCGGCTTAAATCGCTACGAGTCATGAGGACGCGGCTGAGGTTAGCATCAGTGAAATTGGCTTGTTTCATCTGCGCTTGACTTAAATCAGCGATCGCATCATCAAATGTATCCCAACGTCCATCCTCACCAACGCCACGAAAACGGCTACCCTTAAAACTAGCTTGGTTGAGATTGGCAGATTTAAACTTAATACCTGATAAATCACTGTTGTCTAACACCAAACTGAAGAAGGAACCACCCACACTACCACTTTGACCCAGTTGCGTCCGGCTGAGGTCAAGCCCTACTGTTTTACCACTGTAAACATTGAGGATTTTATTAATTGTCTGCTGGTTAATTTGTAGGCGCTTTTGTCGAGTTTCCCGTTCTGGGGAGGCGCTACCAACAGCATTTAATTCTGAAGCTAAAAACTGATTTTTGTCTTGTAATTCGGGGATGGCGGCGGTTCCTACACTGGTTAGCGCCTGTTGGATGGTATCTATGAGGATGGGGTTAGTTTCCTTCACCATCATATCCGTCAAAAAGTTGATAGACTGGAAATCTTTGAGACTACCCAAAGCCAAAATTGTCCTCTGGCGGTCTTCAATGCTAGCCCCAGACTCAGGATTTAATTGTTGCACAAGTGCCAAGAACTGCTGAGTGCTGACTGGTGGCGCTTCCCGATTTCCTTTGTGAGTTTGGATATAAACTTGCGTACCAATTAAGGTGGCTAGTACAGCCGTCATACTGGTGAGGGCGACACCAAATAAGGTGAGGCTGGGGTTTTGCTGCATCCGTCGCCACAGTCCAACCGAGCTGTTATTATCTATAGCGATCGCCTCTGGTTGAGGATAACTCATAGCCATTGCTGTCGCAGCTAATCCATTACCCTCTTCAGGCTGATTAGTAGCCGATAAAGTACGTCCACTAGCAGCTACATCTGCGGCTGCTACAGGGTAATTGGCATCTACTACGTAAGTCCCCGCCAACCAATCATGCAAGGCTTTCCTACCACGACGTGCGGGTAGGGCTAAAGCTTCACCTAAAACCATTAATACTGCTAATGAGGTGAACAAGCCCAGGTTGGGGAAAGCGAAACTGTAGCGCCAGAGAATGTAAGCAACAGATACAGGTACAGTCCAGCGACCAATACCTTCCCGGACGACGACGGCTGCTAAACCAGGGGGAGTACCTTCATCGTTGACGACCTTAACACCAAACCAGCGTTTGGGCATGGTGCTACCTGTTTTGGCTAGTAAGTATAATTGCCACCATGAAAGGGTGGTGGGTGCTATTAAAGCTAGCATCCATAAGTAATTGGTCGGCCAAGCTACACTAGGGATGCCGTAGTCTGCTGGTAATGCCAAAGGTCTAGCGATCGCTCTTTGTGTGACCACTAATACCGGGTGTAGCGGTTCGCGATTAAAATCACTTCTGGAATTGACATACACACCAATACCATAAGGAATCAAGCCTGCGGTAGCCAATAAGGTGATTTCTGCCGCCCAAGCAGCGAAGCGTCTTGTAACTAAGGGTAGTGAACTTGCTTGTGCTGGACTTTTACCAGGTGGATTATTAGTTTTTTTAACAATTGGCGTTGTCATTTAGATAATTCCCGTTAGAGTTATTTCTTTGCCTTGTCCGGCATAGTTAACATAAGACTATTGCTTATTTTGCGAATTGCCAGATACAAAAAATTTGTATCCAAGATACACCAACCCGGCCAATAGCGCCAAAGATATTGCCGAGACAACCACCTTCAACACCATTTGGGCGATCGCTAGACCTAATATTACTGACGCACCCACAACTATGAGCTTCTTTGTTGCCGATAAGCCATTAAACCACAGTTGGATTTTTTGCAAATTGGGCTGCAAATTTAACCAACTCAACGGGGAATTTTTATCTGGTGCTGAAGACTGAGACTTAATTTCTGCCTCCAGTTGTTGCAGACGACGCTCTAAATCATCTTCTGGTTTAGGATTCATAGGATAGTTACCAATGGAATGGAGATGAGGGAGATGAGGGAGATGAGGGAGATGTGGTTCGACTACGCTCACCAACCGGGAGATGAGGGAGATGTGGTTCGACTACGCGGTAGTTGAGCGTAGTCGAAACTCACCAACCGGGGGATGAGGGAGAATAATATTTTTTAGTTACTCAACAAATTACTAATTTTTCTCCCTCCACTCCCGGTTGGTGAATCTTGACTGCGCGGTAGTTGAGCGTAGTCGAAACTCGATTACCGCGCAGTCGTACCACTCCGTGGAAGCAAGCTACGCGTTAGCGTCTCCGTAGTCGAACCACATCTCCCCCCAGTCCCCAGTCCCTAGTTCCTCTTTCAATACAGCTATCTTCTTAATTAGATACTTTATCTAATCTTTAATATTTAGCCATATATTTATAAATTTATATAGATAAAATTTTATACAATCTGTTTTGGAACATAGACGGATAGGCAACGTCTCATAACTCAGACTATTTGTATCTATAATCGCTCTAAAAATAGTCGGGAGCATTAATTCATATGAGAAATTTTAACTTATTTAAAGTTGTTCCCGCAGCTTTGGCGATGATTTTAGCATTAAGTCAAGCCAATTTGGCTCAAGTACCACCAGTTCAAATTAATAAAAAATTACCCTCAGATCCATTAGTTTTGAGTGGACAGTCTAACGGATCACAGAAAAGTAATTGTGGTAATGTCAGCGCTACACCCAATCAAATTATTCAAGTCACAGAGGCACTACCTTACTTACGATTGACGGTTGAAAGTGAAGGTAAACCCACATTATTGATTGATGGCCCTGGTGGACGTTTTTGCGTTTTAGCAGACAGCTACTCAGGTAGTAAACCTGAACTTTCCGGTTACTGGCAGCCTGGAAGGTACGCACTATTCATAGGAAATTTATCACCAGGTCAGTATAACTACAAGCTCTTAATTTCGCAAGAAAAACTGCCAAGCAAAAACAAATTTAGGCAGGCGAGGTAAATTGAGGATTGGGGACAGAAGAGGCAAGGGAGCAGGGAGCAGGGAGCAGGGAGCAGGGAGCAAGGGAGAGGAATTTTCCCCCCAGCCCCCTGCACCCCGCCCCTCTGCTTATTTCTCTCCCTCATCTCCCTCATCTCCCTCATCTCCTACTCCCCACTCGCCACTCCCTGCTCTCCTCCTTACAACTAGACAAACAAGCTTCTAGGTGCGGACAGTCTTCACACTGGATTTCTTTACCAGGGTTAGGACATCCACAGGGAGGATTGACAAAACAATCTTTTGGGTTTGTAGGAAATACACGCTTTTTGGAAAAGAATTCTAAAGCAGCTTCTTGTAGACAAAAAATACAATCTTGTACCATCTTCACCTCTTAATCAGCATCTGGATTGCAGCGCACTACCTGCAATACATTTGAGAGTGGGTGTAGGGGTGTAGGGGTTTTGAACTCCTACAGCCTTGTCCAAACACTTTATGATGCTACTGACCACCTAATCCAGGCTGAAACCTTGTCTTCCACCACAAATACCCGCTTTTGTGAGTTAGCAGTTTCAGCCACAAGCACTTTTAATGTTGCTGTATCTGCTTGATTAAGCGGGTAGTTGCCATAACCAACAACTTTACCTAAATGCCCAGTTTGTTGATTAAGTACGTAATCTCCAATGGAGAACATAACAGTATTACGATTTGTAAAAATAACTTCAATATCTCTATCCATTGTTAATTAATGCTTTGGTAAAAGCTTCATACTTCCAGATTGTTTGGAGCGAAACTTCAGTAATATTTTTAAGTTATTTATCCTCTTCCTTTGGATATAAGTAATTAATCCTTGTTGCATTATTTACCATAATATCAATTTGTTTATGCACCAAAAAACCTTATTTCCAACATAATAATAATATTTATTAAGCTTATATTGACAAAAACAAAGCAAAGGTTATTAATACATTGTTAAGCTATATTACACTTAAAATAGCCTAGTTTTTATTCGATAAACTTAATTATTTTATATACAAAGTTTAGGTTACATCTACCTAAAATTAAACTGTGGAGCATCATAGTATACACCACAGTTTATTGATTAATAGATTAAGAACGGAATCGAAAAATTAGATTAATTCAAGCTTTAGTGTTTACGCTGAAGTCATTTGCTTATATCCCCTGCCTCAAGGCAAGGGGCTTTACGCATCACGACTCTACCAGGAAATCATCCCAAACGTTCCTTTAATGTGGGAAACAATAGTTTTTCTGCCTGCTGTCGCTCTTGACAAACTTGCGATTGTGGAGGACACATACAGGCAAATTCACCAATATCGGCTATTTGACCCCGTAAACACTGTACGCTTTGAATTAGTAAATAAGCGGCGAAACAAGCTATTAACATTGCTACTACTAAGCTGATGACACCATCAGCCCATGTCCAGTTCAGCCAGATAATAGCGATCGCTGCTAGCACTGCGCCGACAGAACTGGCTAAATCCGCTATTAAATGTAATAATGCACCTTTAATATTCAGATTTTGATGGCTGCATTTGTGTAAATACAAAGCATTAAAACTGTTAACTCCTACGCCAATTAATGCAGTTGCTAACATTGGCACACCTAAAATCTCTGTGGTAGGAGATTGCAACCGTACCAAGGCTTCTTTAACTATCCAACAGGCAATACAAGCTAAACTGATACCGTTGATTAAAGCCGCCAGAATTTCTAATCGGTAACGTCCAAATATAGTTTTTTGGGATATTGATTGAGATAACCAAGCGGCAATTAGTGCCAAACCTAAAGCTGCTACATCTGAAAGAATATGTTCCGCATCTGCCAGCAGGGAGAGACTGTGACTCCAAATACCTGCGCCCAGTTCTACGCAAAAAAAGATGCTGAGTAAAATTAATGTAGTCCAAAGTGCCTGGATATTTTGTTTAACCTGGCTTTGGTGCATTGAACCTGAACTCAGGGAGCTACTAGGGATTGACTCAGATTTCGAGCTATCCATTAAACGCTCCTGTGCTGAAAGCACCATTTTTGATACCTGAATATCTGTACGTTCCTTCATTAATGTATCAGTAATATAGTTAATGGTTGTCTAAATAAGGGTTAATAAATTAGTAAAGTTATACGTGATACTTTCTTATATAATAACGGTTATAATTCTTTTCTTAAGTGATGCTTTTTGATGTATGTAAATTAAATTACTATAACAGTCCATTTTAATTTTTGGACTGATGTGTTTACTTAGGGTGTAGAAATTAGCCTTTTCGGAAAATACTGATTTTTTGACAATAAAAATAGCAGGGGACAGGTGAGTCCACTTGCCGCCATCTCTACGAGACGCTACGCGAAGGCGCTTTGCGTCGATGGCAAAGTGGCGAACCCGGAGGGTGACAGGTTAAAAACTTGCTTACTATCAAGATTTTGTGATTCATCAATGCCCTAAACTATGTGGCTACTGCTATGTAAAGCTGATTATTTTGTAGGGTGGGCAGTGCAGCGCCATTCTCTGATTGAGAAGGTGCAAGATTTGAATTCCATAAGTTTGGATGAAATTAACCGCCGATAAACGCCGATAAACGCCGATAAACGCCGATAAATTATAAAAAATTTTTATTAATTGCCAGTTTGTGAATTGTCTGTTGATTTTTCGTTTTTTTGTGATGGGGTTTGGCTATCAGTAGATGAATTTTGCTTGACTTCTATTGTGGGAACTACTACAGAAGAATCGGAATTTTTTGGTTCTACGGGTTGTGTTGGGGCAATGACAGGATTTGATGGTGGCTGAGTTGGCGCTGTGGTGGAATTTTCAATAGGGGCTTGTGGGGTAGTATCTGTAGTGTTAGTTGGTTTTGCTTGACGAGATGAACCGTATTCTCGCAGTGTTTCCACTAAGGATGGTGTGGGAGAATTGCTAGGTGAGGTTTCAGGACGCGGTGATTCTTCTGTGTTGGGTTGTGGCGATGGTTCGGGAGAATTATTGTTGGTATTGGGGGATGGGGTTTGTTGATAGGTGACGCTGCGTCTGCGTCGTCTAAAAGTGGAAACAGGCTTGATGTCTTGGCTGCTGGCAGAGGTTTGAGAATTTTGTTCAGTGTTATCTTGCCCTTGGTTGGGGTTAAGGCTGGGTTTTCCGCCAGCTGGAACCATTGGACGTTGTTCAAATATGGGTTTGGCGGATGGCTGCGGCTGAGGACGAGAAACGAAGTGGGTAATGCTAAATCCGGCTGTGGCTGCTACTAAAGCGATGCTAACACCGAGTAGGGCTTGAGAATTGGCATACTTGGGAAGGGCAAAATTTTTGCGGGGTGATGGTTTTTTGACGTTGCTGGGTGTGTTGGCTGGAGAAAACTTTTCTTGCAGATGCACGGATAAATCAATGGTTGGCACTGCTTGAGTGGGTAAGTTGTGAACTGGCATGACCTCGCTACCGGGTAGTAGTTGCAGCCATTCGGCGACTGTTTGCGGACGAAAGCGTGATTCTACTGCCATACCGCGCATGATGGCTTGATTGACGGCTGCACTGAGGTGGGGTTGGAGTTCGCGGGGGGCTGGCATTTGTTCGCGATCGCGCAATAATGCTGGTAAGGGAACTTGTCCTGTTAACAGTGCATACAATGTTGCGGCTAAACCATATACATCTGTGGCGGGTGTGCGCTGTGCTTGGGTTAAATATTGTTCTATAGGAGAATAGCCTTCAGAGACTAAGCCTGTGTGTGTTTGCCGCACACCGCTATTAAATTCACGGGCGATACCAAAATCAATTAGCACTACCTCTTGTGTACCTTGCCGGAGGATAATATTGTCTGGTTTTACGTCCCGATGCAGTAAACCATTGTTGTGTACTACCTGCAATGCTGCCCCAATTTGGCGGATGTAGTGAATTGCAGTTTCCTCTGGTAAGGGTATGGCTGGTAAAACAAAAGCATCTCCTAATGTTTCCCCTGGTATATACTCCATTACCATATAAGGGAGTCCATCTTCCACAAAAAAGTCACTGACTCTGACAATATTAGGATGGATACAAGTAGCTAATCTTCTAGCTTCATCTTGGAATTGACGCTCGAACTTGGCAAAGTCAGGGTGTTGGCGTAGCTTTTCGTTGATGGTTTTGATCACCACCTCATGTCCTAAGTAGTGATGAGTAGCCTTAAAAGTAATGCCAAAGCCACCACGTCCTATTTCCTGCATGAGGGTGTATTTTCCACCCTGTAAAATTTTGCCTGCTAACATAGAAAGTTTAAAGTCCTGAGTCTTAATTCCTGACGGTGCAAAAACAATTAAAAATTAAAGATTAAAAAGTGTTGTTTAAGTTAGGGGTTGAGTCCCGACTGTAACATAAGCACCTGTCCTTGAGGTGTAACTTCTAATTGATTCTCATATATTGTATTGAGTAGTTAGATTTTTCTCACTTTTATCATCCAGAATAATTGGTGATTAGCTTGAACAAGCATTTTTTGCAGAAAAATCTCATTCCCTTCACATAAAAGTTTATTAAGAAAACTCACCTTGATTTAAAACCTATCCGATTTTACTTTGTATTTCCCTTAAATTTCAGGAGCCATGTAATTCTAATGTCGCAAAAGTCATCTTTCAGTCATCTGTCTAATACACAAAATCTTTACACAAACAACAGCAATGGTTCAGATAAATGGCAACAAAGAGTAGCACAGGTAGCATATCGCTTTAATCAACAGTATCAAAATCAATCTTGGGAGCTACCAGCAGAAGTACAGGAAATGCCGATTTACCGAGAGTGGGTTTCTGGCATATTGGCAGGAAAAACTGCTTCTGCTTTTTGGGAAATTGCCCGTCCTCAAAAGAATCAGCATTGCTTGGATATTGGTTGTGGTGTCAGCTTTTTGATTTATCCTTGGCGAGATTGGCAAGCGTTTTTTTATGGGCAAGAGGTGAGTAATGTAGCCAGGGACACTCTTAATTCTCGTGGTTCGCAGTTGAACTCCAAGCTGTTTAAGGGAGTGGAATTAGGGGCAGCCCATCAGCTAAACTATACATTGTCTTATTTTGATTTGGCGATCGCTACCGGATTCAGTTGTTATTTTCCCTTAGAATATTGGACATTGGTTTTACAACAGGTGAAACGGGTACTGAAACCAGGCGGGCATTTTGTCTTTGACATCCTCAACGCCGAACACCCGCAAGCAGAAGATTGGGCAGTTTTGGAGACTTACTTGGGTGCGGAAGTATTTATCGAACCCATCGCCCAGTGGGAAAAAATAATTAGCGCGGCTGGTGCTAAAGTAATTGGACGACAACCAGGGGAGTTCTTTGATTTGTACAAGGTGCGGCTTTAAGATTGGGTTGACTGTTGACTGTTGACTGTTGACTGTACAGGAAAATAATTGAATTCCCAGTACCCAATCCCCAGTCCCCAGTCCCTCATACTAAAAGAAGGATACTATAACTGATGTCGGTGGGAAGAATACGCTACGATTGGCAAAATGCAGAGATTCGGGCAATATATGATATGCCGTTGCTAGAGTTGATTTATCAAGCTGCTAGTGTACATCGGCAATTTCATAATCCTAAACAAATACAGGTATGTAAGCTGATATCGATTAAAACAGGCGCTTGTCCTGAAGATTGTAGTTACTGCGCCCAGTCTTCGCGTTATCAGACCCAGGTGAAACCGCAAGCACTGCTTGATAAACAAACGGTGGTGGAAATTGCCCAAAACGCTAAACAAAAGGGTGTTAGCCGTGTCTGTATGGGGGCGGCTTGGCGAGAAGTGCGAGATAATTCTCAATTTGACCGTGTTTTAGAAATGGTCAAAGATGTTACAGATATGGGTTTGGAAGTGTGCTGTACTCTGGGAATGCTGACGACGGAACAAGCCAAGCGTCTGGAGGAGGCTGGATTGTATGCTTATAATCATAATTTGGATACATCGTCTGATTATTACAGCACAATTATCACTACGAGAACTTATGGTGATCGCCTAAACACCATCGAAAATGTGCGACAAACTAATGTTACTGTATGTTCTGGCGGCATTCTCGGTTTAGGTGAAAGCGTTGATGACCGGGTGTCAATGTTGCAAACCTTGGCTAGTCTCAATCCTCATCCAGAATCAGTACCGATTAATATATTGTCCCAAGTGGAAGGTACACCCTTGGAAAATCAGCCTGATGTGCCTATCTGGGATGTAGTTAGAATGATTGCAACTGCACGTATAATTATGCCTACCTCTGATGTGCGCCTAAGTGCAGGTAGGGCGAGACTTTCTCAGGTGGAACAAGCCTTATGCTTCATGGCGGGGGCAAATTCCATCTTTTCTAGCGACGATAATAAGATGCTGACGGTAACGACTCCTTGTCCAGATTACGATGCTGACCAGGAAATGCTTAACCTTTTGGGTTTGGAAATGCGTCCGCCAGCCCAAAGACCTAATCTTGTAGGAGTTAGTAATTCGTAATAATTTTAGATCCCCGATTTTCTTCAGGAAGTCGGGGATTTAGTCTCTCAAAAAGGATTTAGGACAGATTACAGGATTTTAGCAGAACGCAGACCAAACAGTAGTCCTGCTGCTATTGCTGTGAACAATGCCAAACCGCCAATATACGCTACTATTGCTAACATTTATCTTTCTCCACAATACTTTACTATATCTATTGAATCATTTATTTTTGGTCATTGGTCAATAGAAAGGGGAAGGGGGAAAGGGGAAGGGCAGTGTCTTTTTCCCAGTCAACAGTCAGGTCAGGATGTAGAGGTGTTAAATCGTCCTGTCAATTTGTCGGGTGAAGATGTTTTGCCGAGGTTTGTGTTGGATTTAACTGAGGTTTGGAGTTCGTAGTCGGGGCTTTAGCCCTGATGATATTAAGCAATCTGGATATAGTGGCGTGGCAAGACTAAACTTGTGCATTAACGAAAAATCTATATCTTGCTCATCTGCGTTCATCTGCTTACCCTGCGGGAAGGCAGCGCCAACATCTGCGTTCGATTTTTTCCCAATCTATTGCAACATTTTAGCCTTGATGGTTCTCAGCACTAAAGTGCTTACTACGAACCTATGAATTAATAAAAACGCAAAAATATTCAATACTGATATAAAAATATATCCTCGCCTCGCCTTCCCAGAATGAGGTAAAATACAGCGCACGGCGCTTGTTAAGGGTTTTGGGTGATGGCTTCTGTAATTAATGTGAATTTACCAACGCAATCTTATGAAATTGCGATCGCACCTGCAAGTTTAGATCAAATCGGTCAAAGTTTGGCAGGATTAAAACTAGGCAAAAAAATCTTAGTGGTTTCTAATCCTACTATTTTTAAGCATTATGGCAAAATCGCCGTAGATTCCCTCGCATCGGCTGGATTTCAAGTATCTAGCTACTGCTTACCACCAGGGGAACGCTACAAAACTCTTAATTCGGTGCAAAAACTCTACGATATTGCCTTAGAAAATCGCCTCGAACGTTCCTCGACGATGGTGGCTTTGGGGGGTGGGGTAATTGGTGATATGACTGGTTTTGCCGCCGCTACTTGGCTACGGGGTATTAATGTGGTGCAAGTGCCTACTACACTCTTAGCAATGGTAGATTCGGCTATTGGTGGTAAAACTGGTGTTAATCATCCCAACGGTAAAAATTTAATTGGTGCATTCCATCAACCACGATTTGTGTTAATTGACCCCCAAGTATTAAAAACTCTACCTGTGCGGGAGTTTCGCGCGGGAATAGCAGAGGTAATTAAGTACGGGGTAATTTGGGATGCAGAATTATTCAACCAGTTAGAACAGAGTAAACGTCTCGACCAACTCCGCTACATCAAACCGGAATTGATAGATGCAATTTTAACCCGTTCTTGTCAAGCTAAGGCGGATGTGGTGGGCAAGGATGAGAAGGAAGGCGGACTCCGGGCGATTTTGAATTATGGACACACCATCGGTCACGCGGTGGAAAGCTTAACTAACTATCGGCTACTCAAACATGGCGAAGCAGTAGGTATCGGCATGGTAGCTGCTGGACAAATTGCTGTAAATTTAGGACTGTGGCAACAAGAACAGACAGACCGTCAAAAGGCTTTAATTGAGAAAGCTGGTTTACCGACAAAGTTACCCGCCGGATTAGATATTGAAGGGATTATTGAAGCGTTGCAATTGGATAAAAAGGTCAAGGATGGTAAAGTGCGCTTTATCCTAGCCACTCAAATTGGTGTAGTGACCGTTACAGATGAGGTGACATCAGATAACATTCGGCAAGTTTTGCAGCAGATGTAAATAAATCACTAAATTCTGCCAAAATGGCAAAATTTCAGTAATGTGATCTTATACATTAAAGATAGCTACTCAAATTGAGGTCATTGATCAATTAACCTATTTTTAGGGGAATGATCAATGATTATCTGACTATGAAACCTCTGCTACTGAGTGCTATTGCTGAAGCACTCAATGTTTGGGGAATTGCTTAAATCCTACAGCAAGACGCACAGGTTAACTAGCTGTTACGCATCTAAAAAAAACATATCCCTTGGTTTTGGGCTATTGACGCTTAACCTTTAACTGTCAATTAACAAACCTTGTAAGTGATTATGTAATTTCAACGCTTAATAGCTGATTACTAGCGGTGCTTTTTTCAAGAAAGTTGAGCAAGGATTAAGTTTGGTATGCTGGCCCGTTCAAATTATAATCTTTTATGCTCTATGTCGGGTTTTCATGTGGTGGTGAGAACTGCGAGTTACTTTCTATACTAAGGATGGTGTTGCTTGAACCAAACCAAAGGTAGTAAGAAAAAAGAATCGCTATAGTAGTTTAACTATTGTCTGAGCTGTTAGAACTTATAGTTCTTGCCTTTTTTTAAATTTAGTAGTCCTCGTTGTCCGAGATAGGATTACTTTTGCTAGATAAATTTGCAATTTATACAGCAACTTTTAATTCTGCTGGATGTTAATTAATTAGCATCCAGCTTTTTTATGTGTTAAGAAATTGATAGATAACGCACGATTGCTGGAAATATATAGTATGTGACAGGGTGCAGGTAAGGAAAGCTGTTGGCGATAAAGTAGGGCGCTGCACTGTTTACCAAAACCATGAGATTTAATTGCGAATTGTAAATTGCAAATTGTGCCAGAATTGAGGATCAATATCTTCTAATTAAATCAATGAATGACTTAACAAAAGTATTTATTGCACCTGATGAAATTGTCAACTTTCTCAAAAAAGATATAAAGTTGAAGGAAGTATATCAAAAGATTTTATTTGAAAGGGTGATCTGGCAGGTAGCAGAAGCGAGAGGAGTGACGGTGACAACGGAGGAAATTGAGGCTGAAGCCAACCGCCAGCGCCGGGAAAAGCATTTGGAGAAAGCTGTAGACACCTTGGCTTGGTTGGAGGATCAGCTGATTTCCCCTGAAGATTGGGAAATGGGTATCCGCGATCGCTTATTATCTCAGAAGTTAGCTCATCTGTTGTTCGCTGAGAAGGTAGAAGCTTTTTTTGCTCAAAATCAACTGGAATTTGAGCAAGTTAGTCTCTATCAAATTATTGTCGATTCCCAAAAGCTAGCCCAAGAAATTTACTATCAAATCGAAGACGAAGAAATTAGTTTCTATGAGGCAGCACACATATATGATATTGACATTGCTCGTAGAGAAAAATGTGGTTATGAAGGTAAGCTTTATCGATTTGACCTGCCAGCTAATTTAGCCACTATTATATTTAGGTCATCACCAAAACAACTAATCGGCCCTCTCCAAACTAGTCAAGGTTATCACATATTTATGATAGATAAGTTCTTGGCTGCTGAATTAACACCTGAGAGATATCAAGAAATACTCAAAAATATGTTCAATCAATGGCTAGTCATGGAGTTAAACAATATGCTTAATTCATTGGCTTATCATGAATTACAATAATTTTAAATCAATATTTTTTCATAAATTTATTAATTTTTTGGATGGTTAGCTAAGGTAGTTTTAATACTAGATAACTCATGTAAAAAAAGTAATAAGCCACAAATTAATGTATAAATAAAAGTAAATTTTATTTTATGTTCAGAGAAAAATATTTTACTCAGTAAATATGCTATCTTAAAAATATATCAATATATTGATTGTATCCAAAATAAACTATTAGCTTCATGCTATAGATAGATGCAAATCTAATAGATTTTTTTCAAAAAGATGTGCTTTATAAATTGGCAAGACTATTAATAGGTTTGATTGGTTGCTAGCCAAATAAAAGAAAAGCTAATAAAGTTTTTTCCAACCGATAATTAATATTTAACTTACAATGAAATAAATATAAAGATTCTGTAAAGCTAGAGTTTTTTTGATAAAAACTATTGACTATAAGCTGAAAAATCTTTAAAAGAATAACAGTGGTGCAATACAACAAATTGAGGAACTGTCCCTTTTCTGCTAATTGGCTCTTTTAGTTAAATATCCAAACATTACCAAAGGCTGGTTAGAACAGTGTTATTGTTAGGTTGATGTAAATATATGGTTTACACCTATACCTAACCATATATATTTTTGTATTTCCATGTATAACAGGCTTCAACCTCTTTTTTGTCTCCAAAAACCTAATTTTAAAGAATAAGAGGTTTACCTCTGAATCTGAATTGCAGAGTTCAGCAACATCCTAAAAATCAGAGTTAATATGTAGCTTCAGTATTGAGCTAACTACCAGCATTACACCAAGCTTCAGCAAAGACTATCAAATTATCAAGCCATACTACTAAATTTTGATGGGACGTACTGATAAATAACCCTGACTCTTTATGTCATGTGGAATAGCTAACGCTAGACCTAACCCCCTCTTCCTTACAAGGGAAGCTACCGTGTACACACAAGTCGAATTACCCCCTTAATCTCCCTTTGGAAAGGGGGGAAACTAGAGATTCAATTCCCTCCCCTTTGCAAGGGGAGGGCTAGGGAGGGGTAAAACAAGATTTATCAACTACTTTTAGACTTGTGTGTACACCGTAGACAAGGGAAGGGGGAGAAATGAAAGCCTCTAACGTCACTTGATATAACGCGGGTTTCTCGTGCAACGCAGTGACTCCTGCTTGTAGGAGAGAGGTGTTTTAAATATCGTGAAAAGTCAGATAAATAACCACCCTACCTAATTTTAAAGTAACAGGGAGGTCAACACTGCTTATCTGTATATCGACGAGATTGATTTTACAACTAAAACACGAGTTGTAAGACAGAATTTTGCCGCAATTTGACATTACGATCGCAACTGGTAATGATTATGTCACAACCTTTTAGCCAAGACACAGTTTCTGCTATTTATGAAAATCAAGAAAGCAAGTTTTTAACTCCTTTTCAACGCAAGGCTTTACTCAAACATTTACAAAATAATTTACAGCCAGAATATCGCCGACGCATCGAGATTATGTTAATGGCAGATATCGGTAAATCCCAAACTCAAATCTGTGACATATTAGGTTGTTCTCAAGAAATGGCGCGTTATTGGATTGGCATAGCAGAAGCAGGTTTAGCACATAAATGGAATGAAAGACCAATAGGTAGACCGAAGATTGTTAATACTCAATATCTAGATAGACTAAAAGAATTAGTTAGCAATAGTCCGCGTGATTATGGCTATGCTTTTACTCACTGGACTGCTCAATGGCTAAGCAAACATTTAGCAGCAGAACTAGGTATTACAATTAGCGATCGCCACATTAACCGCCTGCTCAAACAAATGGGATTGTCCACTAAACGTAAAAATTCCCCAGCAAAAGAGACTAATTCAATTCCAGATGGTGCAATTACAATAGGTGATTTAAAAACCTCCTCCGAACCTAGCCTGAATTGGTCATTCAATTTGGTGGAAAACAGTAATTAAATCAGTTATCAGTTATCAGTTATCAGTTATCAGTTATCAGGCGTATGGTGGGGAATTGAGATTGACGAATAAATTACTGATAACTGTTTACTGTTTACTGTTAATTCATGATTATGAATGCTTTCAGGAGTTCAAAATTTACTTGATAATTTTGAATTTTGAATTTGGCGGAAAGTTTCCTACGGCGGGAAACCCGCCTACAGAACTTTCCAAGACAAATTTTGAATTGTTGGAGGTAGGGGAATGCTATCAGGGTTTTCCCGGCAATATTTAGCGCAACAACTCACCCAAATTTTGGGTGAGTCTTTATCAGAAAAGGAATTAGAAAGGTGCATCCCAGCTTTAGAAATTATTGAACCGCCAATAGCTAAACAATTTTGGCAAGCAGCAACAGCACCGCCTGGGATTTATATCTTGCTTGGGGGTAAAGTTAGGCTGTTGGATACCAATAACAACTTAATTTCTACCCTCTCGACTGGTGCATCTTTTGGTGAATCGACCCTGTTTCCTGACGCAGACTTTATTCCTTATGTGGCTAGAGCGTCGGTAAATTTGAAACTTGGTTTTCTTCCCCAAGCAATTTTACAAGAGTTGATGGGCGAAAACTCTAGTATTCGGGATGGACTCAAAAAACGCGCCGAAACTTGGGACTTGTTGGTGTTATGTTGTCAAAACTTTTTAATACCTCAAAATAGCCCAATAGAAGAAATAATCAAAGCCTTAGCCTTATTTGAACGGCATATTTTAGATGTTGGTTCAATTCCACCTTCATTATGCCAAAATACTCAGCTTTGGTTATTAGGTCGGGGAGAATTAGTAGACAATCATGGCCGCACATTCTCGGCGGGGAAAATTTCTCAACACAGCAAGCAGGATTGGCGGGTTACGCAATCAGCAATTATTTACATTCTCAAGCGTGAAAATTGGCAAGTGGTGCAGGAGTATTGGCCGGGACTGGGGACTGGGGAAGGTGATTCTCAAGCGCCTTTACCTAGTCCCCGAACACCAATCACTTATGAACCAGAACCTAAGCCGAAACCAAAGCAGCGACGTGCTTATTTTCCTCGTCCTAATGTCAAAGTCGGTCATTGGTGGGGGAGGCTGACTAAGCGCTATCCCATATTTGAACAACAAAGTGCGGCTGATTGTGGTGCATCTTGTTTGGTGATGGTTAGCCGCTATTGGGGTAAGCGTTTGAGTGTAAATCGACTGCGAGATTTAACTAATGTCAGTCGTAGTGGCGCATCGTTGAAGGGTTTAACAGCAGCAGCTGAAACTATTGGTTTTACTACCCGTCCGGTGAGAGCTAGTCTGGATAAATTAGCACAACAACCTTTACCTGCGATCGCACATTGGGAGGGTAAGCACTACATTGTAGTCTATGAAATTAACAAGAAACAGGTAATTGTTGGTGATCCGGCGATCGGACAACGTAACCTTAGCATTGCCGAATTTAAGGCGGGTTGGACTGGTTACGCCTTGCTATTACAACCTACAAGCCAACTGCAAGAAACCGAAGAAGCCAGTGTCCCCTTCTGGCAAATGTTTGATTTAGTTAAACCCCATACGCGGGTGCTGTTGGAAGTATTCACAGCTTCGATATTAATTCAGGTGTTTGGATTAATTACACCCCTATTTACTCAATTATTGTTAGACCGTGTAATTGTTCAAGGAAGTACCCTAACTTTAAATGCAGTAGGTTTTGGGTTAGTAATATTTGGCTTATTTCGAGTTGCACTCAACGGACTAAGACAATATTTGTTAGACCATACAGCTAACCGCGTCAGCATATCGCTACTGGTAGGTTTTATTAAACATACCTTCCGTTTACCTCTGTCCTTTTTTGAGTCGCGTTATGTGGGGGATATTGTTTCTCGTGTTCAAGAAAACCAAAAAATTCAGCGCTTTTTAACTGGGGAAGCATTGTCAATAATTTTAGATTTATTGACAGTATTTATTTATCTGGGGTTAATGTTTTGGTATAGTTGGGCGATGGCGTTGATGTGTTTAGCAATTGTCCCGCCTTTTGTATTGTTGGCGCTGGTTGCTACCCCATTTTTACGCCGCATTAGTCGAGAGGTTTTTAGCGCCACAGCTAGTGAGAATAGTTATCTGATTCAATCCCTCTCCGGTATTCGCTCAATTCGCTCGATGGCAATTGAACAAACAGTGCGTTGGCATTGGGAAGAATTGCTAAATGATGTTGTGAGGAAAACTTTTAGTGGGCAGATAATTAGTAATGAATTACAAATTTTTAGTTCTGCTCTAGAAACTCTGGTAAATACAGGATTACTTTGGTTTGGGGCATGGTTGGTAATTCAAAACCAACTGACAATCGGGCAGTTAGTCGCCTTTAATATGTTGTTGGGTAATATTATTCGCCCTTTCCAAAGATTAATAGTTTTGTGGAATCAATTACAAGAGGTGGTTATTTCTACAGAACGAATTAATGATGTTTTGGAAGCGGAACCAGAGGAGGATTTACAACATCAACATCGGCAATTTTTATCTAAATTACGCGGTCAAATTCGCTTTGAAAATGTGACATTTCGCTATCATCCCGAAAGCGATCGCAACATCTTAGAAAACCTCACATTTGAAATTAAACCAGAGCAAACTGTAGCTGTTGTGGGGCGGAGTGGTTCCGGCAAAACCACATTATTTAAACTAATTCTGGGTTTATATCCGCCGACAGATGGCAAAGTTTTAATTGATGGTCATGATGTGACTACTATAGCACTGCGATCGCTCCGTTCTCAAATTGGTGTTGTTGACCAAGATACATTTTTATTTGGCGGTACAATCCGCGAAAATATCAGCATTGCTCACCCAGAAGCAACTTTAGAAGAAATTATTACCGCAGCTCGTTTAGCTGGGGCGGATGACTTTATTAAACAAATGCCAGTAGGTTACGAAACCCAAATTGGCGAAGGCGGGGGAATGTTATCCGGTGGACAAAGACAACGTTTAGCGATCGCGCGTGCATTGTTAGGAAACCCCCGCCTCCTATTGTTAGATGAAGCAACTAGCCACCTAGATGCCGAATCAGAACGCATAATTCAAAACAACCTCAAAACCATACTCAAAGGGCGCACAAGTATCATCATTGCCCACCGCCTGTCCACCGTGCGCCACGCAGACCTCATTCTGGTATTAGATAGAGGCTTATTAGTCGAAAGCGGCTCCCACAACGAATTAATTGCCAGAAGAGGACATTACTTTTATCTCAATCAGCAGCAGTTAGGGGCTGGATGAGAGATGGGGGAGTGGGAGGAGTAGGGGGAGATGGGGAAGATAGGGGAGATGGGGGAGTAGGGGAAGATAGGGGAGATAGGGAATAATTTCTATTTACTTAAATCCTCCTCATCCCCCGGTTGGTGAGCGTAGTCGAACCACATCTCCCTCATCTCCCTCATCTCCCCAATCCCCAATCCCCAATCCCCAATCCCCAGTCCCCAATCCCCACACATATCCCACATTCCGTTCAACAATTTATGCCTAACCCATCTCTTAATTCATCATCCGTACTTGTTCAACCACAAACGGATCAGTTGGTGCGCGGTCAAAATTCTCATGACTTCGTTGATTATCGGACACAGGCGGTAACGGAGGTAAACGATTGGTTTTACGGCACAGAAGAACTATTAGATGCTTTACCAAAGCGTTGGACGCGCTTGATGCTGTATTTACTGATCAGCTTTACAGCGATCGTTTTACCTTGGGCGATGTTTAGCAAGGTTGATGAAACCGGAAGTGCAAGAGGGCGTTTGGAACCCCAAGGGGCGACGCAAAAGTTAGGTGTTGCTGTTACTAGTAGTGTTAAACTTGTCAACGTTGAAGAAGGCGCAACGGTAAAGGCTGGACAGGTGCTATTAGAGTTAGATTCTGATGTGCTGCAAACACAGCTAGAACAGGCGCAGACAAGGTTAGAGGAATTAATCAATCGCCAAGGACAACAAGAACTACTTAAGAATCAGTTGATGTTAACGATTAACATCCAACAGCAGCAAAATCAAGCCCAAGAGTTAGAGAAGTTGGCTCAAGTCAATCAGGCGCAGCAAAATCTTGATGCTAAACAAAGTACATATAGCTTACAGAAATTAGAACAAATGGCTCTAGTTGAACAGGCTAGACAAAATATCAATTCAACTCAACTAGCAAAGCAATTAGCTAATAGTCGATTGCACAGAGATATCAAAGAAGTGATGCGTTATCGCCGACTTTTAAGACAAGGTGCGATCGCTCAAATTAAAGTTGTAGAATTAGAAAAGATTGCGGAAGAAAGCCAGCGATCGCTATTACAAGCCAACGCTGAATTTACTCAAGCCCAACTACGTTTACAAGAACAAATCAGCCGCTATCAAACAACTGTTAGTCAAACAGCCTCTGAGATTGAGCAAGCAAAACTCCGTCTCCAAGAGCAGCAAAATAGTTATCAAAGTATAGTACAAGCTGGTAAGTTAGCTCTGTTAAGAAGTCAGGAACAACTCAAAGACATCCAAAACCAGCTTACTACCTTAAAATCAGAAATCATTCAAACCAAGAGCCAGATTCACGCCTACAAGATTCAAATCCAACAAAGAGTAGTGCGATCGCCTGTTGATGGTACTGTGTTTGAATTACCCATCGACAAACCAGGCCCAGTAGTTGAAGCCGGACAGATAGTCGCGCAAATTGCCCCCAAGAATGCCCCATTAATCCTAAAAGCGACAATGCCTAGTGAAAATAGTGGTTTCTTGAAAGTCGGAATGCCAGTCAAAATCAAATTTGATGCCTATCCTTTCCAAGATTACGGAATTTTACAAGGACGTGTTCATTGGATTTCGCCTGACTCGAAGATACAAACTACAAATCAAGGAAACCAAGAAACTTATGAAATGGATATTATTCTAGAGCATCCTTACATTCAAAATGGCAATAAGCGTATTCCTTTAACCCCAGGTCAAGCAGCAACCGCCGAAGTAATCGTGCGTCAACGGCGAGTTATTGACTTTATTTTAGACCCATTCAAGAAGTTACAAAAAGGTGGTTTGGAGCTTTAAATTTCAGTCATAAATAGTATTTGTAGGGTGGCAATGCCCACCATATACCGATGTACTTCATTCTGCACTGTAGAGACGTTCCATGCAACGTCTCTACATTATTTATTCTGTGAAAATTTATAGATAGTTAGTATTACTATCTTGTCTACAGAAATGTCTTTTATTATAGCTTTATACTAAACAAATCAAAACTTAATCATAATAAAATAATAATTATCCAAAAACTTTTTCCTGACTTATCAAACTAGGAGAAAATCTATCATGTATAAGTATTTAAAACTCTCGACTGAAGAGATAATTAGCCATCTCAAAATAACTTGCCAAGTGCCTAGTATATTAGAAGCGATCGCCACTCAAAGAATTATCGCTGAGACAGCCCAAGAGTTAGGGATTGAACCAACTGTAGAAGAACTGCAAGAAGCCGCAGATAGTATGCGTTTAGCTAACGGCTTAATTAAAGCTGATGATACCTGGGCTTGGCTAGACAAACATTATCTAAGCATAGACGATTTTGAGGAAGTAGCTAAAACCAACCTACTGTATATTAAACTAGCCGAGCATTTATTTACAGACAAAGTAGAACCTTTTTTTTATGCCAACAAAATTGATTATACTGGCGCTATCACCTATGAAGTCATCTTAGACGATGAAGACTTGGCTTTAGAGTTATTTTATGCCTTACAAGAAGGTGAAATTAGTTTTCAAGAAATAGCTCGTCAATACGTCCAAGACCCGGAAATTCGCCGTGCTGGAGGCTATCAAGGGCTGCGCTATCGTAAAGACTTTCGCCCAGAAATAGCAGCCGCAGTCTTTGCAGCATCACCACCACAGCTTCTTAAACCAATAATTACACCCAAAGGAGTGCATATAATTAATGTAGAAGAAATCATTGCACCAGAGTTAACTGAGCAACGAAGAATTCAAATTATTAAAGATTTTTTCAATGAGTGGTTACAGCAACAAATCTCAGGAATAGAAGTCGTAGCTGAATTTTATCCCTCATCTCCAGAACTGCAAAAACCAGCTTAAAACTATTTCTCTGTAACTTCGTGTCTCTGTGTTTCCAATAATCACAGAGGCACAAAGAACACAGAGGTAATAAATTTATATAATATTTTTTACTTTATAGCAGTAGCCAAATAGGTTAGGACATAGATAAATCATAATATCCTTCTACCAAGCAGTTTTTAAAGCTGTCACCTGCTATAGCTTTAATCTAAATCAATAACATGAGTTTTAATAGCCACAAATTTAACACCAAGACTATTATTTTTACAAGCTTGAATTACATTAGGCATATTATTACTTTTCACTAGACGTAGATAGGTACTATATGGTATGTAAGTTAAAGGATTATGACCAACAGTTTCGAGCATTAAAACACAAGCCCAAGAATATTTACCAGAAGATATAGCTTTTAAGATGGCTTCCCATTCTTCAGTAAGGATTAAACAGTCAGAGATTTGATGAGAGGAAGAAAATTCTCGATTCATAAGTGTAAAAATAGTAACTAATAAAAGCCTTGTTGCCCACCGGAAATAGCTCTACAAACCTGTTTACCTAATATCAACCAAGTGAAACCACTATCTATACATCCTTGGCGTTTTTACCAGCACAAAGATGTATAAATATCTTCAGAGTCAGCATTGAGATAAGGACGCTGCAATTCAATCTTGAGTGAAGAGAAATGCTGCAAAATTGCCGCCATCCTACCTGCTGGTGTATCATCACCATGCTGCCAAGCTTCCATTAAACCGTTAGCCACAATTTGACAACGGTGTGTACCAAAACTTTCCTTTTCGTTAAATCTGTGGTTTGGTTCTTCAGCGATCGCTAACCCTGGTGCGATAGGCTTAGTAAATAAGGGTACTTGGTTTTGGAAGTGCGATCGATGTTCTGCATATATCATCTCCAGCACAGGTTGAACTTGTTCATACTCACTTTTATTAAAATAAAGTACGCCTGAGTCATAACGTCCATAATCAGAAGGGTTATATAAAGCTTTAAAGGTAAAAGCCATAGGTATGGCGTTAAGATGGGTAGTCAAACTGTCCATAACTGCAACTGCACCATCTGGACTTACATTAAAGTAGACACGTACCAAAATCTCATCCTGCGTTTGATACTGTTGTGATGCACCTGCATCAGCCACCGCCATATAGAATCCGTTCTGCACAAGGTTCTTAGGCATTTTAATTGGGATTAAATCACCTACGCTAACAGGTGCTTGCAGAGAATCCTGTTCAACATACAATGTCAAACCATCGCGATGAACAGCGACAGCACCATCTGCTTCTTCTCTAACCACACGCCAATCATAGCTCCAGTAGCCTTGACCTCGGTTACTTTCATGCAGGCGATCGTAAAAAGCTAAATCTACACCCAAAAATGTGTTATTTTCTAGATTTTGGTTGACCGCTAAATTAGATATTTCCCCATCAGATGCGAGAGACTTCTTTAAAGAGCCATTGTAATAGATGCCATAAAGAAAACTTCGTAACTGTTGACTCAAATACTTATTTTGTAAATCTGTAGATAATTTTTGAAACCTAGAAACTGAAGACTCAGGTAATTCTAAAGGTTTGTAATTTGGATGCTTAATACAATATTGAGATTGGATTTCAACATTGTGAATAATGTCTTGTAAAGATATCTGCAATGACTCTGGAATATCAGAAAATTGAACAGATAGCGAATCTAATAGCTGCATAGAGATTTGCCTGTAAATGATATGGAGGGATGAGGAGGACGTAAGTAGCACGGACTAAATAAATCAAGGTTTGTAGTAAGGAATTTAGTCCTTTTTTGAGTTTTTGAGGACTAAAGTCCTGACTACGAACTGCATATTGAAATTAGATTCAACTCTTGTAGGGTGGGCATCTTGCCCGCCCTATTGATGCAAATTAACAAGCAAGTGTGTAGGTAAAAGTTCCGTTGCTTCCACACCAAAAATGCTTTGTATAGATGTTTCTGGGCGACATAATAAACTTTTAGCAACTTGCAGCATACAAATACCAGCATTCCCGAAAGTTTTTTCGTATTGAAGTTGAGCGTGAATAGCCTTAATCAGCGCTAAACCACAAAACTGCATAACCCGTGGTAAGAAATTTGGATAATGTGCTAAAATTTCTGGGAAATGAGTAAGATAAGCAGTTACCAATTCTCTAATTGAAGGTTGAAGAACATACAAAGGGGTAGCTGCTAAACGTAAAGACTCTTCAATCGCAATTGACTGACCTGTTACCATGCTGTGTAGCCAGATTTGCAAATAACTAGCGATGACTGTCCCTAAATCATTGGCTGGGTCTCCCCAATTACCACGTTCCCAGTCAATGAAGCGAACAATATTTTGATCAGTTGCTTCTTGCCAATCTAGGGAAAGAAGAATATTGTTTAACTTCAAGTCATTGTGGGTGAGACAACAGGGATTAAAGCTATTGGTTAATTGTGCGATCGCCTGACCCAAACTATCGTAACGTTGATATAAAGCAAAAAACTTAATACCATCAGCAGGAACTTTACCAAAAATTTCTGGGGTCAGCCTATCTAATCCTCGATTAACATTAGGATTACTTTGACTAGATTCATCAGTAGTATTTTGAAAGAACTGTCTATATTCTTCATGATTCATAGAAGCACGATGAACTAATGCCAAAGTATTGCCAACTGCATTAGGAATTGTAGTAGGAAAAAAATCCAAGTTTTCCTTAACATAAAAGTCCATCAAATCTCGATAATTATCAAGATAATTGAAAATTATAATTGAATTATTTGCATTAAAGTGTAAGACTTCTGAAAAATATGGTCGAAGATAGCTAAGTTCTGGAAATGTTCTTAGAAAATAATGGATGCGCCATTCTAGTAAAAATTCACCAGATGTTTTTCCTTCCAGGTTATGACGTTCTTGCTTGACCAGAAATTTTCTGTTCTCAGGTAAAGTGACTAATAAGTTAAAATTTTTAGCAGGTTTTAGCTCAATTTCGCTCAATACTTGCTCTGACTTAGTACACAAGTTTAGTGATATTAGGTACTCAAACACATTTTGAGAATTTAAAATAAATGGTGGCATATTTTCCCATTAATTACTAAACAAACATTTTTTCTGTGCCAAAAATAATACAGTTTTAGCTAGATTAATTTCTTTACACCTTAATCTATAGGACTTACGCAACTGGCATATTTTTTCTGTAGGGTGTGTGACGCTGCGAAAATATTTGAATGTAGTCATGAGACTTGTAGCGTCACGCACCAACCACCAATTGTCACACTTGCGTAAGTCCTGATCTAGCTTAGTAAATCATTAAAAATTACTAACCACCATGAGAGCTAAAGGACTTCACTAAGTGTCCAATCGCATCAATACCAAAAGTGATAGCGCCAAACTCAAAGCCTTTGATACCATACGCTAGAACGAAGTTGGTAGTTGAAGAATAACCATCATCACCACCATAAACAGAATTATCTATATTATTAAGTTCATGAAGAAAGCTTTCAGAATCTTGGAATAATTCAGAGCCGGTTGTCTGTAGTTCGGTCAGATTAATAGATGCCATGATTGACTCCTAAAACAATTGTGATTTTTTTGAGAAATTGCAGGCGATTAAGCTATTATTTTGCTCAATCGCTGATGCAATAATTTCAGTTGAACCATTTATGAATTAAGTAAATGGTTCAGAATTATTACTAATATTTATTGTCGCTGAAGGACTTAACCATGTGTCCAATAGCATCGATACCAAAAGTGATAGCACCAAATTCAAAACCTTTCAGACCGAAATCTAAAACGCCATTGGTAGCTGAAGAATAACCATTACTACCACCACCATTAACAGCAATGGTATCGACATTGTTCAGTTCGTTGAGGAAGCTTTCAGAATCTTGGAATAATTCTGCACCTGCGTTTTGTAATTCTTTAACAGCAATAAATGCCATGATTGACTCCTAAAACAATTGTTGATTTCCTGAGAAATTGCAGGCGATTAAGCTATTGACTTTACTTAATCGCTCATGCAACAATTCCGGTTGAACTATTTATTAAATTCAGAAATAGTTCTGAATTAGTACCAATCGCCCTCATCACTGAAGGATTTAACTAGGTGTCCGATAGCATCAACACCGAAAGTGATAGCACCAAATTCAAAACCCTTCAAACCGAAATCTAAAACGCCATTGGTAGCTGAAGAATAACTATCACCACCATTAACAGCAACGGTATCGATATTGTTCAATTCGTTGAGGAAGCTTTCAGAATCTTGGAATAATTCTGCACCTGCGTTTTGTAATTCTTTAACAGCAATAAATGCCATGATTGACTCCTAAAACAATTGTTATGTTCAGTCGTTTTCTTTAGGCGATTAAGTGTTGCTTAACCGTTGATTCAATTTTTATTTGTTTTTCTGGAAGAAATCAAGCTAAAAAACTTGATTTAAAAGACATAACTGGGTGACAAATGTCTACATTACTTTGTATGTTCATTAGGTAGAAAATAGATTTTTAAGCATGAAGATTATATGACCAATAATAGATATATACCAATTTTCTATGAAGTTGCACCAAATAAATGATGTAGAGACGTTGTATGCAACGTCTTAGAGCGTGAAGGATAAAGCTATTTCTGCCTAATGAATGAATCAAGGGGCATAATGCAAAAAAAACGTGTGTTTAACAGCAAAATTAGCTAAGAACACACGAATTATTGAGCATTAATGTATTTGAGATATAAAACAAGATTAAATTCCCAATCTTTGGCGTATATCTCGAAGTTGTACTTCTAGATTATCCATCAAACCACTAATACTTCCACTCATGCCGTTTAATGAAAATCCTGATGTTTCTGATGATGTTTCTGATGGTGTTTCTCTTGGTGTATCAGACATAGTGTCTCTTCCAAACCTCCTTTCCATTCCAGCATACACATTCTTTATTTCCCAAGCTGTGAGTTCACTAATCGATTTGCCTTCGTCATTGGGCGAAAGGTCGGTGATTTTTATTCTTACCATTGGTTTGTCTCCTTAAACCAATTTATTCCAAGTAACAGAATTAGTGGGATTGAGGATGTTTATATAAGGATAAAATCCTCACTTATATTTTGAGATATAATTTTATAAAATCAAGATTAAAACAATAATTTTTAGGACAAAATTTAAGTTTTTTTGTCTAGAAAAACAAGAATTTATCCACTTATTTTTAATTGGATAGACATCTTGAAGAAACATCCTGATTTATCGGCGTTTCTTCCTGCGGTTCCCAACGGGTACGGTGTTTATCGGCGGTTAATTATTCTTATCTGAACCGTATTGCTTTTTAAGGGCGAATTTGAGGTAATTTGCGACCTTTGTAAGGGCAGGGCTGTTTCATCCCCTAAAAGCGGCTAATTTACAAGCCTATCAATCAAAAAAATCAGGTAGTGCAAAAATTTAATTTGCTGATGCAACTGGCGTTGTCTTCTCTGCGATAGGCTTGTCGGCGATAGGCTACGCGAACGCTAACGGCAAAGCATCTCTACGAGATGCTACGCATATATTTATGGGGCAGGCAAGATGCCTACCCCACAAGAATCATTCTTTAATTTAGCAATGCCAGTTCTAAAGTGCTGACTACGAACTCTGACTAAGATAAAGAGTCTAAATCTAGTGATTTCATCCCTCGGCGTTCGGCATAGGTTAACATACTGCCTAATTGGAACCAAACTAGTAGGCAGGTTAATAAACTGAGGGGTAAGCCGATACCTAAAGCGAGAATACCAGGAAAGCCGAATATCTCTAGACCAGAGGACACAAATAAACAAATACCAATGGTGATGCCTAAAAATGGGAAAAGTAGCTGTTTCCTAAATGATGAAGTGGCTTGAGAGTTTTCTGTGCTATTGACTTGCCAATTTTGTACTACTAATTGTAGTGTTCCAGAGAGAGCGAAGCCAGAGGTTAATGCTACAAACAAACCTATAATTAGTAGCAAATATGGTGGTTGTGAAGGGTAATAGTACATGAAAACTCCCAATTTTATCGGCTGAAATTTATAAAAAGTTGGTCAAATTTAATTTTTGGCTGCGGATTCATCAAAAAAGGCGAGAGATGTTGCTTTTGGTAAAATGGCAGCAACGCTTTCTCTAGATAAATCTGTCAACAACCCGATCGCCACATTAAATATGCGATTTGGTTTGAGGTCATCTTTTACCAAAAACCACAGGCGTTGGACTTCTTCGGTGTGCAGGCGGTCATCTTCTGTGAGTGCTAACACCAACTGGCGGCGTAAAAATTGACCTTCATCAGATAGGAGAAATTGCAACCCCATCCTGGCTGTAGGTAATACGTCAAAGTTGCCATCGGTGCGGGCGATCGCAATCAAGTTTTCCAAGCGCTGCCACTGAAATCTACCATCTTTGAACAGCACATTCAACAACCGCCTTCTTAATTGGGGAGATTCTCCAGTTAGTAGGCGTTTAGCTACATAAGGATAACTCACTTCCACAATTTTGAAGTTGGGGTTGAGACTCAGGGCAATTCCTTCTTGCGTCACCAGAGAACGGATAATTAAAGCAAACTTGGCGGGAACGCGGAAGGGATATTCATACATCAGTTCTGAGAACTGGTCGGTAATGGTTTTAAAGTTAAAGTCACTGACATTTTTACCGATCGCATTTCCTAATACTGCTTCCAATGCGGGTATGATGGGGGCAATATTTGTATTGGGGGTGAGAAATCCTAAGTTGACGAAATCTAAGGCTAAATCACTATAGTCTTTGTTCACCAGATGCACTAACGCATCTACCAAAGTTTCTTTTGTGAGTTCCTCCAACTGATCCATCATCCCAAAGTCAATATAAGCCATGCGACCATCAGGCATGGCAAATAAATTACCTGGGTGGGGGTCGGCGTGGAAAAAGCCGTATTCTAACAACTGTTGCAAACCAGAGGTAACACCGATGCGGATAATCGCTTCTGGGTCTAAACCTGCGGCGCGGATACTCTTGGTATCTGTCAGCTTGAAGCCGTTAATCCACTCTAAGGTTAAAACTTGACTAGCTGTAAACCGCCAATAAATACTTGGTACTTTGACTTCGGGATTATCGCGGAAGTTGTGGGCGAATTTTTCGGCGTTGCGCCCTTCGTTGAGGTAATCAATTTCTTCAAATAACTTGGTTCCGAACTCATCCACAATCAAGGTCAGGTCGTGACCGAGATTGAGGGGTAGCCAAGGTGCTAACCAACCAGCCGCCCAACGCATTATATAGAGGTCAAGGGTGAGGACGGGGCGCAGATTGGGGCGTTGTACTTTGACTGCGACTTCTTCACCGCTAATCAAACGTCCTCGGTAGACTTGACCCAAACTCGCAGCCGCTACTGGAGATGGGGAAAGTTCACTATATATATCGCTTATGGATCTGCCTAATTCTGTTTCGATGATTTGATAGGCGATCGCATTATCAAACGGTGGTAATTGGTCTTGTAGCTTAATCAGTTCTTCTAGGAAATCTTTCCGTATCAGGTCTGGTCTGGTGGAGAGGGCTTGACCTACCTTAATGAAAGTCGGGCCTAAACGGGTAAGTATGTTTCGTAACTGGCTAGCCCGTTTTCCCTTGTTTTGTTCTTCTTTACTTTGCCATTCATCCCACTTCAAGCCCAAAATAAACGTTGCAAAATACCACGTTATTTTGAACAACCGTCCTAAAGTTAGCCAGGGACGATAACGATAGTAACTGGCGATCGCATCGGGATTGTAGCGCTTAAGCTGACCAGGTTGATACTGACCCACGCCTTTGTCTGCCTCTTCTACTGGGAAATTTACAGTTTCATTTAGTGTTTTGACCCGCAATTTGGTTGCTAGTCGGACTTGGTGCTAGTTTTCTGCAAAAAACTGTTAATCTTGTTGATTTTTGGGTTTGTTCGCAGCTATCCTAGTCTATCGAACGCCTAAGATATTTCTATCTTTTTCTTAATTGTACTTTATAAAAGTACAACTTTGTCGCTGTTATTTATGACTTAACTGTGGGAATACTTTACATAGCTGCATATCTACGGTATCTAAGTCAGATATATTGGCTACAAACGTTTAAATGCTTGCTTTTTTCACTTATCGTATGTAGAATGGCTCAGGCTGGTCAAGCAGAGTTGCCCCGAATTCCTCTGCTGATAACGTAAGTAATAGCTAAGTTCCCAAGAAAATTGCTGGGCTAGATTTTGATGAAATCATTTTCAATATTCAAAAACCGCAAATTTAGGTTGCGTATATTTGCGGTGGTTATGAGTACTTTTTTTACTATTGCTTTGACAAATGCGATCGCTAGTAGTCAGACACCCACTACCAGAGATCCTTGGTTATGGCCATTTTCCACCACATCAATTTGGAATATGCCAATTGGCTCAGGTGCTAAATACGTAGCAGCCAACATTCAAAAAGCTGGTTGGTTTGCGGTAGATCGAGAATACTTTTACAAGCTCAAGGATAGTGATCCTCTACGTCCTGTTTATTCTCCGGGTAGCTGGACTCTAAGGTGTTCTGGAACTAACTCGATGAATATCTCTTTACCCGTTCCCGATAACTTAATTATTCCTGACGCTACCCTAAATCCATATAGTACCCCCAACAATGCCTCGGCTTTTCTCATGCCCGATGGGAAAACCTTAGTGCAGCTCGAACCATTGGCGCGGTGTGAAAAGGGCGGCCCTATTTATGGCTGGCGCTATTTCCCTGATTTGAGCTTATATGGCCAAGGAATAGGCGGAGCGCATTTCGGTTCTGGACTATCTTCCATTGGCGGTTCTATTCGTAAAGGTGAACTAACTAACGACCAACCAATTCGCCACGCCATCAAGTTATTGTTTTGGGGGAAAAAATACTACTACTATTCATCCACTATACCTGGATATCGCTGGCCAGCAGACCGAGCTGATAGTATAGCTTCCACTAGTTATCAGGGTACAAACCCTAACTTTCTCCAAGGAACCCTACTAGCAATTCCTCCATCCGTCACCGAATCCAACCTGAAATTACAAACAACAGCTGGCAAGAAGTTGTTTAGGGTTTTACAAAATTACGGCGGCTACGTTGTTGATGATGCAGGCTGGGATGCTCATTACATCGCAATGGAAGAAGGAGTTGCCGAAGAGTTTGAAGCTAAATATGGTTACAGTATTGAGGGTGGCTCTAGCATTTTTTACGAGGATGTGATGAAGCTGTTTAAGGCGCTTCAGATTGTCAATAATAATACTTCAACTACCATTGGTGGAGGTGGTAGCAGAAGACGCGCACCTCTAGCTCCAGCATTACCACCATCCCCATAGGGAAAAGGTTATAGGGGACAGGTTACAGGTTACAGTAGGGTAGGCATTGCAGCGCCAAAACCATAACAAGGTGCAATGCTCACCCTACATTTGAATTACGAACTCTTTGCAGCCTGGGATTTAGCCTCTAAGGTTTCCAGACGGCTTTTGAGTTCTTGATTTTGCTGTTTGAGTTGGTCAAGTTCCTCGCGTAATTGCCGTAAGGCTTTGTCTGCACCGATGTTTTTCTGCACATGAGCTAATTGTTCTTCGGCGAAACGACGCACACGTCCATCGGCTGTTTGATCAGCAAGCGATCGCAATACGCCTATCGCCTTTGCTGTCTCCATTTTACCCAAGGAAGCGACAACAGCCATTAGGGTTAAAAAGAAGTTTTCTTTGGCAAGTTCGGCTAATCGTTCAATTATCCGTTCTACGTTAACCGGAGTTTGACCGACGGAAACCTTGCCTAATGCCCGAATAGCTGACAATCGTAATGGTTGCGGTACACCAAGCTTAGTGTAATCAAGTATCAAATCTAACGCTGCTTGTGAGGTTTTGAGTTCAGCTAAACCGTTAATTGCCCCACTACGCACAACCTCATTCCAACCAGCCCTCTCTGACAAAACCGATTCTAAGAGCTTGATGGCCTTTTCTTCTCTGGATTTGTCATCGAAATTAATGGCGGCGATCGCACCCAAAGCCACACAAGCCGCAGCCTCTACGTAGTAACTATCATCACCATCTTTGACAACATTTTTGACAGCCTTATAACTAGGGCGAGTTTTAATTTCTGCTAATGCTTGCACCACCGCCCGTCGTACATAAGGATTTTTATCCGCCAATCCCTCAACTAATCCGTCAAAGGCTTGGTCTAACTTAATTTCTGCCAATTGTTTAGCAACTTCCACCCGCACACCCCAGAATGGGTCATGCTTCAGGGATGCAGCTAAAGCTTTAGTTGCTTCTAACCCACCCTTCTTAGCCAAAGCCGTCGCTGCATATATGCGTGAAATTGGATCAGGGTCAGATGCTAACTGCGCTTTTAACTCTGGTATGGGATATTCCAAAGACACCGTTTTCAACCAGTGATTACCAACATCAAAGCTGATGAAGTCTGGCTTCTGGGTTAATGGGAAGTAGAAACTCTGTTCCCGTTCATGCACCCGCACTGTGAAAGTTTGCAGTTTTGCGGGTTCTCCTGATTGGCTATAACCAAAACCAATAGGGATTCGCAAGTCAAATACATCTTTGTGCTGATCTGCGCTGACTTGGGTTTGGGTAACAGTCACCTTAGCTAACTTCGCTTCCCCATCCCAAGAGTAAGCCACTTGAAAATCAGGATGACCACCGCGATAAACGTATTGGTCGAACAGGAAAGTGAGATTTCGTCCGGTAGCTTTTTCAATCGCCCGGAGTAAATCTATGGTTTCTACCGTTTTGTGGGCATTATCTTGGACAAAGGTTTGTATTGCTTGCCAAAACAGTTCCTCTCCCAATTCTGCCCGAATCATGTGATAAACACAAGACCCTTTTTCGTAGGTGTGGCGATCGTAAAGTTCAATAGCTTCGCGGTAAACGTGAGTTACCATAGGTCGGCGGTAGCGTCCCTGATCTTCACTCAGGTAACTACGCGCTTCTAATAAACGGTAATATGCTGCTTCTTCGGCACTATATTCTTGTTCAGTCCACATCACTTCAGAATAGGAAGCCATTCCTTCCTTCACCCAAGCATGAGACCAATGTTTGATTACCAGTAAATCCCCAAACCATTGATGGGCTAGTTCGTGAACCACCAAACTTTCGGTATTGCGGTTATCTAAAGCGGCGCGTTCATCCAGCAAACATCTATCTGTTAATAAGGTGGCGGAAGTATTTTCCATCCCCCCAAAGATAAAGTCACTGACGCAGACTTGGGCATATTTGGGGAAAGCGTAGGGATAACCATACTTTTCGCTCAAAAACTCCATCATTCTTGGAGTTTTGCCCATGCTGCGTTTAGCATCAGCTTCACGTCCCTTTTCTACATAATAGGTAACTGGTTTCCCACGCCATTCATCCCGAATTTCCGCAAAATCTGCCACAGCCAAAGTCATTAAGTAGGTGGGGTGAACCTGTTGCTGTGACCAGTGGTAAATTTTATCTTTACCATCTTCTTGGGTGTCAATCAGTTCACCGTTAGAAATCGCCACCAGGGGTTTAGGAACACGTAAGCGAATTTCTGAGGTGGAAAGTTGTCCGGGGTAGTCGAAACAGGGGAACCAATAGCGTGAGTCCTCATCTTCGCCTTGAGTCCAGACTTGTACGGTTTTGTTGGGGTAGTGTGTGTCTGGTTGAATGAAGTAGATACCGCGTTGGGGTTTTTCCGCAGAATAGGCGATCGCAATTAATATCCGCTTACCAATTTCGGTAGGTTGGGATAGCTCAATCACTAGCTGTTCGCCATCGTAGTCAAAGTTCTGTGTTACCTCGTCTACCTGTACAGACTGGATGTGCAGATTTACAGCATCTAAAGTTAAGCGATCTATCCCGTTGCGGATGGGTAACAAACGAATGCTGCAAGTACCCTCATAACTTTGGTTGGGGATATCTAAATGCAGGTCGAGGAAAATATGCTCTACCTGACCAGGGCGATCGGGGTTATAGTGTGGTCTGGCTCCTGGTAGTTCAAATGATTTATGTCCGTTATTATCTTGGTCAAAGGAATAAGATTGTGGCATTGATGCTAACTGCCCTTTTTATTTTGAAAATTTTCACTGAGTATGTTTCCAAATTTTCTCATAACTCAATTAGGATTGCTATATAAAGTAAAGGTTAACCTATTTGTTAAGAATTAAGCGGTATCTAATGAACAAGCAAGCGTTTAAATAAGCAGCTATTAAATTTTCAGTAAAATAATTGTCTTCCTGATTGCCAATAATGACTTATTTTTACTTGTTTCAGTTACTTTTTATCAATATTAGAAATTACTTATCATCATAAAGTTCACTACTCAAGCTTTAGAGAGAGATTTTGGAGAGTTGTTGAATGTCGTGTTAAAGTGGAAGGTAAGGATAAAATTCGGTTACAAATTTTGTTTTGAATATTAACAGGCTAGTACCTTTTGGTATTGACAGGCTTGTCTCCGACAATTCTATCTCTACACATTTATGATTGCGGGGACAGTTTATGTCACTTTATGTAGGCAACCTCTCTTACGATGTTACACAGGAGACTCTCAATAGTGTTTTTGCAGAATATGGTTCTGTAAAACAAGTTACCCTACCTACTGACCGGGAAACAGGACGTGTGCGGGGCTTTGCTTTTGTAGAGATGGGTACAGATGCTGAAGAAACAGCAGCTATTGAAGCACTTGATGGTGCTGAGTGGATGGGACGTAACCTAAAAGTTAATAAGGCTAAACCCAGAGAAGACAGAGACTCATTTGGCGGGAACCAAAGAAATTACGGCGGACGTAACCGCTACTGAACTTTGAGCAAAACATAAGTTGGTAATTTTTCTCTGATTGACTGGGTGGCTTAACACTAACCAGTAATAATTAAGTAAGGATATGAAATGACTCAAATCATATTAGGCGAGAATGAGGGGATTGAGTCTGCTTTGCGTCGTTTTAAGCGAAAAGTCTCCCATGCTGGTATTTTTCCAGATATGAAAAAATCTCGATATTTTGAAACGCCAGAGCAAAAACGTAAGCGCAAGGAAGTTGCTAGACACAGACAGCGTAAGAGAAGTTTTCGCAATTGAGTCTGCAAAAATTTGCATTATTTCTCTAATCTTATAAGTATTTTAACAGCAGATTAGAGAAACCATATTAACTTAGTAACCTGATGCTTTCTGTCTATGGAATCTAATAAGTACAAAATTGATTACAAATTTCATGCGATCAGTATTGAGGAGGAATCATTAAGCGGCAAAGCTTATTATTATAAGATTTCTGGTGAATTATGCCATGATAGCGGATTTGTTAACTCAATTTCTGAGGCAGAAAAAGAAGCGAAAGAGAAAATTGATGAAAAGTTTACTCAGATAGATAATAAATCCGCTTTACATAGATATTGTGTAATGCGTGATTTTGAAAGTTTTGTGGAAGTCTTAAATCAACAAAAAGAAATTTCTCAGGAATTGGTTCATCAAATAGCTTCTCAACTGGCTTTAGCTTCAACTTTAAAATATTTTACTAAAGAAGTATTAACTAACGATGTAAATCGTTCAGTAGATGTTATTAAAGAACTAAATGTAGATAATCTGCAATAGAGGTGGTTAGGGGAAAGATATGTAGCGATCGCCCATTGCAAAGCAAGTAAAGAAGTAAAAATTTATAGTCAACAAATAGATAGTACGTGTTACCTTAGTAATACTTGCTCTTGCAAGTCTTGAAAATTAGGAGGAAATAATTATCGTAGTCCAAAAGCAGCTGATTAATTCACAAATCAAGTCCCCCCAGGTCTTCTTGATTGATCATGAAAATAACAATCGTGGTCTAATCGACACCCATGAAGCTCTACAGTTAGCGCAAAGCGTAGAGCTTGACTTAGTTATAGTCTCTCAGAGTAAAGACACTCCAGTGGCGAAGATTGTTAACTATGGCAAGCTTCAGTATCAAAAGAAAAAACGTCAGGGTCAAAGTGCTAGACCCACCGTAAAAGAAGTTCGATTCCGTCCCAATGTCGGTGCGGCTGATTATAATTTACGCATCGAGCAAGCGCTTCAATGGTTGAGTAAAGGCGATTCAGTTAAGTTTGCTATTCGCTTACGAGGGCGAGAAAATCAATATCGAGAGCAAGCTGGACAAATGCTAGAACGGATTGTCACGGATCTAGGTCAAGTAGGTAAAGTCCAGTCACTTGATAAACGTTCACTGATTGTGCAAATTATGCCCGCGTAAAGTAATCTCAGCGCTCTAGCCTGTGAAGCATAGAGCGCTAATTATTAATATTTTTATCGTTATCTATTTACGAAACTTTTACTTTAATGCAGGAAAATAAATAATGCCTACTGACACAGTTGCTTATGTTCAGGAAAATGAATTTGATACGCTGTTAACTCAAGAAAAAGTTCTTGTTGTTGACTTTACTGCAACTTGGTGTGGCCCATGTCGTCTTGTCAGTCCGTTAATGGATCAACTTGCCGAAGAATATAAAGACCGCGTTAAAGTTGTTAAAGTCGATGTGGACAATAACAAACCAGTCTTTAAAAGATTTGGACTGCGTAGTATTCCAGCCGTGTTGATTTTTAAAGATGGTGAATTAGCAGAGAAAATTGTGGGAGTTTCTCCTTATGAGCAGTTCAGCACTGCTGTTGAGAAGCTTGTTTAGATATAGCTAGTTTTGAGAACTTAGTCAGCACAATTTCTCAGCAATACATAGATAGATAGATGAAGGTTGTATTGCTGAGAAAGAGTAAATAAATACTTAAGGATTATTGTGGTGAAGTAATAGCTGGGCAGATTACTTAGTTTACATTAAGCTTCATTGTTTGTTGGATATTACTTACACAAAAATTAATATGAGAGCGGATAGCCTGCTCATAAACCATTGTTTGTTGTGTGCGTATTCCTATAGGCTGATATACCAACTTAATTTCGGGAAACTCGCACCAATACATCAAAAATATATCTTTGGCAGGAGTAATAATTTCATAATTATTTTCTTGCTTTTTCTTTTTCAGCTTACAATTATTTAGATGTAATTTTTCTCTAAATAATTTCTCAAATTCTGGAATTGTATTTGATGTAATTTCCATAATTTATGCAGGTTAAAACCTGTTGTTAGGGCAAAGATCATCTTTTGATACGACTAAGTATTACAGTTTTAGCTGCATTAAGTTAAGCCTAGTCATATCCAATTATTCAGCACTGGTCATCTCATCAAACTTGTCGTTGCAAAATAGCTGTCAGCACTAACTGAGCCAAAAAACTGCATCAATAAAAAGCTTCTATATTTTGTCGGAAAGCTATTAAGGCGTGATTACCCTGTTCCTCTTTCAACGCCACAAGGATCGCATCTGATGCACCCAATGAAACAATTGTCTTGATTTCAATATTAGTATTGTAGCCTGCCAAGTCTGACAAACGTCTTCCGTGACCTCCCTCACCTTGTACTTGATTAATGGTGTAGCCGCTTACATCATGCTTCTTCAGTAACTTCACAATACGGTCTTTTAAAACAGTTTCACCAATGATGGTGATTAAAACAGCAGGTTCGACGATAGTGGCTAGGTTTGACATAAACAACTCCAAAGATCAGGTTTTCGGCGCAAAAAGCTTAATTTTTTGTTAACTAATCCAACCTTGTATGAAAAAAGCTCAAGCAGAAATGCTTGAGCCAGTCCTAAGTACAATAGATATGCTGGATTAATGGATTAGCTTCAAGCACTTAATTAATAAAGCTTAGTAGCGGTTACGTCCGCCGTAGCTTCCCCGATTACCACCACCACCAAAAGAACCTCTATCTTCTTTAGGTTTAGCTTTATTAACTTTAAGGTCTCGTCCCATCCACTCAGCACCATCAAGTGCTTCAATAGCTGCTGTTTCTTCAGCATCTGTACCCATTTCCACAAAAGCAAAGCCGCGCATCCGGCCTGTTTCGCGGTCAGTAGGTAGCTGAACTCGTTTTACAGAACCATATTCTGCAAAAACAGCATTCAAAGTATCTTCTGTAACATCATAAGAAAGATTGCCTACATAAACTGACATAAATTGTCTCCGAAATCATAGGTATGTAGAGATTTAGGTTTCGGAGAAAAGTCTGTAAATACCAAAAGGAAAAAGCCCGTCAATACTAAAAACAAACGCGGTCGCCGAATTAACTCTCACCTTCTAGTATGACATAGCAATCAAATATCAGGGGGAATTTACAAAAAGCGTTACATAAAGTTATGACAACGGAGGTTAGAGGCTAACTAGATGGACACAATTATTTATAAGACGCATTTCGACTACGCTCAATGCTCGATAAGCTGACTAGACGAGGGTTGAGTTTCGACTACGCTCAACTTCCGCGTAGTCGAAACCCGATCATTTCAAGTTAGGTTTAATTTAGTCCCTCTACTTAATATTTTTTCTCAGCACGCTGCTCAAATAACACAACTAGCAACATTCCTTACCTTGTTTTTGTATCATTTGCGGATTCGGTCTTCATGCTTTTGAAGTATTTTCTGGAATACTTTTTCACTTAGTGATAAATAAGCTATATTTTTTACATAAAAATTATCAAAATGCCTAGAAATTAGCAATAATTCCGAAAAGTCTACAGTGACGTTTTGAATAACCTTGGTGACAATTTAAGCAAACGAGGAATACACAATGCCTGAATCTAAGTCAAAAATTCTCATTCCTGTTGTCGGTGCGACTGTAGTTGTCGCCGGCAGTTTAGCCGCCTATATGTATCTGAGAGGGCCGGCTGGAGATAGTTCTGGGGCTTTAGGTAGCGCTAAACTAGTGCCTTCAACAGCATTAATGGCTACCTATATTACTACTGACCCGCAAGCCTGGAACAAGTTACGGCAATTTGGTACGCCTGAAGCACAAAAGTTAGTTGCCAAAGAGTTGGAAAATGTTAATAAACAAATGTCCAAGGATGGCAACATTTCTTATGAAAAAGACATTCAACCTTGGGTGGGTGGGGTGATGGTGGCTTTGCTACCTGCAAATGTAACCAAACCTGCTCAATTTAATACAAATGCGCCGGGAACAACTTTACCAACCGCATCGCAGCCAGAACCACAAGTTTTAATGGTAGTTGGGATTAAAGATAAACTCAGTGCTTTAAACTTTGGAAATAAATTAAAGGGTCAAAAGGGCATAAAATCCCAGGAAACTGAGTATAAAGGCGAAAAAATTACAGAAGTCAAGACAGAATCGGGACAGCCAACATACAGTGCTATTTTAAATAATAGTTATATAGTGTTGTCTCCCGAAAAAACACCTGTAGAAAAAGCTATAGATACTTATAAAGGTCAAGCATCCTTTGTAACTAAACAGGATGCGAGTAATATTCTTAGCAAAGGTGCGGATGTTAAAAATTCTCTGGCTCAAATATATATTCCTGATTATCCAGGGATGGTGAAACAACTACTGGCTGCAAATCCTCAAGCAAGTCAGGTAAATCCGCAGACATTGAAACAACTGGAACAGGTGAAATCAATGGTTGCGGCTGTGGGTGTTGATGATGCTGGGGTAAGATTGAAGGCGATCGCTAATTTAGATCCCCAACTGAATAAATTCCCATATCAAAGCACACCATCGACCATATTGGGAAAATTCCCATCTGAGACTTTTGCTCTCATCAGTGGACAAGGAATTAGTCGTGGTTGGTCAGCAGTGGTTGAACAGTCACAAGATTATCCAGAATTTAAGCAGGCGATAGAACAGGTTCGCGCCCAAACGAAATTAGTGAATATTGACCTGGATAAAGACATTTTTGGCTGGATGGATAAAGAATTTGCCTTTGGTGCGATTCCATCAAACCAAGGTATATTGGCTAGTGTAGGTTTTGGTGGTGCTTGGGTATTTGATACAAGCGATCGCAAAACCGCAGAAGCCACATTAACTAAGCTAGATACCCTCGCCAAAACCCAAAACATTAACATCACCACCAAAAACATTGGTGGTAAAGATATTACCCAATGGGAAATACCCCAACAAGGAGCTTTATTCGCTCACGGTTGGTTAGATGAAGACACCGTATTTTTAGCAGTTGGCGGCCCTGTTGCGGAAACGTTGGCAAACTCCAAGAACCAGAATCTAGAGAATAGCGATAATTTTAAAGCTATTGCCGGGTCTTTACAAAAACCAAACGGTGGTTACTTCTATCTAGATATGGATAGAACCATGACCTTAGTCAATCGTTTTGCAACGCAAACACAGCAACCCATCCCCCCAGAAGCTAATGCTATTCTCAGTTCTATTCGAGGTTTGAGTATGACTGCTAATAGCCCCGATAAATCTTCCAGCCAAGTAGAGATGTTGTTAGCCCTCAAACCCAGCACTGCAAAGTAGCATTAAGTTTCTCAAAATTATATTGATGTTAGATGTACTAAAGGTCAGAATTTATCCAAACAAAGAGCAAGAGATAACATTCGCTAAGAGCTTCGGGTGTTCTCGCTTTGTTTGGAATTTCTACCTCAACAAAACTAATACTCAATATCAAGAAACTGGGAAAGGGATGACTTACTGCCAGATGGCTAAAGACCTTACCCAGATGAAAAAACTGGCTGATTACGAATGGTTGCGCTTCCCCACTGCTGCCGTTCTACAGCAATCACTTAAGAATTTGGAATCTGCGTTTAAAAACTTTTTCTCTACGAGACGCTACGCGAATGCAAAGCGCACTGGATTCCCAAAATTCAAGAGCAAACATCCCAAGCAATCAATCCGATTTCCTGAGAGTTGTTCAATTAAAGATGGTGGATTAAAGCTACCTAAGCTTGGCATTGTTAAAGCTAGCCTTTCAAAGAATGTTAATGGCAAGATTAAATCTGTAACTGTTTCTAAAACAAGTACAGATAAATATTTTGCTGCAATCTTATTTGAAACCGGAGATTTAACAAATAACAAGCAAGGCAAGATATCAGGAATTGACCTTGGGTTAACCAGTTTAATAACTGTGTTTGACGGTGAAACCTGTTATAAGGTTGACCCAATCAAGCCAACTAGAAAGTATGCTAAACGACTGAGAATTAGACAAAAATCTTTATCTCGTAAAGTTAAAGGATCTAACAATAGGCGTAAAGCGGTTAAAGTAGTTGCTAAAGTTCACGAAAAAATATCTAACACTCGACAGGATTTTCTCCATAAACTCTCAAGAAAGTTATGTGATGATAACCAAGTCATAGTAGCTGAGAACCTTTGTCTTAAAGGATTAGCACGTACTAAATTAGCCAAGTCAATACATGATGCTAGTTTTGGTATGCTGCTTAATTTCATTAGTTACAAACTGGAGAGAGAGGGAGGTAAATTTATTCAAGTTGACAGATTCTTTCTTAGCTCAAAGCTTTGTTCATGCTGTGGTCAAAAGAATGATTTGCTGAATTTAAGTATCCGTGAGTGGATTTGTTCAGGTTGCCAAACAACTCATGATAGAGATGAAAATGCCTCACGGAACTTGAGAGCAGAAGGGATAAGGATATTGTCAACAAATACTGTGGGACACACAGAAATTCAAGCTTGTGGAGAAGCAGTAAGACTCGTTGGTACTTGTGCCAAAAAGCGTGTTTTTGAGAAGCAAGAATCTCCCGCTACACCGCTTTGCGGTTAGCGGGGGAGTGTCAATAACTCTGTTCTACTTATGTTAATGAAAGTAACTTAATTTCAGCAATATTGACATAATTGTAAGCACCTGCTATTCCTCCAATGCCATTATTTCCTGTATAATCTTTATAGTGTGAGAAACTCGACATATTAATTGATTTCTCGTCACTAAAAATTTTAATTATGTAACTATGCCCAGCAATCAAATCAACTTTGGTAAATATCACCGAAGACTCCAGCCAGCGCTCCCAGTTGCCTAAATGGGGCATTACTAAATAACCATCCGCAACCAACGTATTATTTATATCCCTCATCTGCAAACGTTTAACGGCACAAGTAATCCCCGTATTAATCGGGCCCGCACCATTTCCGGCTACTACTTGAATTCCATGAGAACCACTAAATTTAGCATTTATCTTGACTGTTAAACTATCAGTTGGTGCGCCCCAATTTTCAAAATGAGCTTTACCGTGATTGTCAGAGAGATTTCCGCCAACTGCTTGAAAATCATTGGCTAATACAGAATAAATACGCTCATAATTTGATCCCCAATAACAAAAAGGTTTCGCACGCTGAGAAATATTACCACTGCCAGTATAAACACTTTCAAGAGTGTAGCAATAGCTGGGTGAGTTTATCCCTTCAGTGTTTGGGTCTTGCCAAGTAGCCGAATTTCCAGAAACTTTGAGTTTTTCAGCTACTAATTTTCCATTGCGATAAATATTAACCACAACTTGATCAGATTCTTCCTTATTCAAATTAAAGGAAATCTCTAACTTACCTTGTTTTTCAGTAATTTTATCGATAATTGGCGGACGAGGTGCAAACCTTTCTCGATAGTCTTGTAAATTGTTCACCAAAGTGATCGTTGCACTGGAAAAATCTTGATCTAATAAATCTACTTCAATGGAATTTTCAGCCTTCAGCATTGATTCAGCAATTTCACCGACAACTACTTGACCATTAAGGCGGACTTCGCCTAATGTATACGCCCCTTTAGTGTGCTGATTAATCGGAGGTAAATTTATGACTATATTCAGTTGATGACCTCGATAGGGAAGGCGATTGAGAGTTAATTTCTGTGAGTTTAGGAAAAGATTACAGCGTAAATCTCTTGTGATAAAAGGAGAAACAGTAATTCCCGAATCTGTCCAAGATAGTCCAAAAATTATCTCATGTACCATTGACAGATAGCCTGCTACTGACCAAAGCTGACGAGGTGAATTCACTGCAGGTTCTTTTTTTTGTGAGTTTTGCAGTTCCGTTAAACCTGTCACAACATCAAAATTTTCCATATTGGATAGGCTCAGTGCTGCTCCTCTGATTAAAGAATTGACTTCAAGGGTGACAGCAGCATCATTTTTTACCTTTTTTGCCGCTTTCAGCCAATAGGCAGAGACGAATGGCCATATAGCGTGGTTATGGTAGATTATAGTATCCTTCTGTTGCGGGTAGATGACTGGCGCACCTTTGGGTAGATGGGGGTAGTTAGCGACAATTTGAGCGGCTTGTGTTTCATCTGCTATATCAAGCAAAATAGCTAAAGCACTTCCTAATGAATCGTATTGGTAAGCGGGACTAAAATCAAAAGCTGTAGTAATAAAAGTTGAATATAGCTGTTTATCTGGCAAATATAGGTGCTTACGGATAGCTTGACGCAAATTCTCAGCCCACTGACTGTATTTTTGTTGTGTTGGTACATCGCCTAATTCTCCTGCTAAAGAGGCAGCTAAAACTAAGGCTGAAAAATGACAAGCATTAGTAGAGAGAGCTTTGGACATACCAATTTGTACTGGATCATCTGCTGTCCATTGAGGATAACTTTGTTCCCGCCAATCTAAAAGCGACTGTTCTCCTCGATACAGACCAAATTCAGGCTCAAAGACAACTTGACGATCATGTTCAATGGTATTTTTGAGTGCTGTGTAGGCTGTTTTCGCAAAATTATCTCTTTCATCTCCTTGGAGTTGTTTTAACAAAGCCCTCGCCCCAATAGACCAGACCACGCGATCGCTTGATATGGGATAACTCCCTCCAGTACCGGTATCTTGGATAATTTGCTGGTTTCCACCTTCACGAAGCTCAGAAACTTTAAACTTGAGAGAGTTTAAGGAGCGAATCGGATCTATAACAGCTAAACCAAGATCGACAGCATAGGAAGTATCTCTCGTCCAAACATAATTCCAAAATAAACCTGTCTCAAAATAACCTCCCTCTGGTGCAGGTAAAGGTTTTCCGTTATTGAAAGCTCCATCACTGATTTGACTAACTGAACACTGACGGGCTTCTTCTAAAGCCAAGGCATAAAGAGCATCAAACCAGAGGCGATCGCTCTCAATATAGGGACTATTAAGTGATTCAGTAATTTCTCGTGGATTAGGTAGATATTTTTTATAATTGTACTTCTGCCAGTCAGATAGTTGTTCTTGAAAAGGAGCAGTTGTTTTCATAGAAAAGCTCCGTCTGCCACCCGTACCTTTAACTTCAACGGTAGCTTGATAGTTATCATCTTTCCATACATCACTATTACTAGCCATCTGCTTCTTCCTATGACTTTTTAAAGAAATTGCTATGAACGTGGAAATTTAATTTTTTCTCGATTTAGTAGATTCAAACTTTGTCTGGCCTATTTCCTGCTATTTACTAATTGATAGGAGCAGATGAGCTAGAGGGCATACCTTCCACTCGAAAATCAAAGCTCGAAACCCTTATGATTTCGTAGGGTGGGGAGTGCATCGCCACCTGCTTGTTGAGAAGGTTTAAGATGTCAGCTCCCCACGGGCGCGATTAAGGCTCCCGCAAAATATGAAACAAGCACATTTTTATGGTATTTCTCAAAGCCTTACTGTATAACGGTTTTAAAATGTGCAAGTTGAGAGCGCCTAACGAGCGGGGTTTACGCTCCCGCAAAATATGAAAGAAACACTTTTTTCTTCCCCTATACCCCTGTGTTTCTTGAGAGATAACAACCCAATTTTGGAGCTTTTAGGTTCTCAAGGATCTGTTTTTTGTTCTTAGTGATAGATTTTCAGCACAAATCCAAAAGAACCTCACGCTCCATAATTGTGATAGTGGTTTTCGATTGGAGAAATTAGCCTATTTTTTTTATAACCTCTAATTGAAATAGGTTATAAACCGGTGACTTTTCGCAGATAATTTCGAGCCATTAAAGCGTTCTGTAGAGGATTAGCTTTGTTTGGATCTTGCTCTGCTTCTACCATCAGCCATCCTTCGTAGTTAGCCTCAGCAAGGGTAGTTAAAATTGGGTCAAAACAAATTGCACCATTCTCGTCTCCTGGTACAGTAAATATTCCTGCACGGATGGAATCTAAAAAGCTACGACCAGTACTTTTGGATTTCTCTAAAACTGCCGAACGAATATTTTTCAAGTGAACGTGCTTGATACGATTGATATATTTCTTTGTTACGTCTAAAGGATTAACCCCTGCATAATACAAATGGCCGGTATCAAGAAGCAGATTCACATATTCAGGCTTGGTCTTCTCCATCAAGCGATCAATATCAGCTAAGTTTTCTACTCCTGTACCAATATGGGGATGATACATCAATTGCATACCCTCACTCTTGGCCATAGCACCGATTTCGTTCAATCCCTCAGTCAATTGCTCCCATTCATCCTCAGAAAAATGTGGTCTTTTAACTAAGGGGTCTACATCTGTGAGATGAACAGCATTACTCATTTCAGCAACGACAATAGTTTTACCACCCATATCCTTCATAAATTGCACTTGTTTCTTGAATTCTTCGATAGTTTCTGCTTTCTTGCCTTCAGTAAACCTAGTTCCTACCCAAGGTTCAGAAATCTTCACGTTACGAAGTCCTAACTCGCTTTTCAAAAGTTCAAGTTCTTTTGGATATTCTGGAAAAGCGGGAGACATTTGAGTGCCTACAAAGCCAGATAAGGCTATTTCACTGATAATTTGTCTATATGGGGTAGGGGGGCAAGTATCAATACTACGATCATCACTATTACTCCAACCCGTTGGCGTGATACCTAAGTGAACTTTTTCGGGATTGAAAATCGGTTGTTTATTTGAAGGAGAAACTAGAGATATTAGGTAAGACTCATTTCCCTTTGGCGCTGCATTGGCAGGAAGCGTTATGCAAGTTACCCCAACAAGGATAAATGCAAATAAAATACCCAAAAAACCGTTAATTCTTGATTTATTCAGCTTGCGTTTGTCTGTTAGCAACATGAGTTTTATCCTTGATCTCTAAGATTATGTGCAGTCGAACTCTCAAAAAATTAGTGGGACTTAAACAAAAAAACAAGAAAATCGCCTCAAATCACATACCACCAAACTTCAACATAATTTTGCTTGGTGTGTTGATATATGTGTCTTTTTAGTATTTTTAGGTGTTGGCTCTATTTACCTTTTCCGTCAAGATTTGAATAAGTCTCCACATCCAAAGAAAAGCTTTGGTAAACATTTTATTTTTAATCTAAAAAATCACAAATGTCCAAGGTATATATAAAAATTTACAGAAGTGTTTCCTAGATTTATAAAGTATAAAATATCCTCTATAATATTGATTATTATAATTTAATTTAAGTCCTAATTCTTTTACATATAACCCGTTGGGTGATATTTTTAGCATCATGCCTAGCCCAAAATCATTTTATTTAAATTTCATAAATTTCTAAAGGCAAGTTATCTGGGTCTTTAAAGAAAGTAAATTTCTTACCTGTAATCTCATCAATTCTGATATTTTCTACCTCTACATGATGTGATTTTAAGTCAGCGATCGCCTCTTCTATATCCTCAACACGAAAAGCCAAATGTCTTAAACCACAAGCTTCTGGACTACTTGGGCGTTGAGGAGGATTAGGAAAAGAAAATAACTCAATTTGAGTATTTTCATTAATACGTAAATCTAATTTATAAGAATTTCTTGCGGCTCGAAACGTCTCTTGAATAATTGAAAACCCTAGAACATCGACGTAAAACTTTTTTGAGCAATCGTAGTCAGAGCAAATAATTGCTATGTGATGAATGCCAGTAGTTTTCATAATAATCGGTGAAAATTCGTAATGTTTTTGAGTAGCCTTTGGTGGTGCTTTAAAGTTTAACGTATGGTGGGTTATGAAAACTAACCTACCATACATTTTTTGAATTTTGAGTTTTTCAAGTAATGCCAAAAGTGAGGTTACATCTTATCTTGCTGATAAGCACCGAATCGAGTGACATCTCCGTTATAAGTAGTGCCATCAGGCATCAGGCAATTAGACAAATCAGTACGAATGAATTTAGCTTCCTTTAAAATGGCGTTTTCTGATAATCTGCATTTTCTCATATTGCTATCAGAAAAATCGGCAGCTGATAAATTGGAGCGAGCCAGGATAGACTCTTTGAGCGTTGCTCCATTCACCAAAGAGTTGGACAAGTTTGCATCAGAGATAATGGCCGCCTCTAAATTGGCACCGGTTAAAGTTGCATTTGACAATTTTGCCTTACTCAAGCGGGCATTATACAAATCTGCTTTAGAAAGATTAGCCTCTGTTAAGTTAGCTTGCGACAAATCAATCCCCATCAGAATAGCTCCTGATAGATTAGCTTTTGTTAAAATAGCTCCTTGAAGTTTGGCATCATTGAGTAAAGCGCCAGAGAGATTGGCCTCCGATAGATTTGCGCCATTGAGTGCGCTACCATATAACTCTTTGCCTGATAAATCCGCTCTTGATAAATCGCATCCATTACAGGCGTTTGTCGAAAGCAACTGGCAGTAATCTGTGCTAACAAAGGCGTGAGCTGGCAAACTAAAGATTGTTAAGCTCAGAACAATAGAGAAGGCTATAGTAGAGAGTCTCCGCAACCAAGATGTATTCATGTTAGTCCTTAAAATTAGGATGTGATAATTGTGTCAGGCTCAAAAGATGGCCTTTTTTGATCGGTTGAGTAAGGCGGAGCTAAAGATGTTTAGCTCCTGCCCAGAAGGTCTGTTAACCTTGAGTCAGACTGACTGATGGAGGTTCGCTCCAAATCGCATATCCAAGCCCTTTGGCACCTGGTGGGTTAACACCGATCGCCGGCCATAAAAGTCCTTCTGGATAAGCATGTGGACTGGGAATAAAAGTTTTATCGTTTTCTTTAGTTCCAAACACATTACGCCAATCTTGTGGTAATTGATACCAAGTAGCCACGTACCAAAGCTTGATAATATTGCGAGCGATCGCCCCTAATTTTTCAGACCCCAGAATTTCCGAACGCAGCCCGTTTTCTAATATTGACTTGTCACTGTAGCTTTTGGCTTGTACATCCAGCTTATGAAAGGTATTTAATAGTTCTTTAAAAATTTCTCCACCAATGATGTTGTGAACAGTTTCAAAGTAAAGAGAAGCTTGACCAGTTCCCTGTAAATAAAACCGCGAAAAACCAGTTAAAACCACTGAGAGATCGAGAAAATACTCCATCTCAGTTGCATCAATATCCATCAGCTGCTTACCTCCGCCAACTTTCAGAATCAACAAATTAAGTTATAAGTCCCACAGCACGAACTCATTACTAAATGGCAAAACTATTGCATATGAGTAACAAGATGGGAGAAAAATGGATCTCGACTAGTCTTCACAATCGGAAGATAGGAGCGCCATGAACCCCATTTCCACCAGGAATAGGGTTACGAATTAGCTGGGTGGCTTGTTCTTTCAAGCGGAACATACCCCCGACTGCGGGAATCAAATCTTGAGGATTTCCATTAAAAGCCTGTTCAATTTGGGCTAAAAAATCACTATAGCTCTTTTGAAACCCCAAAGCCGCCGTATACATTTCTGATCCTTCGGGATAATCGCTGAGTCTTGCATTCTCCTTAATCGGATAAACCGCGTCCCAATCAACCGTAAATTTTTCCCCCGTAGGACAACCGGGCATATCAGAGCTTTCAGGATCATCCTTGTTGACTACATAGTATTGCCCTAATTCCAATTGCTCAAACCGAAAATCATGGGCAAGTTCTCGTTCTGCATCATAGATGGCATCGACTCTGGTTCCTTCGCCCTGCTCTTGAATTACTTTTAAAGCCCGAATTGCAGACTTCAAATCCGTGACAGGGATGATGTCTCCACCACCACTATAGTAGTATTCTGGAGTGATTTGTTTCTGACGATCGCCGCAAAACAAAGCATTACCCATTTGTTTGTGGAGTGTGTACATACCACGAATGATCTCTGCATAAAACAAGCCGATGCTGTAGAATCCACCTTCCTCATAGGGGTCTAAAATCTTCAGCAAATATTTTCTACCTCTAGGTGGAACTATTGGCTCGTCTTGGTTAAAATGTTTAGACCGTTCAATAAGACGAAAAGTTTCTACCGTCTCCTCCGAAAACTTGCTTAAATTTACTTCAAAATAGTCTTCTTCTGCGGGTCCTGTTAGCAAACCCGTAGGATATTCAGGAACAAAATCCTTGTCCGTCAGGACTCCTTCAATATTTCCGCCCACAGCATTAAAAACATTGGCTGCAAGAGTTAGGTGTAGCATTTCTTCTACAGCAACCTGCCGGATAATATGGAAAGCCTCAATATTTGTTCCTGGTTTCAGGGAGTAAAGGGCTGTCATGTAAGGAGGAATGGTTGAATGTTCTATCTTCATTGCATCTATGAGATAGAGACGCAAATCTTCAATTGTTTTAATTTCTTTTGGTCTATTTTCCATGCTCATAATAAGTTTGTTTTTGTTGCTGATATGTTCTCAATTGTGCAAGAGGTATTAACTTATAGCAGAAGGCAGGAGGTAAAGTTAAAGTCTTACTAATCCTGGCATTCAAGCTGGGAAAATGTCCTAAAGGGTTTGACCACGGCTATAGTGACAAATTCTAAGAGTTCAAATCCTTGAGCATCTTCTCGGCCGCCAAAAAACTCAGTGCGGCAATGGTCAAGGTTGTATTAGAACTACCAATGGTCGGCATACTTCCTGCACCAACTAGGTAGAGATTCTGATGATCCCAAGAACGCAAATTCTTATCAATAACCGAGTTGTTTTTCGTCGTTCCCATAATATGAGTTCCAGAAAAGTGGTTTCCTCCTTTGTATGCGTAACCTTCACCTTCAAACTCAAAATACTGTGGATCTAAGGGATTGTACTGAGTATAATCTTCTGCTCCCAAACGCTGGAAAATCACACGCGACAGTTTTCTGGTATATGCTAAGGTTCTAAGAGTGTAGTCAGGTATATTAAAGTTAATGACGGGACGATAATTACCCAGTTGATCCTTGTAGTTTGGATTTATGGTGACTCTGTTATTCGGGTCAGGAGGTAGTTCGCACATGAAAGCCAGCAATAATTGTCGTGAAATCCGACTAATTAATGTCTGACGCAGTTCTTGTCCATATTTGTTTTTATTGTCAACTGCATCCAAAATTTCACTGTATGGTGATCCTGTTGCCCATCCCCAACCATCATTGTGAATGTCTACCGCGAAGGCAGATTGTTGATGACGGAACTTACCTGTACGAAATGTGCCAATTCCTGATGTTACCAGAGGCCCGCGCATAGTACCAGTTACTTCTGGCATTAAAGCCCAAGCTAATGTAAAGGGGTGATCCATGAGATGGCAGCCCATCAGTCCACTGGTACTGGGCAATTCCGAAGCCAGCATCAGCCGAGCGTTTTCTATTGCCCCACCAGCTAAGACAAATAATTTCCCTTTGGCGGTTCCTATGGTGTGTTCAGGGGAATCAGGCGTTTGATAACGCTTATACCTAATCTGACTGACAAGGCCGTTTTCGGGATTGATTTCTACACGGTCAGCTACTGCTTGAGTGAGTATATGAACCCGACCAGTATGCAGGGCTTTAACTAAAGTTCTGCGAGCATCATATTTAGCTTGAACTGGGCAAATAGGTACACAATTGGCGTTTCCTTGGCAACGTTCCCCGTATTGAATAGAAGGGATGCTAGCAACTCCATCAGGAACAAAGCCGTTGCCGTTATCGTAGTTAGGGTTGGGTACACCATTACGAGCTTGAGGAAAAGTAGAAAAATTTAATTCCAGGGTCTCGTCATAGAGTTCTACTTTCGTCCCTTTTACCTTCTCAATAACTTTTTCATCTAAATAAGAGGGAGGAAGCTTTTGCATTGGAAAAACATAGCCATCCTCAAATTTCACTCCTAGTTTTTTTTGCTCTTCTACGTCCCCACAAACTCCAAGTTCACGCTCTGCTTTGTCATAGTAGGGCATCAGGTCGTCATAGGTAATCGGCCAGTCCAGTCCTTGCTCGTAGAGAGTCTGTAACTGGAAATCTTCGGATAGCATCCGTGGGGTTTTTGCTTCCCAGTGCATCGTTGTCCCACCCAGAATCCGTGTATAAGAACCCTTAAGTTTCATCGGGCCTTGTTCGACAAAATACTTGTCGTCATCTGTAGGACTTAGAGCATTGGGGTTTGGGGGATAAGGCGCATTGGCGTTTTTCTCTGTGGCAGAGTAGAAGGTATTGACGTAATTTTGAAAGCCTGCAACGGTTAAATCCTCACCTTCTCCTGCTTCTAGGATGAGGACTGTTTTTCCTTGTTGACTTAATTCTTTAGCAACAATGGCTCCAGCTATTCCTGCTCCTATGATCACTACATCATACGAGGTATTAGAAACAGTCTCACAATCGACATTGACAATTTTATGATTTAGGCTCATCTTTTACTCCTTAAAAGTTATTCTTTGGCATGAAGCGATTTGACAATATCTCCAAATATTCAGTAAGTGGAGTTATGCTCCTAGTGTCATGTTGATTTCTATTTTCCACAGTGTTAGATGATATGAGCGGTTGATTCCAACTTATTTACAGTCTGGTGACTTGTTTTGTCCAGGATATTCTCCCCACTGCTGAATTAGTTTGGCTACTAACCCAGTCCAGCCAGTTTGATGGCTAGCACCTAATCCAGCACCATTATCTCCATGAAAAAATTCGTAGAAAAGAATCAGATTTCGCCAATTTTCATCATTCTGAAATTTTTCCGTACCGCCATAAACAGGTCGCCAATCTGTTTTAGTTGTGTCTATGACTGAGGAGCCTTGCAAGAAGATTTTTATTAACCTATAAGATATCTCCATTGAGACTTCCCAGAGGTTCATTTCTTTTAGTTCCCCAGACTGTGTTGGACATTTCACCTTGACTTCATCTCTTAGGTGATAATGAAATTTTTGCAGTGACTCAATCAACAGAAAATTGAGAGGGAACCAAATGGGGCCGCGCCAATTAGAATTTCCGCCAAAAAGATGAACATAACTCTCAGCAGGTTCATATTGAACTGTAGGTTGAACATACACATTGTCTTCAGTTCTGATCTGAAATGGCAACTGATATGGTTGTTCATGAATTTTTGAAAGAGTGCGGACTCCATAAGGACTCAAAAACTCTTTTTCATCTAGCAGCCTCTCCAAGATTTTTTTCAACCTTGTTCGGCTCACAAGGGACAAAAATAATTCTCCATCTTGTTCTATGGCAATATTTTCATTATTCTCGGTTAGTTGTTTGCGATTATTCAAAAACCAATCCATCCGAGGCTTAAAATCTGAGGACAAATATTTGTCCACAATTTCTTTATCAATTGTTTCTACGGCAAATAAGGGAATTAGACCGACCATTGACCGTACTCTAATTGAAAAAGGAAAAGCATCATTGCCACCAGGTAACACATTTGCCGGAACCTTGAGGATATCGTAGTAAAAGTTATCTTCTTCATTCCAAATGTCTACTTTGTTGCCGCCAATTTTATTCATAGAATCAGCAATCAGAAGGAAATGCTGAAAAAATTTGGATGCTATATCTTCGTACATTGACGTTTTATCTTCTTTTGCCAACTCCGAAGCAATTTTGAGCATATTTAAGCAGTACATCCCCATCCAACTGGTGCCATCTGATTGCTCTATTGTGGCATTACCAGAAATTCTCAGGTTACTTCTATCAAAGAGCGAAATGTTATCTAATCCTAAAAAACCGCCTTCAAAGAGATTATTTCCATCCGAATCTTTACGATTTACCCACCATGTGAAATAGAGGGATAACTTCTGAAAGACTTCTTCTAAAAACGCTCTGTCTGAAGTCCCATACATTTTTTGTTCTATTTTATAAACTCGCCATGCAGCCCAAGCATGAACAGGAGGATTGACATCGCTAAAATTCCACTCATACGCAGGAATTTGACCGTTAGGGTGCATATACCATTCCCGCGTGAATAGATATAGTTGCTTTTTGGCAAATTCCGGGTCTATGAGTGCAAAAGGAATTGTATGAAAAGCCAAATCCCAAGCAGCAAACCAAGGATATTCCCATGTATCTGGCATGGAAATGATATCTTCATTAAATAAATGAGTCCATTCTTTGTTTCTACCCGATTTACGGCTTTCTGGTGGCTTCGGCTGGTTTGGATCGCCATTGAGCCAGTCGTTTACTACATAGTGATAAAATTGCTTGCACCACAACATACCAGCAAAGGCTTGTCGCTGCACAGAACGCATATCATCGGAAACGGGATGGGGACTAACAGCTTGATAAAATTCATCTGCTTCCTGCTGTCGTTGGCGGAAGATATTATCAAAATCAGTATCGAATGGGGAATCTAAATTTTCTATGTCACTGAGGCGCAGACGGACAATTTTTGTTTCCCCAGGAGCTACTGTTAATTCATAATGCGCTGATGCTTTTGTTCCTTCTTCATCTCGATTTACTGTCTTTTTATTACCATTAGACAGAATATAATCATTAATGCCATCTTTGACGTAGGAGGAATTCTCTCCCCAACCAAATCTTTCTTTATTAGTTTCGTTTTCTGTGTAGAGAAATTCTTTGGGTGATTCGCAATACAGCCATCTTTTTCCTAAATTTTTATCCTTGCACGAAACTTCTATTATCCCTAAGTTAGATGCTGGCTTAACTGTTTTTAACGATTTATCTTCTTTTTTCTGATTGGGATATCCCCAAGACCAAGTATTACGAAACCAAATTGTCGGTAAAAGATGTAGTTTGGCTGGGTTTTTGCTCCGATTAGTCACAGCAATTCGGATGAGAATATCTTCTGGTGAATTTTTGGCGTACTCTACAGAAATATCAAAGTAGCGATCGTCATTAAAAATCCCAGTATCCATTAGCTCGAATTCAAAGAATTGTCGATCAACTCCGTTTTTGCGGTTTCTATTGACATCAACTAATTCTTTATAGGGAAAAGCTTCTTGCGGGTATTTGTACAGACAGCTCATGTAAGAGTGAGTGGGTGTATTGTCAGTATAGAAGTAATATTCTTTGACATCTTCCCCATGATTGCCTTCGTTACCAGTTAAACCAAATATCCTTTCTTTGAGGATGGGGTCTTTTGTATTCCAAAGGGCGATCGCAAAACAAATATTCTGGTGATTATCCGAGATTCCCGCAATACCATCCTCACCCCAACGATAGGCGCGAGAACGAGCTTGATCATGGGAAAAGTTCTCCCAAGCAGAACCATTATCACTGTAATCTTCCCGCACCGTTCCCCACTGGCGATCGCTCAAATAAGAACCCCACCGCTTCCAATATTTTTGTTTGTTGCGGTCTTCTACTAATCTTTTTCCTTCTGTGGTTTCTAGAATATTTGCCATGATTTGTTCACTTTGATGAAGATTTTTGAGTAACAATTTGCCATAGTTAAGTTGCAAATCAACCTAACTTATCTTTCTGTAGCTAGCCAAGAGCGAAGTACCTCTGCAACTGACCAAGCTTGAGCAATACAACCTTTGGGTTTCATCGGTGCATACCATTAGATATTTCACTGATACTGCCATCTTTGTTAGAAGCTAAAGTTTAGCGCTTGTCAAGTTTTTCAAAAAACTTAAGCTAGGCGCAAAAAAATATTCTCCACCCATCATTTTTACGGGCAATTCAAATTTATGGTCTTCAGTTTCAGATTCTCCCCATTTTTGTGGCCATTTCTGAGTTCCTTCTGGCTGACCAATTAGAGGATCAGGGCCTACACCAACCTGAACAAAATTTTTGGGATTTGACCATCTAGCCTGTATAAAATTAAACTGATTTTCAATATTTGCTTGAAAGCAAAGAAAGAGTAATCCTGACCCAGTTGTTGGCTCTTTATTGCAATCGCTTTCTCCATAACTAACAGAACGGCGAGCAATGCGATGATTGCTCTCTACTTTTAAAGCCTCTTCAAAACCAGGAGAAGACTCGACCCTTCCTGTATCACCTCTAGGATTAGTTTTCCGAATGTGTGCATGGAAGGGACATTTAGTTGCATTTGTATCCAACTCATAATTAAAATTATTGCTTGGTGTAGCTTGAGTTGGTACATCTGAGAGGGTGACTGGTGTTCCATCTTGGAAACGTCCTATAGTCAAAGCTCCGGCTAAAGGCTCATTAATATCTAACTTTTGAGCCAAATTACGCACCTGTTCCCGAAATTTCTGCACATTCTGTTCAAGTTTGCGATAAACCAAATAACTGCCATAGCTATCTTCAGTTTTACCATTGGGGTCTTTAACCAAAATCATACTCAGTGGAGCGCGGTAATCCCATTTCGTAAAATCAGAGTTATTAGTTAGGTAATTGGCAATCTGTCGTTTCAAAAATAGAGGTTGGCTAACACCATCAACATAACCAAAGTGTTCGATAATTTGTTTCTGCTCATTTCTGAGAACGAAACCATCATCTCTATTAACTATGTTGCCAACCTCAGATAACTCTTGACAGAGGTTGTTGACCAATTCTTGTAAACATTCCCGGTCATCATCTGCTATAACTATTAACGCATCTGCTTTTTGTTGAAATCCTCTTTCCCAATCTTGCAAAGGTGGGTCGTTTAAATAGCTCTGAATCAGACTATTTTGCATACCTAATCGAAATGGTTTATCTCCAGGTATTTGCGAAGGATCTATTTTTAAATATTCATAGCCTTGACAAGATAAAAAGAAATTGGCAAATAAACCACCGGATATTTTTTGCTGTCGATACTGGCGTGATTCATCTGACTGCTGCTTGGCAGATTTCAGGTATTTACAGGAAAATTTTTCAATCCATTGTTTAACTACATTTATTTGAGCAGGTTTAAATTGTAAAAACAGATGCACGCTATAATCTCGTCCATGCCCGTTGAGGATATTTCCTTGTAAATCTTGGAGTAAAGTCTCGTAAATGCCGGGATTTTCTGGATCGATGCCATTTTCTGGTATATTTTGTAAATCTTCTTCTGTTAGTGCCATTGTTGAATTATTTTTGAATTTTGATGCAGAAATTTGAGATTAAATAAGCAAGAAATTATGATTTAATATTACACAGCACCTGAAGTTAAAGGTGGAAAACGTAAAATATAATATGGTGGTTTAGCAGTGTCTTCTCCTGCATTGAGGGGAGCAGAACGGTGTAGTTGATTGCAATTGAAATATACATAACCATCTACACTCAAACTGAGTGAATCTATCCAAGATAATTTTTCGTCAGTGAATAGAATTTGGTAGCAGCGATCTGGTGTAATTACACCAAGTCCGTTAGCCGCTAAGTCTCCTAAGTAGATATTATTTTCTTGGTCGATGGTAATGCCATCACAAATTGGTTTGTCGCTATATCTTTCAATTCTGCTAGTTAATTCAGCTTCACTCAAGTGAGGATCGCTCAGGTAAGCACTCTGCACACGATACATACCTGTAGCGTGCATTGGACAAAAGTACACCCATTCATTTTCTGTATCTAAAACAATGCCATTTACACCCAAATGAGGACGAATTAAACTCCCATCCGGCTGTTTAATCTGCACTGGTGTTCCGTCAATTATCAAATCAAGGTCTTGGGGAATTACACTTTCGTGTCCTTGTAGAATGCGAGTAGCTAATCCTGTGGTTAAATCAACTCTAATCAAAGCTGCCTTATTTCCGGCGGCTGGATCGGAAATATAAGCAACATTCCGAGTTACATCTATTGCTAAATCATTAACAAAAGAACTATCTAGGGTGATGGGTGGTGGCAGATAAATGATTTTTGCTAGTTGATTATTATAACTGTCCCAGCCTACTAGTTTAGGAATTGACTGACTTTGATTGCCGTTATCCAACATCCAAACAATTCCATTGGCATCAGAACTGATACCTAACACAGTATCGAAACTAATCAATTTTGCTGCGGAGGAATCAGGAAACGGTACTATACCATCTTCGGTAAGTTCCACTACTTTAAGTTCAGGATTATAAAATTGATGAAGACTAAAAATAATTCGCCCTTCGGGGGTAAGGGTGATGTTACCAGGGGCAAGTGATAATTGCGCTAAAATCTCTAGGCGATCGCTAAATTTATCCATAGTCAATATTATTAATTTTTCTAAAAATTTAAAAGCTTGATTTTTCAAAGGTAATTAATAAGAGAATGTATTTTTTCTAGAAAAAATACATTCTGTTGTTAGTCCCATCCTCTTAAGCTTCCAGCTTGATCATCTTGGCATGAGACGGCTTACCTGATTCATTAAGGTAGAACATCATGTAGTAACCGGGTGGGTAAAGATTGGCGTTCTGCGGAGTCTTGAATTTGATGGAATTATCCTCTAAACCCACATTTTCGATTGGTAAATCTACTAATCGTTGCCCATAATCAAAAGAATGAGTAACTGAACCCAACTTCACCAATACTACAGAACCTTTTTCCGTGGGATTATTGACTAAAATGGTGCTAAATGTACCATATTTAAGGCTTTCAGGAGCTTTGACTATTTCCGGGCGATCGCCTGGCAAAAACAAATATGGTGGGCTGAATATCTCTGCTTGCCATATTTCTGAAGGAACGAAAGGTTCTGTATCTCCCTCAACAAAATAACTTTGAGGAGCTTTGTAATATTCCTCTAGTGTAAATTCTTTATCCTGACCTGATTTGTCCTTGAGTTTGGCAAACTTAAACAATGTTTGGGAATCTCTTACGAGGTCAACGTGAAGTGTGCCATCTTTTTCCCTGGCTGTACGATTGGCATTTCCGCCTATAACCAGAACACGCGCATCCGGTAACAACAATGCCCCATTATGATAAAGTCTGGGAAGTTTAGCAGGGTTCATAGGTTTAGTGGTGTAACCCCCTGGAACTTTGGCATCAGGAGTCATGAGCAAAGGTTCATAGACCGGTTTGTATTCTGGATATTGTCCACCATTGACTACCAACAGTTGCTTATTGGGCAGAATCACTGCTTCGACGTTAGCTCTAGGCTTATCTAAAAAGTTACTGACAATCTCCCACTTGCCATTCTTTTCTCCACTCTGACGCGGAGATATCCAACGTTGTAGGCTAGTAGAAACCCTTGTTCCTTGGGGAAAACCGTCTGTACTACCTCCTCGACCAAAGTTGATATCGTTAGTACCAATAATACCTCCCAGTAATAAAACATCTTCAGAGTTAGGAACTTGTACAGCCGTTCCATAAGCTTTAGATGTTTCTCCCCGTTCTGCGACTACTTCAAAACTGACAGAGAATTTACCCTCTTCGTCTTGATTGATAGACATTAAATAGCTTTTTTTGCTAGATTGTGGCACTAAAACGCCACCAATACCAGCGTCATCTCCGGTGATTAATAGTTGGCCGTTAGCAGTAGGAAAAACGCGAGGATAAAGGTCTATACTATCGTAGCCATCAGTATCACTAATTTTGCTATTGAAAGGACTGTTTTTAACGCCAGTCAGGTCAATATAGTGAAACTTTTGAGTTTTAGGGTCATAAATTTCTAAACTCTGATTAATCTGGTTCGGTTGCTCTAATTTAAGTCCTGAAAAGATAACTACTTTGCCGTCAGCTAAAGGAATTAAACTAGGATACCAACGTCCTTCTTTAAGTTGCCCTAAAGCAGACCACTTACCTGTTTTCCAATTATAAAGGTTTACCTGTCGAGAGCCTGTAAAAGCTCCCCCTGGATAATAACGTCCAGTACCACCAATAAACAGAACATTGCCGTCAGCTAGCTGCAAATGACCAGAGCAAAATAAATCGTTGATTTCGCCATATTGCATTGTGGGTGGTGAATCAATACGCTCATATTTTCCAGTTTTAGGGTCTAAAACAGCAGTATTGTTGATAACATCATAATTTGTAACATTAACTCCTTCTGTAAATTTGGGTTCTCCGTTGTCAATAATTACGGTGTTGCGGAAACTACTACCACTGAGGCTCAATACCTTGCCATTAGGAAGGAGTATAGTATGCACAGATTGCATCAGATTTTCTTTAGCAGGTAAGGGAACGCTTTCCCATGCGCCCATTTCCTGTTTGAGACCGACTATTGGTTGGGCGATCGCCTGTTCCCAGCCACAAATAGTCATAGCCACAGCCAGGATAAAAGCTAGAAAAACTGAAACCATTCGCTTGTTGTTAACTGGCATAATTATCGAGAAATATTAGGTGTAGATACATTATTAGTTGTGTGTCATTTTCAACATGAATGCCCCATAATTTTCTTTAATTCTTTTTGAGTAGCATTGATAGCTTCTTCAGCAATATCGTAGGCGCTGGGATATTGATTTTCAGCATCTTCGCCTGGAATCCAAAACTTACGCCGAGTCAAACGAAGTGAGTTAACAAAATCAGGAATGGCATTAAAAATTTCTACTGCAAGCGGGCCATTATATACTTGCAAAATTGGTTCTAAAAACGATTGCCAAGGTATCCAGCTAGTATGAAGCGCACCGCGATCGGGAGGAGAAATCTGCACATAGTGAAGTCGATTTTTCTTGTTAAGAAGTTGCACTTGTTCTTTAAAAATTTCCGGCCCATCACCATCGAGAATTTCATGAGCGCTATCAATCACTACTCCTACTTGCTTACTAGCAACTCCATCCAAAAATTGAATTAATTGCGATAATTTGTTAGGGCCAGGAGTTTCCCAATGAGTAATCGGTTCAATTGCTAATTTAACATTCTTTGTCTCTGCATATTTACCCAACTCATTCAATATTGGTTGAGCATTGCTATAACGAACGGCTAAATGATCCTGAAGCTCATCACTCCAAATAGGGGCGTTAAAGTCAGTAATCGGAAATACACCATAAGGAATGACAATCGGGCCCATGAGTATTTTACCTCTGAGAGCAGCTGTAATATCAACTCGTGACTTCAGGTACTCCAATGCAGCTTGTCTTTGTTCAGGATAGGGAGAACTTGGATCAAAAGTACGGGTAGCCCCGACATTAGTAGCAATTTTGATATATTCTAACCCTTGTGAATCCAGCGTGCATCTTAAATCAGCGTAATCTTTAAGGTCTTGTTCGTAAGTCTTACCTGTATTAGGCGCAATAGGAAACTCAAAGCCTGTGTAACCAAACTTCTTTAACTCTTTTATATGATTTACAACTGTTTGCCGAGATGCTGAATCACCAGGATTCAAATTTGTAGTGAATAAAAAGAAGCTCAGGTAAATATCTGGCAAAGATGATGAGTAGCTCATATGAAAATTTTTTGATTGTTAGTTAGATGCAAAAGTTATGAACTTACGCCTAATGTCAATTGAACACATTATGTTCTAAACAGAGATACGAAAATATTTCAATCCCATCTACATGAAACATAACTCAGATTTATAGTGATAATTTGAAAAATCATCACTATAAATACCGAATTAAAATTAATATCCGTTTCCTGTTAGCCATTGAAGCAAACCATCAGGATTTTCCATAACAGCTTTAGGATCAAACATAGGCCATATATACACAAGTCCATCTTCATTCAGACGGAAGAAATTGTGGAGAGTATAGAGAGTTCCTTTAGTCGTCCTCATCTGCCATACCCCGCTAGCCCTGGGATATTCAATAGTAATATATAGTATATTCACATCACTAACGCGAGTTGCCACGCCGCTAACAAAACGTACAACATCTTCACGTCCATTAATAGTTCTTTCACTAATTGGGCTAAGAAATTGAATATCAGAAGAAAACTCGACTCTGGAAAAGTCCCCTGTTGCAAAAGCACGAAAATAGTGACCAATAATATCCCGATATTCTTCTTGCTCTTTTCTTAATTTGTACATTTTTAAAACCTCCAAAATTAATCAGAAAAGACTATTCCAATGGTTTATTGTTCCAAATTTGGCGGTAAATTTTCCACACACTATCTTGTTTTTTCATTAACCATAATGCTCTAAACTTAACCTGTCTTGATGGACTACCATCTTTTGGGCGAATTGTAGCAATAGAAATACCTATAACATAACCTAAATCACCCATAACTTCGATTTCTTCAGCAGTGAAGATAGGGTCTATATCGTTGTTAGAAATCTGTTCGGCAAATCCTTCAACAATATCGGAAATACCGCATCGATCAATTACTCCTGGAGCCATCCAAAGAGCGTCTTCTGTATACATTTGTGCATAACCAGACAAATCTGCACATCGAACGTTATGGGGATAAGTTTCTTCAAAAATACATTTAATTTGCTCTTTATCTCTAGACATTGTTGGCATTCTCCGTTGACGAAATATTAGTTTTTTTATCTTCATCTAACAATTATAAAAATTCCATCATTCCTTGGTCTCCATGGTCAAGAATATAGCAATGCGGAACAAATTTACCTATAAAATCGATATAGCGAGTTCGGATTAATTCCGGTTGATTTTTTATCACTAGAAGAGTATCGCGCCAAATTGTCTCCAGTTTTTTATTTGGGACTTTGCGTGTATGCTGAAAGGGATTTACATGAATATGAAATGGATGAGCAGGAAAGAAAGGTGTTGTATCTACTGTTTTTTCTCGGTATAAACTGTGAAAAGCTATCAATTATAAATCTTTATGAGTTATGAAAATTTTATACACTCATATAAGCGTGTGTCATTGGGTTTTTACCTCATGAAATCACAGTATAACTGTATAGTTATTTAGCGGTTTTTCCCTAGATTTTTATATGCTCTTATCTTGGCAAAGGTATTGTCTACTGACATCAACTACAGCACCGATAAAAATAAAATAGTCTGAATACTTCTGTCACCGTTGCAAAGAAAGCAAACTGATATCTGCGTTACAGCTAGGGTAGCTACGCCAGAGGAAAATTCATCTCAACCAATCTTCAGATACTGATGAATCTCATTTCATGCTTTTTAATTTAATAATGTATACCTATAAATTGACAAAGATAATACTCAGCATTAGAATAATTTCACACTGCTGAAAACAGTCAACTATCAAGTTTTATAGGTTACATCAAGAATATCTCTTAAGACAGATGCGTGTCAACCCTATTTAATTATCTCCAGCAGAGATTTAATTTTTTTTACATACTGTTGCGCTAAAAAAAAGAAATTACGCATTGACAAAAATAAACAAATATGTATAAAGGCTGATAGGCGAAGTTGAAAATGCGATCGCAAATCAGTAGGGGCAATGAAATGGTAGATAATGAGGTAGAGATTTAGGGTTAGGACTATCAGAGCTATTAGCAACCCGTTCCATCGCTAACGAAGCATAAGATTTTACCTGTCTCCACCAAGAATCACAGGAGTTTTGCTGTCCGTCCACACCCCCGCAATTATTATGAGAGCGATTTTTTGCGGGGGAGATGGCACAGGGAATACGCTATTCTCAGTTATATTCGTGGTTTGAGTATGACTGCTAATAGCCCCGATAAATCTTCCAGCCAAGTGGAGATGTTGTTAGCCCTCAAACCCAGCACTGCAAAGTAGCAGTTATACCAGTTTCAGCCCTGTTCCCTGTCCCCTATCACCTGTCCCCGGCTATAACCTTCAGTTGGCGTAATTGAGTTTTCACACTATTTAATACTTTTTGCCATTGACTTTGCTTTGGTGGCGCGGGTATAGCCGCCGCAGGTAAATCAGGATTCAAATTGCGGTAATATTCCCAGATATCCCAATAAGGACAACCCGGTTGAATACGAATACCTGCCCAATGCAGATATTGTAGGGGTTGATTAACATTAGGGTCAAATACTAAGTTCCCTTGAGTTTGAAAATGAGGAGAACCAGCCCAATTACCGGGTGCTTTACCTTCACGGCGGACAATGTTGAAGCGGCGAGGAATGCGCTTGAGCAACATATAATTAATAATTGGTTGATCAGAGGTCTTTTCGGAAAAGTCAAAGTATTCGGGGTGGGCTGCACATTCAGTAAAGGTGGCAAATAAATCATCTGCCGAAATTAAGTTTTTCTTAGAACCCCAAAAACCGCCGTTAAAAATATCTTGAACTTCTGCTTTAGTAAAAACCTGATCTTCAAAAACTTTAGGAGTAAATACGTTTTTGATACCGCCTGAGTGTTGATAATCACAACAGATAAAATCTGCTGCGGCTAGGTATTTGAGATTATCGATGATTTTTTCAAATACAACAATATCAGTATCAATATAGAGAAATTCATCGAAGGGGCCAAACCAACAAGCTTGCTTGCGAAATTGATTAGGACGGGCGAAAAATTTCCCACCGAAAGTTTGATGCAATCTTTGGGAAAGTTGGTCTATGAAAGCTAAATCACTATAGAGTTGTACCCCATAGTGTTGGTTGAGTATGTCTGCTATTTTATGATAATTATCATCATAGGGAATCATCACTACTGGGGTATCAGCATCATATAAACGGATACTGTTGAGTAGTGCGATCGCCTGATCAATAACTTTATCATTAGCTATAATATAAATTCCCCGACTCATATTTTCACCTCACACTGTTAAACCTAATTTTCTTAAAATCCGCTTACCCAAACTGGGGTAATTTTCGATAACTTTTGGCTTAGTTGTAAACTGTGGGCGTTGGTTTGGTTCATGCAGATAACGATAATGCAAGAACAAATCCCGGTAAGGAAAGTCAATATTTTCTCCAGCGCAAATCCTTCTAAATAAACTAGAACTTAGCCCAATATAGTGAATATAAGTAAGCCGCTTACCTTTGTCATACAAGATGTTATCTTGTGTTTCAAAGTGGGGAGAAGTTACACAACATCCCGTTTTCTTGTTATTTGGTAAATTGAGGGCAAAATTATAATTAGATATGCCTAACCGCATTACCATATAATTGAGAATTGTTTGATCGGGAGCCATATCATAAAGAACTTCGGCTTCTCCCTGGCACAACTTATCTAGGATAATTTCTTGGTTTTGGGGATTAAATAAACCTTTTTTAGCTCCATAAAACCCAGAACAAAACACTTCTGTTTGTAATTGTTCTTGGGTAAATAATTCTGTTAATTTAGCAGACTGAAGATTATAAACGTGAGATAAATCTTTATACTGAAAATCATACACCACCCAATCGTAGTTATTGAGTTGGTCAAAAACGGCATCTAATGGACTCATTAATAATGTATCAGCATCCATGTAGACAAAGCGGTCAAAAGGGCCATCAAAGGCGCAGTAACGGCGATGAGTACCGACACGATGATACTTTTCCTGACTAATTTTCTGCCAATGTGCTTGAGCAGTAGGATGGATATCCCAGACACTACAAACAAATTCATCCCATTGCTGAATTGACTCTTGATTATCATAAAGCTGCACTTGGGGACGACGGGCAATTTCTGCTGCAATTTGTGTTGTATTGTCGTCATAGGGATAAATACAAACAGGCATTTTCTGACCATAAATTGCTTCAATGCTATTGAGTAAAGCAATTAGTTGGTCGTAAACTCGGTCATTAGCAAGGGTACAAATACCATCCATATAGTTTTGGGGAAGGGGAGAGGGGGAAGGGGAAAGGGGAAAGGGAGAAGTCTTTAATCTCTGTCAACTGTCAACTGTCAACTGTCAACTGTCAACTGACTACTGACTAACAAATTCTGACAACCAGTTGAGTAGGTTTAATTTGTGGAGGATGATTTGTCTAGCTTCGGCGATCGCATCCTTAGCAGCATACCAAGCATCAGGGGTAGCTGTCACTTCTTGGATGTAAGCCACACCTTTTTCATCCAAACTGGGTAGGCGTAAAAAACTACCAGGGGGTAATAATTTATCTGCGGCTGGGCCACCGTAATATATTGGTAAACACCATGCCAATAAAGCATCCCATAGTTTCTCACTTACATACCAATCATTTTCCGCATAATTTTCAATTGATAGGTTGTAATAACATGGAGCCATCCCATACCATTTATTACCCAATTCTCCCGATGATTTTGCCCATTCAGGCAAACCCCGTCCATATAAATTTAACTTAACTTCGCTAGCTTGGAGTAATTCCAAAAACTTTAATCGGCGACGATGGTTAGCAGTGCGACTAATACCAGAAGTTATCCAACTACAAGGGAAAACTTTTTCGGGTATAGGCATTTCATTCAGTTCTCGAAATGCGTTGTTATGATACCAAATAGCCGGCATATAATCGGGTTTAGGGGCAAAATCATCAGGCCCCGAAATATAACCGCAATACTGTTGTGCTGCTTGATAATAGAATTTATTTTTCTCGACAATTTCTTCTAAGGGAGGTTCGCGCAATAGATAAATTATGCGTTCCTTCGGCACATTTCTGAGTAAAGATTCCACATTGATTTGTTGACTTTGTGGTTTACGCCGTAACTTATCTAACCAAGATGGCTGTTTGTCATTCTTGGGAAAATCAAATTGATACATCAACAGAAAATCTGGTTTTTCTGCCAATGCTTCTATTTGAATATTGCGCCATACACCGAAGGGTTGTGGTGTTTGTTGCCATAACCAATCTCCTCTTTTTGCTATTTGGCTATAGCTAGTAATCATGCCAACTTTTTTTATATCCATTGAGTCAAGATTCATTATTGATAATGTGATTTTAAGAGGTTTGTAGTAAGGACTTTAGTCCTTATTTTAGAGATAATAGGACTAAAGTCCTTACTACGAACTTAAGATTACTTACCATAGGTTAATTTATTAATTGCGGACGCAAAGATTCATCTACATAACTAAGGATTTTTTCTATACGGTTTTCCCAAGAAAATGGCTTAGCTAATTCAATATTTTTGGTATAACCTTCTATCTTTCTTGGATATATTTCCAAAGCCTGTTTTAATGCTTGAGCTAGTTTATCAGGGTTATCAGGTTCACACCATACAGCAGCTAAAGGCATATCTTTAAACGGCATTAATGGCGGAATTTCGGTAATAACTATGGGAGTTCCTGAAGCCATATATTGAAAGAATTTTACAGGATTTGTGAAGTTAGCCGACTTACCAGAACAGTGGGGATGAACCAGAATATTAGCAGCTTGAAATAAACTAACTAAGCGTTGGCGAGGTAATACCCAACCTAAAAACTTGATATTTTCTACCTGTTTGTCTTTAGCTAATTGTTGATAGGCTGTGACTTGTTCTGTCTTACCGCCTGTAATGGCAAACTGAACTTGTGGTAGTTCTTTGGCTGCATCAATTAAAACATCAATACCTTTAAATGGGTATAAAGCACCGGAATAAACTACTAGTTGTTGACTTTCATCTCTAAGCAATTCCTTACGCCATGCGGCGGCTTCTTCCGGCTGTCTTAATAAAAATGATTGCTCAAAACCATTGTGCAGCCAGACAACTTTTTCTGCTGGAAACCCCTGTTCAATGAGGCTTTGTCTAATAATTTCTGATTGGGTGATAGCTATTTGCAAAAAAGGACTTTCAGCAATGGCTGTAGGAACCTTTTCTTTTTGGAAATAGTGGCGTTCGTAGATACTGGGGATACGATTTTTGACTGCGGCTTGGACAAAATTCCAATCTCTGGTATGGACGATTTTGGTACGGGATAAAAGCTGAAATGGTAAATAATATCGCGTCACTATTGTACTTGATGCTGTGTATTTACTTCCAACACAATCAATAGGCCAAGGCATTGGTAGGGAGGCAACTTTTAACTTATCTTGTACATCGTAAAATTCGACAAAATCCTTATCTGGTTGCTTGGGTTGGTAAGGAGAAAACAATGAAAGTGTATTCCAAGAACCACGCTTTGCTTCTGGATATACTAAAACAGAAGCATATCCTAGATTGGCGGCAGCATTGGCACAAAGAACATCATGAATTTCGTGGGCAGTGTCTGGTTGCTGCGATACGTTTCTAGTATAAAAGAGATATTGATTTTTCATTGTTTAGTTGGAGTCAATAGTTCTGTGTTTGTTGACAAGATGTCATTTTCAAAATTTTCTAAATAATTTAGGAGATTCATCGACAGGTTAAGAGCTTCTTTTAGAATTGAATACTCGCTTTGTGTTAAGCCTGTAACATCAGTCAATGAGCGCAGTGAAAGTAATATATTGTCAAACTGTATATGAAAGTCTTTGATATTTTTAAAATTTTCATTCTGCTTGTTACTATTTTGATTTTCCTCCATTAATAAATTAGATGAATATTTAATTTGTTGTTGTAAACTGTCCTCAAAAATATCCAGGGTGTTAATGATTTTAAATGCTGATTTGTATGAATCTTCAATTAACTCCTGATGTTCTTGACTATTATCTATCACATCATCTAATAACAAGCGTAAAACCCCAATCATTGAGTTAAGGCGGGTGCGGATTTCATAGGAAATTCGCAAGTAGGTTTGATTGGTTTTATTAGCTGTTTCTGTATTACTAAACTGCATTTGATACAGTCGTGAGTAGTAGCCACCTTTTTGTAAGAGTTCTTCGTGGGTTCCTACCTCTACGACTTTTCCCTGATCTAAGACAGCGATTTGATGAGCTTTGCGGACTGTAGAGAGGCGGTGTGCTATGACTAATGTGGTTCTATCGCGACTGAGTTCTTCTAATGCTGCTTGTACTAAGCGTTCGGAAACGGTGTCTAAAGCACTAGTCGCTTCATCGAGAATGAGGATATCAGGATTTTGTAGGAGTGCGCGGGCGATCGCTAGTCTTTGTCTTTGTCCTCCCGATAACATCACACCGCGATCGCCTATCATCGTATCAAATTGCTGCGGTAATTTATTAATAAATTCATAGGCATTTGCCCTTTTAGCCGCTAACACAATCTCTTCGTCTGTAGCATCTGATTTACCATAGGCGATGTTATTACGGACTGAATTATTGAAGAGAAAAGTATCCTGACTAACAATTCCCATACATCTGCGTAAAGATGCAATATCAAACTCACGCAAATCTACATCATCAATACTAATAAAGCCACCAGTAGGGTCATAAAATCTAGGTAATAAGTCTGCTAAAGTTGACTTACCAGCACCAGAACCACCCACCAATGCTAAAGTCGTGCCACGGGGTAAATTTAAGGTGACATCTTTGAGTATCTGCTTATCATGCCCTGGATAAGTAAAGGAAACTGATTGAAAAGTAATCCCTTTTTGTAAACCGTTGTAGGCAATTTTCCCATTAACTAGAAATGGTTTATTATCTACTCGTAATAATTCACCTACTACATCTACACTAGCAGCCGCACTCGCAAAGCTACTACGGAGACTATTGAGTTGAGAAACTAGCGGTAGTAGGCGCAATAAGATGAGTAGATATGTTAGAAGTACAGCCGAAACGGCGCTAACTTGGTCGGCAAACAAAGTCTTACTTAAAAGTACAATTCCCAGTAAAGCTGCGACTCCCAAAAATTCGCTGATGGGAGAGATCGCATTTGAGTTCATCTGATCCTTAAAGTCTGCTGCTTCCCTCTCACGAATTAATCTTCTAATTTTATTAAATTCTTTATTCTCATTAGCCGTAGCCTTGACAAGCCGAATCCCATTCAGACTTTCTAACACAGCTATTGAGTAGGCTTTTGACATATCACTCAATATTTTGCCAAACTTGCGAGAACGGCTAATGGCAAATTGATTGACTAATGTTATCAGCGCCAATAAAACAGTCGCCATGATAGTTAACTGCCAAGAAATTGACACTAATAGGCAAACAAACACGAAAATTGTAATAGTCAGAATAATTAGCTTGATAATGTTGCCTAAATAACTAGCAGCCCGGCCAATTTCTCCTCCTAAACGGTTGATTAAGTCACCAACCTTGGTTTTAGCATAATAATCTATATCAATATTTAGTAATAAATTCACACTGGCTTCTCGCATATCCGCAGTTAGCCTACGAGTGAGAGAACTTGATGCTAATGTGCTAGTATATGTTGCTAAATTTTTTAAAGCAATTGTCAGGAGGATTGCCCCTGCCATTACACCAACGCGATAGTTTTCCGGCACATGATCAAATGGTGTCATTATGACTTTAAGTAAGCCTGGAGCGCCTTCCAAGTCTACCGGTTGCCCAACTATTCTTAAAATTATCGGTACAATCAGCGTTGTACTAATCCCATTAAATAAAGCTCCAGAAAATCCTAATATTATCGTCAGTACAATTAATCCTGGGTATGGTTTCGCAAATTTCAGTAAGATGCGTTGATTAGGCATTTAGTTTATTGGGGTAACACTAGAATTATTTTTAACACAATCCATCAAGGCTTGATGATCTCTTCATTTACTATTTACTACCAATCATTGCCGTTTCCTTATAAATACTTACAAGCTGGCAATAACTGACTCTAGAGTAGTAGCCATAGCAGATATGCTGTAATTTTCTATACATCTTATCCTAGCTTGGCGACCGCGATCGCTTGCGGCATCCCAATCTGCAAATATCGACTTAATCTGCAATGCCATTTCTTCAGGACAAGCAGACTCTACCAAATAAGCCGTTTCTCCCACAATTTCGGGAATATCTCCTACTTTTGTCGCTAAAATCGGTTTAGCCATTGCCATCCCATCAGTTAACTTCAAGGGAAACTGCGCCAAAGCAGCCGGCGTATTCCGTTGGGGAACCACAATAATATGTGCAGCCGCGACAATTTTCGGCATTTGCGTAGGTGGAGATTTGGGTAACTTAATAATCCAACGTCCCCATTTTTCCATAAGTTGAGCATCATAGTCATCATAAGGGCTACCGCCGACAATGACGAGTCTTAAATCCGGTTCGTTGAGAATATCCAAGGCCGTCAGGATATCTTCCACGCCTTTATATGGTCTTGGCGCACCAGGAAACATTAAAATTCTGTAGTCGGATAACCCATAAAAAGCTCTGCTTTCTACCGCGTCGTAGTTGATGGGGTTAAACAAATCAGTATCTTTACCATTAGGTATATAAACCCCACCGAAGCGTTCTTGCAAAAATTTAGTATGAATTGTTACTGCATCAGTTCTTGGCGCAATCCTCTCCACAAATTTTAAATAGAGCGGATGATCGGGATTGCGTAACGCTCCATCCGGCTTGAAAATATCGCGATAAAGTTGCTTCAAAGAGGGACGATATCGCCATTCTTCCCCCCCATACCAGCTTAATTCCCAATCATCTATATCTAAAATAACTGGGCGACGAGTTCTGAATTTTTTCCATAAAGAGAGGCCTAAAGTTGTAGGTTTAGGTCTCATCGCATAAATAATATCACCATCAATTCTTTTTAAGAGTTCCGCCGCCGAACCTAAAAACTTGGGGTAATTATAACCTATGAATTGATGAATCTGAATTTCTGATTGAGGAAATACTGCTGCTTCACCAAAGACAAATCCTAAAATTTCGACTTCATAATTCAGCTTTTGCAGTGCTTGAGCTAGGAGAAAAGAACGTACGGAACCGCCTCCCCACCTTCCTGCTCCCGCACTAGATAAGTCGCTGACAACTATGGAAACTTTTATGTTGGATTTGTTCGCCTGTAGATTCACAATTTAATATTCTTGGGATAAAAGAACCTGTCCAAGATAATCATAAATCCTCATTTGAGATGTAGCCATAGGAAAACGGGCTAGGGCGTGTTTTCGCGCGTCTGACGATCCCCCTGAGCCTCCCCTTAAATCAGTTATCAGTTATCAGTTATCAGTCCTGAAGGCTTATGGTGGGGGATTTTAACCCGCCATACGCCTTCCACTAATTGATGTGGTGTTTCCCCAAGGATTTAACTGATAACTGTTCACTGTTCACTGTTCAAAAGGGGGGAAATCAAATCAAAGGGTTAATTAATACACTATTTGAGCCTTCCCACCTCAGCAGGTTGCTCAATGGCGAATTGCCATTACCAGTCAATCAGTTTTAATTGCCCTGTCTGGATCTGGTCAAAGATGCGATTAATTTGGCGACGTTCTGCTTCACTAATATCATTGCCATTGAATACTACAGAGGTCAGCAAAGCATGATCTTGGGGACTTAATTTGCCGAAACGTAAGATTCTATCTACAACTGGCTTAATTGCAGTTTCTGACTGACTATAAACACTGTTGTAGCTGTATCTGTAGTCACTACTCATATTTTTTCCTGTGGTCACTAACTGAATGTGGGAATGAAAATCCGTCTTAGATATAAAAAGAAACCACTTAAGCAAGATACTGAGTTTAGATAAATTTTTCACTAAGAACAGATATTCATGTATGTATATTCTTGGTGTTTGAATATTTTAGCAGCACAAAAGAACCCAGTTAATTAAACTTCATATTTATACATCCTCCTAGAGAGATATTACTGATAAATCTGTGGATATATTTTCTCGTTCTTGTAGAGTTACCGTGTAATTACGGTTGTACACTATCATGGTTTCTGTAGTCTTAAGTAGCCACAGCAATATATAAGTTTTTTCTTAAGCTAAGTAGGGAGGGAGATGAGGGGGAAAGGTGAAAGGAAGAAACCTTTAATCTCTGTCAACTGTTCACTGTTCAGTGTTTACTGTTAAAGGAGACAAATATTATGCAGGTAATTCGTCTAACAGCACTCTCAGACAATTACGTTTTTTTACTACATGACCCTCAACAAAATATTGCGGCTGTTGTCGATCCAGCAGAGGCGGAGCCAGTAGTTCAGCAACTGGCGCAATTAAATGCAGAGCTAGTGGCAATTTTTAATACACACCACCACAACGATCATGTAGGTGGGAACCAGCAGTTAATCCAAAAGTTTCCCCAAGTAAAAGTCTATGGTGGAGCGGAGGATAAAGGTAGAATCCCTGGACAGGAAGTATTTTTACAACAAGGCGATCGCGTCCAATTTGCTGATAGAGTAGCTGAAGTCCTCTTCGTACCGGGACACACCCGCGCTCACATCGCTTACTACTTCCCTCCCCAAACAGCAGACGAGCCTGGGGAATTATTCTGTGGCGATACCTTATTTGCTGGTGGTTGCGGTCGCTTATTTGAAGGCACACCGACACAAATGGTAGAATCTTTAACTAAACTACGTTCTCTCCCAGAAAATACTCGTGTCTGGTGCGCTCACGAATACACATTAAAGAATTTACAATTTGCACTCAGTGTAGATGGTGGGAATACTGAATTACAAAAGCGCCTTGATGAAGTAAAAACCCAACGCAGTCAGGGAATAGCCACAGTACCATCATTACTAGGTGTAGAAAAACGCACCAATCCCTTTTTACGCTGGGAGCAACCCTCATTACAAGCAGCAGTTAACAGCAACGACCCCATCCAAACCTTTGCCCGTATCCGAGGATTGAAGGATAGGTTTTAGTCATTAGTCATTAGTCATTAGTTTTTCTCCCCTGCTCCCCTGCTCCCCTGCTCCCCTGCTCCCCTGCTCCCCTGCTCCCCTGCTCCCCAAACATTTTTCGATTTTTTGCCAACAAAGAGTTGCGATCGCCCCCGGCAGTTCGCTAGGATCTGTAAGCTTTAGGGTATAGAAATGCTGGGAATAGAGTTACACTAACGTGGGCTATCCTGCTGCAACCCAAGTTAATGAGATTTTACAGGAAAAATAGAAAACAATGGCGAAGCGCGTACAATTAGTTTTAACTAAGGATGTCAGCAAGCTAGGCAGATCCGGCGACTTAGTGGAAGTAGCTCCTGGCTATGCTCGTAATTATTTGATTCCTCAGAGTTTAGCAACTCATGCTACTCCTGGTATTCTTAAACAAGTAGAACGTCGCCGTGAACAAGAACGGCAACGTCAAGCAGAACTCAAGCAACAAGCATTAGAGCAAAAAGCAGCCTTAGAAAAAGTTGGCAGCTTGAAAATTGCCAAGCAAGTTGGTGAAAACGAAGCTATTTTCGGTACAGTCACCAGCCAAGATGTTGCCGATGCAATTCAAGCAGCTACAAGTCAAGAAGTAGACCGTCGTGGTATTACCATTCCTGACATTGGCAAGTTAGGTACTTACAAAGCAGAAATCAAGCTATTCTCCGATGTGACAGCAGTAGTTGATATCGAAGTCGTAGCTAGCTAAAACAAGGCAGGGGAAGCAGGGGAAGCAGGGGAAGCAGGGGGAGAAATTCAACCTAGTCCCCAGTCCCCAGTCCCCAGTTCCCAGTTCCCACTCCCCACCTCTATGGCTGAAGAATTAAGTTTTCATGGCGATGGTAGTAATCGCCTTCCGCCCCAAAACATTGAAGCAGAAGAAGCGATTTTGGGTGGTATACTGTTAGATCCAGAAGCGATTGGTCGAGTAAGCGATCGCCTGGTTGCCGAAGCATTTTATGTCAACGCCCACAAAGATATCTACCAAGCCGCCCTACGTCTCCACGCCCAAGGTAAACCTACAGATTTACTCTCGGTCACAAGTTGGCTGGCTGATAATGACTTGTTGACTCGCATTGGTGGCAGAAACAAATTAGCTACACTGGTAGACCGTACAGTGTCGGCTGTGAATATTGATGCCTTAGCAGGGTTGGTCATGGAAAAGTACCTGCGAAGGCAATTAATTAAAGCCGGCAATGAAATTGTTCATCTTGGTTACGAGACAGATAAAGAATTACCGATAGTATTAGACCAAGCAGAACAGAAAGTTTTTGGTGTGACGCAAGAACGCCCCCAGTCAGGTTTAGTTCACATAGCCGACACCTTAATTAATAATTTCCAAGAAATTGAGGAGCGCAATCAAGGCATTGCTTTACCGGGTATTCCCTGCGGGTTTTATGATTTAGATGCTATGACTAGTGGCTTTCAGCGTTCTGATTTAATTATCGTTGCTGGTCGTCCGTCAATGGGGAAAACAGCATTTTGCTTGAACCTAGCTAATAACATTGCTGCGGGAATGAGATTACCTGTTGCTGTTTTCAGTTTAGAAATGTCTAAAGAGCAACTAGTACAACGTCTACTCGCAAGTGAAGCCCAAATCGAAAGCGGTTATTTACGGAGTGGTCGCCTGAGTCAAACACAATGGGAACCATTAAGCCGGGCGATTAGTATGCTTTCGGAAATGCCCATTTTTATCGATGATACACCAAATATTACCGTTACTCAAATGCGGAGTCAAGCCCGCAGGTTGCAAGCCGAACAGGGTGTCGAACTAGGTTTGATAGTAATAGATTATCTGCAATTAATGGAAGGAGGCGGTGATAATCGCGTCCAAGAATTATCAAAAATTACCCGTTCTCTTAAAGGTTTAGCTAGGGAATTATCTGTACCTGTGATAGCTTTATCTCAGCTAAGTCGCGGGGTAGAAGCACGGACTAACAAGCGTCCTATGTTATCTGATTTGAGAGAATCAGGTTGTCTGACAGGTGATAGTCTGGTGACTTTAGCAGATAGCGGTTTACAAGTACCAATTAAGGAATTAGTAGGTAAGTCTGGTTTTGCAGTTTGGGCTTTGAACCAAGCAACAATGAAGTTAGAAAGGGCAATAGTTAGTCATGCTTTTTCCACAGGTATAAAGCCTGTATTTACCCTAACGACTCGTAAGGGATGCAAAATTCGTGCTACAGCTAATCACAAATTTCTGACAATTCATGGCTGGCGTAGACTAGACGAGTTAAGTCCTAGACAAGATTTATGTTTACCACGGCAGCTACCCAGCTTTGGTAAACAAACCATGACTTATGCTGAAGTTGCATTATTAGGGCATTTAATCGGTGATGGTTGTACATTGCCACGTCATGCCATACAGTACACTACCAGGGAAATAGATTTAGCCGAAAATGTTGTTTTCTTAGCAAAAGAAGTTTTTGGGGATGCGATCGCCCCAAGAATTTCACCTGAACGTGGCTGGTATCAAGTTTATTTGTCTGCGACACAACGCTTAACTCATAATGTAAGAAATCCAGTTGCCAAATGGCTAGACTCTCTTGGTGTTTTTGGTTTGAGGTCTTATGAAAAATTTGTTCCTCAAGAATTATTCTTACAACCAATAGATTTAATATCTTGCTTTCTTAGACATCTATGGAGTACAGATGGTTCTATTAAATTCGTTGGAGGTAAAAAACCAAGACCTATTGCATATTATGCAACTAGTAGTTATAGATTGGCTGTTGATGTACAAACTCTTTTATTAAGGCTTAGTATTAATGCAACACTCAAGACAGTTCCTCAATTGGGCAAAGGTAGAAACCAGTACCATGTAAAAATAACAGGTAAACCTGACCTTGAGTTATTTATTCAAAAGGTTGGCGCAGTAGGAGAATACAAGCTAGGTTCACTGCAACAAATTTTTGAACACCTGGAAAATTGCATTCACAATACTAATAGAGATACAATCCCCAAAGATGTTTGGCAAAAACTCGTTGTACCTGCAATGCGATCTGCGGAATTGACAACAAGAAAATTACATTCAAACATTGGTATATCTTATTGTGGATCTACGCTTTACAAGGCAAATTTAAGTCGAGAAAGAGCTTTGAAAGTTGCTGAAGTTGTTCAATCTAGTGAATTACTTGATCTTGCCCAGAGTGATGTTTATTGGGATGAAATAGTTGCAATTGAATATAGCAGCGAGGAAGAAGTGTTTGATTTGACTGTTACTGGCCTGCATAATTTTATTGCTAATAACATCATCGTTCATAATTCTATTGAACAAGACGCGGATTTAGTCATCATGCTATACCGCGATGACTACTATAACAGCGATAGCCCCGATCGCGGCATTGCCGAAGTCATCGTAGCCAAACACCGCAACGGCCCCACAGGTACAGTCAAACTCTTATTCGACCCGCAATTTACCAAGTTCAAAAACTTAGCTAGATCAGGCTATTAAAAGGCAGGAGGCAGGAGGCAGGAGACAGGAGGCTTTTTCCTTTCCCCTTTCCCCTTTCCCCTTTCCCCTTTCCCCCAATACCTACTTAACCTCTAACAATTCCACATCAAAGATTAAGGTAGCGTTGGGAGGAATGACACCACCAGCACCGCGAGAACCATAACCCAATTCGGAGGGAATAATTAATGTACGACGACCGCCGACTTTCATCGTGCTGAGTCCTTCATCCCAGCCTTTAATTACCTGCCCAACGCCGATTTTGAAACTGAAGGGACTATTGCGATCGCGTGAACTATCAAATTTAGTACCATCTTCTAAAGTACCAATGTAGTGAACTACAACTGTTTGTCCACGTTCAGGAGTCGCACCAGTTCCTTCTGTTATCTCTATATACTTGAGACCAGAAGCGGTAGTAACGGCGTTAGCATCAGACATATTATTTTTCTTGGTTGGAGTATTGTTTTCTTTAACACTTGTGACTGCTGGTGTAGTTTCAGGTAGATTAGCAGCAATAGCAGAGTCCTGTTTACTGCCTACTTGTGCTACCACCAAAACTACAACACAGACCAGCATCAAACCTATGCTGAGTAAAATTCCTTTCAAAATTAGCCCCCCACTCAGGTAGTTTGGCAACGAAAGTTACCAACAGGACACCATTAGTTTAAAACACAAGCGTATCCTAACGCCAAAGCTTATTTTCTAAATCACGCAATTGACGTTCTAAACGGTCAATTCTCCCCCGCAATTCATCCACTTCAGACTGACGCGCCACCCCTAAATCCTGCATCATATTTCGCACTTGTCGTTGCATTTGGGCATCCCAATTTCCCTGCTCCGACTTTAACTGCTGTACAATGTCATCCATTACCGCTCTAGCCTGCTCTGGATTAAGCTTACCGTCCTTCACCAACTCATCACTAGCTTGCTTGAGTTTTTCCGCTACGACAGACGTTGTACCAATACCAAGCATCATTAGCTGCTGCAACCAATTGCTGCTGTCCATATTCCTTTCCTGTTCCTTGTTTCAAACCAGCCGACCCTTGCTCCTGATGTATGCAATCAAGCTATGCTGGAAGCGTAGTTATTCTAGCCTATAACTCTATTTTGGCAGATGGAAAAATATAAGGGATGAATGGGTGTGGTTATAGAATTTCTGAAGTTTAAAGTTGACCCCGATTTACGAGAAGCTTATATCCAGAAGGATGCAGAGATTTGGACAACAGCATTAACGCAGTATCCGGGGTTTTTGAGTAAGGAAGTTTGGATTAATCCCCACGATTCCACAGAGATTGTCTTTGTGATTCATTGGGAGACTAAGGAACATTGGCAAGCCATACCAGCAAAGGATTTGGAGGCTATTGAGCAAAGGTTTAGGCAAGCTGTGGGTAACTGTTATGAGTTCGTGGAATTTAGGGAGTATCAAGTACGGAAATTTCCCCCTAGTCAGTTGACAGTTGACAGTTGACAGTGATGATGCTGTTGACTGCTATCAGAATTTGCCCACTCCCATTCCTCGTCACCGAAAAGGAGGGCTGAGGAAGCCGGGGAATAATTGCCCTTTGTAGATGGTTTGATTGTTAACTGATAACAATTTGTGAAAATAAAGTTTGACAGCCTGTCTTTTGACGTAGGTAATGGCTCATTTGACAATATTGATGAATATATTGGCTCAATGAAGCCTTATTTGCAGAGAGAACGCGAAATGAAAAAGATTTTTTCCTTAGTGCTGTTAGGCATGGCACTCTTCACTTTTGCCTTCAGCAACCCAGCATTGGCGGCGGATACTGTCAATGGAGCGAAAATATTTAGTGCTAATTGTGCTTCCTGTCATGCCGGCGGCAAGAATTTAGTTCAAGCCAACAAAAATCTAAAGAAAGATGCTTTGGAAAAGTATGGTATGTACTCAGCCCAAGCAATTATTGCTCAAGTCACCAATGGTAAAAACGCTATGCCTGCTTTCAAAGGTCGTTTAAAACCAGAACAAATTGAAGATGTTGCTGCTTATGTCCTAGAACAAGCAGATAAGGATTGGAAGTAATCAGTTAACAGTGAACAGTTATCAGTTAACTGTCAACTGTCAACTGACACACCCAGCCCCTCTTAAGGACTACGCGGAATTCTTTCGATTTCTGCGTAGCCACTAAATATCAACTTGTCTCCTTCAGTATCTAAACGGTTGAGGCGCATTTTTACGCCGTCAAGGTCAAAACGGTCTAAATCGACCATATTATCTAAAATTTCTGCCAGTGCTAGGCTTAGGGTTTTTGATATTTCTCGTTGCGTTTCGGGAATTGAGTCAAGTTCAACTACGGGATTTTTAAAAGAAATGCGGCGGCGCTTTTCTATAGCCACACTTAGAGTCATGGTTATGGGTATGAGTTCACCAGTCCCTAAGTCTGCCTGAGCATTAATTTTCAGGCTGTTTTGGGGCAGAAGTTGTACTTGCACGTCGGTAAAAGAGACTGGTTTCCCAGCAGATAACTCAGTTAAGGCAGGTACAGCTAAGTTAACTAGACGCTTCCGCACCAGTTCAGCTTTAAACGCTTTGTTGATCCCAGCTTCAGATAATATTACTTGAGCGATCGCCTGGGTTGGTTGTTTGAGATTTAACTTCCCACTCAAAACAGCACTAAAGTCAATAGATACCGCATCAGTCTCAAAAGACATCTCCTCTACGGCAAAATCTCTGCGAATAATTAAGCCGCGTCCGCTCATTTTGAAGCTGTCAATACTACCTTGTAACAGCTTGCTGGAGGGAAAGCAACGCACAAAGACTTCTACTGACTCGCTTTGGGTAAACAAGTGGCGAATCGTTTGGCTGGCTACTGTATTGAGCATTCTTTCGCCCCAATCAGTGCCTTTAGGATCTTGGAAACCAGTAAGTCCGCCGAACATTTGCTTGTGGGTCTCTAGAAGTTCTTTGTAACTTTGTAACAAAATGTGAAGGTTTCAGCAACCCCTTGGTGATTGAATGTGCTGATATCCAGACTAAATAATTTAAAATTCAAAAATTTATAGGGATTACTGAGTGCTGTAAGTAGTAGTAATTTTTAATACTTTCTTCAGGAAAAAGACTAACCTCTAATCCCTAGCCTCTAGCCCCTAACTACTTACAACCCAAAGACTCACGGGTATCAACCCCAGTTTTGGAATTGACTCCACTAGCTTTGGCACAGAGTTTTTTCACCTCTACTCCGTCCAAAACTGCATTAGTGAAATCCGCACCAGTAACATCTACATTATCAAAACTAGAACGCAGCATCATGGCATCGGTGAAAATAGCATCACTGAAATCAGCATTTTTAAATCTTGCCAGATAAGCTATGCCGTTACTAAAATCTACACCATGCCAGTTGACTCCTTCCAACACAGTACCGTTAAACACGCCACCGCGTAAGTCAGCATTGCTGAAGTTGGCATTTTCTAAATCCACGTTGGTAAATTCCTCACCAACTAAACTTTTACCAGCAAAATCCTTTGCTTGCACTGCATCCCCAGCCGAACGGGTGATACTGGAAGAACTCGCAGCTTGCGCCGACCCAGGGAACAGAAATAAAACCACAGCTAAAACCAGACTAGCTACTACTCGCCAATAATTCATAACGCTTTCTTAATAAATCTCAACATTCCTCCCTTATTAAACATCACTTTGAGTAATGAGTAGTAACTAGAGAGTAAGAAATTGTCCCCAGTCCCCAGTCCCCTAATAAATTTTTTCCTTCCCCACTCCCCACTCCCTATAAATGGAAACCATCACGTAGGATATTAGATGTTGAAATGCGATCGCATAAGCAAAACTATCTGTGGCTAATCAACAAGACACTGCCGAAATCTTAGCAAGAACCCCTTTGTATCAACTGGGTGTAGAACTCAAAGCCCGCTTAACCAGCTTTGGTGGCTGGGAAATGCCGGTACAATTTAGCGGTATTACCCGCGAACATGAAGCCGTGAGAACTGCTGCGGGGATGTTTGACATTTCTCACATGGGCAAATTTACCCTCCAAGGTAAAAACCTCATTTCTCAACTACAGGCTTTAGTACCTTCAGACTTGAGTCGGTTGCAACCAGGTCAAGCCCAATACACAGTGTTGTTAAATCCGCAAGGGGGAATCATTGACGATATTATCATCTACTACCAAGGCGAAGACAGCACAGGCACACAACAGGCGTTTATTATCGTTAACGCAGCCACCACCAATAAAGACAAAGCATGGATATTGCAACACCTAGACCAAAATCAGGTGCAATTCCAAGACCTTTCCGCAACAAAAGTTTTAATTGCCCTCCAAGGGCCAAAAGCTATAGACTATCTCCAACCCTTGGTCAAAGAAGACTTACAACCAATTAAAGCCTTTGGTCATCTAGAGACAACAATACTAGATAAACCTGCTTTTATCGCCCGCACAGGTTATACCGGGGAGGATGGGTTTGAAGTTCTAGTAGACCCAGAAGTGGGCGTAGAATTGTGGCGTAATTTATACGATGCTGGTGTCATTCCTTGCGGCTTAGGTGCAAGAGACACCTTAAGGCTAGAAGCAGCGATGGCACTTTATGGACAAGACATCGACGATACCACCACCCCCCTAGAAGCTGGTTTAGGGTGGCTAGTTCATTTAGATACCAAAGGTGATTTTATCGGGCGGTCAGTTTTAGAACAACAAAAAGCCACAGGAGTAAAGCGCCGACTCATAGGTTTACAAACTCAAGGAAGGAACATTGCCCGCCACGGCTACCAAGTCCTGTCAGAGGGTAAAGTAGTAGGCGAAGTTACAAGTGGGACTTTATCCCCCACGCTTGGTTCTCCCATTGCTTTAGCCTACGTCGGAGCCAAACTAGCGAAAGTTGGTCAACAGCTAGAAGTAGAGATACGAGGTAAAGCATACCCAGCAGTTGTAGTTAAACGTCCCTTTTATCGTTCAAGTAACAGATGATAGGGGACAGGGGACAGGAAGTGCTGAAGCTGCTGGCTATCAAAATTTGATGATCTTCCATACCCTAACCTATGTAGCAACTGCTATATAGGGAATAGTTGACTGTTAACTGTTGACCTACTCAATGTGTTGTAAGATACTCAATCACGGTATGGTGATTATTTCAATATGGTCTTACGGCAGATTGCAGGTGAATGAAGTACAAATTTTCTGTAAAAACTTATATAGAAACAGAATTTTCACCCTGTCACCCTCCGGGTTCGCCAGTTCCCTACGGCGGGAAACCCGCCTACAGGACTGGACTCACCTGTCCCCTATCACCTGTTCCCTGCTGTAATTACCTTTGGGACGCTAATTGTTTGAGATTAAAGAGGAAAAGAGATGTCGTCGTTTGAATACCCTCAAGATTTGCGATATTTGGATACTCATGAGTATGTGAGGCTAGATGGTGAAATTGCTACTATTGGCATTACAGAATTTGCTGTTGATCAGTTGGGTGATGTAGTGTTTTTAGAATTGCCAGAAATTGGTGACTTACTGACTAAAGGAGATACTTTTGGTTCAATTGAATCAGTCAAAGCTGTGGAAGATTTAAATGCACCAGTAACCGGCACAGTCATAGAACGGAATGACATTTTGATTGAATCTCCCGAAGCAGTTGCCGATGATCCCTACGGTGAAGGATGGTTCTTAAAAGTACGTGTCAATGACCCTGATGAGGTAAATGACGCTTTAACGGCAGATGAATATCGTGCTGAGGTAGAAGGCGAGTAGTAGGGGACTGGGGACTGGGGGCTGGGGACTGGGGAAGGGGGAAAGGAAGAAGTCTTTGCTTTGTCACCTATAACCTGTCAACTGTCAACTGACAACTGTCAACTGACAACTGTCAACTGTCCACTGTCAACTGCCTCCTGCCTTGTTTATTGAAAGTTGACAAATTACCCCTACGTTCTCTGGGTATTTGTTGCAAAATATGAAATAGTTACTTCTGGAGTTTAATTTAGTGGTATCGTATGCCCCTATTCCTCGGTCTAGCGATGAAGGTCGTGTTAATGAAGACCAACGCCAACAGCTAGATCACGGGAAACAAGTTTTAAATACTTTTATACAAAGACATATAGGCCCGTCATCGGCAGATATTCAACAAATGCTTGATGTATTGGGATTTTCTAGTCTAGATGACCTGATTAATAAAACAGTACCGTCAGTAATTCGGCTGGATAAAAAGCTACAGTTGCCAGAGGCGCAAACTGAGTATGCGGCACTGGCAAAGTTAAAACAAATTGCCTCGAAAAATCAGGTATTTCGCTCATACATTGGTATGGGATATTACGATACCATCACCCCGCCAGTGATTGGGCGTAATATTTTGGAAAATCCAGGGTGGTACACAGCCTATACTCCCTATCAACCAGAAATTGCCCAAGGGCGGCTAGAAGCGCTGCTAAATTTCCAAACCATGATTATCGACTTAACGGGGTTGGAAATTGCTAATGCTTCCCTACTCGATGAAGCGACAGCCGCCGCCGAAGCTATGAGTATGAGTTACGGGGTAAGCAAAAATAAGGCAAATGCTTACTTTGTTTCTCATGCTTGTCATCCCCAAACGATTGACGTTTTACAAACCAGGGCTAAACCCTTGGGGATTGAAATTATTATCGGGGATCATCAGAGGTTTGATTTTGCTCAACCAATTTTCGGCGCTGTCTTACAATACCCCGCCACTGATGGCACAGTCTACGACTACCGGGCTTTCATCGAACAAGCCCACGCCCAAGGGGCATTGGTAACAGTAGCCGCAGACCCCTTAAGCTTAACTTTACTCACTCCTCCCGGTGAATTTGGTGCTGATATTGCTGTGGGTAGTACGCAGCGCTTCGGTATTCCCTTGGGTTTTGGTGGGCCTCATGCGGCATACTTTGCTACCAAGGAAGAATACAAGCGGCAAGTTCCAGGGCGTATTGTCGGCGTATCCAAGGATGTCAACGGTAAAACAGCACTGCGTCTAGCTTTGCAAACTCGTGAACAACACATTCGCCGCGAAAAAGCTACTAGTAATATTTGTACAGCCCAGGTATTACTGGCGGTGATGGCGAGTATATACGCTGTATATCACGGGCCAGAGGGACTCAAGCAAATTGCCGAGAGGATACATCACCTGACTCTGGTTTTAGGAGAGTGGTTGCAGCGACTAGGTTATACAGTTACTTCCCAATCTTTCTTTGATACATTGCAGGTGAAGTTGGGGGAAAAACCTCTCCAAGAAATTCTAGAAGCGGCTGAAGCTTACCGAATTAATCTGAGGATTGTTGATACATCGACGGTGGGAATATCCTTAGATGAAACTACAACAGTTGAAGATGTTAAGGATATTTGCCGGATATTTGCGGGAACGGATGAGTTGCCATTTGTTTTAAATGTACAAGAGTTTGACTGGATAATTCAGCAATCATCTTTAAAAGATGAACGCTTTAGCCGTCAAAGCAGTTACCTGACGCATCCCGTATTCAACCGCTATCACTCGGAAACGGAGTTACTGCGCTATCTGCACAAGCTGGAAACTAAAGATTTGTCTTTAACTACATCGATGATTCCCTTGGGTTCTTGTACGATGAAGTTAAACGCTACATCGGAAATGATTCCCGTAAGTTGGGAAGAATTTGGCAGAATACATCCTTTTGCACCACCTACCCAAACGCGGGGTTATCAAATTCTGTTCCAACAACTTGAAGCTTGGCTGGCGGAAATTACTGGCTTTGCTGGTATTTCGCTACAACCTAATGCGGGTTCTCAAGGGGAATATGCGGGGCTGTTGGTAATTCGTCAGTATCACGAAAGTCGGGGAGAAGGACACCGCAATGTATGTTTAATTCCCACTTCCGCACATGGGACAAACCCAGCGAGTGCGGTGATGTGTGGGATGAAGGTTGTGGCTGTTGCCTGTGATAGCGAAGGTAATATTGATGTTGATGACCTCAAAGCTAAGGCGGAAAAACACAGCCATGAACTTGGGGCGTTGATGGTGACTTATCCCTCAACTCACGGTGTGTTTGAGGAAGCAATTCAAGAAATTTGTGCGGTTATTCACAGCCACGGCGGTCAAGTTTACATGGATGGGGCAAATATGAATGCCCAAGTGGGTATTTGCCGTCCAGGGGATATTGGCGCGGATGTTTGTCACTTGAATTTGCACAAAACTTTCTGTATTCCTCACGGTGGCGGCGGCCCTGGTATGGGGCCAATTGGTGTGGCTTCCCATCTTGTACCGTTTTTACCTGGACATCCGGTGTTGGGGAGCCAGTCGCGTGCGGAGGTTCCCTCCGTTGAGCGAACTGGCGTGACTGGGGAAGATTCCCAAAATCTTGGGGCGATCGCAGCTGCGCCTTGGGGAAGTGCTAGTATTCTAGTGATTTCTTGGATGTATATTGCCATGATGGGGGCGGATGGCTTAACCCAAGCTACTAAGGTGGCAATTCTCAATGCTAATTACATCGCTAAGAAATTGGCATCTTACTATCCGGTGTTATACAAAGGGCAGAATGGTTTGGTCGCCCATGAGTGTATTTTAGATTTGCGATCGCTCAAAAAATCTGCCAACATCGAAATTGATGATATCGCAAAGCGTCTCATGGACTACGGTTTCCATGCCCCGACTGTCTCCTGGCCTGTGGCGGGTACAATCATGGTGGAACCCACAGAAAGCGAATCTAAAGCCGAATTAGACCGTTTCTGTGATGCCCTGATGGCTATTCGTCAAGAAATCGCCGACATTGAAGCAGGTAAGGTAGATATTCAAGATAATGCCTTGAAAAACGCACCCCACACTGTTGAAAGCCTCCTGTGCGCTGAATGGCATCATCCTTATTCTCGTGAACAAGCCGCCTACCCAGCACCTTGGACAAGGGAGTATAAATTCTGGCCGAGTGTCGGCAGAATTGATGCAGCTTTTGGGGATAGGAATTTTGTCTGTTCTTGTCTACCAATGGAAGCATATTCGTAAGTGCTAAGTCATGAGTGCTGAGTTCTGAGTATCCTGAATCAGCACTCAGGACTCATAATTACCAATTACCAATTACCAATTACCAATTACCAATTACAACCAAGCCCTATCATACTGAACTGGCCAGTGTTTCTCATGTCCTAATTGTTTGGCTGCTAAATGAGGCCAGTAGGGATTGCGGAGAAGTTCGCGCCCTAACAGAACTATATCAGCTACGCCATTACGAATAATTTGGTCAGCCTGTTCCGGGGTAGTAATTAAACCTACTGCACCTGTAGCAATATTAGCTTCTTGACGAATGCGTTCAGCAAACTGCGTTTGGTATCCAGGTTTCACAGGTATATTAATACCCGGTATCGCCCCACCGGAAGAACAATCAATTAAATCTACGCCTAATGATTTGAGTTTGTCGCTGATGGCAATACTTTGTTCAATATCCCATCCTTTATCTACCCAGTCGGTAGCAGAGAGGCGCACAAATAAGGGATAAGACTCAGGCCACACTTCACGCACTCCCTCAACGACTTCTCGTAGGATACGGGTACGGTTTTCAAAACTACCGCCGTAATCATCTTGACGTTGGTTAACTAGGGGTGAGAGAAACTGATGTAATAAGTAGCCGTGGGCTGCATGAATTTCTATGACTTTGAAACCAGCTTGTAGCGATCGCTTGGCGGCTTCTACGAAGGCTTGCACAACTTGCTGGATACCTTCGATACTCAGGGCTTCGGGTACTGGGCTTTCTTTACTAAAGGCGATCGCACTACTAGAAACTACAGGTCGCCAACCCTCCTGAGACTCATCCAGGGCTTTTCCCCCCTTACTAGGTTTGGCGGTGCTAGCTTTTCTCCCTGCATGGGCTAACTGAATACCCGCTACCGCACCAAAGTTATGAATCAAGCCGACAGTTCTCGCCAAAGCTTCTATATGTGCATCTGACCAGATTCCCAAATCTTGGGGACTAATACGCCCGCGCGGTTCCACAGCCGCCGCCTCTGTGATGACTAAACCCGCCCCACCCACAGCACGAGAAGCTAAATGAACCAAATGCCAATCATTGGCAAAGCCATTGGTACTAGAATATTGACACATCGGTGACACGGCGATGCGGTTGCGAAAAGTTACTTCACGAATCCTCAATGGTTCAAATAAGTGTGTCATTGGTATTGATTCCTTCTCTTGCTAGGTGAAAGAAATTAGTAATTGGTGATTTAAGAGTTTTGGCTGAGTTTTGTGTGGCGTTTATGAAAGTGAATTAGTGCAGCGATAATTAGTAAGCCCAATCCCAACGCACAAACACCGTTCCAATGCCATAAACCCCAAACATAAGTACCCATAAAAGAACCTAGTGCGCCGCCACTGTAATTAATGACCATGTAAACCGTGTTTAAACGGCTTTCGGCATTGGGAACTAAGTTATATACGCGAATTTGGTTGGAGATATAGCCAGTGTGCATCCCCAAGTCTAGAATTATCACTCCTACTACTAAACCCATCAAATGAGTTCCTGCTAACCAAAGGATGACAAACGCCGATAAACAAAGGGACACAGCTATTCCTACTAACATCCTTGGCCCCCGATCGTCTGTTAATCTGCCGACAATTGGGGTGGTAATAGCACCCATAATACCAGCTAAACCAAACAGACCAGCAACTTGAGCGTTGAAATTATAAATAGGTGACTCTAACAGAAAAATTAAACTAGCCCAAAAGATATTAAAGGCGGCAAATATGAGAGCAATATTAAATGCAGCTTCTCGCAATACAGGTTGTTGGCGAAATAAATCTCCAAGACTCGCCATTAGTTGCTGATATGAGAGTGTAGATACTGGTTTATTTACGGGTATCTGTTTTCTCACTATTAAAGCTAAGATTAACATCAAACCTGCGGCGATCGCATACACAGTCCGCCAACCAAAATGTTCGCCAATTGCACCACTAACAGTCCTCGCTAACAGCACACTCAGAATCATGCCACTAACTAATGTGCCAATCACTTTCCCCCTCTCTGCCGGGGCTGTCATGTATGCAACTAAGGGCAACACTAAATGCGCCACAATGCTACAAAAACCTAATGCAAAGCTAGCTATAGATAACCAAATTAAATTGGGAGATACAGCTTCGGCTACTAAAGCGCAGGACAGCAAACCTAGCATGGTAGTAATTAAATTGCGGCGTTCCATTCTATCGCCTAAAGGAACTAGCAAAAGTAAGCCTGTTGCATAGCCAATTTGAGTCAAAAAAGGAATAAATCCTACTTGTTTGACGGGAATTTCTAAGCTACGTCCGATGTGTCCTAGTAGTGGTTGGTTGTAGTAAACATTAGCGATCGCTAATCCACAGGCGATCGCTAATATTAAAACTGTACTACGCTTACTCAAGCTTTGGTTGCCAGTAGTCAGAGCTGTTTGCTCTTGGGAGTTCATTATGATGCGCCCTAATACCAATTACGCAATTTACTATTCGCAATTAACAAAGCTTTCTATTTCAGCTTTTTCTCACTTTGTTTCTTAACTGCTTCCTGTATCTCTTCACAGTGGCATTCCCAAATATCTGGTTTCCCTTGTCCTTTATCGATGTGTAACTGTAAGTTTTTTGGTAATTCTGTATTTTGCCAATTTGCAGCAGTTCCCATCCAGAATAACTCTCTTTCAATGTATCCAAAAAACATAATCGCCATCTCCTGTACTACAAATATATGAGCTTTTATGTAATTTTTTAATCTTAAAAATGTATCTATCTAGTTACTTATGCAATATATATATTTAACTTTTCAGTATCCCGTCAAATAAAGATTGATCCTGCTTTCTTAAACAAAAATTCTCTTTTCTTTGGCTTTCACATTCGATTGCTTTTCTATTTTTAAACCACTAGTAGTAATTACCAATAATTTTCGCTTTTCAGCCTTGAGTAAGTCTACTCATGTAGGAATATCATTGGCTTACTAAAAAAGTGAGCATCTCTATCTTGTAATTGTCGATTAAATTATGTTATTGGTAGACATTTTTTCACAATTTATGAAGGATAAAATTTAGAAACACTCCTCTTAGAGTATCTATATAATACATTAAATCTATAGACTTACCGTATTATACAAGTATCAGATTTGCACAGATTAAGAAAAAATACAAGAGGATATGAAAAATTAGTGATAACGCTCAAAAAAATGTGATTGTGACTACAAAAACCTTCCTAAAAATAAAGGACAAGATTTCTCTTGTCCTCAAAAATAAAAATAGCAAATGGTGTGCCGAATAAATTTCGATGCTCCTGATGACATTAGTTTTCTGTGGTCGTGTCTGAATAGAACTGTAATCGACCAACGCCGAGAGATTGCCCGGCAGTTTGCTTTCCAGATGGAAAAGCAGTTACATCAAATAAATATACCCCATCATAGAAAGGATTACTATCAGGTCGCAAGCCAATTGTCACGGTTTGCCCAGGCAGTACGGGAGAATCAAAGGTGACAGTGACAGTTGGTCTTTCCCCGTTGCTTGTGACTGTCTTCACTGCTAAATTTTGTCCTTTACGGTGGCGAGTACCTGTAAAGGCGATGGTTTCCTTGGGTTCAAACTCAATATTTTCCGTCCCACTCCTCTGAGTAAACGTCAACTTTTTTGACATACTCCCCACCCTTGAAGGGTGAGGATTCTGGGGTCAAACAGCAATTGCAGGCAGAGCCAGTCTTACATCACCTAACCCAATGGTTGATGCCCCAACCATTTGAATATTCCTGGCGGCGTTTTCATCACGTCCATTGACTGAATTGCATGATGGACAACGCCACTGTCTAATAGATAAATCTATACTTTCTAGAACATGACCACAACAAGAACAGGTTTTAGTCGATGGATACCACTGATCTACAAACACCACTTGTTTATGTTTCTTTTTGGCAACCCATTCTAGGATTTTTAGAAACTCACCAAAGGCCAAGTCTGATATTTTTCTACCCCAAAGACGCTGCATTCCCTTGAGATTTAAAGTCTCAAAGCAGAGGACATCAAACTTATCTGTGAGCTTCTGGGCTAGCTTCCAGAACCAATCACGCCGACAATTAGAAATATCCTCATATTTGCGTACTAGATTCTTCCTTGCTCGTTCTCTGTTGGATGAGCCTTTTAGCTTTTTAGAGTGTCGCTTACTTGCTTTTTTAATAGCACTCAGAGACTGCTTGAAGAATTGGGGAGATTCAATCTTTGCACCATCTGAGCAAATGAGAAATGTTTTCAAACCAAAGTCGAAGCCAGCAATTTTACCTGTCTTAACTTCAACTTTTGTACAGACGCGATTAATCGCGTCTGTACCATCATCAACAACCAAAACCATAAACAATTCACCCAATGGGGTGCGCTTGATGGTTAAAGTCTTAACGGTTCCGTCAATCTCTCTAGACTTCCAAAATTGATAAATTCGACTACCAATTTTTACTCTATTGCCACCTAAAAACTTATAACCTGCTTGCTTGAGGGTGAAGGATTTGTATTTCTTTACCTTCTTAAATCCCGGTGGTCTAACTCCTTTTTTATTGTGCTTAAAGAATAATTGGTAGGCTTTCTCGATCCGTTGACAAATATCTTGTACTGCCTGAGAACCAACCAACTGCCAGAAAGAATTACGCTTTCTTAACTTGGCGATGTGAGACTGTTCGCGTAGCGTGGCGTTAGCCAAGTTTTGCACAATTTAAATGTTTGCCAAACATTCGGTAGTACCGCTTATGTAGGGCAATGCAATGGTTATAAATCACCCCAGCAGCGTTAATTGTGCGTTTGAGGTGTCTATTCCGTTTGTGTGCGTATAGCTTGAACTTCAGTGTTTTCATATCATCCATGATACCATAAACGGGTAGCCAACGGATAGCACGATGAAAGAAAGATTAAGTGTGCGGGTTGACCCCGAAAGACTTGAAAAATTAAGAAGGATTGCCAAACAGAAGCGCAAGACAATGACTCAAATGATTGAAGACTGGATCGATAGACTAAAGGAAGAAAAGTCGCCCTAGAAGGGAGAGGCTTTAGACCCAGACTTTTGGTAAAATTATGCAAAACTCAAGTTTTGAGATAAATACAGCCAAGAATATACTGAAAAAAAAGAAACAAAAATAGAGTATTTTAAATTTTTCCGAAACCAGGATGACAAAGATTGTATCCATTGAGTATTCATGGATCAAATATTACTCCTTAATTAAGGAGATTCTATGTCATTGCAAGCCGGATTGGATGCCTTTCAAGCAGGGCGTTATCAAGAAGCAGTTCAACTACTAGAACAGTTCTGTCGCAATTGTGCAGATCAAAATTCCTCAGATTATCTTTCTGCACAAATGTGGCTGATGAAAGCGTATCAAGGTGCAGGCGAACCAGAAAAAGCTGCGATCATGTGTCAAAAGCTAATGATGAGCCAAAACCCAGAAGTACGCAGTTGGGCAGAAACAGCTAGGCAAACCTTACCCCAAAATCCCAATAGTCAGTCTAGCGCCATCCAAAAAGCTGGACGTGCGGCTACGGCTGGGGTGAAATTAGCGATGGGTGGTGTTGGTGGTAGTTTGGTATTAGCCTCTGGTGTCACCATGACCTTGCTATTTGGCATGGTGTTGGCTTTAGGTTTGAGCTTAGTATTTATTTTAGGTAGTGACGATCCATTACAAGGGCTGGCGATCGCAATTGGTATTACCCTAGCTTTTAATATCCTCGCCTTCTTCCTGTCTCCCTTCCTCATGGACTTAACCCAAAGTTGGCTTTATCAAACTCGCTGGGTAGAGTTAGCCGAAGTAGAAAACTATAGTCCAGAGACAGCCAGAGTTATTCGTCAGGTCTGCGAGCAAAAAAACCTGAAAATTCCCCGCCTGGGCATCATTAACGACCAAAACCCCACAGCTTTTACCTACGGTTCCTTGCCCAACAGCGCCCGCTTAGTCGTCAGTCAGGGACTATTCACCTACCTAGATGACGATGAAGTTGCTACCGTCTACGCCCATGAACTAGGACACATCGTCCATTGGGACTTTGCTGTCATGACGATAGCCTCTACCCTAGTGCAAATTTGCTACTTAATTTACAGCACAGCCAGAAGATTGGGTCGTGGCGGCGGTGATAGCAAAATCAAAGATGCAATGCAAACAGCCGCCTTGGTGGCTTACATTTTCTACATCCTGGGTACTTACCTACTCCTGTATCTCTCCCGTACTAGAGAATACTTTGCTGACCACTTTGCCGCAGAAAGTACAGGAAACCCCAATGGCTTATCCCGCGCCTTAGTCAAAATTGCATATGGGATTTTAGAAGAAGGTTCACGGTCACAAGAACCCAGTCGCTTAATTGAAGGAACACGCGCTTTAGGTATTTATGACCCGAAAGCCGCCGCATCCACAGGTACAGCTTACCGCATAGCCTCAGATACCCAAAAAATTGGTCGCGTCTTTTTGTGGGATATGTTTAACCCTTGGGGTTGGTGGATGGAATTAAATTCTACTCATCCCTTGACAGGTAAACGAGTCCGCGCCCTCAGCACCTACGCCGAACAGCTGGGTTTACCGACTGAGTTTGACATGGGACGAGTCATTGGCGAAGGGAAAAGCTTGAGTAAGAGTAAACTTTACGGTAACTTTTTACTAGATGTGGTGCTGTATGGGGCAGAAACCATCGGTTTATTAGCAGGCTTAGTTGTCGCTACCATCCTTTGGGCAAGTAACTCGCCTTGGTCTATTGCTGCGCCATTCATTGGTATAGGGGTAGGAATGATCATCAAAGCCTTGGTGATGTTCCCCAACTATCAACAAGCCCCAGCCACCGACGTTCTCACCCTCATGTCAGACCCCTACGCCAGCCCATTACGTGGACAACCCGCCAAACTCGAAGGTCTATTAATTGGTCGTGGTGATGCTGGTTATCAATTTGGTTCTGATTTGAAAATTCAAGACCGTAGTGGAATGCTGTATTTACACTACGCCTCCCGCTTTGGCCCCATCGGTAATTTCTTATTTGG
>DATNQO010000243.1:0-17916 GCA_036704005.1 Leptolyngbyaceae cyanobacterium | reverse complement strand
TATTTTCCCTAATTCACATTTGTTATTGGGATTCAATCATTTAATTGCAGCAATGAATCAATTTAAACCCTATTATGCTTCTGGATGATGTAGCTCCTGAACTACTTGCTTATTCCGGAAACTGACAGAAGAGGGTTATACCCTCACCGTTGATGATATCCTCGCTTGGGAAGCACAACAAGGTGAAATTTCTATCGGTGATGTAGTCTTACTACATACGGGTTGGGCAAATAAGTGGTCTGATAAAAACGCTTTTCTCAACCAAGATGCTCAAGGAATTATGCACTTTCCTGGTTTTGGAAGTGATGCAACACAGTTTTTACTAAATGAACGGCGAATTGCAGGTGTAGGAATTGATACTCACGGTGTAGATTCAGGACAAGATACCAGCTTCACCACTAACCGCTTAGTATTGGCACAACAAGGTATAGTGTTAGAAAATTTGACGAACCTGGATCAATTACCAGCAAAAGGGAGTAATTTAGCGATCGCTATCCTCAGACTACGCGGTGGTTCAGGTTCGCCAGTGGGAGTTTTGGCATTAGTACCTTAAATTAGTAACAGTTGACAGTTGACAGTTGACAGTTGACTGTTCAGTGCTGAGTAATATCAAGTTCGCCTAATTACGTACAATAGTTGTTTTTTACTAATTACCAATTACCAATTACCAATTACCAATTACCAAGATTTTTAATTAATATGACTTCTTTAAACTGCCAAAATTATATCAACGGTGAATGGTTGAACGCCACCGCCGAAACTGTCCTCAATAGTCACAACCCTGCGAACAAGCACGAAGTCGTTGCAACTTTTCCTCGTTCCCAATTTGACGATGTAGATAGAGCTGTAGCCGCCGCCCGTCAAGCTTATAAGAGTTGGCGCAAAGTTCCCGCCCCAGCTAGAGCCGAGTATATCTTTCGCGTGGGCGAATTATTACTCCAGCATAAAGAAGAACTCGCCCAATTAATCAGCCGGGAAATGGGCAAACCTCTCGCCGAAGCTAGGGGTGATGTGCAAGAAGGTATTGACTGTGCCTTTTACAGCGCGGGTGAAGGGCGGCGACTGTTTGGGCAAACCACCCCCTCGGAAATGCCCAACAAATTCGCTATGACTGTGCGAATGCCCATCGGAGTCTGTGCTTTAATTACTCCTTGGAACTTCCCCGTGGCTATTCCTTGCTGGAAAGCTATGCCGGCTTTAGTTTGTGGTAATACAGTTATCCTCAAACCAGCCGAAGATACCCCCGCCTGTGCAACTAAATTAATTGAGATTTTCGCCGCCGCAGGTTTACCACCAGGAGTAATTAACTTAGTGCATGGAGTCGGGGAAGAAGCAGGGAAGGCTTTAGTTGAACATCCAGATATTGATTTGGTATCGTTTACTGGTTCATCTGAAACAGGGGCTTATGTTGGCGCGACTTGTGGTAGGACACACAAGCGCGTCTGTTTGGAGATGGGCGGGAAAAATGCCCAAGTGGTGATGGAAGATGCAGATTTAGAACTAGCGCTGGATGGCGCACTGTGGGGAGCTTTCGGTACAACCGGACAAAGATGTACCGCTACCAGCCGCTTGATTTTGCACCGTGACATCAAAGAAAAATTTACAGCCATGCTGCTGGAACGTACCAGCCAACTACGCTTGGGTGCTGGTACAGAAGCTAACACAGATATCGGGCCGATCATCAATAATCGTCAGTTGCAACGGGTGCATGAATATATGAATATTGCCCGTGAGGAAGGAGCTAAGATTTTAATTGGTGGGGAAATTGCCGCCGATGGACAATTAGCACAAGGTTACTTCTTTCAACCCACGATTTTAGATAAAGTTACACCGGATATGCGAGTCGCCCGTGAAGAGATATTCGGGCCAGTAGTGGCATTGATTGAGGTTAGCACCTTTGAGGAAGCGATCGCCATCCTCAACGATACTAAATACGGTCTCTCCTCCTCAATTTACACCCGCGATATCAACCGCGCCTTCGCCGCTATGCGCGACATCGAAGCCGGCATCACCTACATCAACGGCCCCACCATTGGCGCAGAAGTACACTTACCCTTCGGCGGTGTCAAACAAACAGGTAACGGACACCGCGAAGCCGGAACCACAGCCTTAGATGTCTTCACCGAATGGAAAAGTGTTTACGTAGACTTTTCCGGCAGTTTACAACGCGCACAGATAGATAATCGGAGTTAGGGGACAGTTGACAGTTGACAGTTGACAGCGCAAAAAAAAGTGGGAGAAAGCATACCAATCGCTTTTATCTCCCACTCTGACATTTGCTACTGTAGTGTTCAGGAATATGTAGAGGCGTTATCTCTTATTTGGAGGGGCAATGTGCAGGTTAGTGACAACGCCTGTACAAATTGAGATTCCTGTTGCAGCAAATGTCATATTTTTTGATTTTTGATTTTTTAATTTCTATTAGTAGCCCCTGATAACAACACCTTGGAAGTCGTTTATCTTTAATAAAGGTAACTGAGTCATACTGATTTGAGTTGCCATTTTGGCAGTTTTTTTAATCGCAAATTTGTCAGTTGTCATTAGTCATTAGTTTTTCTCTTCTGCTTCCCCTACTCCCTCATCTCCCGGTTGGCACTTGTGAGAGGTAAGAGTCATTGCACATTTGTCAAGAGGTTGCAGGAGAAGGGATAAATCCAGTTTGCAGGCAAGCTTTCATAAGGCTTTGACTACCCTAAACCTTGATTCCTTGACAGCATAATAAAAATTATCCAAGAAAAAACTTTTTGGTTTATTAATCTATCTAAAGGTAGATTTATTACTCTTTTACTTTCTAGAAAGGCATTTTCAATAACAAATTATGCAACAATGATATTTATTACTACATGAATTTCATGTGTGTCATGCTAATAAAAGTATTAACAGAGCCTATCAAAAGGCTGACAGTAGAATTACCAGAAAGTAAATACAACTTATTAGGAAGTTATTGTTTACAGAAACAAGAGTTTAAACTTCAAGTCATACGTTATTCAATTCATATTTTAATTTCTGTTGATGACAATGATAAGAATAAGAATTTCGTAATCAACAGAACAGATGATTAATGTGTTGAAAACAGGTGGTGTTCAAGCTTTTTCACAATGGCTCAATCCACCAGATGCTAGTTTCGTGACAGGTTCTTAGAAGGATAGTTAAAAAACTGAGATAAGCTAACATAAAGCTACTTGACACAACAATTTAATAAGCCAGTTAAGAGTTATGAGTGATAATCAAAAAATTCTTGATATTTATCTTCAAGAGTATGACAAACTTAAAGATGAACAAATAAAACGAATTGGCTTCCGTGATAATCTACTTTACGTAACACTTGGATTATTTGGTGGCGTTATTTCTTTTGCAGTTTCAAGTAAATCTAATTACTATGCCTTCCTTGTTATTCCTTGGGTTTGTATCATTCTAGGCTGGACTTATGTTGTTAATGACGAAAAAATCTCAGCTATTGGCAGATACATTCGCTTGACTTTAGTTAAAAAAATTCAACAGGAGACTGGACACTCAGAACTTGAATCTATCTTTGGCTGGGAAATAGAACACCGAAGTGATAAACGTCGCAGACAACGCAAAATAGAGCAGTTAATTGTTAATTTGATTACTTTTGTAATATCAGGTGTAGTTGCGTTGTTAGCTTTCTGGTTTTTAGTACCACAGCCTCCATCCGCTATTTATATCCTTGCTCTGCTAGAGTTTGTACTTCTACTAATCTTAGGTATAGAGATTTTCATTTATGCAGACTTGGCCAATAATAAATAGCTGCCAAGCTTTACTTGATTAACACATTTGGGTTACTAATTTTTACTACGATATTTTTGCAAGTTTACGTAAAAGTTAAGAATCTTCTGATTTGCTGTTCTTGTTTAATCTCTACACAAACTTAACCATAAAAACTGCAATCTATGACTGAAAATAAAATCAATTTTTTAATAATTACACCCCTGAAAGAAGAGCTTGATGCAGTATTAAATAAGCTTCCCAAAGTTCAGGAATCATCACCATTTCACGATGATATTCGCACTTATTACTTATCAAATCTACCTGTTATCTTTGCTGATGGTACAACAGGCACTTATCGTATAGTAGTAACGCTTTCTGGTATGGGGCGAGTTCCAGCAGCAAATGCCACAAGTGATGCAATTCGTCGGTGGCAACCAGATTATGTACTGCTTGTAGGAATTGCGGGTGGATTTGCCAACGCAGGTGTAAAGCTTGGTGATGTTCTTGTATCAGACCAAATTGTAGACTATGAGTCACAAAAGACAACTTCTGATGGACACCAGGTGCGCTACGAAGTTCACCGTGCAGATCAGAGGCTTCTGGGGGCATCTCAAAACTTAAGAGACAACGTGTGGCAGCAAAAAATCACCACAGCGCGACCAGAAAACGGAGTGCCAGTAAGTTATATAGGCCCCATATTATCAGGAGACAAATCAGTTGCAGTAGGTGAAGTATTAGCGGGATATGCCAAAGATTGGCCTAAACTTAAAGGCGTAGAAATGGAAGCAGGAGGCGTGGCATCTGCATCATTCCAAGCCGTGCAAAGACCTGGTTTCTTTATGATTCGCGGTGTTTCTGACTTGGCTGATGAAGATGAAAAAACATATGAAGTACAACAATGGCGTTCTTATGCGTGTGATGTAGCAGCCTCATACACCGTTGCATTGCTTGAGAGTGGACGAGTTCCGCTCACAAATACTTCCCCCAATAGTCCCATTAACGAGCTAGATAAATCTGAATTAAACCTACTAAAAAAACTTTTAATAGAAAGCAAACGTACCTCAGTTCTAAAACGAGAAATCCTGGCTACAGATATTGGAATTAAGTCCGGAGAAATTCCTCAATTTATGTTGCTGGCAGATGATGACTTGGCTAAACAGATAGTTGACCTTTTGTGGAAGAGAAGGTTAAGAGAAAAACTTCTGAATCTTTGTGAAATACTACAATCTGACTTTGAAGGAGGAGAATATTCATCTAAATTAGAAGGTATTATAGCTAAACTTAAGTATCAGTAGTATTAGTAGCTAGAAATTAAAGTAAGAAAGTAATATGAGTTCAAAAACAGTAGAACAACTATTAAACCAATTAAAAGAACTTTTAATAAAAAGCAAACGTACCTCAGAGCCAAAACGAGAAACACTGGCTACAGACATTGGAATTAATTCTGGAGAAACTCCTCAATTTATGTCTTTAGCAAATGATGACTTGGCTAAACAGATAGTTGACCTTTTGTGGGAGAGACAATTAATAGAAAAACTTCTGAAGCTTTGTGAAATACTTCAACCTGATTTTGAAGAAGGAGAATATTCATCTAAGTTAAAAGATATTGCAACTCAATTGCAATCGTATCTGAAATCTAAAAATGATAGTTTACAGCCTACGAGCGAAGGATATAAGAAGACAAAACTTTACGAGACTTTGGAGGGAATAAATACCGATGAATCTAGATTAGTCAAAGACAAGCTAGCTAAAATTTTTGAAAAACTTCAGTCCTTTCTTTCATCAACAGATACTGAACGAATCATAACAAATAATTTTACTCTTTATGACCCTGAGCGTGGAGACAGAGTAGCTCAACGAGTGGTGGATGTTATTTCTCCAGAATTGTTGTCTCAGGAGAATAATGAAAACAAATTATCAGCCTGGGAATTGGGGTTATTACTGCTATCAGTCTATCTTCTTGATGTTTGTTTAACGCCAAAGATGGGTAAAGTCGCTCTTTATTATAACTACTTGCTAAAAGGTGAAAAGAACCTACCCTCTAAAGCAACTGAATATTATACACTGTCTGATGAAGAAATCAAAGATTTTCAGATATGGTTGAGTCATTTGGAGCATGAAAATAATGAAATTGAGCAACCTTTATTAAAAGGAGAGCTAGATATAGAAACTAAAAGACAATGTGAGCGTCTAGTAACATACTACTGTCGAAAGTGCCATATTGATTGGACAAAATATTGGATAAATAATTATCTGTCTGAGTGCTTATTTTATAAAAATTCTAATGATAAAAATAAAGATAACCAGTTTATAGAAGATTTGATACTGCTGTGTAGTAGTCCCTATTGCGATGAAGTGAAGTCAGAACTTAAAGACGAGGGCAAACCTCATTGGAGAAAATTAGATTTTAATCAAAAAACAATTGAGATTCGTATGAAGTATCTCATGGCAGTCTTGCGAACGGCAAATAGTCTGGCATTTGACCCTGTATGTATTCCTGATGTGATCTGGCAAGACTATGATATGAGTTCTGACAAATTAATTCATTGGTGGGAAGATGAGCAAGAAACCATCATTGAAAGAGCAAAAGACCAACCACAAATAAAGCTTATTATCTCTCCAAAAAAAGCACTGATTCACCATGCTATTCTTACAGTGGCAGATGAAATTGATAGTGTACTGACAGAATGCTATAAACTTTTTGAAGGAACGAGTATTCAAGCTCTTTGGGATTTACATATATCGATTGATAGGGATATTAGACCTAAAGATAATTATGAATATATAAATGGAACTTTCCGAGTAGAGACGAAAAAGATTTTGGATTTGCTTTCTGGAACAGAACTTTATGGCAACCCATTATATGCAGTACGTGAACTACTGCAAAATGCTTTCGACGCAGTTCGTGAACGGATAGCTTATGAGCGACTGGAGTTATACAATAAAAATAGTCATCGTGACGACACTCCACAGAGATTAGCTGAGACATATTCTGTTGATTTGGAAATTAAAAAAGATCCAGAAGGTTATTGGCTGATTTGTAGAGATAAAGGGGTTGGTATGAGTAAAGAGATTATTCAGAATAATCTCTTAGTTGGTGGTATAAGCAAAGTATATGGTAGAAGAAAATTGGAGCATGAGGCTCAAGAAAAAGGTTTTTCGGTAGGAATAACAGGGCAATTTGGTATTGGTGCTTTGAGCTACTTTATGCTAGCCAAAAAAGTGAAATTTATAACTCATCGTAATTCAATAACAGGGAATGAGGAAAAGAGTGGATGGCAATTTACAACAGAGGGTTTAGGGTTATTTGGTGAATTAAGAAAAGACAACATACCTGAAGGTACAGAAGTGTCATTGCTTCTCAAAAAAGATATTATTGCTCAAGTTATTAAAGAAAATGAATATGAGGAAGATAAAGAACAGACTCTAGAAGAATCTATAGGAGAATTCGTTGACAAGTTAAAATCTTTTCTGCAAGGGATACTATGTCATATTCCCTGCAAATTTACATTTACCACTTATTTATCAGATCCCAAGATACAACTTAACTATAAACTGCCGGGATGGGTTCCTATAGAAGATATAAATGTTATCTCTTTGAAAACTGTAGGAATAGAATACAAGAACCTTGTTGAGGGATATAAACAGGCACTGGAAGAATCTAAGTTTGGTTCATTAAAATGGGATACTTATACACAGCAGGGTCAAATAAGTATTGAAGAATCAGGAAGAGATTTAATTTTAGGAGATTATCGAATACATTTGCCTTATTTTGAGTTGAATCATGAAAAATCTCTTGCATATCTATATTATGAAGGAAATGAATTATTATTAAAAGAAAAAATAATTGAAAGAAGAAGCTCATATGACAGTAAAGAACTTGTTCACGGTGAGCAAATAAAATTTAAAAACCTTTTTTTTAGTTGGAAAGGAATGTATGTAGAAACCTACGAGGACTCCTTTTTTGATGGACTTTGTTTAGTAGAAATCAATTTAACATACAATTTAACAGGTAAACTGAAGGCTAACCGAAACAACTTTGAATTCAATGAGCTTGGAAACAAGGCTCTAGAATATGTAGAGAACAAGTGTAAAGAAATTATTAATGGCTTTTTGCGTGAAAACGATAAGTCATTATATGCTTTATTAAATTACAGGCTCACCTCTATTCCCTTCTCTAAGGAAACTATCTTAAATTGGTTAGCAGTGAATGGCAAACAGTTGAAAATGCAGCCATTAACTTTTCCATTATTAGTGCCAAGTACATATGAATTTTCTACTAAATTAGTATATCAAGGAGTCGAAATTAACATAAATACTCCCTGTTTTTCCATAAACGTATCGAAAGGTTATTCAGATAGAGATCAGTCAGTAGAAACAATTAGTTGGATAGACGATGATTTTCCTTTCTTTTCTGATAGAGTCGTAGCACGATATCTATCTGAGGAGGAAATGAAAAAGTTTAGTATAAATCCAGAACAAGGAAATATAAGACTTAGCTACTTATTCACTGACCAACCTCCACAAGAAGTGACACAAACTCCTGTTGGCATAACAAGTCTATTTCCAGAACAATGGGGTTGTACTTTAAGTTGTGTGGAAACAAAGGTACATTTTAAACCATCTTCATATTATGAGTACGAATTTAGCTACAACTATATAAAAGTATGGAATGCTCAGCATCCACTTGTCAAAGCTATTGATACAGATGCTTGGGCATGGTATGAAAACAAATGGGAGGAACTAAACAGCAAGGATTTAAAGTTTATAGAAAAGATACAAGAAATTAAGGAAGAGATTATAACAAAAAAAAGCTACGCTGCTACTTTTATTGCAAAATTTTTGTATAGAATAACTCCGTACATTGTTTTCTCTGAGGAAGAAGAAGACAAAAAAATATTAGAAGAATGGAATGAGATATGTAAAGAAGAACATGATTTTGTGGAGGAATTATGGCAACTCATCTTGGGGCAAGATTGGCAAGATAAAAAAATCCACATTTGTAAATTCATATCAAGCAATAGTAAAGAAACACCGAAGCTGATTGTCTTAACTCCGTCTGGATGGAATGAATATACTAAGCAATCCGATGTAAATGAGTATTTGCCCGTCCTCGAACCTGGCTCTAAGTGGCGTTTGGAGGTTCAACAATCTAAAAGACGTACAACCTCCGAAACGCGCCGCAAGCGATCGCAACAAGGTAAATACTAAGTTCCTCTGAGAAACGCTGTACGCCGAGAGTACCTGCATTTTGCGCTTACTTGCGATCGCTCCGCATTTTCAAGACTTAGGCTTGCTCAGAAGAAACCACCATATTTCTAGACAAACTAATATCAAACCTCCAGCCGTAACCGCAGCTTTAATTGCTAGTGGTTGTTCCATCCTGTGAAACTGGGTTTTGTGCGACTCATGGCTGACATTGGCAAAGGCTGCATTCGTACCCAAAGCAAACATCAACCCCCAAACCATACTGCCGAGAATTACCTTTTTACTGAACATTGGCACTCCTAGATAATTACTTTTGGTTGAAATTTACGCAGACGTAGAGCGTTGGTGACGACAGAAACTGAACTAAATGCCATTGCTGCACCGGCGATGATAGGGTTGAGTAACCAACCGAAGATAGGAAAGAGAACTCCGGCGGCGATGGGAATACCTGCAACGTTATAAATGAAGGCGAAGAACAGGTTTTGGCGAATATTATTCATGGTGGCGCGACTGAGTTGAATTGCTGTAACAATGCCTTGCAAATCACCAGATATTAGGGTAGTGTCACTAGCTGCGATCGCAACATCAGTACCAGTCCCAATGGCAATTCCCACATCAGCCTGAGCCAAAGCCGGAGCGTCGTTAATTCCGTCGCCAACCATTGCGACTAGGGAGTGGGGGAAAGGGGAAAGGGGAAATACTGCTTCCTCTGCTCCTCTGCTCCTCATCCACCTCATACCGTTTCACTTTAATATTGATACACACAGGCAGCAGGGGGGCAGGGAGCAGGGAGCAGGGGGAAAGAATTAGAGGTTTGTCATGTGTATCAGGTATTTCGTGAAATGGTATCAACTACTCATTCATCCACCTCAACTACTCATTCATATCTAAAAAACCCCTCTGCAAACCTCTCCCCAAAACGGGGATAAGTTTGCAGAAGGGTCAATGTCAAGAAAATCAGCCACCGCTAGGTGTTATATTTCCAGGCCCGGCGGTGACAACTACTAGATTTTCTGGCTTAATCAAGTCTTTAATTGCTTGCTGCACATCAGCCATAGTCACAGCTTGTATGCGTTGGGGAAATTCTCGGATTTCTGAGGCTGACAACCCATACACAGAATTATCCAAGATGATGCTAGATACTTCACTAGGATTAGCTAACTCTACAGGGTAGCTGTTAGTAATTGTGCGTTTGGCTGTGTTGACTTCTGCTTCGGTTACTCCCTGTTCGCGTAACTGTTTGAGTAAAGCTATTGTACTGGCGATCGCTTTCTCTGCATCTGTGGGTGCTGTCTGCATTTGAATGAGGAAGGGGCCAGGGTTGACACCAGCCGCAAACCCGCTATATATACCATAGGTCAAACCCAGGCGATCGCGCACTTCTGTACCCAAGCGACTAGATAAGGTATCGCCACCTAAAATCTGATTCAGTATTAATGCGGCATAATAAAGCGGGTCTTTACGGGAAATTCCACTGTAACCCAGATAGGTCACAGCCTCGGCTTTCCCTGGAATTACCTTATTCACCCTGGTCAAAGTTTTAGGTAATGACACATTAGATACCTTCACCGTAGGCGGTTGACCAATTGCTTGCCATTTACCCAAAGATTGGTTGAGTAATTGTTTAACCTTGTCTGGTTCAAAATCTCCGACTATGGCGATGGTTGTCGTGTCTGGTCGGTAATGTTGACGATAGAAACGAACCACATCTTCACGGCTAATACTTGTTAAACTCGCCTCTGTGGGGAAGCTGTAAAAGGGATGGTTTTCTGGGTAAATTGCTTGCTGAAATACCCGTCTTCCCAGACTATTAGGATCATCTAACTGGGCTTTCAGGCTGATCAATGCCCTTTGGCGGGTAAGTTCTAGCTGTTCTTGGGGGAAGGACGCATTTTGTAATACATCTGCCAAAGTCTGGACTAATATCGGTAAGTTAGCTGATAAGCCTTGACCACCGATGCTGACACCTTCACGAGTCGCAGCAAACCCTAAACTGGCTCCTCTGTCTTCCAAAGCCTGGGCTAAAGCTAGAGCATTTTTCGTCTTTGTCCCATTCAATAAATTACCAGCAGTCAGATTAGCCAGTCCAGCTTTTTGATTGGTATCAAACTCGCTCCCGGCGTTAACTTGTCCACTCAGGTTAATCGTAGGCACACTATGGTCGGGTAACAAGAGTACCCGCAAACCGTTGGTGAGGGAAAATTGCTGAGGTAAAGATTGTTTCGTGGTGTTGGTTGTTGAGGTGGCGGGAGGCAAATATTTAGCTAATTCTGCCGGGTCTACAGGCTTACCAGGGTTGAAATTCTCCACAGTGCGACCTTCAAGCGCGCCACTGCTGTCGGCTTGACCATCTACTTGAGTTGGTTCAAAATAGCCGATGGTTTCTTTAGCGGGGTTGAGGTAGGTTTTGGCTACCCGTTGAATATCATCTGGTGTGACCTTGGCGATCGCCGCCAAATATTGTTCAATATAGTGATAATCACCCGCTATAATTTGGTTATATCCCAGTTGACTGGCTTGGCTAGTAATGTCCTGATTTCCCAAGACAAAGGAAGCTTGCAGTTGTGTCTTCGCCCGATTTAATTCATCTGGGGAAACAGGCTTCTGTTGTAATTCTAACAAAGTGGCTTTGATTACCTGGTTAATTTTGCTTAACTCTTGCCCTTGAGCAGCCGTTGCATTAATCTCATACCAACCAGGCTCAATCAATTCTATTGCACCACCACTGACAGAACTAGCTAAACCAGATTCTACTAAAGCTTGATAAAGTCGAGAACTACGTCCCCCTGTGAGAATAGCATCCATGACATCAATTGCTGGTACATCAGGATGTTTGACATCTGGTAGCGGATATACAGATTCCAATAAGGATACACTTCCCGGTTGCTTTAGCACAATTGGCGCTTTTGCCATTGGGGAAGGAGTCTGGTTATTCCCAACTTCCCTTGTCTCTTTATCCGCCTGTCCTCGCTTGGGTAATTTGCCAAACGCTTCCTTAACAGCTTTGAGAGTAGAGGCTGTGTCAAAATCTCCCGTAATTACCAAGGTGGCGTTATCTGGGCTGTAATAAGTTTGATAATAATTCCGCACCTGTTCTACTGTAAACTTTTCCACATCGGCTTTAGTTCCACCCACAGGCAAACCATAGGCGCGGTTGGGGAAAGCAGCTTGCATCACAGCCCGACTTAAGCGATAATTAGGTGAATTTTCATACCCTTGTAGTTCAGAAATTACCACCTTTTTTTCACTGGTCAGTTGTTCTGCACCAATGAGAGAATTTTCCATGCGGTCTGCTTCTAAAGTCAACAGTGCTTTGAGTTTGTCTTTCTGCACTGTCCCGAAGTAAGCCGTTTCATCGTAGCTGGTGAAAGCATTAAATTGACTACCCAATGCACTAAATAACCGTCCAAACTGCACGGGACGGTCATTAGTACCTTTAAACATTAAATGCTCAAGCTGATGAGAAATTCCATTTTCTCCCTTCTGCTCATTTCGGGAACCAACTCTATACCAAACCTGCACACTGACTACAGGTGCAGTATGTACTTCTTTGGTGAGAACCGTTAAACCGTTATTTAAGACAGTTTTCTGCACTCCCTGAGTCAAGGATAACCCAGAAACAGGTGCAACCTCTGTTGCAGGTGCAGCAGCATAAGTAAAATTGCCAGCAATAGGCAATATACTCAGAAGCAGGCTGAGGACAAAACCTATCAGCATATATAGACGTAGCTTCATAGACGATTTACTTTTTTAAATTATCAAACACAGTCCCAGAAGATGAAACCACACACCACCGTAAAAGTTTTTCGTTTATCAGTGTAGCGAGCGATCGCTATTATCGGCTTGACTTGCAAAATTTGTTGACGGTTGACGGAAAATGCAGTTACGCTTGATACATCACAACCACTTAACAGGCAATCATGCTATTTGCTCTGTTTTTTAATTTGTTCGGCAAGGCTAAAATGTGGCAATAGATTGGGAAAAAATTGAACGCAGATAAACGCAGATAAACGCAGATGAGATAATGGATGTGTTGCCAAGATTTTTTGAATTAATTGGTATTAGATTTTTAGCTAATGCCCTAAATTAGTCCAGTCACGCTACTAGTTAGTTTTTACTAGAATTTATGTCTTCATTTCCTCTTAAGCTGGAAACACCACGCTTGTTACTGCGTGAGTTTCAAATTAGCGACCAGCTAGCATTCGCCACTTATCGCTCTGATCCAGAAATAGCAAAATATCAAAGTTGGGATATACCTTATTCAGAAGCACAAGCCGCAGCTTTTATCGAATCTTTGCAGAATTTAACCTCTGGTATTTTAGGTGAGTGGTATCAGCTAGCCATTGAACTTAAATCAACAGGGGAAATGATTGGTGACTGTGCTTTCTGCATTTTAGCTGATGATGGCAAACAAGCGGAAATTGGCTTTACTTTAGCGCGTCAACATCAAGGTAAAGGCTATGCAACGGAAGCGGTAACTTGTTTATTGAATTATTTATTTAAGCAGCAAAAATTGCACAGAGTACGCGCTAACTGCGACTCGGAAAATATAGCTTCTATTAAGTTATTAGAACGGGTGGGTATGCGTCGTGAAGGTCACTTTATTAAGAGTTTGTGGTTTAAGAACAACTGGGTAGACGAGCTGTGGTTTGCTATGTTGCATGATGAATTTTAGGGACTGGGTGTGTCAGTTAACAGTAAGATATCAGCCTCCCAAAGGGCGCGACTACGCGAAGCACAAAATATAGAAGAAACACTTTTTTTCTTCCCCTACACCCCTACACCCCTACACCCTTGTGTTTCTTGAAAGATATTGTAGTGGACTGGCAAGGCTAAAATGTGGCAATAGATTTGGAAAAAATTGAACGCAGATGAACGCAGATGAACGCAGATGAACAAGATGATAGGTTTTTCGCTAATGCACAAGTTTAGTCTTGCCACGCTAGTAGGGTGCGTTGCGATCGCCATAAAAATTCAAGCGCGAATTAATAAATAGATTAACTATATTTTGGAAATAATCATAAATATTAACATTTGAACAAATAAGTTCATACTCATTTCTTAATAAATTCTTCATTGACAGCCAGCAAAAGAGCATGATAATCATTATCACAGATTAAATAACTGTCACACAAAAGCGTTATGCCTTCTATTACTCAACTAGGGCAAGTATCTACTTCAGTCTTGGCCAGTTTTTTGGTTGCAACTCCACTGGTTTTATCTACCAATATTGCACCAGCACAGGCTCACGACACTCACAATCATGCTGATGAGACTGAGTATTATATTGGGATAGATGGTTTAAGATTTTTCACAAGTGGTACATATGCTGGATTAGAAAACCCTAATTACAATCGCTTAACTCTATTATTTGCCCATCGAGAAGAAGATTCCACAACTAATCACTTTCATGGTATTGGCACTTATAGTTATTCGGGAACTTTAGATAACTTAAGCATTAATTCGACTAATGCAAATAACAGAATACCTGAGAGATACACAGGGCAATTACCTCTGCAATTAATGCCTGGAGAAGGAGTTTTTTCTGGACGTTTGATTAGCACTGCGACCGAAGCAGAATATAGCAATTTAAAAATAGAGCCTGTAACATCTTTGGCATCAGCTACAGATGAAGATGACCAGTATTTATTTAACAGTTCTGGTGGTCGTTGGCAATCATCTCTAAATGGTGCAACTATTGGTCTACAATTGACATCTATTAGTACCGGATTAAATATTGCTGACGCGACAGGTGGGAATATTTTCGATTCTGTAGGCGATACTTATACCATTGGTTCTGGTAATAGCTTTAACTTTAAACCTACATTTTGGACTGATAAAGCAGCAACACCAGGGACATATTCAGCTACATTCAAGCTTGTTGATCTCAGTGCAAATGGCGATCGCACTCCCCTGTTAGAATCTGGTACATTTAGTTTTGATTTCCGAGTTGAACAAGTGCCTGAACCCTCAACCACGGTAAGTTTAGGGCTAGTAGGTTTATTAGGTTTTGGTTTATCTCGGTTGAAGAAGAAAGTAGGAAGTGTTGATTTAGGGAGATAGGGGAGTAGAAGAAACATTGTCTACCTTCTCCTACCTCCTACCTCTTCAACCACACCTAACGTGGTGAGAATAAGAAATCCTCAATGGCGGAAAAAATAGCGGCTGGGTATTCCTCATGCAGTCCCAAGGAACCGGGAACTACTACGCTTTGCACTCCCGGTAAGGCGGCGACAGCATTCATTTCTTCCCTTGATTTGGGTGGACTTGCTTCACCAATGACAACCATCAGGGGTACAGATAAAGACTGCACTAACGCCAAAAAATCAGCTTGGTTGTGTACAGCGTCGATATTACCTGTGACAAAAGCAGCCGAAGCATATCTTGCTCCTGGTTGTTGTGTTGTTTGCCACTTTTTATCTATAAAACTGGGTGTGAGTCTATCCGCGTCGGTGAAAACGTGACGGCGGTACATAAAACTTAAGAATGAGGGTGTGGTGTTGAGTTTGTAGAGGACTTGTCCGACAATAGGCGATCGCACTAACCCTCTCACAATACCCGCTATCTGTTGATTTGCGCCCATTGTCGGTAAGGGGCCGCGCCAAGTGGGTGCTACTAAAATAACTTTGGAGAAAGCATTCGGCTGTTTTTGCGCCAGTTGCAATACGTAACTAGCTGCATGACCAGCCGCTATCACAGTGATGGGGGTAGAAAAAACAGCTTGAACAAAATCTGCGAGAAATTGTTGATAAATTTCTGGTCGGTAATCTAAACTGGGACGGGAAGATTCGCCAAACCCCGGCCAGTCTACTGCTACCACCTGAAAATGGGGCGCTAATAACCTAGCCATTTCCGCCATTTCCAAACGGGTAGATACACTGCTAAAAGCTGGTAATAGTAAAAGTGGTGAACCTTGACCAAGGGTTTCATACACCACTCGTAATGGTTGATTTTCCCATTGCCAGAGAAATTCTTTAACTACTCCACCAAATCCAGTAGGGTCAGAGGTAGATAACAAATTGGTAGACATAACTTTGTCTCATCAGCCCGATGCTTCTAACTTACATTCAAGCGCCTTTTTTTGCATGGTTTTAAATATGTTGTAAAATCCATTGGCGCGGGAAGGTGTCAAGCTGACGTTTAAACCAGTGGCTTGGATAAAATCAGGGGTCAATTCCAATATTTCCGTCGGAGTCAGTCCATTCATGCCTTCAATAAGCAGACCAACCATTCCCTTACTGATGAAGGCATCAGAATCAGCATGATATACAACCTTACCATCATTGAGTGCAGCAGTGATGTATACCTGAGATACACAACCGGGAACTTTATTTTCCGGTATTTTGTCCTCTTCTGGGAAATCCTTGACCTTGTTACCGTAAGCAATTAACTGTTCGGTACGTCTTTTTTGGTCGGTAGCACGTTGAAAGCGCTGGACAATTTTAGCAAGTGCAGGTGGTAAAGAATCCAAACTGGAAGACATAAGGGCTTGTGTGAATAATCGTTATCACCTTGAGTTTAGATTATCTTTTGTGCGATCGCTGCAAGTCAGTCAGGACTTACCCACTCAGGTTGTCTGTTGAGGGTGGGTGTGAGGGTTTAGGGGTGTGAGGGTTTAGGGATGTAAGGGTGTAAGGGTTTTTAACACTTAACTAAAACTAAGTAGAACAACATATAAAATTCATACTTGCTTGATTTTGATATATAAGTATCATGGTTGGTAAGACATTACCCACCCTACTTTTTTCAGGAGGCGATATTTCAAGATTAACTTGCTGATCATCTGCGATTTAATCAATTAAGGAACTTGGCAAAATCTTTTATGTACAAGAAAATTATTTCGTTGATTTTATTTTTTTTATTATCCTTAACTTCCATAGGAGTATTAGCACAAACTCAGCGTCAAACTACTCGTAACCCCTGGCTACAACCATTTAGCTCGAATTCAATTTGGAATACACCAATTGGTTCAAAGGCTAAATATGTGCCTGCAAATATTAAACCAGCAGGTTGGGTTGCACCTGATGTTGAGTATTTTTTTAGGCTGAAAAAAACCGACCCCAAACGACCACTTTACACTCCTGGTAGCTGGACTAAAAGATGTCAAGGTAATAAGACAGCTTATATTTCTTTGCCAATTCCTGATAATTTAATTATTCCCGATGCTACAACTAAGCCTTACAATACACCGAATAATGCGGCTGCTTTTTTACTTCCTGATGGGAAAACACTTGTACAAGTTAATGCCTTAGCCAGATGTGTTAAAGGTGGGCCGATTTACGGTTGGAGATATTTTCCTGATGTATCTTTATATAGTGAAGGCATAGGAGGAGGGCATTTTGGCTCTGGATTATCTAGTATTGGTGGCTCTATTCGTAAAGGTGAATTAATTAATAATAGACCAATCCCTCATGCTTTGAAGATTTTATTATGGGGTAGAAAATATCTTTACTATTCTAATGATAGAAAAGGTTTTCGTTATCCAGGCGATCGCGCTGATAATTACGCAGCTAAGGAATATAAAGGTAAGAATCCAGCGTTAGTACAAGGAAGCTTATTAGCTATTCCACCTCAAGTCAAACAAAAAAGTCTTAAACTGAAAACTATTCCAGGTAAAAAGATATTTCAAGCCCTTCAAGATTATGGTGCTTATGTGGTTGATGATTCAGCCTGGGATGCTCACTATATTAATATGGAATCTGGAGTTATGGAAGAAGTTAAGCAAGCTTACGGCTTCAGTTTATCGGGAAACACAGGTGATTTTTTTAATGACATAAATAAATTGTTCAGTCAGTTAAAAGTTGTCGATAATAATAGCCCTAATAGCATTGGTGGCGGTGGAAAACCAAGACGACCTCTAGCACCACCATTGAAGAGGCTAGAGACTAGAGATTAGGGGCTAGAGACTAGAGTGATGTATTTTATAGCCAGAAGCTTAGAGGTTGTTTGAAAAGTGATTAGCTGTGATTTTAAGCACTA